>JBEQTH010000108.1:0-20715 GCA_040348785.1 Myxococcales bacterium | reverse complement strand
ACGACCATCCGGAACGCGGGTTCGAAGCGGACTGCACTTTGCTGACGCCGCCGGCGCGCCCTCTCTCGCGTGAAAGAGTACACCACTGCCTGCGCCGACTTCGCCATCTAAAATTGTGTTCGGGTCCGCTCATGGTTGGTCACTACGCAGCTGTCACTTTGCCGCAGTCCAACCGAGCGTGAGGGTTTCAAGTTCTTCGAAACCGCGAGCGAGCTCTCGGCACGTATCGGAGCAGGCGGTTGTGCTGGCATCGTATGACAAAGCGGAAGGGACCGAGGAATGAGCCCGGCCGCCTCACCGCGACCGCACCGCATGGGGTGCTCACGCAAAAATCGTAGCGTGAATTCACGCTACGATTTCCGTTTGTGCGCCCAGCATGGGCGCTGTCTTGCGGGTGCAAGTCCCGCCGAAAGGAGGTCATCCTGATCGAAGCGAACCGCAACTGCGTGAGGGCGACCGAGCGTGGGAAGGAAGCGGGGAGCGAAACCGCGGGCCGATGTACAAGAACCGGATCCGAGGCGGCGTCGAGCGGGGTGAGCGGGCAAGCGACCGCGAAGCTCCGATGGCCAAAGCTCAGGCGACGTAAATCCGGCGGTCGTGCGGTGAAGGACGGCGTTCTTACCTGGGGAGATCTCGCCTTGTGCCTGAAAGGGCGACGTGCAAGCGGCAGCGAGAAGTCAGCCGAGGTCGTAGTAGCGACCCGAGTCGTGAAGGACCAAACGAAGAGGAGAGCGAGACGACCGTGAATCTCGAAAGCAAAGGGCCTCAGATGTCCAGGCAACTGGAGCTGCCGCTGGCGGTAGGGGTGAAGCCCCGATGGTAAAGCGGAGCGAGGAAGCGCCGACGGCGATTCAAGGAAACGAGCGCTCAGGAACGAGCGGCCTTTTGGAGCTCGTGCTCAGGCGCGAGAACCTGCAGGCCGCGTTGAAGCGAGTGAAGAAGAACAAGGGTAGTCCCGGCATCGACGGGATGACGGTGGAGGAGCTGACCGATCACTTGAGAGCCCACTGGTCCGAGCTCCGCGAGGAATTGCTCGCGGAGGCGTATCGGCCCTCGATGGTGAAAGAACAGCCTATTCCGAAGGGCAATGGTGGGGTGTGAAAGCTTGGCATCCCGACCGTGCTCGACCGTTTCATCCAGCAAGCCCTGCTGCAGGTTTTGCAGCCGATATTCGACCCGACTTTCTCGGAACGCAGCTACGGCTTCCGGCCGGGGCGACGCGCTCACGACGCAGTCGTGCAAGCGCAACGCTTCATCCAGGGAGGCCGTCGCATCGTGGTGGACGTGGACTTGGAGCAATTCTTCGACCGGGTGAATCACGACGTGCTGATGGGGAGGTTGGAGAAGCGTATCGGTGATCGTCGCGTGCTGAGACTCATCCGTCGCTATCTGGAGGCCGGAATGCTGGCCAACGGAGTAGCGACGGAGCGACACGAGGGCACGCCGCAAGGCGGTCCGCTGTCGCCGCTGCTGGCGAACGTACTGCTCGATGAAGTGGACAAGGAGCTGGAGAAACGTGGACACTCCTTCGTGCGCTACGCGGATGACTGCAACGTCTACGTGCGGTCACGGCGAGCGGGCGAGCGAGTGATGGGGCTGCTGCAGCGGCTCTACACGCGGCTCAAGCTCCGAATCAACGAAGCGAAAAGTGCGGTCGACATCGCCACGAACCGCAAACTACTCGGCTATTCCTTCTGGAATGCGCCGGGTCGCACGGGAAAGTGTCGAATTGCGAAGAAGGCCCTCGAGGCAATGAAGGACAGGGTCCGACTCATCACGAGGCGGACAGTCGGACGGAGCATCGAACGAGTTGCCGCTGAGCTGCGAAGCTACCTCGTAGGCTGGAAAGAATACTTCCGGCTCGCCGAGACGCCGAACATCTTCAGGGAACTCGACCAATGGATCCGTCACCGGCTCCGAGCAATCCACCTCAAACAATGGAGGCGTGGGACGACCATCTTTCGCGAGTTACGGGCACGGGGTCTCTCCGTGACCGGCGCGGCAAGGGTCGCGGCCAACGGCCGCCGATGGTGGAAGAACTCGGCAAAGCTCATCAACGCCGCATTTCCCATCAGCTACTTCGACCAGCTAGGTGTCCCCCGGCTGGCCTCGTAACCTCAACTCTTCGAACCGCCCGGTGCGGACCCGCATGCCGGGTGGTGTGGCAGGGGACTCGAGGGATTACCTCGGGCCCCTATGCCGATTGAAGTGGTCTCGCGATTCGACGCCCGTGAGTCGAACCGAAGCCGCGCCACGAGCAACGTGACCGGATGTGAGGTGCGCTGTCGCACCAGTGAGCGCCCAGCTAACCGCAGCGCCTCTTTATTTCGACACTGCATTTTTACCTCTCCGTGTTGAACCATGAGCGGGTCCGAACACTATTTCTCGGCACGCGCTGGCTCCCCGCGGGAACATTGCGTCGGCCGGGCCGCTCGATGTTCGCGAGGGCGAGACGCGCTGCGTGGGCGAATTGCCGAATTCAGAGCCCGAGTGAGCGGCGTTCTTCGTTCAGTAGCTCGACCACGGGTTGCTCAGAGAGCGTGTTCACGGGGGCATGCGCGTCGCGCGCGGGCGGCGCCGCCAGCAGTAACTCGAGGCGACGTGGGGTGAGGTAACTCGTGGCCTCGAGGACGTGATGCGCGAGGGGCGAGAGCGAAGTCTTCGCGGGAAGGTCGTCGAGTGAGCCGAGCACGAAGGCCCACTCGCCCAGCGTCGGGATGGCGGCGGTGTAGCCGTGGACGTAAAAGCCGGCGCTCGCGACGCTGGCCGCGATGCTCGAGTAACTCTTGGGCGACGAGCTGTTCGAGGTCGCCTGAGTGACGAACAAGCCGCTTTTACTGAGGTGCGCTCGCAGCTGCTCGAAGAAATAGTGCGTGTAGTTTTTGCCCTGCGCGTAGTCGCTCGGATCGGGCAAATCGACGATGATGACGTCGAATTGCGCGGGGTGCGTGGTGAACCACACCAGGGGCTCGGCTTCGACCACGGTGAGCCGCGAGGCGCGCAGGGCGTCCGCGCTGGCAGCGCGGAAATAGTCGTTGTTTTGCGCCAGTTTCGCGAGCGAAAGGTCGTCCGTCACGCTCGTGAGGCGGGCCACGTCGGGGTAGGCGAGCACTTCTCGTTCAGCGAGGCCATCAGCGGTGCCCAGCACGAGCACCGTGCTCCGTGTGGGCGCCAGTGCTAGCGCGGGCTGCACCAAGCACTCCGCGTAGCGCTTGGCGTCGACGCTGGCCAGGCGCAGCACGTTGCCACGATACACTTCGAAGCTCTGTTGGACCGAGCTTACCACGTAGTGCCCCGGGCCGCGGCCGGTGAATACGATCTCCCCCGGGTAGCGACCGAGCGCGCTGCTCGGCAGCGTGTATTGCGCCAAAAGCGTGGACGTGGCGCTCAGCGCGAGCGCGACTGCGCCAGTGGGCACGGCGAAACGCGCGCTCACGCGGCCGTACAGAGTGCGCTCCAATGTCGGCAGGTAAATGGCGAGCACGGCCGTGCACGCGCCGAGCAGGGCCGCGCTTCGCCAGGCGCCGAGGCGCGCGGCGAGCGCGGCCCACGCGATGAGCGTGACGAGCGCGCCCAGCGCGCGGAATGGCGAGAGCGCGTAGCGCAGCAAACCGAGCTCGCGCGCGGGCATGGCGAGGACGCGTGCGGCCGCCCCGAGGATCACGCCGCTCGCGCCGCCGACGGCGAGGGGCAGTACCAGGGCCAAGGCTGCCGCGTGCGCTTGGCCGAAGCTCAGGAACCAGGCGCCGCCGGCCACCGCCAAGGAGCTCGCGAGCCAAGAAATGCCCCAAGAAAGCGTCGAAAATCCAGCATGGCGACGCCACGCGAGGGTCGCAGTCAGCGCGCAGGTCAAGAGCGCGAGACTGCGAGTGAGCGCTAGGCCCGGCGTGGTGCCGGGCAGCAGGTACGCGGCGGGCTCGCGGCTCACACCTTCTTCGAGCCCGGCCAAGGTGGCCGCGAACAGCGCGCAGCAGAAGCGCGCCAGCGGCAGCCCAGCGCGCGCGGCGGACTGACTACTTGCCACCGTAGAACACGCCCACCCCGCGCGACGAGGCACCGCTGCCCGTGCCATCCCCCCCGGCGCACGAACCGCAGGATTGCATCAGTGCCACGAACAAAACGATGCCGACGATCACGATCGCGATCAGCGTCCACGAGCACCCCAGCTTGCGCCCGCCGCCGCCCGATGCGCCGGCGGGCACTTCGAAGGCATGCGCGAGCACGAGCCAGGGCACAGGGGTCGATAGGCTGTAGAAGACTTCGCCATTGCCCATCTCGCGGGACAGCACGCGGTCGCCGTCCACGTAGTCGGCGACGCTCGTGGTCTCGCCCACGCTGCACTTCCAGTACACTTCGCCCAGCACGTAATCGACGCGCGCTTGGTTTTGGTTGCGCCGTTGAAAGGTGCGGCCTTGCCAGGTGAGCTGCTCGGGCAGCCCGCGGCGCTCGATTTCAGCCAGATTTACAGGGCTGACGAATGACCAACCAGCTTCCGGATCATTGACCAGCCAACGAAAGCCGATCGCTTGGCTCCAGAGCAAGAACTCTTCCCACTGGTAGTGCTCGCCGTCGAAGCTCGAGCTGCGTCGCAGGTAAGCGATGCACGCGTAAGACACGCCGTTCAGCAGTCCCGATTTGCCGAGCGGGATCGCGGGAGCCGCGCGTGCCTGTTCCTGAGCGCTGATCACGCGCTGCTCGGCGATGTCGCTGAGCGCGCCGCAGTACGGGCAGCCGACGCGCTCGCTGCGCTCGCCGGCGAGCTTCGCGATGTCCCCACCGCAGTTCGGGCAACGCAGCGTCGTGGAACGAACTTTTTGCGTCGAGCGCGGGCCGAGCGCCGTGATCTCGAGCGCGGGCTCGGGAAAAGCCCAGCCCGTGTACACAATCACGGGCGCGCCTGGCTCACCGTAGTCGACCGTGCCAAATGCGTTGTCTGGTCCGCGACAATCCGCATAGCGGCGCGCCGCACCGGGCCGAATCGGCTCTTGGAATTCGCCCTCGGTCGAGACGACGCGGCCCTGCTTGATCTCCGAAACGAAGAACGGGCGCCCGCCCAAGCGGAGCTCGAGCTCGAGCGTGAGCTGTTCGAACGCGGGCACGCGCTCGCTTTCGATGCGCCAAGTGATGAACCACTGACCCTGCGCATACGCGAGCCAAGCGAAGCTCGCGCCTTGGTCGAGCGCGACGAAGTACTCGTCCCAGGGCCCGAGGCCGTGATCGAGCTGCACTCGGCCGAGGACGCGCAGCGACTGTTGTCCGAGCTTGCCCTCGTCCCCGACGGCGATCAGCGCCGGGGTGAGCGCGAGATCGGCGACTTGGCCGAGCCCTTCCAAGCCACGGTCGTTGCGCACGACCGTGTGCCGGCAGTACTCGCAGACTTTGGCAAGAGACGAGCCGAGGGCGAATTCGATCGGCGCGCCGCAATTGGGGCAGGAGCTCGTTGCGGTCGCCATGCGGGCTGAGTGCCCGAACTCTACACGATTCGCGGCCCGAGCCAGGTCACGGCGTGCGCCGGGCGCGTTCCAGCTCGGCCAGGCGCGTGACCACGCCGCGGGCCACGATGTCCAGCACGTGCTCGACGACCTTTTTGCGTTCGCGCGGGTCGCCGCCGAACACGATGTGGCTCTTGGCCGACTTGCCGCGCGGGAGCCGGCCAAGGGCGGTGCAAGTGACGTGTAGCACGCCGTCTTCTTCCCGCAGCTCGAGCCGTTCGACGAAGAAGCGATAGCTGATTTTGCTGCCCGAGCGCGCGCCCCAATCGGCGCGACGTGCCTCGCGGCGCAGTGTGCCGCGTAAATGCGTCTCGTACTCCTTGGCGCCCACCAAGTCGGCGGGGAGGGCCAGGCGGTCGAGCTTGATTTTCGGCCGCTCGGCAGCTGACGGTCCGCTCTCGTCCTCCAGTTGCGGCTCGGCGTGGGCCAAGGCCGGGCAGATCACGCCGAGCGCGAGGGCGACGAGGGCGGTCACGCTCCGGGAGCGGGCGGGCCAAAGCTGCGGGGCGGAGGGACGCGTCACGCGATCGACTTAGGCCGGAGCTCGACGCTTGGCCAAGTTTGCGGTCCTATTTGGGGGTGATCGGGGAAGCTGACTTTACCGGACCCGTTCCGGGCGCTATCGATCACCGGTAATGGCGCGTGACCTGGACATCGATCCGAGCGGCCGCGCACTCGACTGCGATGTGATCGTGATCGGCGGCGGCGTGAACGGCGTGGGCGTCGCGCGCGACGCTTCGCTGCGCGGGCTGAAAGTCGCCCTGTTCGAACGCAACGACATCGCCTTCGGGGCGAGCGGGAACTCGAGCGGCATGATTCACGGAGGGCCGCGCTACCTGACGTACGACCCGGCCGTGACGCACAGCTCGTGCTTGGACTCCGGGCACATTCAGCACATCGCGCCGCACTTACTGTTCCGCATCCCGTTCTTGATGCCGATCTTCAAGAGCGGCCCGTTGATGTCCAAGGTGGCGCTCACGGGCTACGACGCGTTCTTCGATTTGTACGACGCCTACCAGCCGCTCAAGGCAGGCAAGGATCACACGCGCCTGAAGCCGGACGAGATCCAGCAGCTGGAGCCGGGTCTGGTCGGAGGCGCGGCGGGCGGCGTCACGTTCGACGAGTGGGGCATCGACGGCTCGCGCTTGTGCATCGGCAACGCGGTGGACGCGCGCGAACGAGGCGCAGAAATCCGCGTGCATTGTACGGTGACCGAGATCTTACGCCGCGACGACGGCCGGGTGTACGGCGTGCGCTACCGCGACCGCGTCTCGGGCGAGACCGGCACGCGCACCGCGCGCGTGGTGGTGAACGCCACCGGGGCCTGGGCACCCATCACGACATCACTCGGGGGGCTCGCGCCGAACGCGGCTCGCATTCGGCCGGGCAAAGGCATCCATGTGTTCCTCGATCGGCGGCTGACGAACTACGCCATCATCGCGCACGCCATCGACGGACGGCAGGTGTTCCTCCTGCCGTGGCAGAACATGAGCGTGCTCGGCACGACGGATGATGACTACTATGGCGACTTGGATCACGTCGTGGCTACGAGCGACGAGGTGAATTACTTGTTCCAAGCCGTGGAGCACGTGTTCCCCGCGGTACGCAGCGCGCGCGCCATCGGCACCTGGGGCGGCGTGCGCCCCACGCTGTACGAGTGGGGGCCGAACGAAGATCAGCTCTCGCGCGAGCACCAAGTCGTCGACCACGCGCAGCACGGCGCGGACGGTCTGTATTCGATGATCGGCGGCAAATTGGCTAGTTATCGGCTGTTCGCCGAAGAAGCGACGGACATCATCGCCAAGCGGCTGGGCAACACTGCCCCGCGCCGCTCGCACATCTCGCCGCTACCCGGTGGAGACGAGCAAATCGACCCGATGAAGCTCGTGGTCCAAGGTGGCATGGAAGCGGTGACCGCGACGCGCCTCGAGTACCGTCATGGCAGCCGCAGCTTGCGCGTGCTCGAGCGCATGCAGCAGAAGCCGCGTGAGGCCGCCGTGGTGTGCACTTGTGAGCCGGTGACGGAAGCGGAGATCCGTTACGTGGTCGAGCAAGAGTTCGCACAAGACGTGTCTGACGTGGCGCGCCGCACGCGGCTCGGCTTGGGCGCGTGCGGTGGCATGCGCTGCGCGCTGCGTTGCGGTCGCATCGTGGCCGACGCCACGGGGCGTTCGCCCGAGGTCGGCCAGCAGCTTGCTCTCGAGTTCTTGACGGCTGGTGCGCGGCGGCGCAGCGCGGCAGTGGGCGCGGCGCAAGCCCGCCAAGAGGCGCTCGCGCTCAGCGCGTTGCAGGCTGAAATTGGCTCGGGGAGCCAAGATCCGTGAAGATTGCGGTCATTGGCGCGGGCATCGCGGGGGCGGCTGCGGCGTTCGAAGTGGCGCGTCAAGGCGAGCGCGCGAGCGTGTTCCACGACGTAGCGGGCTCGAGCGGGCTCTACTCGGGCGCGGTCGACTTGGAGCCGTGGGACCATGCGGGCTCGGCAAACGGCCACGCTCTCGAGCCCGAGCTGAGCGAGTTTTCGAAGGCGCTCGGCGTCTGGGAGCTGGGCAGCGCACCGCGGCGCGTAGCGACACTCGAGGGCAATGTGCGGCCAGCGCGCGGAGCCGATCGCGCAATTTTGGATTTGGAGCGCTGTGCGGGTAAGCGCGTCGCGGTGGTGGACGTCGAACGGGATGATTGGGATGCCCCGCTCTTGGCACGCGGCTACGCGGCAAGCGCCTGGGCCGTGCAAACCGAGACGCACTTTTACGCCGCTCGTGTACGCGCCCTCCAAAAGGGCTTCGAACGCCGTATTTCTGGCTATGATTTTGCGGCACTGCACGACGCTCCCGAGCGCACGGCGGCGCTTCTCTCGGCGCTTCGCGAAAGCGAGGTCACCCCGGAAGCTTGGCTGTTTGGGCCGTGGCTGGGCATCGAGCGCGACGTTGCGGCCGAGCTGAGCCAAGCGCTCGGCGTGCCCGTCGGTGAAACGACGTCTGCGGTCGGAGGCAGCGCGGGTGCTCGCTTCGAGAACGCGCGTGATCAGTTGCTTGCGCGAGTGTCGGATGACAAGCGTGCTCGCCTAGCGCGGATTATAGCGAGCGGTGTCGGTTATCGCCTGGAATTCGCCACCGCTGAGAGCGCGGAGTTTGCGGCAGTGGTGCTGGCAACGGGCGGGGTCGCTGCGGGCGGCGTCGCCCTCGAGCGCTCGTTCGAGCGCCGTGGTGGGACCGGGTTCAAGCTCTCGTTCGCTGCCCCGGTGTCGCTCGAGCTGGACGCCGAGGTATTGGAAGGGGTCTCGTCCCTGTCGAACATCGACTTCGTCGATCGCGGCTTGGGTGCGCTGCTCAAGGTGGGTATCGCCACGCGTAGCGACGGCTCGGCGCGCAGCCACCCGGGCCTGTTCGTGGCGGGGGACGCGGTTGCCGGCCGGCCGCGCACCGCGCTGACCGCGGCGCGTTCCGGGATCCTGGCCGCGCGCAGCGCGCTCGATTTCGTGCGCAGCTCGCGCTGACGGCGTAAAAGGCGCTCGAGCGTGCTAAATCCGGCCTCGCGATGAGTGGCCTCAGTAACGCGGCGCGCCTCACCTTCGGGATCTCGAACCTGGTGGTGGCATTGATTCTGCTGGGCGGCGTGTTCGCGGTGGTTCAGCCGCGCTTTTGGGGCTTCGATGTGCCCCTGGCGCTGATCGCGTTCTCGCAGCTGGCGAGCGGCGTGGGCTTGCTGTTTCGACTGCCTTGGGCGACGAAGGCGCTGCGCGTCTCGGCGTGGGTGTCGTTCGCGGTGGGGCTAGTCGTGATCTCGCTGATCGTGCTCAGCATGGCGTTCCTACGCGGCATTCTCGGGGACTACGGCGTGGCAGCGATGGCGGTATCCGGGTTGATCATCGCGCTGCTCGTGCCCTATGTACTGGTCTTGCCGGCGCTAGAGCTGCTCTGGCTCAAGCGCGCCGCACCTGGGCCGCCGCCGTGACGCCGCGGCAATTGCTGCGAGTGCTCGCCTTCTGGGCGAGCGCTCTGACGCTGCTGTCGCTCGCGCTGTTTCTTCGCGTGCGCTTGGACCGCGACGGAGCGCGCGGGCCGTACGTGGTCAGCGTGTGGAACGGCGGCCTGCGCGTAGGGCGCGCGATTGCACAGGACGAAGCCGCGGCCGAGCGCGCGCTCCAGGCACCGGCCGGCGAGCGCGGCGCGCAGCGCGTGATCGAGCGAATTACCGATTCTGCGCCGATTTTTGGGCATTGGGCGTGGCTATTGGGCAGCTCGATCGCCTCCAACCGAGACGGCGTGAGCGTGACCTATGGGGGGCGCACCCTGTACGCCACGCCCGACGATTTGCATCAGCTCGAAGCCTACGAGCACCCCGGCAAGATCGGACCCTTCGACACCATCTTCGGCGTCGATGTCGACAAACTGCTCGCCGCGTTCTCGAGCGAGTTGCACGTCACGCCCGACGTCTTGCTCCGCGAGGGGAGCTTTCGGCGCTTCGCGGTGCGTAGCGACGCCGCTTACCCGCGCGCGATGAGCGAGGCTGATGTCACGGCCGAAAGCGTGAAGAGCTCGGTGTTGGCGGCCGCGCGCTACCTCGTCAAAAATCAGAAGCGAGACGGCTCGTTCCGCTACGAAGTCAACGCGATGACCGGCGGCAACGACGAGAGCTACAACTATCCGCGCCACGCCGGCGCCACCTCGTTCTTGGCGCTCGTTGGTAACCAATTCGACGACTTCAATTTGAAGCGCGCCGCGCGCCGTGCCGGCGCGTACATGATGGACCGCGCCACGCTCCGGTGCGGCGCGCATGCCTGCGTGGGCGAGGGTGCACAAGTCGATGTTGGCTCGTCCGCCCTGGCGCTGCTCTCGTACGTGGAGCTGGTCGAAGGTGGCGCCAGCGAATTTCGCGAGCCAGCCCTGGATTTGGCTGCCTTTTTACGGTCTCAGCAGCGCCCAGACGGGGATTTTCAGCACGTCTATTCGGTGAGCGAGCAGCACCCGATCGACGTGCAGATGGAATACTACACCGGCGAAGCGTCCCTCGCGCTGGCCCGTGTACACCGGCTGAGCAACGACGCGCGCGACTTGGACGCCGCGCAGCGCGCGCTGTCCTTCCTGGTCACCCGCTCGCGTTGGTTCTTGGGCGCGCGCTACTTCTACGGCGCCGAGCACTGGACCTGCCAAGCGCTCGCAGAGCTGTGGTCGGCCGCGCCGAACCGCGTCGCGCTCGATTTCTGTTTGGGCTGGGCCGAAAACAACCGCAACCTACAATTCGCTTCTCCGCCCGCCCCGCCCGAATACGACGGCGGCATTAGCCGTGGCCCGTTCATGACCCCACGCTTGACGCCCCTCGGCAGCCGGATGGAAGCCGCGGTCGCGACGTTGGCCGTGGCGCGCAAGGCGGGCGTTTCAGCGAGCGAGATCGACGCGCTCGAGCACGAGATCAAACGTGGCTTTGCGTTCCTGTTCCGCTACCAATTCACGCCGGGCCCCGCGCACTTGATGCCCGATCCGCGCGCGGTCGCAGGCGGCTTTCCGGGCAGCGCGGTTGAGCTGCACGTGCGTATCGATTACCCGCAGCACGCTGGCGGCGCGCTGCTGAAGTACTGGGAATTACTGCCTCACTGACACTGCGCGCCGACGCAGGTCTTGGGCGAGCCACACGCCAGATTGCTGTTCTCGGTGTAGGCCTTGTTCCAGTTCTGGGACGCCACCAGCGCGGCTTTGAGCGCGGCGGGTTGGCACGAGGGCAGCTTGCCGTTGCTCGTCACTGACAGGTAACTCCCCAGGCTGGCAAGCTTTCCGGTCGGTGCGATCAGCGCGAGCATCGACGTGAGGTTGGTGTCCGAGGAGATGCTCAGGTAGTCGCCGATCGACGCGAGGTTGGTGAGCCCATCGAGCGTCGCGAGCTGCCCGTTGCTCTGCAAGTTGAGGTAGCCGCCGATGCTGCCGAGGCTGGCGAGCCCGCCGATGGTGGTGAGCGCTTGATTATTGTAGAAGTACAGGTTGCCGGTGATCGCGGTGAGGGCCGAGAGCCCTGCGATGTTGCTGAGCGCGGGGTTCGACTGGATGGTCACGTTGCCGATGACCTTCTGCAGGCCATTCAAGCCCCCGATGTTGGACATCACCGTGTCGTTGTTGATCGTCAAATCAGCTCCAATCTGGATCAGATTGGTGAGCCCGGTCACCGCCGTCAGCGTCGCGTTGTTGTCGATGTGAAGCGATCCAGTCAAGCTGACCACGTTCTTGAGCCACGCCAAATCAGCGCTGTTCGTGACGTTGGCGTCACCCGTGTAGAATCCGGATTGACCTGCAGTCCCGCCTGCGGTGCCCGTGCACACCGCGTTGGTGCAAGCGGTACAACCGTTGTTGGCGCCGCTCAAGTTATTGTTCACGCTAACTACGAGCGTGCTCGCTAGACTCGATACCTCGCAGGCGCTGAGGCTCGGGTTGCCTGAGATGTCAAACGTGCTGGCCACGCTATTTTTCTTGAGCGGCGATTGACGCAACCCACTGATGCTCGAGAGCACCGGGTTGGCCTTAACGATCAGATTTTGACCGATGTTGAGCACGCTGTGCAGACCGTCGAATTGCGTCAGCGCATCGCTGTCACGTACGATCAGCGAGCCGCCGAGCTGGGCAAGCTTCGGAAAACCGCTAACGGTTTGAAGCTGCTGGTTGTTGGCGATGTTCACGTCCCCGATCACGTCGGTGACGTTCGGGAAACCGCTCAGCGTTTGTAGCCCGTTGCTCACGATGTTGACGCTGGCATTCGCCGAAGCCAACGCCGTGAAGCCGGCAATGCTCGTGAGCAGCGGGTTGTCGTGGATCTGAATGTGGCTACCAATGCCAGTCAAGCCTTCGAAACCATTGGTGGTATCGAGCACGCTGAGCTTGGCGTTGCCATAGATTTCGAGTGTGCTGGCGATGTTCGCGAGCTTCGAGAAGCCGGCGATCGTCGTCAGCGAGTCGTCGTCGTAGATCTTCAGGCTGCCCGTGGTGATCGCGGTCATTGCATCGAAGCCCGAGACGGAGCCGAGAAGGGGGTTGTTGTCGATGCGGAGCTCGCCCATGACTTGATTGACCGCGCCGAAGCCATTGATCGAGCCGAGCTTGGCGTTGGATTCGATGGCAAGCGACGAGCCCACGGTGGTCAGCGCTCCGAGTCCGTTCAGATCCGTCAAGTTGCCGTTGTTCGAGAGTTGGAAATAGCCGCCGATGGTCTTGAGGCCGCTGAGTCCGTTGATGTTCTGCAGATTGCCGTTGCTGATGATGCTCAGGTAGCCGCCGATCGACTTGAGCGCCCCCATGCCGTTCAAGCTGGTGAGCGCGCCGTTCGATTGGAAGTTAACGTAGTTGCCGACCGTCGCGAGGGACGCGAGCGCATTCACGTTGCCCAGTGTTTGGTTGTTATACAGATAGAGGTAGCCGCCGATGGTCGTGAGTGGCCCGAGCCCATTGAAGCTCGTGAGCCCGCCGTTGCTCTGAATATTGAGGTTGCCGTCGATGGCCGCGAGCGAGCCCAAGCCGGTGAGGGTGGTCAGATTCGGGTTGCTGGTCACGGTCAGGTCGCCACTCACGTGCTTGAGATTGTCCAATCCGGTCAGGTTGCTGAGCGCGGTGCTAGTGATCGTCAAATTGCCGATGATGTCCGTGACGTTGCTCAGCGTGGCGAGATCCTGGGCGTTCTGAATGAAGACGTCCCCGTTCACCACGCCCGATTGGTTCGTGGTGCCACCCGAGGTACCCGTGCATACGCTGGCCGTGCACGCCGTGCAGCCCGCGTTGCAGCACTCGTGTGAATCGCCGGGATGCACGGTGGCCTTGAGCTGGGCCACCTGACACGAGGAGAGCGAAGGGTTTTGCGAGATGGCAAAGTCATTGCCGACGCTCTGTGTCGCGCCGAGGAGGCCACCGATCGTGCTCAGGACCAAGTTGCCCTGAACGCGCAGGTCCGTTCCGATCACCTTGAGCTTCGAGATGCCGTCGAAGTTCGTGAGCTGCGGATGACGGATCACGGCGAAGTAACCGCCGATGTCGTTCAGCGCGCTGAAGCCGGTGATCGTCTGTAGGCTGGCGTTGCTGCGGATGTCGAAGTGCCCGATCACGCTCGTTAGCTTGCTGAAGCCGGTGAGTGAAGTGAGCGCGTCGTTGTCGTGAATCTCGAAGTGACGGTTGTCGTTCGTCATGCCCGTGAAGCCGGGCAGCGTGGTCATGGCGGCGTTCTTGTAGATGAGCACATCGGTGCCCACGAACTGCAGCTTGTTGAAGCCGTCGATGGTCGATAGCGTGGCGTTGTCGTGGATGGTCGTGGCGCCCGTGACGTTCGAGAGCGCGCCAAAGCCCGCGATGCCCGTGAGCGCTGCGTTGTCGTAAATGGCAATGCCTCCCGCGTCCGTGAGCTTGGCGAAGCCGCCCAAGGTGATTACTTTCTGGTTACTGTAGACACCCACAACGCCGCCCGCGCTCTGCAACGCAGCGAAGCCGTTCAGCGACAACAAGTTGGCGTTGGAGGAGACCGTAACTGTGCTGCCGACGCTCTTCAACGCGGCGAACCCGGCGAGGCTCCTGCTCGCCAATCACTCGTCCCACACCGCCGCTCAGCACGATTTCGACGCGGCCGTCGCGGATCGCGAAGCGCGCCGCAACGTGTGCAACACGAGCACGCAAGAGGGCGACGCCGCCCAATGCAACGCCAACGTCGACAACGCGCAGGCGCGCTTGCACGACGAAAACAACAAGCAGACCCTGGCCTACGTGGGCATGGCAGTCGGCGGCGCGGTGATCGTGGGCGGCGTGGTCGTGCTGCTCACGGGTGAGAGCGCGCACCGCTACGACAGCGCGAGCGCCGGCACGGCGCCCGAACCCAAGAGTCGCTGGGCAATCGTCCCTGGCCCCGGGCAATTCGGCGTCGGTTTGGGCGCGAGCTTCTGAGCGACCTCGGCTCACGGCCGTGGGCTCCTGGAGGGTCGCCCGGCGCTGCCTCGGCCTCGGCGGCGAGCCGCGCGCCCCCGACCCTTGGAAGCGGAGCGCTCACGCTGAGCGGCGGCGGCGAGAGATGACGATCGCGGCGCCACCGGCGATCAGCGCGAGCGCACTGGGCGCGCCATGCCCCGCGAGCTCGGGAGCCGCCGCGCCGCGATCCTCGCGCCGATCTTCGCGCCGATCTTGGAGTAAGTCCAAGAGCGGGCCGTTCTGAGCGAAGGCGCTGCTGGCGGTCATGCTGAGGCCAGTGGAGAGGACGAGACTGAGGATGAGCTTCTGAGCGGTCATTTCGTTGGAACTCCCGTGAATCGGCAAACTCGCCGTTGTGATGAGACTCGTACTTAGCAAGGCGCATGCCGTAATCCGCTATCAGTTGCCGGCTTACATCGTGTCGCGCGTTCGGTCATGTCAGGCCCGGTTTTCGCGCAGGGCTGCTCGCCGCGCGCTCGGTACTCCGTTCATGACGGTGAGCGAATCGTACCGCGGGTGCAGCGCGTTGCACTCTCGCGGTGCAAGGTTGCGAACTCGGGAACTGCTAGCCGAAGAAGCTTGGGTTTTGATAGGCCAGGGCCACCACGGCGAGCGTGGCGTTGGTCGCCGCGTGCGCCAGCACCGCATCGCGCAACTGGCCGCTGCGGATCTGAAGCAGCGCGTACAGCGCGCCAGCGACGGTCGCGGCGAGCCAGCGTTCGTGGAGCGCGCCAAACACTAAGGACGAGACCAAGACGGCCCACCACGGCGCCGAGCAATACGGCACCTCTTCGAAGCGCCGATTTTGGACCACCCTCAACAGGTAGCCGCGGAACGCGAGCTCTTCGACCAACGGCACGACGGTGCTGAAGCCAACGGCCCGCACGACGAGCCAAACGCCCCCCGTCCCTGTTGCTGGCGCTTCATGCGGAAATGGCCAGCCCGACACTAACCAGATCACGCCCAGCGCCACACCGGCCGAGCACGCCAAGAGTGCGCCAGGCGCGCGCCAGTGCAGGTCACCGTATGCGTGCCAGAGCAGCGCCAAAGTGAGCACGCCCAGCGCCATGCGCAGGGCGTAGCCAACACCTTCACTGTGACCGAGCATGCCGGTCAGCAACGCGACGGCGAGCAGCACGAACATCGGCAGCAGAAACGCAGTGGTCAGGCGGCTGTCGGCAGCCGACTGCGTGTCGCTGCCCGAGTTGCTCTTGGAGAACCAAGACGAGTGATGGCCGAGGAACGCGAGGCCGATCGTGATCGCCGAGAAGAACACCCACCCGGCTTTGGAGTGAAAGCCACCGATGGCAAGCTCGGGCCCGAAGTGCGCGCCGATCCAGACCATCAGCGCGAGCCGCACGCCATTGCACAACCAGGCCAAGCCAATTCCGATCGGCAACAGCACGAGCGAGTGCGGGAAGCGCAGCTGTCGGCGAAAGATCGCCAAGTAGGCGAGGGTGAGCAGCGCCACCATGCCCATGCTCTCGAGCCCGCTGCAGCCCGCCTCGATGTGCACTCGAAAGCCGTCGAGCTCGAGCACGTACCGCGGGTAGTCCGTGTACACTCCGCGAAAGAACAGCCTGAGCCACAACGCAGCCATCGCGAGCGCCATCGACGAGAACGGTTGCCACAGGGATTGCGACCAAGTGCCGACTTGAGCAGTGAGCCAAGCCAGGGTCACGCCCGTGAGCAGCGAGCCGAGCAGCCCTTTGCCGCTCAAGCGCGGGACGCCAATCAAGCCCAACGCCAGCGTGAGTGCGCTGGCCGCGCCGAGCAGCGCCCAAGCGGCCAGCCAAAGCAACGCAGGCCCCGGCGGTGGCTCCTCTTTGGCGAACATCGACCGCGTCGCGAGCCAGAACAGCGCAAACGACGAGACATGCGCAAACCACAGCCTTCGCTCCTGGGCGGGCTGTAGGCTCCGGAGCTTGCCGCGCGTCGGACGAACCAAAACCAACGCGCACGTGCAGCACAGGAACGCGGCACGCGACAAGAGCTCGAAGTCGAGCAGCGCGTGCCAAAGGCCGCCGCGACGCGCCGCAACCAGCTGCGCGTCGACGCCGGCAATGATGGCGTAGTACTCGATGGTGAATGCGAAGAAGAGGGCCGCCCAGCGTCCCCAACGCGTTCTTCCTTGGTTCGATACGCCGATCATTTGCGAACGCCGAGCTCAGCTCTTGCGGCGGCGGCGCGAACGAGCTGGTGCGCGCGCATGAATGACAACTCCCTCGTTTGACGTCGGCGACGGCCGACGTCGTTGAGATGACTCGAGGTCTGCTCGAGTCGTCGGTTGCTCGCTTGGTACGGGCGTGAGCTGCGCCGCTTTAAGCCGCGCGCGGCGCATTCTCACCCCGGGAAGTGCTGAAAACGGTGCAAAGTTTTGCGCGCTTGATGCGCTATCTGATGTGGCTCGTTGCAAGTCTGCGCGGCTCCAACGTGGCTGCTCGCAGGTCCGTGAACGGCGCTTCCGCCGCTCGGCCGAGGCTCGCAGTCGCGCTCCGGCCGCTCCCCGGTAACCAGCCGGAAAAAAAGACCAGGGATTCCGCGTGTTTTGTGAGGGCTCAGTGACCAAAAGTGCCACGATCTCGATTGCGGTGGGCAAGTCATTGGAGTACGCCGGGACGAGAGGAATTGTAGATGACCGACCGCTCCCTTGATTCTTTTGGCACGCGCTCCGAGCTCGACGTAAACGGCAAGAAATTCACGTATTTCAGCCTGCCCAAGTTCAGCGCAGCCAGCGGCAAGGACGCCGCGCGGTTGCCCTTCTCGTTGCGCATTCTGCTGGAGAATTTGCTGCGCTGCGAAGACGGCAAGGCGGTCGTCAAGAAGGACGTCGAAGCGCTCGCTTCCTGGGATCCGAAAGCGGTGCCGGACACCGAGATCGCGTTCCACCCGGCGCGCGTCGTGCTTCAGGACTTCACGGGCGTGCCGGCCGTGGTCGATCTCGCCGCCATGCGCGACGCCATGGCGAAGATGGGAGGCGACCCCTCGAAAATCAATCCGCTGTTCCCGTCGGAGCTCGTCATCGATCACTCCGTGCAGGTCGACTACTACGGTCAGTCAGACTCGCTGATCAAGAACACGGCGCGCGAGTACGAGCGCAACGAAGAGCGCTACGTGCTGCTCCGCTGGGCGCAAACCGCGTTCAACAATTTCCAGGTCGTGCCACCGTCTACCGGCATCGTGCACCAAGTGAACTTGGAGTACTTGGCGCGCGTCATCTTCGATAAAGACGGCGTTGCCTACCCGGACACCATCGTCGGCACGGATAGCCATACCACGATGATCAACGGTATCGGCGTGCTCGGCTGGGGCGTGGGCGGTATCGAGGCCGAGGCGGCGATGTTGGGGCAGCCCATCAACTTGCTCATCCCGCAGGTGATCGGCTTCCGGCTCTACGGCGCGATGCCCGAGGGCGCGACGGCGACGGACCTCGTGCTCACCATCACCCGCATGCTGCGCGACAAAGGCGTGGTCGGCAAATTCGTGGAGTTCTACGGGGACGGCCTCGATCATTTGCCGCTCGCCGATCGCGCGACCATCGGCAACATGAGCCCGGAGTTCGGCTCCACGTGCGCCATTTTCCCGATCGACGCCGAGACCATCAATTACGTGCGCCTCTCAGGCCGCACCGAAGAGCGCGCCGCTTTGATCGAAGCCTACGCCAAGGCGCAGGGCTTCTTCCGTGACAAGAACACGCCCGACCCCGTGTTCACCGACACGCTCGAGCTGAACCTGTCCACCATCGTGCCGACGATGGCCGGTCCGCGCCGCCCGCACGACAAAGTCGCGCTCAAGGACGTGGGCGCCGGCTTCGCCAAGAACCTCGGTGAAATGGCCGCTCTGGCCAAGAGCAAGGGCAAAGGCACGCCCGCTCCGGCCACTCCGGAGGACCTCGCCAAGCGCGTGCCCACCTCGCTCGACGGTGCGAATTTCGAAGTCGGTCACGGCTCGGTCGTGATCGCCGCGATCACCTCGTGCACCAACACCTCGAACCCGTACGTGATGCTCGGCGCAGGCTTGCTCGCGAAGAACGCCGTCGCCAAGGGCCTGAGCGTGAAGCCTTGGGTGAAGACCAGCCTCGCGCCCGGCTCCAAGGTCGTGACGCAGTACCTCAAGGCTGCCGGCGTATTGCCGGACCTGGAGAAGCTGCACTTCAACGTCGTGGGTTACGGCTGCACCACCTGTATCGGCAACAGCGGTCCGCTGCCCGAGACCATCAGCAGCGCCATTCACGAGGGCGATCTCGTCGCCGTCAGCGTGCTCAGCGGCAACCGCAACTTCGAAGGCCGCGTCAGCCCCGACGTGCGCGCCAACTACTTGGCGAGCCCGCCCTTGGTCGTCGCCTACGCGCTCGCCGGTCGCATCGATATCGACTTCGCCACCGAGCCGCTGGGCAAAACCAAAGAGGGCGCGGACGTGTTCTTGAAGGACATCTGGCCGTCCACCAAAGACATCTCGGACGTCGTGCAGAAGAACGTGACGTCCAAGATGTACCAGGAGGAATACGCCGAAGTGTTCCAAGGTGACGCTGCTTGGCGCGCGCTCCCGGTGCCCGAAGGCAGCCGCTTCGCGTGGTCGGAAGACAGCACCTACGTGCGCAAGCCCACGTTCTTCGAGGACATGAGCATCGAGCCCGCGCCGGTCAAAGACATCACGGGCGCGCGCGTGCTGGCCGTGCTCGGTGACTCGGTGACCACCGATCACATCTCGCCGGCGGGTAACATCGCCAAGAACTCAGCCGCCGCGGCCTACTTGGTCGCGCACGGCGTGAAGCCCGCCGACTTCAATCAGTACGGCGCCCGCCGCGGCAATCACGAGGTGATGATGCGCGGCACGTTCGCCAACGTGCGCTTGCGCAACTTGCTCGTCCCCGGCGTGGAAGGCAGCGTCACGCGCTACCTCCCGACCGGCGAGCAAATGTCGATCTACGACGGGGCGATGAAATACAAGGCGGACAACACGCCGCTCATCATCCTCGCCGGCAAGGAGTACGGCTCCGGCTCGTCGCGCGACTGGGCGGCCAAGGGCACCTTCATGCTCGGCATCCGCGCGGTCATCGCCGAATCGTACGAGCGCATTCACCGTAGCAACCTGATCGGCATGGGCTTGCTCCCACTTCAGTACCTGGAGGGCCAAAACCGCGAGACCCTCGGCCTGTCCGGCGAGGAAACGTACTCGATCGCCGGCGTCGCCTCCGGCCTCGCCCCCGGCGTGAAGCTCACCGTCACCGCCAGCGCGCCCGACGGCTGGGAGCGCAAGTTCGAGGTGCTCGCCCGCATCGATACCCTGGTCGAGCTCGACTACTACAAGCACGGTGGCATCTTGCAGTTCGTGCTCCGGCAGTTGCTGGCGAGCTGAGGCTCGTTGGCGAGCGTCTAGGTTACCCCTCGCGCCGGTTGTTTCGGGTGTTGGGGGGTAGCGGGCGTGGAGCGCGCGGGCGGCTGAAAGCTTGCTGCTCGGTGCGGTCATTTCGGCTGGTGGCGTCTAATAAGGACGCGCGGCGCTTCGCGCGCGGTTTGAGACTTACGTTTGCGCACGCTCGGAAGGTGGCGCTGGGCCGCCCGCGCCGGCCCGTGGAAAGCACGCGCCCGTTCGGTCGGTTCTCGTAGGCCCAGCCTCATTCGAGGATCGTGATCTGATCGTGCCAAAGTCAGAAAGCTCGACGTATTTCCGGGCATTCGGCTGTACTCCTTCGCGCGCGCTTCGGCGCGAAGCGTGCGGCGCTGGCGCGCGCACCCGAGTTTGTGGGCAGCGTCGCTTTACTCCGCTCGGGGCGGGCGGGTGTGCTGTTTGGCGCGCGCTTCGGCGCGAAGCGTGCGGCGCTGGCGCGCGCACCCGAGTTTGTGGGAAGCGTCGCTTTACTCCGCTCGGGGTATGCCTGCGGGGGCGTCGCGATTTGCGGCTTGTTTTTTCGCGTCAGAACCTTAGGTTTGGAGGCAAGCCAGGAACGCGAAGCTCGCGTTCGCGGCGAGTCACGGTCCCGGTGCATCGCGCCAGATGGGCCCGTTGGCCGGCTCTGGTTGCGGGCATTCAGCAGGTGCCTCGCGCGTCCGAGGCAAAGCGTCCACTCGAAGGGGTGAACTCGAGCCCCGCAAGTGGTAAAGCACCCCCAATTGCTCGTGGCACGGCGCTCCGTGCGCGCATGCTCGATAGACATGGCTATACAAAAAGCTCTCACGCTGTTCGATACGTCCGTCGGTAAGAAGGCGGCGTTGGCAGTCAGCGGCGTTGTCCTGTTCGGCTTCGTTATCGGGCACATGCTCGGCAACCTGCAGGTGGTGCTCGGTCCCGAGGTGTTCAAC
>JBEQTH010000101.1:0-63065 GCA_040348785.1 Myxococcales bacterium | reverse complement strand
CCCGGTGCAGGCTCAGCGCTCGTGCATGCCCCAGCGCCCGCACTCGGTGAGGGTCTCGCGACCGCTCACCGAATGCGGGCGTAGCCCGTATAAGACCCGGCTGTCGCACGTTAAACGCATCGTTTATCGTGCAACAGCTTCACGCACCGGAGAGATGCGCGTATGAATTCGCTCACCCGCCAGCTCGACACTGTTCGCGCGCTTCGTCGTGAAGCACGCAAACGTCGTTACCGCCGCTCGCGACTCGATCGTTTTCGTGCCGATCTCGAACAGCTCGCCGCGGCAGGCGCAAGCTGGCGAGAGCTTGTGCATTGGTTGCGCATCTACCGGCACGTGCGCGTCCACCCGACGACCGTGGGTCGCCGATTGGCCGAGTGGGCGCGACAGGCTGCGTCGATGACGAGGCCTGAACCGGCGCGCTGATGCCCCGCTTCGGCCAAGGCAAGCCGATGCACGTGCAGGCCGAGCGGATGCTCAGCCAGCACCTGTCGCTCACCAGCCGTCACGAAGCCAAGCAAGCGCTCGGGGTGTCGGGGGCCCAAAGCACTGGCCAGATTCACAGCCTGCGGACCTTTGAGAAGTACACCCAGTCGCTGGCCAAGGCGGGCGACTGGGCGCGCGCGGAACACGGCATCCGTCATCTCGACGAGATGACCGCGGCAATGGGGCAGCAGTATCTGGAGCAACGCGCCGCGGATGGCATCGGGCAAAAGCAGCTCGACGCGGATCGCGTGTCGATCGAGTTCGTCACCGGCAAGGGTTCGCTCGACCTCGTGAAGGCCGAGGTCTCACCCTCAGGCGAGGGTCGCGCCTACACACCGGGCCAAGTGGAGCGCGTCGCCCAAGCGCAAGACGAACGCAATGCGCTGGCCACGCGCATCGCGCACGATGCGGGACTGCGCGCGCATGAACTCAATACCTTGCGTCCGGCGTCCGAGGGTGGACCGTCGGGCCATCGCACCTGGTCAGCCG
Organism: Myxococcales bacterium; assembly: GCA_040348785.1. Classification (GTDB taxonomy): domain Bacteria; phylum Myxococcota_A; class Polyangia; order Polyangiales; family Polyangiaceae; genus PMG-095. Next base: position 62,093 of record JBEQTH010000101.1, on the reverse strand, counting down.
ATCGCTTCGCGGGGCGTGACGGCGAGCGCTACCTCGTCACCGGCAAGGGCGGCTTGGTACGTGAAGTGATGATCTCGAGACCGCTGGCCAGCGAATTGGAAGCGCGCCGCATCGAGCCGCAGCAGGTCACCGATCGCGGCGTGCACTACACCCGCCACTACGACCTCGGCGGCGGCAACGCGTGGAGCAAGAGTTTTTCTGATGCATCGAAGCGCGAACTTTCGTGGAGCAGCGGCGGGCACGGTCTGCGACACGCGTATGCGCAGGAGCGAATGAACGAACTAAGAGGCAATGGCTTCAGCGAGCGGGAAGCCAAAGCCATACTCAGCCAAGAACTCGGCCACTTTCGCGCCGACGTCGTCAACAATTACCTACGCTAGTTCGTGCGTAGAAATAGCGGAGACACCGCCGCCTCGCATCGAGACGATGGTGTTTGGAACAAAGCGGGAAACGAGCGAGCGATAGAAAGACGTCCCGGAGGACGCGCGCTTGTCGCTCTCGCAAGGAGAGCGACTCACGACTGGCAGAGGTCCGAAGACCTTCAGGCTGCTGCTCATCCAACCCGCGGCAAGCACCAGAAGCATGCTTGCCACCAACGGCGTCGCCGATACCCAGGCGACAGAAGGGCCGACACCTCGAGAGGTGTCACAACAAAACCGACAATGAACCCATTGAAGGTAGCTGCGTGATGCTTATTGGACAAGTGTCATTTGGCCCAAAGCATCAACCCTGCCGCGTTTTTACGGCACGAAATCACGTGACGCCATGGACAACAACAAGACGCAACAGACATGGACGCAAGCGACTGAGTCGTTCTTCTGCGCGAAGTGCAAAGCGTGCCGTTTGCAGATCTGGAACAAGGTCAAGGGCGCCGACGCTCCACAACATGCGACCGTGATCGGCGAAGCGTGGGTTGCAGTCCACTGCGACTACTTTCGCCGACGCATGGACAACCCCGAGCACATGGTTCAGTGCGGCGCGTTCCAGAAGCGCACGGACAAGCACGAGCCCCGGCGCGATGACGTTGCGGCCGTAGCCGCCGGCACGTCTGACGCCGAGTAGCCGCGGGTCACTGGTCGGCACGCCTCGATGCAGTCGTTGCGCAGACGACGGAAATGCTTGACTTTTATTGGCGCAGAAACACATCTCGATAAGTTGTGTTAATCCTCCGGTTAGGCGGGCGGTCCGCCTCGATCGGATGGGTTCCATGACTGGGTTCAATGCGTTTCTCAGGCACGTACTCGACGACCTTCCTTTCACCGCACGCGAGGGCGTGCTCCCGCGCGGCGGGCGATGGCAACTGATCGGCGACGGCCTGCTGCTGTTCGATCCGCCGGCGTCGCGCGCGGCTGACGTATTGCTGTCGGCTGGCGTGCACGGCGACGAGACCGCGCCGATTGAAGTATGTGACGCGCTCATCCGTGACATTGCGAGCGGCGAGCTACAGTTGGCTACGCGCGTGCTCTTCGCGTTCGGCAACCTCGCGGCGATGCGCGCCGGCAAGCGCTACGTCGACGACGACCTCAATCGGCTGTTCCGTCCGCAGGTGGCGGAGGCCGCGAAGCTCAACGCTAAACCCCGCCCCGATCATTCCGACGGACAGCGCGCTGGTGAGCTCGAAGCGGCCGCGCGGCGATTCTTCTTACAAGCGCCGCTCTTGCCGCCAGGAGCGGTCCGATTGCACTACGACATGCACACGGCGATCCGCGGCTCACAGATCGAGCGTTTCGCGTTGTACCCGTACCGCGCCGATGGCGCCTGGGACCGCAACGAGCTCGCCTGGCTTGCCGGCGCCGGTATTGAAGCGGTGCTCCTCAACGACGGCCCCGCGGGCACGTTCTCTTACTTCACGAGCGCCGAGTTGCGCTCCCACAGCTTCACGCTCGAGCTGGGCAAGGTTCGGCCGTTTGGCGAAAACGATTTGTCTCGTTTCGCGGGCATCGACACCGGCCTGCGCCGCCTGCTCGCGGGTGATCGGCAAGCGCAACCCGCGCCGGCGCCGCTGCGAGTGTTTCGCGTGGTGCATGTGCTGACGAAGCGGAGCGATGCGTTTCAGATGCACGTGCCCGATGACGTGCTGAACTTCACCGCTTACCCGGCGGGCACCGTCATCACCGAGGACGGCAGCGAGCGTTACGCCGTGAGCCACCAAGAGGAGCGCATCGTGTTCCCGAACCGGAACGTGAAGAAGGGTCTGCGCGCGGGGTTGATGGTGGTAGAGACGGCGCTGAGCGGCTAGGAGGCTTGCGGCCGCACCGATGGGGCGGTGCCGGACAGGAATTGGGCTGCCATGACCGACCGAAGGAAGGGTAGTATTGGTGACTGCTGACCAGAGCATCGTAGCCAACCGCGCGTACTTGCTCACAGAATAACTCTACCCATTGACTTATGCAGCCATCCCAGCCGCGGGGGCGAAACCGGTGCCAGGCCAGCGAAATGGAACGCGACGGGCCGAACCGTCGCGCGGCACGAGTTAGCTGGGACGGCACCCCCTGGCCATCTTCCCCCGGAGAAGCCAAGGTCGCTCGCGGTTCGCGGTTGATACTGAACAGATGGATAGTATTGTCGACAGCGTGGATACGCAGCGCCGGGCGGAACGAGGTTGGTTTCTACCTGGGCGACCTCTCGTGCGATGCTGGGAGCCGATCGTGAGCACGCTGACGTCCACGAGTGAGGGGTCCTCGCAACCGGTGTGGACGATCGATCGCAGCGCAGCTGGCGCGGCGAAGGGACCACGTCTTCAGCGCATACGCGTGGCGCTGTTCCTCCTGGAAGCGGTAGCAGAGCGCGACAACGTGCAGGCGTACGCGGCCGTCGAAGCACACGGGGACGCGTTCCTCGCCACCGCCACGGCAGACCAGTCGAACGCCTACTCTGAGGAAGACAAGAACTACGCCTTGGACGGGAGTTTTACGTTTGCGGCGGACGAGGTCTTGAACTCGGTCGTGCTCTTTCTCGACCAATGGCTGAACTGGAAATTCTCGAAGGCGTTGAGATTTGGGTTCTACGCCACGGTGAGCGTAGGGAAGGAGAAGAACGCTGGGCGAGCCAAGCAGCTCGACCTGACGCTGCCAGCCAAGCCCATTCTCGAGCTGTTGCACGCGCGGGACTATTCGGACCCGAACCTCCTACTCTGCGTCAAGGCCCTCGTCTTGTGCGAGTACGAGGCGCAGTACAGCAAGGGCACGTCGGCGGGACACATCGCGACGCTCAAGAGCTGGGATGACGAATTCTGGAAGGACTTCCTCGCACTCATTTCCTGGATGTTCGGCGAAGAGGACGAGGCAGCTGCGCAGACCCGCCTCGTCGATGCGGTGAAGAAGTGCCGGTTTTACAACGAGTCGCACGAAGGCAAGGAGCAGATCATTGCGTCGGCCCTGATCGACCTGCTGGACGAAAAGCAGTTGTGTCGTGACTTTAGCGAACGCTTCGTCCACGCAAGCCATGTGGAGTTACTGTTTCTAAAGGCGGCCGCTGGTGAGCTGACCGGCGTGGATCCAACGTGGCGCGAGTGGCAGAACGTGCCCAGCCCCACGGACACGCGCAACGTCGGCGAGAAATTCACTGCCGCCTGCCCGACGCTTTCCAGCGGCGCGCTGACGCGCTACCAGCGACGGACCGCGGCCGGTCTTGCCGAGCTTGAACAGCATTCGCAGGACAAGAACGTCATAGCGATGCGCTTCCAGATTTACGACGTTTGCGAAGAGGCCGTAGCCGCGCTGGCGGGGCAGGCTTCCGCGCTGACGGAGGCGCAACTCGATGCCGAGATCAAGAAGCTGACGGCGCTGGCGCTACAGCGCGTCCAGCAACGCGCGAATGAATACGGTTATTCGTACAAGACCGAGGCGTTCGTGCAGGGAGTGGTTCTCGAACTCTTCGACAGCTGCTTCCTCGCATTTGACCGGGGGGCGTCATGAACGAGCGCCCCGACCGCGAGGCAGCGAAGCGCCGCATCATGTTCGTTGCTGGAGAAGACTTCTATTTCCTCACCTACACACTGTTGGTGCTTCTGCGCGAGCTAAAGGCGGCGTCGGCTGAGCGTGCCCTCGTTGATTCGCGGAAACTCTCCTACGTGGCCGACTTCTTGAGCAGCGACGCGGACCTCCAGCTCGCGGTGACGAGCGCACCCCTGAGCAGCTCGGCGCGTTCGAGACTCGCCTTGCTCTACGACCGTGCCGTTTCCCGACGCATTGCGGTCGAGCGCCTTGTCGAAGCGCTGGCGACGCGCGGGCTGATTCAGGTGTCACGCCCATCCTTCGATGCCGATCGCGTACACCTGGTCGAGAACGCCGAAGTCGCGAAGCTTTTGGACGACCCTCGCTACAGTGCTGAGGCCGCTCGGCTGAAAGCTCTTCGCAAAAACATGCCTCTGCTGCGAACGATGACGCTGGAGACGCTCAAAGAGCGGCTATTTGCGGAAAGGGGGGTGCGAACGTGGGGCGACTAGCAATCCGCAAAGTCGAGTACTTCGGCGACCTCTATACTTTCACATCGCCCGACCTACCCGACGGGCTAGTGATTGTCGAGGGCAGCAACGGCTCGGGAAAGACGACGTTTGCGGACCTGATCTTCTTCGCGCTGGGCGGCAATGTGAAGAAATTTGCGAAGAAGGGCACGGCCGCCCAGCACAAAGAGATCCGGGCGGACTCAAACAACGGGGTCCGTCTGACCATTGAAATCAACGGTGAGCTGTTTACTGTCACCCGCCGCTTCGACACTGCGAGCGACGCCCTCGTAGCTTCGCACGCGACGGAGCACGTTGAGGTGCTTCCGATCGTTCGGCGAGACGATCGACGCATACTTTCGGACTGGCTGCTCGAGACGCTCGGGATTCACGTCGTCACGCTTTTCCTCGGGACCTACAAAGGGAAGCTCAACTTCGCCGACGTCATGCGTCTCATCTACCACGACCAGGATCCTGATCCCTCGCGTGTCTTCAAGAAGCCCGACACGGACAATTTTGTCTCCGACTCAAAAGATTTTCGCCGAGCCGTCTTCGAAATTCTGATCGGCAAAGCTTCTGAGGCGTACTACGAGGTTCTCGGCGAATTGAGGCTCGCGCAAACGCTTGCCACGGAGAGGCAAGCGGCGCTCACCGCGTATCGTGGCGCGGTGGAGCGAGCACGGCGTTCGGTGTCGAAGGACGAGGATGTGAACGCGGAGTTTTTGAAACAAGAGATCACCGATCGGGAAAAACAACTCGAACGCCTTGAACGTACCCGGAAGCAGCTACGCCAGACCTCACCGAACGCGCCCGCAGGAGAGACCGCGCTGCTTGAGTTGCGCCAGAAGTTGGCAGCGGCGGAAGAGCGACTCGTCGAGACTGAGCAACGGGCGAACGCCGTTCGAGGCGAAAAAATTCGCCTTCGCTCGTTGGAGGACCAGCTCGTCGACGAAGTGGAGCGCATCCAGAAGATCATTCATGCGCACGAAACTCTGGCGCTCTTCTCCCCCGATACCTGTCCTTGTTGTCTGCGCAAGGTCGACCGCGCCCAGCACAAGTGCATCTGCGGCCAAGCAATCGATGAAAGCGCCTACCAGCGCTTTTTCTACAGCTCCGACGAATATGTCGGCATCCTGAAATCGAAGCAGAAGAACACCGAGACCGTTCGCGCGGCGGTCGCGGCATGCGACGAGGAACTCGTCGCACTCGATGGGATGCTTTCGAAACACCGCGTCGAGGCACGGACCGCTCGGCAGGAGATGACTCGCTGGGCTGGGTCGGAAGGCACGTACAGCACTGAGCTGGAGCGAGTCGACGATGAGCTGGTGAAGCAGCGTGTGACGCTGGAACGTTTGCAAGAGCGGCTGGAGCTGGAACTTGAGCGCGACAAGCTCGAGGCGCAGGCCAATGAATCACATCTGCAGGCCGAGCGGCTTCAACAGAAAGCGCGAGCACTCGAGAGTGCGGCTCAGGAAGACCGGGACAGCAAGATCAACCAGTTTAATCAGCTTTACACCGCGCTGATGCGCTCGACGCTGAAGGATGTGCGTCTAGCTCGGCTGAATCAAGACTATGAGCCGGTGCTCAACGACGCCGAATATCGCGAGGCTAGCTCAGCAGTCACGCGGCGGCTCATGTATTTCGTCACGCTGCTTCAGATGTCGCTTGCCGACGCAGAAATGCCCTTCCCTCGCTTCCTACTCGTCGACACCCCGGAGACGGCCGGAATCGATCTTGAGAATTTGTCCAGGGCAATCGGCAAGATACCCGAGGTACTCGCGGGAGCGAAAGACGCCGCCCAGGTCATCTTGACCACCGGCGATGGGAAATACCCCAGCGAACTGATGCCGCTCCGGAAAGTGATCCTCACGGACGACGACCGCTTGCTGAAGACGCGTTCACCGTCGTGATGGGATGTGGTTCTTCCGCCCGCTACGCAACGAGACGTCGCTCAAACAGCAGCCAAACCGCGGTATACAGCCCGCGTTGCGCCCCCGCGCAACAAAGAATGAAAACGCGGAGTTAGCGAAAGCTGACTCCGCGTTTTGCGATTGTGCGCGTTAGCGTTTGGCGGTCGAGCCACGAACAACGAGCACCTTGCGCAGCGCTGCGAGCACCATGCAGCGCTCCCAAGTTCGCGCGTCGGGATCCGAGAACCAGCCAACGATCGTCGGGCAGGCGTACTACCAGTATGTGACCGTTCCGGAATGGACGGCTTCGCAATACGGCATCCATTCCGCAACGCTTACGTGGCAGCGGGCCAGTCCATGAACCCGGCTGCACGGGCGACACCGTTTTGGTTGTCCTAGCCGCCGCGGCCGATGATTGACGGTCACGCGACCGGCGCGCCTCGGCGCATCCTTCGGCGTAGAGGTTCGAACGCTCGGGCGACGTCAGGGGAAACTCAGCGTGCCGAGCGAAACCGACCGCGAGGCGCTGTCGCGAACCACGATCTCCGTGTCGCGAGGCTTCATGTCTGGCGCCGCGAACGCCAGAGTGAACCACTGAGTGTCGTCAGGGATCGTGTCCGGCGCTACGCCGAGCACCTTGAGTCGTTCGAACGAGAGCGGCACTTGAAACCGGACGTCGCCCGAGATGACGCGCGCCTCGCTGTCGAGGTGAACGGTGAAATACAAATTGGGATCGACGAACGAAAGGTCACTGGTCGTGAGTTGGGCGACCAAGTAGACGTAGTACCCCTGAAAGTGCAGGTCGCAATCGACGTCCCGCGTGGGTGTCGTCGCTGATTGTTGGTCGAGTGCGCTCGTCACGACCACGGTGCTTCGATTGCCGGTCATCGTCCACGACACGGAGCCCACGTGCATCGACGTGAGCGTCGCGAGGGTTGGCGCGAGCTTTTCGTCGTCTCCGGGCTGCAGCGCGGTGTCGCGAGCATCGAGGCCGCAGCCCTCCATGTTCTCGAGACCCGCGAGCGGGTTGCACGCGCCGAGCGATCCCACCAGAGCCAAAGTTGGCAGCAACGTTCCCCGCCGCAGGCTGACCCGCCAGATCTGCATCAGAGTGACTGTAACCTAACCCGCTGTAGGTCCAGCGAGTTCTCGCTGCACCGCACGACCGACTGCCGACGGGCCGGCTAGCGCCGCCCACCAAGCCCCTTGCAGGAGTCGGTCGCGCCTCGGCGCAACCCGCAGCGTCCCTCCGTCGAGCCCGAGGTGAAATTTTCGGCCGCGCTAGCTAATTGGGTGCGCGACGCTTTACTCGGCCCCGCGTGGTAGCCTGCTCACATGTGGCTACAGCAGTCGACCCGAACACGGGATCATCTCGCTGCTACAGCGCTGCTCGCCGCCGCGCTGTGCGGTTTGGTCGGCGGCTGCGGCGCATCCGTCGACAGCGGGAACGCCCCCAGCGCCGGTAGCAGTGGCGCCGCAGAGCAGGGCGCAGCCGCGGGAGCACCGAACGCCGGTGCTCGCGACGACGCCGGTGCTCGCGACGACGCCGGTGCGCGCAACGACGCCGGTGCTCGCAACGACGCCGGTGCGCGCAACGACGCCGGTGCGCGCAACGACGCGGAGGCCGGCGGGGACAGCGGAACCGTTGGCCAGGGCGGAGCGGGTGGCGAAGCAGGCACAGGGAACGAGGGCGGAGCCAACGGCGAAAGCGGAGCCAACGCAGGCGGCTCCGGCGGCAACACCGCTGCCGGAACGAGCGGGGGCGGCACGTCGAGCGGGGGCGTTGGTGGCAACACGGGTTGCGCGCTCGACGCTGACATTAGTGAAGCGGGTGGCCCGAGGGACGCTTGCGCGGGGCCCCCACCAAGCTGCAGCGCTGGCAGTGTATGCGGCACGTACGGTTGGGAATGCGATTGCCCAGTGGGCAGAACGGGCAGCCAATGCCAATACCAACGCTTTCGAACCATCGAGGCTCTTCCCGGCGATCGCAGACTTGAGATCACGGCACTCAGCCGCGATGGTTCGACGGCGATCGGTTATTCGGGGGACGATGGTCACTCGGGGGACCAGGGTCACAGCAAGGCATTCCGCTTCGACGTCGCGAGCGGCACTTTCAGTGTCATCGACCCCCCGAGCGCGGAGCTATGCACCGCAACGGCAGTGAATGGAAACGGCACATTCATCGTCGGTCATTGCGGAGTCGACCAGGTGGACTTTTTCCGCTGGACCCCGGCAGGTACAGAGCGCTTTCCCAGTACCTTAGGCATCCAGCTCATCAAGGCAGTCAGCGCTGACGGGCAAATACTCGCCGGCCGGTTGAATCGGAAAGGTGTAGGCGTTGCCTGGCGCTTCACTTCTACAGGTGACCTGCTCACGGGCAGCTCGCTCGGCAGCAAGAACGGCCGGCAGCTCAGCGCTGACGGTTCTGTCGCGCTGGTCAGACCGGCGACCCAGTTTCTTGACGAGACACCGTATCGATGGACGGAAGCGCTTGGGTTTCAGCTCTTGCCATATCCGGGCGACGCCGAATTGGGGTCTAGCCAGCTGACTGCCGAAGCACTCTGTAGCGACGGCAAGACGATCGTGGGCATCAGCCAACTCTCCGACCAATACCTAACGGTGGACGTCGGAGTGCGCTGGCGCGGCCTGGTTCGTGACGATCTCGGCTACTCGATGCCGCGGGCCTGTAACTACGACGGGAGCGTCATCGCCTCGGACGACCAACTTTTCATGAATATCGAGAAGACGACCTGGGACGAGGTGCCGAACGCAGACATCCACACCGCGACGCAGGCCCACTACGACCGTTACTCGGTGCGCAGCCTCATCGGTGCCACACCTGACCTTCCTTGCTGGCCCGTCGCCCCACAGTTCATGTCGGACGATGCCAAAGTCCTTGCAGGTTCTTGGTTCCCGGCGCAAGGCTGGGTTGCCCACCTCCCACAGGAATGACCCCTGTGCAGGGCGCTCACGCGCCTCCTAGCCGTCACTTCTCGTCTCCTGCAGCGGTACTTGAGAGACGTGATCGCGACGAGCAACTTCTCGACGTCGCTGCCACTGAGCACCGTGCCGATTACTTTTGAGACCCTAGCTTAAAGGCTCGGCCAATTTTGACAATCGGGGATCCGTCGTATTTTCATCGCTCACTCCGTTGCCGGCCCCGCACTCTGCGCTCTCAGTTCCAGCTGCAGCCGGGTTGTTTCCCGCAGCTGAATTCGGTCGAGAGCTGCGTGCAGTCGGGGATACCGCCGCAGCCCGAAAATGTTGGCTGCCAGTTACAGGCGACCGGAGTGCATTGCGCTTGCGTGGTGACGCTCGGGCAATAGGATTGGTTTGCTCCGCAAAAGGTAGCGACCCACTGGCATTCGGGGTGTTGGAAGCAGGTCGCTTGGTCTGGTTGCAAGTGACATATGCCCGACTGGGGGATGGCGTTCGCGACGCACGGCGGGGTCCAGATGCATTGTGACGTCGTCTTGCAGCTCGTTTCGGACATGACGGCACATGGAGAGGCAGTGCCGTTGCAGGAGTGAACATGCGCGTCTACCAACACAGGTACATCGCCGGCAGACGCGGGCGTCTCGTCGTCGCCGATGAATTTCGACTTATAACTCAGGTCGTTTATATTGCCGTAGCCGAGCTGACCAACGTAGCCAGCTCCCCAGCAGCGGAGTGCCCCTGAGGTGAGGACTGCGCAGACGTGATTCGATCCGACCGTAACCTGGGCGACGCTCGCTCCGACGTTCACATCCCCCGCCGAAGCGGGGGTCTCGTTGTCACCAATCGTCTCCTGGTTCATGTAGCCCAGGCCCCAGTCGGCCCGGCCCCAGCAGCGAACGTTGCCGTTCGTGAGCCGTGCGCAGGTATTCCCACCGGTCGCTATCTGAGCAACGGGCGCGCCGACGTTCACATCGCCGACCGACGCCGGTGTCTCGTCGTCACCGATGTTGTTGGTGTTGCCGTAACCAAGAGTGCCAAATAGCCCGAAGCCCCAACAGCGAACGTTACCGGACTCGAGCAAAGCGCAAGTCGCGCTGCCCGCGCTCACCTGCACCGCTCGACCGCCAATGGGAACGTCGCCCGCCGACGCGGGTGTTTCGTCGTCACCGATATTGTTGGTGTTGCCGTAACCGAGCCCGCCGTCCGCGCCGTAACCCCAACATCGGACGCTGCCGGTGGCGAGGAGCGCGCAGGTCGTGATGCCCCCCGCCGAGATTTGAATTGCAGGACCTCCGAGCACGACGTCGCCGCCTGCCCCCGCGGGCTCATCATCGCCGATGTTCGGCGTGTTCGGGTAGCCGAGCTGCCCATATTCGTTGTCCCCCCAGCAACGGACCGCGCCGTTATCGAGCAGCGCGCAGGTGTGCGAGCCACCGGCGCTCACCTGTACAACGTGACCTCCAACGTCGACATCACCCATCGAGGCCGGCGTTTCGTCGTCGCCAATCCAGGTGCCCAAGGTGTTGGGATAACCGAGCTCGCCGTAGGCATTGGCGCCCCAGCAGCGGACGGCACCAGTATCGAGCAGCGCACAAGCATGGTACGAGCTCATCGAGATATGCGTGACGGGGCCGCCGACAGGCACATCGCCCGCCGAAAATGGCGTTTCCGTGTCGCCGATGTTCGCTGGGTTGCCATAACCGTTCACGCCACTCTGACCATCCCCCCAACAGCGAAGGGCATGGTTACTGAGCACTACGCAGGTGTTGTAAGCCGCGGCCGCAACTTCGAGTACTCGAAGCGGCGTGCTCCCGCCGGTACCACCAAGCCCACTGCTACCACCAAGCCCACTGCTACCACCAAGCGCATTCGAGCCGCCACTCGGTCCGCCGCCGACTTCAGCTCCACTCAGCCCACCTCCAGAGCTGGAATCGCCACTGCTGGCACCCATCCCCGAATCGCCGGCGTCCGGCGCTCCGGCGTCCTCTGTACCGCTCGTGGGCGTGCCTCCCGCCGCCGTCACTCCGCCCGCGCTGACGTTCCCCCCAGCGGCGGCCCCAGCCTCACTGCTGCGACCGCCCGAACCGCCCCCGCCACCGTTGCTCGGTGGCCCCCCAACGCCATGTTCTCCGTCGCTACACGCCGCGGCCAAAATTAGCGCTAGGAGAAAGCGTTGAGGGTGAGCCCCGTGAGTCATATCCGGAAGTGTAGAGAAAGCGCGATCTTGATCATCACAAATCGAACGCCGCTCGATTCACTTCATGCTGTTGCGTTGTCGCACTGAACGAACTTAGTTCGGCGCAACGGCGCAGCGTGCGCCTTGAACGCCAAAACCCATGATAGCTGGAATCGTTGCCGCACCTGCGGGCAACCTCACGCCGCCAGCTCAACGCGAATCCCCGAGAAAACCTCGGGGTTCATCGAATGAATCGCCCCCGCGCAACAACCTGAAAAGCCCCGGCAAAACGGGGCATTTCTCTGTTGTCCTCTCGCTCTCGCGTCGAGGGTTTTGGCCACCAGTTGGGGCAGAACTACGATGCTCGGTAAGGCAACCGCCGGAACTTCCGGACCTCGGCCGTCTTGGCTGTGTTCAGGTAGCGCTGGTGCGCATCCAGGCTAGCGTGGCCGGCCAGGGTCTGTGCCTGATTCGCTCACTGCCGCGTTGGAGCGCCTGAGAGTACGCCCTGCGCCAGCTGTGGAAGTCGACGGGGCGGTGTGAACGGCGTGTCTTCGAATAGCTTGCGCTCTCGACGCGAGAGCTCCCGATCAGCCAAGAACCGAGGGTGCGTCGCACGAATTCCGGTTTGTCCGCCGCAGAGAACACCGTCTCGAACGCCAAGCTTCGTCCCTCGCGCAAGCAGGCCTCGCGTCGTTCGGTCGCCAGCTGCGCTTTGCGAAGCACGGTCTTAGCATCGTCCAATCTCCGAGCTCGTCCCTGCGCGATCGCGTCGGGGTTGACGTTGGCACAATCGTGAAACCACTCGTGAGCGCGCCCACGCTCGGTGATGTCGTCTTCCCGGCACCGTTGAGCCCAGCAACGATTAGCAAGCGGGGGCGCGAGGCGGGCCCTGCAAGCATGAGGACCTGTTGGTCCGTCGAGCTTGCGTATTTGCGCGACGATGGCGATCGACTCGTTCGACCGTGTTCGAGTCTACGACTCGACGGCAAGGTGGTCGCCGGCTCCTCGCAGTCGCACGCGCGGGTCGCGTCGTTCGCCACGGGGTCACGCCGGGTGGCTCGAAGCGTTGCTCGAGAGGAGGTGAGCCCCGCGGACTCAGACGTGCTGCCCAAGGGTCGACGACGAGCACGGCGTTCTTACTGTTCCCTGATGCCCGGGCCGACCCGCTTCGAACCAGCTCGACGCTGAGCGCGACGAGGCCTTGGCGGAGCGAGCCTGCCCTGCAGCGCATCCAGGCCGCGCTGCCACGCGGCACGCTCCGCCGCATCGCGTTCGAAGACGGCGCTCGTCTTGGTCAGCACCAGCGTGTAAGGACTGCCGGTGCGCCGCGTCGTATGCGTTACCGGCAGGTCGTGAGCAGCCAGCATGCCATGGATGTGGCTGCGCTTGATTTCGGCTAGCGGCCAGTTCAACGTCGTCCGGTCGCTGGCGACGAGGAATCGCGATAGCTCGGCACAAAGTTGGCAGGAGCAACGCGCGGGGGGCGTGATGGACCAGTCGTCGTTCGAGCGCGTCGACCTGGCGAGGCGCTTCTCGAGCTCGGAAATACAGTGCGCGTCGATGGACGCGAAATTCGGAGCTCCCAGCTCGCGCGCACCATAGATTTGGCGCGCAGTTTCGAGCAGATGCACGAGCGCCAGGACGGGGTAATCCGGCGACGACAGGAAGCGATGAATCTGAGCGCGAAGGTCAGCGCGATTCAACACGAGACTGCTCTCGATGAGCCGGAGCGTTGGTACCGCAAGTCTAGCCAACTCCTTCAGCACGCCAGCGGGATGGCCCTGGAGGGAAGAGCGGTGCTGTTCCGAGAGCCACGCCCATTGTTTGGCGACGAGCCAGTTCGCGAGCTCTTGCGCTGGCATCGACCTTGTTGCGGTAAGCCCACGGGTCAGCGTTTGGATCGACGAAAGCCAGGGGAGGCGGCCTTCAAGGCCGGACCGCCCCCGGCAGTGCCATTCGGTTAGCGCCTGCTCGAGCCACTCGAAGCTGTACCGCTCCAATAGATCGACGACCACGGATGCGACGCGCGCGGTTAGGTTCTCGATAGTCAACGGCAAGATGAGGCCCAGCGCGAGCTTCGGAGAATCCAGTGCGAGCGCCACGCTCAGAGCCTTTGCGCTCAGGCGCGAGTCATTGGCGTCGCGCCACACTTGCGCCCAGAACGGCAGCAGCTGTTCTGTCTTGCGGCGTGCAACGTCGATGCCCTCACGGCTGATCGAGCTCGCTAACTCGTCGAGCGCGAACTTGGCCGACGCCTTCGCCCGAATGATGAAGGTACGCTCCCGCGGCCAGAGAACGACGGCCGCTCGATGATACCAGCGGTCTACCGTGTTGCCCCAGTTCCCCATGTACCCCTCGTGCTCGGATTTGAAGGGGTCTAGATCGACGGACGGCTTCGTGTAGCAGAGCTCCGATTCGAGCACGTAGCCCGAGGCCGGCCCCGCCGTTCCCTGCGCGTCGACGAAATGCCGCAGCTCAACCTCCCAATCGTGGAGCTCGACCAACTCTGGCGAGGCCTTGCTACTGTGGACGGGCGCTCCGTCATCGGGGTCGTTGTCATTGTACCCGCGCTGGCCGCGGCATGACCGGCCGTAGCCGAGGTCCTCGTCTTCGCACGACCAGGTCTCGTGGACATCGGCGAGCGCAAGGGCAACTTCGCAGTCGAGCCGGTTGGCCACTTCACCAAGAGCCGCGACACGCATCGCGTCGGCGTTCTTCAGGTGGCTCCAGGCGAGGCCTCTCTGCGTGTACTGGTGGTCCAGGAGGTAGACTAGGCGATCGGGGGACGGCTCAGGTTCGGTCCCCGAACAGGACGCCCCAGGCGGAGCCTCGAAAAACTCGCGGACTCGCGCCTGGAGCCGTGCGAGCGTCTCGTCCGAGACTGGTAGGTGGGCGTGCTTACCGGTCTTCGAGAGCAGCAAGTTGTAGGTCAGCACGATGCGGTAGCCGTCCTTGATGGGCCGCACTTCGTGATGGCAGTCCGCGTAGAAAGCGACGAGGCTGAGCTTGCTGCTGGGGCCGCGCAGCTCGACCTCTTCGTCGTGGTGCTTAACGATGGTAGTCCCACCCGAGAACTTAGACGGCAAGGTCACGATCAGAGTGCCGATCATGCCCTCGTCCTTTTCCGAATCTTGGTGCGACACGAAGAACTGCCCGGGGGCATAGACCAGGAGGTTGTGAAGCTCTGCGCGAAGCTTGCAGTTCGACATCAACCCGAGCCCTTGTCTGATCCGATCGAGCTCAGGGACCAGCGCTTCGTTCCATCGCTTTTGATCAATTTTGACCCGAGCCTTGGGTATCTCCCAGGTATCGCGAACCGTTCTGTCGAGGCGCGTTTGATCTTTGAACCCGTGACGAGCGAGCAGCGCGGAGGCGCAAAGCGCCCGGGCCGTGGTCGCGGAAATCGGGAAGGTGACGGGGCCGACGCCTCCCACCTCTAGGTGAAGAGCAGACGCCGGAACTTCCCGTCGCACGACGAAGGATCCCGGTCTCTCGATTTCTGCGAGCGCATCGCGTAGCGGGCCTTCCATTCGATACCTCCCTGCGCTTTATCACGACGCTTCGTCGGCACTCAATCCAGGGCTGACATATCCTGACACCCAACCAGCAGCCGAGTGATCCTCACACCGCGCCGATTCTGCGCAGCAGACCTTGCGAAGTGCAGAGTGCGTCGCAATGGCTTGGTCATCGGACGCCATCGCGTCGCAAACCCAGCCGGCCGCAATGCACACCTCGTAGAAATGTACGTCGCGAGCTGTGATGAATGGACCCCCAGCGCCTCTGTAAGCCTCCAGCAACCTGTCGAGACCTCGGTCGATTCTGGAATGGGCGTCGAGCGCCTCGCGTAACAATCGCCAAGTCGTACGCAGGATCCCCGAGCGCAGTGTACTCCCAGTCGATGACTGCCGGTGTCTGTCCTGGTTGCGTCGTACGCTTCTCGTCTGCCGCGTTTCGCGAACCATCGATGCGCATTGAAGGCCGTGCTGTCAGCGTCCAAGACTTGCCACCCCGCGACGGTCGTGAATAGTCGTGAATGTCTTGGAACCCGCAACCGATCGCCAGAACGCCGAAAGCCGCCTCGCGCTCAGTCCCGCGCTCATCGTCGCCCTCACCGCCTGGTTTGCGCTGCCCGAGCAGGCGGGCGGCTATCGGCTAGCGAAGTGGGGCATGTTGGGGTGGGCGCTTTCCGTCTTGAGCTTCGTCTTGCTCGTGCGCCTGTTTGCTGCGCGCCAGCGTGCAGTGCGATGGCCCGAGCCAGGGTGGGCGCTCGGATTGTTCATGGTGGGGAGCATCGGGCTGCCGCTCCTTTCGCCAGCGCTCTCGCCCACGCACTGGCCGGGCGCGCTCGGGCTGCTGTCTGGGCTGGCCCTCTTTTCCGTCACGGCCCTAGCGATCAATACCGTTGCCGCGGCGCGCCGCGCCAGTCTGGCCGTGCTCACCCTCTCGGGTGCGGTTTGCGCGCTCTTGGTGCTCTCGCAGGCGGCCGGGCTGCGCTGGCTCACCGAGGGGCTGCCCACGACGCTCGAGTTTCGCTCACCGGGTAGTTTCGGCAACCCCAACTGGGCGGCAGCTTTCCTCGCTCCGCTCGCGCCCCTGTCGCTAGCGCTGGCCGCCAGCAGCGGCGCGTCGGGCTGGCGCAAGCTTCACCACGCGAACGCCGCATTGCTGGCGCTGGCCACGGCGGCCACTCTATCCAAGGGCGGCCTGCTCAGCCTCGGCGCGGGTGCAGTGGCGTATGCGCTGCTGGACCCGCGCCTGCCGAGGACTCGGCGGCGCACGCTATTGGGCGCGATGCTCGCGGGCGCGCTGGGCCTGCTGCTACTCGCGTGGCACCTCGACTGGTGGGCGACCGCGCCCTGGCTGCGCGGGCGGCTGTTTCTTTGGCGCGTCGCGCTCTGGCTGGCGAGCGAGCATCCGCTGACTGGCGTGGGCCTGGCTGGTTATGTGGCGGAGTACGGCAGAGCGGCCGCGACCTTGCTTCAGCACGACCCCGGGCGGTTCATGCCGCTGTCGAGCGTGGATTTCGCCCACAACGACGTGCTGCAGTTTGCCGCCGAAGGGGGCGTGCTCAGCGCCGCAGCGTTCGTGCTCGTGGGGGTTCAAGCACTACGGCGGGCCACTCGGCGTCAGAGCGACGCACTTTATCGCGCTGCAGGCGCGGCGCTCGCGGCTATCTATGTCAATGGGCTAGCCGATTCACCGTTGCGCGAACCCGCCACCTTCGCGTTGTTTTTCTTCCTGCTGGGCTGGCTCGCGCCCACCGCTCCCGCAACTACTGCAATGCCTTCGCCATGGACTCGACGCGGTGTGGCCGCGCTGCTGGCGCTAGTGGGGCTGCTCAGTGCATTGCAAGGGATACGCTACACGGCCGGGCATCTACTCTGGACGCGTGGTCGCGACGCATTCAAAGGTGACCGATCTGCCGCGGCCGCCGCCATTGCGCTCAGCGATTTGTCACGCGCCCGCTTCTACCTGCCCGAACACGGTCGCATTGCCTCGCACTATACCCTGGCGCTAGCCCGCGCCGGGCAATGGCACGCTGCACTCGAGGCAGCCAAGGTGACCAACTCCCTGCACTTCGACTTCGACGACCAAATGCTCCAGCGCGACCTCGAGGCCGACTTGCTCTCGCCGGAGGACGCCATCGCCTTGTGGCAGGGCTTCGCGGCGCGCTACCCGCAGCTGCTCACTCCACAGTTGCGCCTGGGCGACTTGTACCGGGAAAGGGGCGATGTAGCGGCCGCCACCCGTGCCTATCAGCGCGTGCTCGGCGCCTCCCAAGACACACCACGCGCGGGTCAAGTGCGGGAGCAGGCGCGCCGCAAGCTACGAGCCTTGGAATCCGAGCAGCGCTGAGTCGCGCCACGACTTACTGAGCGACGCGGCTCAATCCGCGTGCGGGCTGGTGGTCAGCGTGTAGTCCAGCTTGCCAGTGCCGCGCTTCGAACGAGCCTCGAAGGTGACCGTCTCGCTCTTGCCGTAGTCGAGCGGTGCAACGTAGTGAAAGGTGGCGTCCGCCGGCACCTTGTCGCCCGCTTCGGCGATCGCGCCGCCAGCGTTCGTCTTGAACGTGGCTCGCACCGTGCCGCCCGTGGTGTAGCCGCTGCTGCTGATCTTGGCGCGCGGTTTGGTCAAGAGGTCCGCGTTGCTGGACGGCTCCAGATTCTTGGGGCCAGCGCTGGGCTCCACCATGATGGCCACGCAGCGGCCAGCGTCGAGCATCTTCTGCAACTCCGGCAGCAAATACTGGCGGTAGAGAACCCCGGACATCAACCCTACGTTCATCCACTGAGTCGACTCGCGCTCCGTCAACCCCTGGTAGGTGCCCTTGGCGTCACCAAAACTCCCGTCGGCGAATTCGGTGACCGACACGTCAACGGACCCGTTCGTCACGTCGTAACCCTTCGACGAATCGGCGGTGTTGTACTCGGTTCTCGACTTGAGCTGATTGCGACCTGTGAGCTTGGCGTCGTCGTCTGCTTCTACGATCAGCTCGAAGGTGAACCGGGCGTGCTGAAAGGCGTTGCCTGCCTGCCCCGTTACATCCAAAGACGAGTTGATGACCATCAAGCCCGTTACATCCGGACAGGGGATCGCGGAGTAGGTCTCGATCGTTGCGCTCAAACCTTTCAAGCGAAAATCCATTGTCGCGTCGAGCATGATCGAAGTGTCCGACAGTCCCGCCGTGGCTCTGACGTCCCCCGTGCTGGAACCGTCCGTCTGGACTCCGCTCTTCCCGCTGCTGTAGCTGGTGATAACGCTCTGGATATAGAGGGCGTTGAACAGCGAGCCACCGAGCCAACCCGCGCCGAATGCTTCGGCCGCGGCTCCCCCTCCGTCCGCCTGCAGGCGCGCCCCGGGCCACTTCATACTGGGGGCGGATTGCGTCTGCTGCGTGCCGAACAGCGTCCCGGCGCCGAGCGCGTCGGCCACGCTCTTCATCTGCACTCCTACGCCGGCCCACGCGGCGCGCGTGGTCGTATCGTCGCCCAGCTCGCTGATGAGGCCTGACGGTCCTGCCAGCGCCATTTCGCGATCGAGGTCGGCCGCCGCGAGTGCTGCGCTCAGGTCGTCTTCCGAAAGCGCGGCGGCCTGGACTGCCGCGTCGACCACCGTGTCCGAGTCAATTTCCACGTCTGGAGAGTTACCGCTGCCCGCCAGGCCACCTCTGCCACCCAGGCCACCTGCACCCGAGTCGCCGGCTCCGCCGCCCCCGCAGGCGCTGAGGAACAGAGTCACTCCGAGCGAGGCGGAGAGCGTTAGCAGCACCGTCCCGCGCTGCCTTTGGTGGGCGAATCTGTTTCCTGGAGCCTGTCTGATCTCTCGGTTCGTGCGGCGCATCTGTAAACCTCAGGTAATGGCACGGGGGGTGGGGCCTCGAGGACGGCGAATCGCCCCGGGAATCCCGGACGGAGTTTCAGTTGATCCGACCACTCTGGCCAGATTCCGCGCAACCCCATTTCACCCCATCAAATGGACCCACGTGAGGGTAGCGAGCTCGATCTCTTCGCGGCTACGCCGAAGCCCCTTCCGGTCGATCACCTCGGTCTCGAACAAACTGCTGATGGCCTCAGCAGAGCGTTGTCGCCCTAGCCGCCGATCGTTTTGAGGTTCCTTTCGACGACTCCCTCGGTCAGAAAGGAACCCATGGCTACGCGAGATCTGCCGATGCGAGGTGGGGCGCCGATCTCCAAGGCTTTCGGCGTCTATCTCTTGGTCGTGCTCTGCGCGTGCTCGAAAGATCCGACGCACGACCGTGCGACGCGGGTGGGTGTCGCGCCCGCGGCCGCTCCGAGCTCGTCGGCGATTGTCGACCTGTCACCTCGAGACGCTCCGGTCGCCCCAACGACGCCTCGCCCGCCGGAGAAGGACGCCGCTGCCCTCGTTCATGACGAAGCGATAGTCCTCCGTGACGTGAGCCTCACACTCCAACGTGGCACGACGCTCGACCTTCGCATTCCGGAAGGCGTCGCGATGAACGTCGCCTCCGAGGGGATGCTGCGCGCACGGTTCATGACCGAGAGCCCCGATGGTCGGCTCTTCATCACGGACCTCATCGACATGTCCGATAACTCGCGAGGCATCGTCTACGTCCTCAGCGACTTCGATGCGAAGTCGCACCAGTTTGGCAAACGCGCCCGGTACCTCACCGGCCAACGAAATCCCAACAGCGTGGCGTTTCATACGGACTCCACCGGGACGTGGATCTACGTCGCGCGGACCGACCGCCTCGTTCGCTACCGATACGTCGCAAACGCCGATGCTCCCTCCGGCGAACCGGAGACGCTGGCAACGTTTCCTGACTATGGGCTCAACTACAAGTATGGCGGCTGGCACCTCACGCGCACGGTCACGTTTGGGCCCGACGGCACCCTCTATGTCTCGGCGGGGAGCAGCTGCAACGCTTGCGCTGAAAAGGAAGAGGTTCGTGCGACCGTGCAAAGCGATGACCGCCGATGGAAAGCGCGCGCGCGTCTATGCACGCGGGCTCCGAAACGCCGTCGGCCTAAGATGGGTCAAAGATGCGCTTTTTGCGACCGACATGGGGGCCGATCAATTCGGCAACGACGTGCCCGATGAGCGAATGTTCGCCCTCGAAGAAGGGGCAAACTACGGCTGGCCGCACTGCTATCAAGATCACGCGACGGTGAAGCGCGATCCGATCTTCGGCGTCGGAGGTGCCGGCGCCATTTGTGCTCACGTCCCCGCGGCGTTCGCGCGATTTCCCGCGCACGCGGCGCCACTGGGTTTCGAGCACTTCGATCACGGCGATGCAATCGCCGAGGTGAAGGACAGCTTCGTCGTCGCACTTCACGGCTCGACGAAAAGATCGATCGCTCACGGGTATCGCGTCGTGCGCGTTCGCGAAGGGGGCGCGCCGCCCGATGACGTCATCACTGGATTCATGCGCGGCGAGAAGGTCTACGGGCGGCCGGTTGATGTCTTGAGGTGGCGCGACGGAATGCTCGTGAGCGATGATTTCGCGGGGGCGATCTACTTCTTGGGGGCGCGCAAGTGATCGGCGAAGGCCTGCTTCACCAGCGATAGGCTGCGCCGTGTGCGATGGCGCAGCCGAATTCGGGACCGGCGCTGATTTGATCGGCTAAGGTCAGCCCGAACAGTGCAACGGGCGTTGCGCTGCCCTTGCCTTGGCCGTCGCCGAGTGCGCCATACTGTCCGGTTCCCCAGCAGATCGGTTCTGAACCGCTTCCAGATGAACCGCCATCGCCACCCCGCGCGTCCGCTTTGCGCAGCGCGCAGGTCAGATTGCCGCCCGTCGTCACCGCATAGGTGCCGCTCGTGTCGGCCACCTCTGCCGGCGTCAGATTCGAATGGACCGCGCCCGCGTTCTGGCCCCAGCAAACGACTGTTCCCACCTGGATTGCGCACGTCTGGTATTCGCCGGCATCGAGCGCGCTGACGCCGGCAGATAGACCGACAACCGGCACGGGCGTGAGTCGGTCGACTCTGGTGCCGTCACCAACCAGCGCGAGGGCCCTGACGCGCGGCCGCTCGTCTACCTGACGTTCGGCTCCATCATTGGCGGGATGGAACGCTTCCGGTCGATCTACCGAGTGGCGCTCGACGCCGTCGCGGAGCTACCGGTGCGCGCCTTGCTGACCACCGGCAAAGGCCTCGAGCCCGGCGCGCTGGGCGCAATCCCGGCGAACGTCCATGTCGAGGCGTGGGTTCCGCAGCGCGATGTGTTGCCGCGCGCGGCGGCGCTCGTCTGTCACGGCGGCTCCGGAACCTTGCTGGGCGGGCTCGCCGCCGGCCTACCGATGGTGGTCGCTGGTGTGGGCGCCGATCAACCGCACAATGGTCGCCTGGTTGTCCGGGCCGGCGCCGGGCTTTCGTTGAGCAAGCCCGACGCGGGTGCGCTGCTGGCCGCAATTCGAAGCGTGCTCGAAACCCCTAGCATCCGCGCACAAGCTCAGAAGCTCGCCGATGAGATCGCGGCCATGCCCGCCATCGAACGCGCCGTTGACCAGCTGCTCGAAATTGCCTTTTGGCGGTCGCGGCAGCCTCAATCCAGCACCGAAAATAACCAGTTTCCACGTGTGATTGCGCCCCCGCGCAACCACCAAAGTACCGCGAGTCTCGGCACAGGATGATCTGTCTTGCAGTCGTAGGACACCGACCTTGGGGGCCGACTTCGAATCAGAGTCCCCGGCGACTCGAGCGCCGGGTCCCCTGTGCTGGTGCGCGCGGCGTGAGCTCAAGTCGTGACCTGTGCCGCGAGTCCACGCCGCGCGTTTGCTCCGAGATCCTTCACTTACCGCTGCGCGGCGCCCGCGCCCTGAAGCTCTGAAGACGTTTCGCCAATGGTTCGCGCGCTCGTCCTTTGCAGCGAGGCGCGCGGTCTCCTCGATGCGCTTGGCTCGGGTCGTGGGCGAGCGTGCGGCCGCGATCCATTCGAGGATTACCCGCTTCGAGGAGCGCGGAAACGCCTCGAAGCGGTCCGCAGCAGGCTTGTGCAATGCGAGCGCGCGACGGAGATCGGACGGGACGACGAGCGCCTCGACCGCATCGAGCTTGGACCATGAACCATCAGCTTTCGCGCGCGCGATGACACCCAAGCCTGCGGGGGTCATCTTCTTCTCCGCCGCGAGTCTCTCGACTCGGGACTTGTTGATCGCCGACCACGCGCTGCTCGGGCGGCGGGGAGTCACGAGCCGCATCGAGCGCGAGGCATCGAGCGAGCGGGGAAGGCTGTCCACCCAGCCGAAGCACAACGCTTCTTCGACGATGTCGTCGTAGCAGAGATAGCGCTTCGCGTCGGCGGCCTTCTTGTACGTCACGAGCCAGACGCCGCTAGCTCTCTCGGCGTGTGCGGCAAGCCAACGGCGCCATTCCGCACGGCTACTCACCTCGACGCGGGGCAGATCGTCCGCACTGCGACGAGCGGACGGCCGGCGCTTGCTTGCTACCAAGGCAGCGCCTTGCCATCGCGAAAGAACCCGCCGGTCGGGCCGTCGTCTGGGAGGAGCGCCGCCCAGACGACGCTTGCCGCGCCGTCTTTGACCGGGCGAGCTCCCATGGCTTCGGCCCCCGGAAAGGTCGCGGTGAACCCCGGGCATACGGCATTCACGAGGATCGCGCTTCCGGCGAGCTCCTTGGCGACGGCAGAGGTCAGCGCGTTGAGCGCCGCCTTGGCGCACGCGTACGATGGGCCCATCGTGTTGCCCGAGCTCAGCCCAAACGCAGGATCGCCGTGCGACCCCGCGCCGCTCGACACGTTCACGATACGTGCGCGCTGGCTATTGCGGAGGAGCGGAAGCACGGCCTGGATGACGCCCCACGTCCCGAGGAGAGTGCTTTCGAGCGCGGTGCGCGCGTCCTCCAGCCGCGCCGACGCGACCGTTTCACCCATGCGACCGAGGCCGGCCGCGTTGTTGATCAAGACATCCAGCGCGCCGAAACGGCCGAGGTGCTCGGCCGCTGCACGACGGCTTGCCTCACTGGCCACGTCGAGAGGCAAAGGCTCGACGCGGTGGCCCTCGGCGCGGAGCTCGTCGCTGAGGGAGGTCAACTTCGCTTCGTTTCGGGCCGAGAGCAGCACATAAAATCCTGCCTCCCCCAACTGGCGGCAGACCTCGAACCCGATTCCGTCGCGTTTTCCCACGCCCGTTGCGAGAGCTATCTTCTCAGTCATGCGCCATCCTCTGCCGATAGTTCTTCTGGCAGTAACGTAACCGCCGCCGCCGCCTGTGCCAAGAACGCACCTTTTGGAAAGCCCCCGTCATGCGAATCGCTACGTCTCCCCATCGCGTCGTCGAATATTCATGCTCGCTCGAAGTGATCGTCGCCGTCCTCGGAGGGAAGTGGAAACCGGGCATTCTGTTCAACCTACTTGTTCGGCCGATGCGCTTCGCCGAGCTCCGCCGTCAACTTGGGGTGTCGGAGAAGGTGCTCACCCAACAGCTCCGCGAGCTCGAAGGGCACGGTGTGATCTCGCGCGACGCGTCGGCCGACGTGCCGCCGCGAGTTACCTACTCATTGACGAAGTACGGCCAGACGTTGCGCCCAATCCTCGAACGCATGGGGAGGTGGGGGGAGGCTCATCTCGAACGACTACGAGGACCTCATTGACTGGTAACAATCGACGCTCCTGAGAGCTTCCGCCCCAAGTCGAGGTGGGGACTCGAGCTCACGCACACCTCGTCAAGCGCGAGCTTCTTCGGCCGGATCGAGCGTCGCCGGATAGCCCCAAGCCGTGAACTGCTTCGGAAGCACGAACGTGTACAGATGGGAGATGCGGCCGTCCGCAGCGAGCGTGAGGACGGTGAGGCACACCGGGACGTACGGACCGCCGCCGAAGCGCACGTAAGCCAACCCCGCGGGCTGGCCATTCATGCTGCACGGGACGATGCGGTAGCGGCCAGGACGAGGCTCGCCGCCCCACGTCCCAGGGCTGTGCATCGTCGCGGCGATGGCGTCGCGACCGTCGAGCCAGTAGAGCCAAGGCGGCATCGTGAGCACGGCGTCCTCCGTCAGCATCGAGACGAGCTCTCCGAAATCGCCGGTCTCCCAGGCGCGCACGAAGCGGGACACGGCCTCGGCCTTTCGTGCCTCGAGGTGAGCGAGCGCGGCCGCGCCAGTCCCGTCGTGGTCGTCGCTCGGTGTCCGTTCGATCGACGCGCGCGCACGCTGGAGCGCGCTATTGATCGCCGGGACTGTGGTCTCGAGCATCACCGCGACGTCGCTGACGGCGAAGTCGAGCACGTCGTGAAGGATGAGCGCCGCGCGCTGGCGCGGTGGGAGCACGTGAATGGCGCGCACGAACGCGAGCCGCACGCTTTCGTGCAGCCGCAACGTCTCCTCGGGGCTCGCCGTGGCCGGTAGCAGCGCGTCCGGGTACGGCTCGAGCCACAGGATGTCCTCGCGCATCGCGGTCGTGGGCGGACCGGGTGCGACGGACGGTGCGACGTCTTGCGGCAGCACGCGCCGCTTTCGCTGGCGGAGCATGTCGAGGCAGGTGTTGGTCGCGATGCGGTATAGCCAGGCGCGGAAGCTCGCGCCCGGCTCGTAGGACTCGAGGTGGCGCCACGCTTTGAGGCGAGCCTCCTGGAGCGCGTCCTCGGCGTCCTGATAACCGCCGAGCATCCGGTACGCAAACGCCGACAGCTCACGGCTCAAAGGCTCGACGAGCGCGCGAAAAGCCTTGGGATCGCCACCTTTTGCCGCGTCAACCAGCGCTTGTTCGCTTTTTTCCAGCGCGACCGATGACTGTTCCACTGACTCGGCGTTTTAGGAGAGAAAGGCAGGAATTCCAAGATGAGTCAGGTATTCGTCAGTATGGGCATGTCGCTCGACGGCTGCGTCGAGGGGCCGAATGCGAGTCTAGGGAACATGGGCGGCGACGGCTGGAGCGATCTCCACGCTTGGGTCTTCCAGCAGCGCGGCTTCCGACGCCGGCTAAAGCTCGGGGAGGGCGGCGACACCGGGCCTGATAACCAGTTCCTCGAAGGGATCTTCGACCGTACCGGCGTAAGCATCATGGGCAAGCGGATGTTCGAGCTCGGCGAGCGGGCCTGGCCGGAGGAAGCGCCGTTCCACACGCCGGTCTTCGTCGTCACGCACGAGGTGCGCACGCCCTGGGTGCGCCCGGGAGGGACCACGTTCCACTTCGTCAATGCGGGCATCGACGAAGCCCTTAGTCGCGCGCGCGAGGTCAGCGGCGGCAAAGACGTCCGGATCTCCGGAGGCGCGAACCTCGTCACCCAATACGTGAACGCAGGCGTCGTCGACGAGCTCGTACTTTCCGTGGCGCCCACGTTGCTCGGTGCTGGAAAACGCTTGTTCGACGGGATCGATGCGAGCGCCGTCGGCTTGGAAATCATCGAGGTGATTGGCTCGCCGCAGGTCACGCACCTCCGCTACCGCGTGAAAAACAAGCGCTGACGCGGTCAGCGAGCGTACCGACCCGCACGCATCGAGCACGCCTGTCGTTACGCGGCGATCGTGATGGCCTGGTCCCAGCGGCTCGGCCTGACGCAGATCGGGGTCACGGGGAACGAAGCCGTTGGCGCCACAGCCTCACGACTAGATAGACGACGACCACGGCGTTCACCGCGATTCCAATCGCTTTTGCGACGCTCGGTTTGTGGATCATCTCGTATACCTCGAAGGGGATGAACGAGGCGGTCACGATGGCGGTCAGGTACTCTGCCCAGTGCTTGCGCAGGAGCAGACCAGCGCCTTCGACCAAAAAGACGGCCGCATACACGAATGTGCCGACGCCGAGCTCTTGCAATCGCCGGTGGTCGACGCCAAGGGCAGTGCTTACCGCGCGGTTCACGAGCTGACCGTGCGGGTTGAAGCCCAATAGCCCAGCGCCTTGTCGCATCGTGGTGAGCACGCCCGAGTCGCGCGCGAGCAAGAATGAACCGACACCCAGCGCAACCAACAGCACGGCCTTGGCGAGCTTGAAGAGCGCAATCGCAAACAACATCCGCGAGCTGCTACCCTCCCCATGGGCCTCGCTCTGGGTGCCTTTTTCGTGGCTGCTCTGCACTCCTACGTTCATGGCGCGCTCTACGCAACTTGCGTGCCCGAAACCGCTCGGCTGACCACGGCCCGGCTTTTGCTCATGGGTGGGCATGAACCCCGAAGAGAACGAGCCAAGCACTCCGCACATCGTCGAGATCCCGGAAGCGCCACGCCGGGTGCTGATCGTCCAGCGTCGGTCCTACCCGATCCTGATCGCGGCCGGCTGCTTGGCGCTGACCGGAATATTGGTCGGAGTCTTGCTGGTGGGGCGGCAACGGGCCAGCGATGAGCACCTGACGAGCGACGCGCTACAACGAGAGGATCTGCGTGAAGGGTGGAAAGCCCTCGGCGCAGCTGCAGCGCTAGACGCGCAGACGGCTAGCCCGCCTGGTGCCTCAGCCGCGCCCGCTGCGCCGCCCGCAAACGTGTTGATCGTCAACGTGCCGGGTCAGGCGGGACCACAAGGGCCGCAAGGCGCGCCGGGCCAGCCCGGGCAAACCGTGGTCGTTGGTTCGCCAAGCAATGCGACGACCGTGCCCAGCGTGGCGTACGGCAACCCGGTGGGAAGCACCGCGGGCGGCCAGGTCCCGAGCACGGGCTATGGCGTTCCGGTCACGGGCTATGTGAGCGGCGCGCCGCAGCAAGGTCCGGTGAGCGGAGCGGTACCGAGCGGAAGCGTCGGGCAAACCGTGGGAAATGGCACGATTCCAGGAACTGTGCCTAGCCCCGCACTGCCCGGGAACGGCGGCAACGCTTTCCCCGTTCCGAGCACGCCGAGCGGCTCGATCAATATCCCCAACCAGACCACGAATACGCCCAGCGGTACAACCAGTCTGCCCACGGGCGCTTCGAGCTTACCGAGCGGTGTGCCCTAGTCCGAGTGCGCCGGCGGCCATGCAACCCGAGACAAAGCGCCCCTCAGATCGTATCCGCCCCAGCACAGCTCAAGACGCGGACTGCGTCACCGAGGCCAGCAACATTTCCAGGTTGGTCAGGGTGTGGGGTTTCTCCAAAAAACCGACGACGGCGCGCTGCTTCAGCAGCGGCGAGGCGTCTTCGGCTTGAAAGCCACTGCTGATGACCACTGGCAGGTTGGGCCGAACGAGGCGGAGGCGTTCCAGCGTCTGCGCGCCGGAAAGCTCGGGCATCGTGAGATCGAGGATGACTAGGTCGATCGACTGCTGCTCATTGAGGAGCTGAAGCCCCCGCGCGCCACTGTCTGCAGTCACGACTTGATGCCCGAGCTCACTCAGCATCCTGCCTGTCACCAGACGCACCGCCGGCTCGTCGTCGATGAGCAGGATGGTGCGGGCCGCGGGCGCCCGGGCCAATGTCGCCGGGCCGACGGGCGGACGCGCCAATGACTCGCGCGCCACGGGCAGCAAGAAGACGAAGCTGGTTCCCTGCGTCGAGGGACCGACCCCGAGCCAGCCGTCGTGCGCCCGCACAATGCCCGCTGCGGCGGCCAGGCCCATCCCCCGCCCCGCGCCTTTGGTCGAAAAAAACGGCTCGAACAGCCGCTCGCGTGCCTCCGGTCGAATGCCGACACCCGTGTCGCTGACGGTGACCTTCACGTACTCACCCGCGCCGATTGCGTAGGGCTCGCTGCTCGCAGCCTCGAGCCGCGCCGACTCAGTGCGCAGAGTCAACGTGCCCCGCGCTCCTTCCATGGCATCCAACGCATTCAAGATCAGATTGGTCACGACCTGACGCAACTGGAAGCGATCGGCGCCCACCGGCGGCAGCTCGACACCGAGCTCGAGGACCAAGTGCGCTTTGGATTCGATGGTGGCGTGCAACAGCCGCAGCGCCGCCGACAGCTCGGCATTGATCTCCAGCGCTTGAATCGCAAGACTTCGCTGCCCCGCATAAGCCAACATCTGCTTGCTCAACTGCGCGGCCTCTCCGGCGAACACCAAGATTTCGGACAGGCAATGAGCGACCGTGGGCAATTGTTCGCTTGGGAGCCTGAGCAGCGCGATCTCGGCATTGCCGACCACGCCGCATAGCAGGTTATTGAAGTCATGAGCGACCCCACCCGCCATGACGGCCAAGCTCTGCATGGCCTGACTGCGCTGCAGCTCGCGCTCCAAGTCACGCTGCCGGCGTTCGGTGACGACACGATCGGTGAAATCGCGCACGACCCGCAATGTGCACGGCTCGCGCGAGCCGTTCGGCACGAAGCGCGTCTCGGTGACGAGCAACAACCGATTCGCATGCTGCTCGAGCACGACCTCATAGGAGCGGCGCTCTCCGATATTGGGTGTCGATAGGGCGAGCGCACGTCGACTCTCATCGCTCAAGAAATCGGAGAAGGGCTGAGTCGAAAGCTGCTCCCGAGAAACACCCAACGTCCCGGCGAGCGCGCGGTTCGCAAACATCGCGCGCTCCTGCGAATCGAAGAGCCCCACACCCTCCCCCAAGCTTTCCACCAGCGCACGCTGCAGCGCTTCACTGTGCTGCAGTAACTCCTCACTCCTCGTCCGCGCCTCGACCTCGCGGCGCAGCTCGGCGTTCAAGGCCAACGCACGCCACCGCGAATCCAACATCAGCCCGAGCCCGCCAGCGAACACCAGCTTCACGAGCAGCGCGACTAAGCCAGCGGTCGGTCCGGTCTCTGGGCTCAGCGGAAGCTCGAGCGCGTGACCGCGATCGATGAACGCGACCACGAAAATGGTGACCAGCGCACCGCGTAGGCCCAACCAGGCCGCGCCCAACAGACAAATGCAGAGACCGACTAGAAAGGCCGGGGTCCCCAGCCGCTCATGCAAGGCACTGAACGCACCTTGATAGGCGAGCACTAGGGCAACGAGCACGCCGCACCGCACCTGAACGCCGCGCCGCGTCAGCCCTGGCTCGGCTGCGCGGCTCGCACGCTCCCCCTGAAGCGGCGGCTCGGCGCTGCTCGGCCAGGTTTCGTTGGGTTCAACGGAGGTATCACCGCCACTTTGAACCACCATCACCACTCGTCATAGGCGGTCAGCGGCGTCGCATCAAGGGGTCGGGCAGACGAACGAGGACTTCCGCGGGCTGCGGCGCCTCGAGCGCCGCGCCATTGTCCGCCGTGATCTCGATGTCGCTTCGACGGCAAGCGTCCGATCAAACTGGGGACCGCGCGGTTCTCCAAGGGCTGGAATCCCCCAACGCCCTCACATTCGCGGTCGAGAGGCGACGGAGGTGGGCGGCTCGTAGCGCCCGCCCGATCAAAGCAAAGCCCGCAGCAAGATCGAACCAATGATCACGTCGGCGGCCGCATGGGCCAGCCAAGGCGCCAGCATGCCCCTCGCGCGACGGCGCAGGCCTCCCATCATTAGACCGTAGATGGTGGTCAAGCCTATCCCGGTCAAACCCCGCGGCACGCCGTGCGCGTGCATGGTACCGAACGCGATAGCTTGCAGCACAATCGCCCAGGCGCTCGCTCCCAGCGTGGCCTCGAGCGCGGCGAGCAGCACCCCGCGATAAACGAGCTCTTCTGCCGCGGCATTGACGAAGCAGAAGACGATCATCCCGAGGTAAATCACGGGCGTGGGGAGGTGCGGGAGCGGGCCAGTGAGCTCCGCGTAGCTGGGGTGACTGAACGCGAACCAGCCCACCAAACCGATGCCAGCGAGCACGATCGAAGCCGCCATTAGCCAAACGACTTCGCGATTGAGCACGCCCCAGGCGAGCCACCGCGGCCGCCCGCCGAGCGCTGGCAGAACGGCTACCGCCGCCGCATAAGCAAGCAGCGCCAACAGCGGAGGCAACGGCCAGGTATCCATGCTGCCCAACGCAAGCAAGGCAACCAGCAAGCTCGTGCTCGAGACACCGAGGTGGAGCGCGGACACTGAACGCCAGCGCGCTGCCAGATAGGTCAAGAAGCCGAGCGACAGAGTGAGCACCAACCAGGGGACGCGGCCCGGGACGAGCGGAAACACGACCACCACGAGCAGCATGCTTAGGACTAGCCGGGCATCTCGAGTGTTCGACATAGCGAACTGTACGACGCGCGCGGCAGATGACACGTTCTGCCCGGCGGCAATCCCAATCGCGCCGGGCGAGCGGCCCGAACAACGCAGCCTTCAGCACGGTCGCTTCGTCGCCAGCTTGTCGATGGGCGGTTAGTGGCCGCCGTTGATGCGCTGGGCGAGGACAACGAAGCGCGAGACCTGCATCAAACGTTAGGCACCATTCAACGCCAGAAGCTCCAAATCCTGGGAGCCGAGCGGCGTGGGACTCACCGTTGGTCCGTCTGGGTACCCGACCACGACGGGCGCGATCGCGGCGACTGCCTCTGGGATATCGAGCTCGGCTTTCACAGTCCAAGAATTCAGCACCGGGAGCAGGCTGCCCACGGGGCAAGTTCCGAGCCCCAGGTCGCACGCGGTCAGCATCAGATTCTCGGCAGCGAGCCAGCAGTCCGCCTCGGCGAACTCATCCCCTTTACGGCCACAGATGACGATGAGCGTGCAGGCACCGTGCAATGGGTCGAACGAGCCACGCAACAAGGCGCGCGCCGAAGCATCGCATTCGTCTGCTGCTGCGAGCAGACGCTTCTTGGCTTGCTCGGAATAGCGTTCCAGCATGCTTCGATTCTGAACGATGACGAATGACCAGGGCTGCTCGTTCTTGGCGTTTGGTGCGCGGACGGCCGCCTCCAGCAAGGCGCGAAGGTCACGCTCGTCGACTTTCTGGCGACGGTACGAGCGCACGGCGTGTCGAGCGTGAATGGCCTGCTTGAGCTCCATAGCTCGGCAACGAGCAAAGGGCGTGCCGCGACGGCACTCGCGTCGAGTCGAGCCGAACGGCGCCCCGGCGCATATTTCGCGCACTCGACGCAGGACTTGCGGCCGCACGCCGTCCGTCGGACCCGGGAGGTACTGGCACGCTGCGTGCTCTGTGAGCGGCGTCATGAATACCAAATCTCTGCTCGTGCGAGACGTGATGACCAAGGACGTCGTAACGCTCGATCGCAATGACAAGCTCAGCGTGGCCGATGACGTGATGGGCCTGGGCCGAATCCGCCACATGCCGGTGATCGACGAGGACGGTGCACTTGCGGGTATCGTCAGCCAACGCGACCTATTCCACAGCGGGCTCATGCGGGCCCTAGGCTACGGCACGCATGCGAAAGACCAGGCCATGGGCCTCCTCGTGCTGAAGGAGGCGATGCACACGGACGTCGTGACGATCACGCCGGACGCGCCTCTCCAAGAAGCCGCGAAGCTCATGCTGGAACGCAGGATCGGCTGCTTGGTCGTGGTCGACGCAAAGAAGGTCGTGGGCATGATCACCGAGAGCGACTTCGTGAAGCTCGCGCTCCGGGACTGAGCGAGCCGCGCGCACGTCTTGCGCCTAAGCGCAAACGGTGCGCTCTCCACGGTCGGGCCGCGGCCGAGTCTTGGAGAGGGCAGTTGCTTACGCTGGCACGAGCGATGCAGAAACCCGCTTGGAGGACGACGAATGAATCAGCCCTACATCGTACTGGTCGGAGTGGATTTCTCGACACTCGCCAATCGCGCGCTTCAGGAGGCGTTCTCGATCGCCTCTCGGCGCGCGGCCGCCGAGGTCCACGTGATCTCGGTGCTCCCGATCGCGAGTGACGATCCGACGGTCGCACTGGCGGCCTTCACTTCGATGGACCAAACGCAGCTCTTGGAGGAGGGCGTGGAGCGGCTGCGCTCCCACGTGCAGCAGGAACTGCAACGGTTCTGCACCGCGCACCCCTCAGCCAACGCGGGCTTCCGTATCGTGTCTCATGCTCATTTCGACACCGCCGCACACGGCATCGTTCAGTTGGCCTCGGATGTGGGGGCGCATTTGATCGTGATCGGCACCCGCAATCCCAAACGCTTCGAACGTCTCCTTCTAGGCTCGGTCGCGGAAGGGACCGTGCGCGATGCTTGTTGCCCCGTGCTCGTCATTCCTGCACCGCCCGAAGCCGACCCCAGCACGGTGATTACGCCGCCATGCCCCGAGTGTTTACGCTTACGCGCCCGCACCGCCAGCGCGGGCAGGGACTTGTGGTGTGCGCAGCACAGCGAGCGGCACGGCCGCCGGCACACCTATCACCAGACCGACAGGAGCGGCGCCGAGTCCAACTTGCCGCTCGTTTTCAGATGAGCTCGAGCACTGTCAGAGAGAGGCCCGCCATGAGCACGATGCGAGCGGCAGTGTTCGAGAGCCGAGGCTCGATCAAGTTGCGAGAGGTGCCGAAACCGGGGCTCGGCGTCGGCGAGGACTGACCCCCGACGGGGTCCGCGACGAAGACGTGATGCGTCTAGAAAGTCCCCTACAACGCGCCGTGCGCGAAGGCTCATCCGACGCTGATTCGAGCAATCATGATGCGCCTGCAGAACCAGCGGCTCGGCCGACGACGACGCAACTGTTGGTGCCCCTTTCGTTGGCCGCGCTCGTCGCTACGGCTTCACAGGTCGGGATCTGCCGGTCTGCACTCGCTCGGCACCGACTGTCGCTGCGGCGCGCATGGCTTGCGCCGTCGCGCAAACTTTGCGCGAGACTTCGTTCCATTTGCCCATCGGTAGCGATTTCTCGCTTCGAATGACGGGCATGCTTGTTGCGTGCCAGCGCGCATGGCCCTCGAGCACACCGACCGTTCTCAGCAAAGCGGCGGGCCCGCGCCCGACCTCAAGGCGCAGCTGGTTGCCGACCACGCCGCTCTAGAAGGGATCCTCTCGAAGCTCGCGAACACCTTGGAGTCGAACGCGCCGACGCCGCAGCTGTGCGACGAGTGGACTCGCTTCGAACGGAGCCTGCGCGACCACCTCGACACCGAAGAACGCTTGATTTTCCCGATCCTGGCCAATGCCGACCGCGGTGAAGTCGAGGCCTTACGCAAGGACCACCAACACATCCGAAACGCGCTCGCGGAGCTCGGGGTTGCCGTCGAACTGCACGTTCTTCGGAAAGCTTCGGTCGACGAATTGATTTGCTTCTTACATGAGCACTCGCAGCGTGAGGAACGCTGGGCGTATCGCTGCGTCGAAAACCATGCAGCATCGCATCGGCCGTTGCGCGCCATGTTCGAAAGACGAGCTGCACGGCACGAGCTCGACCAGACGAGATGAGACCCCTCACCGCATCTGCACAACCGTCGTCCGGGAATCGCCAAGGGCCTCCGCTGCCCTGGCAAGAGCGTTACCGAAACAAGCTGGTCGACGCCCGCGCCGCGATCCGAGCCATCGCGCCCGGGCGCCGTCTGCTGATTGGCTCCGGAGCCGCAGAGCCCACCACGCTGGTCACCTCGCTGGTCGAGCACGGCGATCACTTGGCCGACAACGAGATCGTTCATCTGCTGACGCTCGGGCCCGCGCCCTACGTGCGCTCCGAGTTCTCCGCTCGTTTTCGGCATGTCGCGTTCTTCATCGGTCCGAACGTGCGCGAAGCGGTCCACGAAGGGCGCGCGGACTTCATGCCCGTGTTCTTGTCGGAGTTGCCGAGGCTCATTCAGTCCCGTCGCGTACCCATCGACGTCGCCTTGATCCAGGTGTCTCCCCCGGACGCGCGCGGTTACGTCAGCCTGGGAGTGTCGGTCGATATCGTGCGTGCCGCCTGCTCTTCGGCCAGCCTGGTGATCGCCGAGGTCAATCCGCGCATGCCGCGGACCCACGGCGATTCGTTCCTATCGGTCGATGACATTGGCTTGCTCGTGCCAGTGGATAAGCCGGTGCTCGAGCTGCCGGCAGTCGAACCCAACGCCGCCGCATTGGCGATCGGCGAGCACGTGGCCGGCCTGATTCCGAACGGCGCGACGCTGCAAACGGGCATCGGTCAGATACCGTCCGCGGTACTCGGCGCTCTGACGCGGCACCACGACCTGGGCGTGCACACCGAGCTGCTGTCCGACGCCGTGATCGAGCTGGTCGAGCGAGGCGTGATCAACGGCAAGCGCAAGACCCTGCTCCCGGGCAAGATCGTGACCTCGTTCGTCATGGGGACGCAGCGGCTATACGATTGGGTCCACGACAACACGGCGTTGGAGTTACGCTCGAGCGACTTCACCAACGACCCGCTGATCATCGCTCGCAACGAACGTATGATCGCCATCAACTCTGCGTTGGCGGTGGACTTGACGGGTCAGGTCGCCGCCGACACACTCGGCGGCCAGTTTTTCTCGGGCATCGGCGGGCAGGTGGATTTCATTCGTGGTGCCGCGCGTAGCGCGGGTGGAAAGCCAGTGATCGCGCTGCCGTCGACTGCTCACGATGGCCAAGTGAGCCGGATTCAAGCCACCTTCGAAGCAGGCGCGGGCGTCGTGACCAGCCGCGGGGACGTGCACTACGTCGTGACGGAGTACGGCGTCGCGGATCTGTGGGGCAAGAGCGTGCGCGAGCGCGCGTTGGCGCTGATCGAGATCGCACACCCGGATCATCGGGGCGACCTTTTGAGCCAAGCCAAGGCGAAGAAGTACGTATTCCAAGACCAGCGGGCGCCGACGGTGTTCACGCGCGCGTGTTCGGAGACGGTGACCTTGCCGCGCGGCGAAATCGTACACATCCGCCCGCTCCGGGTTACGGACGAGCGCATCCTGCAGGATTTGTTCTACCGCCTGTCGGACGACAGTACCTATCAACGCTTCCTCGCGCCCAAGCGCTGTCATCCACACGAGGAAGTCGCCAAGCTCGCCGAGTTCAGCGACAGCGAGAACGCAGCCTTGGTGGCGACCCGCAACCAAGACGTCGAAGAGCTGCTGGCGATGGCCCGCTACGACGTCGAGCCCGGCACTCACTTCGCCGAAGTGGCGCTGGTCGTACGCGACGAATGGCAAGGTCACGGCCTGGGAACGGCGCTGTTTCGTCGCCTGATCGACTTGGCTCGTCAGCAAGGCCTGCTCGGCTTCACGGCAGACGTGTTGGTAGCGAACGGACGCATGCTATCCGTGTTTCGCCACAGCAACCTGACCATCCGGGAGACCTTCGCCGACGGCGTGCATCATCTGGAGATGAGCTTCCCGCCCGGAGCGGCTAGCCTCTCGGCAGGCGAGGTTCGATCGAGAACCGGGGTCAGTGGCGCGTCGGTCGCGGTACAGCCGGGGGATCGCGTAAAAGACGGCGCCCGTGTCGACGCTCGCTGAGCTGCAGACCATTCGGCACAGGAGCCGCGGACGCTCTCACTGACGCGCCGGCACGACGCTCGTAAGCGACTGGCGAATGGGCCCGGCACCGGGAACGGCGCGAACTGGACCCGTGCAGCTTTTGCGTCATTCACGCAGGCGCTGCGCGAGACCACAAGAACACGCTGGAAATAAGCCTCCGTCGTCTCCGACGCCCATGGCACGGGCGATGCAGATGCTCGGCCTGGAGGAAGAAATGAGTATCAAACCGTACATCGTGCTGGTCGGTGTGGATCACTCCGAGCTCGCCGATCGCGCCCTGCAGGAAGCGTTCGCGTTGGCAGCGCAGCAAGAAAACGCCCAGGTCCACGCGCTCTCGATCCTGCCAGTGCCGAGCAAAGACCCGCGCTACGCGATCTCGGTGTATGCCGCACTCGACGAGCGGGCCATTTTGGAGACCGCGATCGAGCGGCTCAAAACCCACGTCCAGCTGCAGGCAGATCACTTTGCGTTCGAGCACCCCGACTCGAAGCCTAGCTTCGCGATCGTTTCCCACGTCAGCTTGGATACGACAGCACACGGCATCGTTCAGCTTGCGTCAGACCTCGCCGCGGACCTGATCGTCATCGGCACCCACAACCGCAAAGGCGTCGAGCGGTTTTTGCTCGGGTCGGTTGCCGAGGCCACCGTGCGCTACGCGCACTGTCCGGTGCTCGTCATCCCCGCTGCACGACAACCGCCCCCGGACGAGGTGACGATTACCCCGCCTTGCCCCGAGTGCCTACGAGCGCGCGCCGCCAGCGCGGGCTCCGAGCTGTGGTGCGCCCAGCACCGCGAGCGCCACGGGCGCCGTCACACCTATCACCAATCGGATCGTTCCAGCAGCGACTCCACATTCCCACTCGTTTTCAGATGATTTCATGAACAGGCCCATTCCCGCCGTGCTGAAGATGGCAATGACCAAGCTCTCTTGGTCGCGCCAATGAACTCACCGAGCGCGCCAGCCATGTCGGTGCCTTTGTCGCTCTCTGAATGGAGCGATCGGATGGTCAGGGTGGCCTCCTTGAGTGAGGTTCTCGCTCGCGCTACGCGACAGCGCTGGCCGTCGCGTTCGGTCGAGTGAGGGCGAAGGTGCGCGGCGCTGTGGGCCTGCAGCCCGGCGAGCGCGCCGTTGCAGAGATCCGCATCGATGCGCGTGCCTGAGGTCCCTCAACTCGACATCTTCGCCAGGGCCGTCGATTGGTTGCCGTAGGCCCTTGGGGGCTGAGTATCTTCATCCACACCCATTTACGGGACACACGGTGGCTACCGCTCCTCAGATGGTCACACGCGCAACCACTGCCCGACCCTGTGGGTCACTACCGTCGCGCCTCGATCACCAGATGGAACGGGGTTTGGGCGACCACTCGTGAATGGCTGAGCCCGCCTTCGGCCAGGGCCCGCCGCAGCGCGTCCGGGCCGGCCTGTGCGCCGAGGGCGATCCCTCCGGCGTGGCACAGAGCGTGAGGCGTACACAGCGCGGTGGACGCCGCGTAGTTCATGGCGGCGAGCGGCCCGTTGTTGTCCTCGGGTCGAGATGCGGCCAACAGCTCCACGAGCATCACTGAGCCGCCGTCCGCGAGCTGGCGAACGGCGTGTCGCGCTGCAGCGACGGCGTCCCCCATGTCATGAAACGAGTCCATGAAGCAAATCAGGTCGTAGCGTTCGCCCTCGTAATCGGTGGCCGTCGCCTTCTTGAATTGAACGCGGTCTTCGACTTGGCTCTGCCTCGCGCGCTCTCGGGCCGCGTCGATCGATGGCGCATGATTGTCGATGCCCACGAAGCGAGAAGCGGGAAAGGCACGGGCCATGAGCACGGTCGAGATGCCGTGTCCGCAGCCCACGTCGGCCACCGTGGCTCCCTTCGCGAGCTTGCTCGCGACCCCATCGAGCGCTGGTAGCCAACTTTCGACGAGCGACGACGCGTAGGCGGCTCCGAAGAAGCGAGCACAACCGCCGTACAAGCGGTCATCGTGCTCGCCCCAGCCGATCCCGTTTCCCGTCCTGAAGGCCTCCGCGAGGCGCGCTTCGTCGGCCCAGATCGAGGCCACGATATCGAACGCGGGCACCAAGAACGCGGGGCTGTCCTGGGCGGCGAGCACGGCGCGAGCGCCAGGGGCCAAATGGAACTTGGCGCTCGCTCGATCGTAGTCGAGGTAACCCGCGGCGCGCTGCTGGTGAAGCCACTCGCGAGCGTAGCGCTCGAAGATCGAAGCCTGCACGGCCAGCTCCTGGGACGTCAAAGGGCCGTGCTCGCCGAGCGCGCGGTACAGGCCGAGCTCATGGCCCAGCCGCACCATGACCCCCGTCATCGCCGCCGACAAGTCGCCGAGCACGCGCCCAGCAAAGCGCTCGGTGGCAGCGGCCTCGGTGGGTCGAGCGCTGGTCGGTTCGGTAACGACGCTCGAGCTGGCCTCGGTTTCTCCGTTCTGGGCTCGGAGCGCGGCCGCGGTGCGCTGAGTAGGCTCTTCGAGGAGATCCAGGATCCGGGTCTGCACCGCCTCGCAGAACGGCGCTTCGCGTAGCGCAGAAACGATGGGACCTCGCAGATAGCTCTCCGCTGCCTGGCGGTTTACGAAGCAGTACACGCCGCCAGCCCGCCCCGCCTGACGATCAATCCACCACCATTTGGACCGAAGCCCGGGCACTTGGGCCATCCGCAACGCTGCTTCCTCGGCGATGGCGTGATAATGTTGCTCCGTGCAGCGCAATGTAAATTCGATTTGAACGCATACAGACGTCATGTTTACTCCTCTGTGACGTGCGCATGCAGCTTGAGCCAACGGCAATGGCCCAGCATGAACGCACCATGAGAAGTGGATGAACAATGCATGAGAGCCCTCGAGAAGGCGCGCTGGCCGTGCCGCAATGGGAAGAAGGTCGTGTCGCCGACCGGCTGAGCGAGCTTCGGCGCCGGCGCTTCGTGGGCAGGCAGCGGGAGCTCGCGCAGCTCGACCGCTGCATCGACCCCGATGGGCCCGCCGTCACCTTCCTGCACGGCATCGGGGGTATGGGAAAGTCCGCGTTGCTCGAGGTGTTCCTGGAACGGCTGCAAGCTCGAGGTGTTCGCTCGATCTACCTCGACGCGCGCCACTTCGAGCCGACTCCGCGCGGGCTCGCGCAAGCGCTCGCGGTCGCCGCTCGTCGCCGCGAGCTTGCTGAGTCGGAGTCGGAAGTCACGCTGATGAACGCGCTGGCGAGCACGTCCGAGATCAGCGTGCTGGTGATCGATCACTACGAGCTGGCGCGTTTGCTCGACGCTTGGGTCCGCACGGATTTCGTGCCTCGTCTGCCCGCGAGCGTGCGCCTGATCCTTGCGGGTCGTCATCCGTCGACGCCCGGCTGGAACCCGGTCATGGGTTGGCAAACGTTGCAGAGCTGCGCGCTGCAACCGCTGGGCGAGGCCGAGTCGCTGGCGTTGCTCGAGAGCCGCCAAGTGCCTGCAGCCGTGGTGCCCGGGATCTTGAGATTCGCTCAGGGCCACCCGTTGGCCCTCGAGCTCGCGCTGGCCGCCGCGAGCGAGCGGCCGAAGTTCGATTTCGAAGCTCCCGACCGCTCGCGGGTGGTGGCTCGCTTGGCTCAGTTGTTCCTTCAAGACCTGGCAGACTCGAGCGTTCGCGTAGCGCTGGAGGCCGCATGCGTCGTGAGGCATGCCAGCCGTTCGTTTCTCGCTACGCTGCTAGGTGCTGACGCCGCGAGCCTGGCCATCGAGCGCTTGGGAGAGCTTGGCTTCATCGAGCGCACCGCCGAAGGTCTGAGCGTGCACCCGAGCGTGCGTCAGGCGCTCGAAGGGGAGCTGCGGGCGGTCGACCCGATCCGGCATCGGGAGCTGCGCCGCGCGGCCTGGCGGCACCTGCGAGAAGCGCTGCCGTCCGTCGGGCGCGCGCACCTCTGGCAGCACGCCGCTGATGCGCTGTACTTGCTCGAGCAGGATCTCATCCGCGAAGCGTTCTTTCCCAATGCCCGTGACGTGTTCGTAGTCGAGCAAGCACGAGCCCAGGACTGGCCTGAGGTATCAGAAATCTGCGGTGCCTACGACTCTCCCGAAGGCGTTGCCGTGATCGGTGCCTTCTTTCGCCACGCGCTGCACGCCGTGCACGTCGCTCGCTCGGAGGGTGGCGAAGTGGCTGCCTTCTACATCATCTCGAAGAGCGATCAGATCCCCGAACCGCTGCTCGCTTGCGATCCAATGCTTTGCTGCTGGCTCGAGCATCACCCGCGCAGCGAGGCACCGGCCCTCCTGCTGCGGCGCTTGCTCGCTCGGCCCGCGCTCCCGAGCCGCGCCGAGGCTTACTCGGCCTGCGTGCTCGACCTCAAACGCTCGTACATCGAAAATCCGCGCACCACGCGGCTCTATGCGGCAAGCTCCAGTGCCGGCGACCATCCCGAATGGGGCCCGCTCGGCTTTCGAGATCAGCCGCAGCTGTCGGTGCCCGGCTTGGCTCGCAATGGTGGCCCCCACTCGACGTCGTGCCTGCAGTTCGGCAACGGCGGCATCTTCGGCTGGATCCGCCGGCTCGTAGACGCTCAGTACGAGGCGCCCGATCCGCAAGACGGCTCGCCTTCGCTTTCTGAGTACGAGTCCGGCCACGGTTCCGGGCTGCACTTGGACGAAAATCTGCGCCAGCTCGTCGTCGAAGGCACCGAGGTCCCGCTCACGCCGCTGCAATTCAACCTGTTGCGGCACCTCGCGAATCACTCGGAGCGCGTAGTCGAGCGAGACGAGCTGGTTCAGGCCGTCTGGGGTCGGGCCTTCATCGGCAGCAACGTGGTGGATGCCGCCGTTCGTGGGCTGCGCAAAAAGCTCGGACCACACTCGGGCGCCATCGAAACAATCAAAGGTTTCGGTTATCGATTCCGCGCGCCCGCCAAGGCCTTGTAACCGCCTAGCCGCGCTCGAAGGCCTTGTCCGTGGCTTCACTGCGGTAGTCGAAGATCTTGTCCAGCGTGCGCGCCACGAACAGCGCGCGCGCTGCGTCACCCAGCACGCCGAGTGGCATTCGATACAGCACCTCGTCACGCATGATCGTCGCGTTGCCTTCTGCTTCGAACGAATGCGTGTGGTGCCACTTCGCGTACGGACCAGAAATCTGCTCGTCCACGAAGCGCTGGTTCGGCTCCCAAGTGGAGATCAGCGTGCGCCAGATCATGGGAAAGCCGAGCAGTGAAATCTCGTAGTCGATGCGCGCACCGGTGCACATCTCGATTGGCGGCGGAGTAAGGATCTTGAAGCCGAGGAAAGGCGGGGTGAGCGCCTGCAAGTTGGCTGCATCCGCGAAAAACGGGAACACCTCGTCCACCGGGCGTTCGATGCGCTGGCTACGAAACAACCGATGAGTACGTGACATCGCGGCAGTATGAGGCGTGGCGCTCGAGTCACAAGTTAGACAGGGCAGCGTTTTATCGGCTCTGCGCTTCCTCTTGCTGGGCAGCGGATTCAAAGCTCGGTGCCTTGCGTATTCCATGGAATACACAAAAACCGAGGCGAAAAAGCACTGAGGGTGACGCGAGGTATAGTCCCTCCGTGAGCAAGGACAGCCTAGTCGACGTCTATCGGTACCTCGACTACCGCGCGTTCCTGCGCGACTTTTACGAGGCAAAAAAAGCAAAGAGCCGCGCGTTTTCGTACCGTGCGTTTTCGAAGCGGGCCGGCGTAGCCTCCCCGAATTATCTGAAGCTCGTGATCGACGGGCAGCGCAGCTTGAGCGTGAAGATGGCCGAACGCTTTGCGCTGGCGTGCAACCTAGACGCTGATTCCAGCCGCTACTTCGTGCACTTGGTCGCCTTCAACCAAGCCAAAACCTCCAGCGAACGCACGCTGCACTATGGCAAGCTCACGAGCTTTCAGCACTACCGCCAGGCCCACAAGCTCGAGATCGCCCACGCGGCTTACTACAGCGACTGGTACATGCCCGCGATTCGAGAGCTCGCTGCGTCTCGAGAATTCAAGGAGGATTCGGAGTGGATCGCGGACCAGTTGATCCCAGCGATCACGCCGCTCCAGGCCGCGCGTGCGCTCGAAACCTTGATCGAGCTCGGGCTCTTGGTGCGGCACGCAGACGGGCGGCTCGCGCAGGCGGATTCCCTCTTGTCCACTGGGCCCGAGACCCGTGGTCTGCATATCGCTGCGTTTCACCGTGCCATGACCCAGCGCGCGATTGAATCGATCGACCTCGTTCCCGCTCAAGATCGAGATATCTCTTCGCTGACCCTGTGCTTGGGGCGCGGAGGCCTACGCGCTTTCAAAGAGCGCATTCAGCGGGTGCGGCGCGAGCTCCTCGAGCTGTCGGCCATGGAGAGCGAGCCCGAGCAAGTGGTTCAGATCAACTTTCAACTGTTCCCGCTGAGCCGCGGGGCCAAGCGTGGAGGTAACCGGTGACGCGAGGCGCCGGGTTGTGCATGC
Source organism: Myxococcales bacterium (assembly GCA_040348785.1). Classification (GTDB taxonomy): domain Bacteria; phylum Myxococcota_A; class Polyangia; order Polyangiales; family Polyangiaceae; genus PMG-095. Next base: position 20,636 of record JBEQTH010000101.1, on the reverse strand, counting down.
TGCGCGCCGTGCCCCACACGTTGTCGACTCTCCTGTGCTCGCTGCTGGTGGCGGCGCCCTTCACCGGCTGCAGCGGTGGCACCGAAACGGGCAATCCATCGTTTCAATCCGAGCTTTCCTACACCGCTTATTCCAGCGCGCCGCGCGCCGTTGGGGTGCGCTCGTCGGCGGCGGAGCTCACGGTCACCCACGCCTGGATCGATCTCGATGCGGTGGCTTTGGTGCGCAGCGGCACCTGCGCCACGAGCTCGCCGGACGCGGTGATCGTACCCGCGCTCGGAATTGGTGACCACGCGGCGGGGGACCACAACCTGACCCGCTTCGAGCTCACCCCGGGAGCCTTCTGCGAGCTGGACTTACCCTTCGTGCGCGCGCCACGAGGCGCACTCACGGGCAACGTCCCCGCGGAGCTCGCCGAGCATTCGGTGATGCTGGCCGGCTCGCTCGCGGACGGCACCACCTTCTCGCTGCTCAGCTCGGCAAGCCCGGTCGTGCATCTGGTCGCGGAAACGGGCAGTTTCGCAATAAACCAAGGCCAAGCGCAGACGCTGATCACCTTCGATGTGGCCACGTGGCTGGACGGGCTCGACTGGGACGGAGCTACGCGCCGTGACGGAGCCATTTTCATCTCCGACACGGAGAATGCTGAGGTACTCGCTCAATTCGAAGCTCGCTTGGCGAGCGGCGTAGCGCTGTATCGCGACGCAGATGGCGACGGCAAGCTCGACACAGTTCCCGAGCGCCTCGCGCACGGCGAGTGACCGATCCCACGCGACACAGCGAGTCGAAGCGTATTCAGTTGAATACGCTGTCTCGGCTCGGGGACTAGCAACACCTGACGTGCGAGCGCATGAATGCGCTCAACCGAGTGGCGCGACAACGCGCCCATAGCGAAGTTTTTTCAACTTCGAGAAGGAACGCATGAAATACTTGCCTTGGCTCACGGTCGTACTGGCAACAGGCATGAGCGTCACGGCGTGCAGCAGTGACGATGACAGCTCGAACGCCGGAAGCGGCGGCGTATCCGGAAAAGCCGGCTCGCCGAGCGCAGGGGCGCCAGCGGGCGGAGCCTCGCGTGGGGGCGCCCCGGGGGCAGCTGGCGCGGACAGCGCTGGAGCTCCGAGCTCTGGCGCGGCGGGCGCGCTCAGCGCCGGCGCAGGTGGCACGGCGGGCGGTGAAGTCGAGGAGAAAGACATCATCGATACCGCGCTCGCCGCAGGCACTTTCACCAAGCTTGCCGCCGCCTTGACCAAGGCGGGGCTGGTAGACGCGCTCAAAGGCGATGGCCCGTTCACCGTATTCGCGCCCGACGACGCGGCGTTCGACGCCTTCGAAGCAGCCAACCCCGGCGTGCTCGCCGGCTTGAGCAACGACGCGCTCACGACGATATTGACCTATCACGTGGTGGCGGGCGCGGCCGTCGAATCGAGCGCCCTCAAAGACGAAGGCGTCTTCACGACGCTTTCGGGCTCTCCAATCCTGATCGACACCACCGGCGGCGTGAAAGTCGACGATGCCACGGTCAAGACCGCCGACGTGAAGGCATCCAACGGGGTGATCCACGTCATCAACAAGATCCTGATCCCGCCAAAGGACGACATCGTGGCGAAGGCGATCGCGGCAGGCACCTTCACCAAGCTCGCCGCCGCGCTGACCGCGGCGGACTTAGTGACCACCCTGCAGGGCAAAGGCCCCTTCACGGTGTTCGCGCCGACCGACGCCGCATTCGCCAAGCTCGCCACGGTACCGACGGGCGCGGACCTCAAGAACGTCCTCCTCTATCACGTCGTTGCCGGTGCGGTCGGCTCGGGTGACCTGAAGGCTGGGCCCGTCCCCACCCAACTCACCGGAAAGAGCGTGACCGTGAGCCTGACCGGCGGCGTGAAGATCAACGACGCGACCGTGACCACGGCCAACGTGCTGACCAAAAACGGAGTGATTCACGTGATCGACACCGTGCTCGTCCCCAACTGAGTCTTACCAGGGACCGAGCGCGGATCCCCCGACGCGCTCGGTCCTGTTTTTTTCCGGGACCTCGCACCCGCTCGCGGCGTGGGCCCGCGCAGCAGCGACACGGACGCCGCGATTGAACCAACGCACGCGGATAGCTCGCGTGCGAGCTCATTGTCTTGCTCCGACGCCGAGTTCATGAAGCAATACTGGTTCGGCATGCTTCGCGGGTGAGCCATGAGTCCAAAGTATCACTGTAGCCGCGGGCTCCTCATCGCGGCGGCGTTTCTCGCCTTAGCGCGCGCTGCTTCGTCTGCTTCGTCGTCGGCGCCGCCGCCTCTGGTGTTGGTTGAGGATGTACCGTTGCCTGGCAAGCCAGTGCGCTTCGATTACCAGGACATCGATGCCAGCAAAAACCGGCTGTTCATCGCGCACATGAACGACGCGTCGGTCGTCGTCGTCAACACGACCGATGGATCGCTGATCAAGGTCATCGCGGGGATCCCGACACCGCGCGGGGTCCTCGTTGCCGAGGAAGCCAAGCGCGTGTTCGTAACCAGCTCACCGAGCAAGCTGGTCGTGATCGATAGCGAATCGCTGAAGGAGATTGGGCGCGTTCCAACGGGGCGGTCCCCAGATGGCGTGGCCTGGGATTCGGTGCACCGCATCGTCGGAGTTTCCGACCAGGGCGACGGGGCGGTGTCATTGATCGCCGACTCAGGCATGGGCGCGCGCCGGCAAATTGGCCTTGGCAGCGAGACCGGCAATGTGGTTTTCGACAGGGCACGCGGCTCGTTCTGGATTACCGTCGTATCGGCCTCCGGCCCTGATGAGCTGATCTCAGTCGATCCGCGTGCCGCCAAAGTACTCACCAAGATCGCCGTTCCGGGGTGCTCGGGAGCCCACGGCCTGCGGCTGCACCCCAACGGCAAGAGCGCGCTCATCGCGTGTGAGGGAAACTCCAAGGTTGCGCGCGTCGAGCTCGACGACGCACATGCTGTCACACTTGCGTCGTCGGGGTCAGACCCAGACGTGCTCGCGGTCGATACTGGGCTCGAGTTGCTCTACGTAGCAGCCGAGAGCGGTGACCTGAGAATTTTCAATCTCGCGAAGACGGGCCTCGTGACCATTGGCCACGCGAACCCTGGCCCTGCAAGTCATTCGGTCGCGGTCGACGCTGCGACGCACCACGTATTCTTTCCACTAGCGCAGGGCCCACATGGCGCGCCCGTGCTCCGCATCATGAGGCCGAACCCTACCCTTTGACGTCTGAACGATTTTTCAGACCCAGGCTGAGCGGAGTGAGCGGGCGCCTCACTGTCAGCGGCGCTACGGGCGCTGCGCCGTCACGACTAGCGCGCTCATGCGATTGTCGAAAGGCCCGGTACCGAAGCGCGCCTGGAGCGCATTCGTGGCGGCAGCGGTGGCCGCTGCCAAACCGCCCGCGTTGCGAGCTTCGATTTCGCCGCGCAGCGGGGTGCCTTGGCACAAGCCAGTCGCCACGTGCTCCGCAGAAACGGCGTGTGACACACATGCCACCGTATCGATCTCGATCAGGTGAAACCCGGCGATTTGCAGCTCCGCGCGGATGGCTGCGGCGTCGAAATAACCGAACGGCGTGCGCTCGAAAAAGCGCGGCGGATCTTCGGGATACAGCGCCTCTACCGCGCGAGCGACGATCAGCGAAACCTCGTTGTTCGCCAGCCGATCCCAAACATTGAACACGAAGCGCCCACCCGGCACGAGCACGCGCCTCGCCTCACGCTCAGCCGCACCCTTGTCAGGGACAAACATCATCCCGAACTGGCAGACGATGGCGTCGGCGGAGCCGTCGGCGAACGGCAGCTTCTGAGCGTCGGCTTGCTGAAAGGTCACGCCGGCCGATCCCATGCGAGCGGCGGCCACTTTCAGCATGTCCTCGTTGAGATCCGTGGCTACCATACGCACCGCGCTCGGCAACGCACTGCGCAGCGCTCGAGTGACGACGCCGGTGCCCGCCGCCACCTCGACCAGCGTGCCGCGTTGCAAATCGCTCAGCCGCCGCGCCAGATCCTGGGCGTACGGCTCGAAGAGCAGCGCCCCCAAGTAGCGTTCGTACAACTCTGGAATCGACCCCGAAAACTTCGCGTCTGTCGCTTGCATCTCACCGCCTCGGGACGCGAGCGTAGCCCACATCGAGCCTGGCTTACAGCGACGTTTCGGTTACCAGCCCAGCGCGGTTCGAGGCTCGAGACGAGCGTCAGCTGTCGCGCGACGGCACTAATCCTCTCCAACCAGAGCTGACTGGGTAGAGCCGGATGTCCGCATCATTGCCGTCACCCACCGAAACCTCGCCCAGCTGGTCGCGCGGGGTCGTTTCCGCGAAGACCTGTCGTATCGACTGAATCTCGTCCCGATTTCTCGACCAACGGTGTGTTCGAGTGGTCCAAGCTCGACGCGCCGAGCCGACAACAGTGCTCGAACGAGCGCGCAGCTCGCGCTTCCCGTAGGCTAGACGAGATGGCGCGCTCGAATCTGACACGGCTGAGCCTTGCACTCCTGGTTGGCACGGGGCTCGTGCTCAGCCTCGCGCCCAGCGCACGGCCACAGCATGCGAGCGTGGGCTCGCCGCCGCCGTGTCCGCCGGAGATGGCGTTCACCGCCGGGGTTTGCATGGACCGCTACGAAGCGCGCTTACTCGCGCGCAGCGCGGACGGCTCGCTCGCGCCTTTTCCGCCGTTCGAGCGCCCGAAGCAGGGCGCGTTCGTCGCCGAGTCGCGCGCGGGTGTACGCCCACAGGGTTATATCAGCCAGCTCGAGGCGGCGAGCGCGTGCCAGAACGCCGGCAAGCGCTTGTGCTCGATCAGCGAGTGGTACCGCGCGTGCCGCGGCGAGCACGATACGCTTTATCCTTACGGCGCCACGTACGTGAAGGGACGCTGCAACGTCGGCAAACCACACCTGTTGTCGATGTTGCATGGCAGCGACCCGCTCGCTTGGAGCTACGAGAAAGGCTTCAATGATCCCGAGCTCGATCGCCGCCCGGGCTTCCTCGCTGAGACCGGTGAGTATTCCGGCTGCGTAACGAGCGCCGGCGTGTTCGATCTGGTCGGCAACCTTCATGAGTGGGTCTCCGATCGCGTGGATGCGTCGATCACCAAGAAAATGCCGTTGAAAGCCGGGGTCCGCGCGCGAATTAGCCGCAACGTGGGCAAGGGCGTGTTCATGGGCGGCTTTTTCAGCACTACCAACGAGCACGGCAGTGGCTGTGAGTTCGTCACCATGGCGCACGAGCCGGGCTATCACGACTACTCGACGGGCTTTCGCTGCTGCAAGGATCCGTAGCCGTCGAAGCACAGCACCGAGCTCAGGAGGGCGCGCTCGTCGACGGTCCGGCTTTACGATGGCAGCAATCAGCCGGTGTTTCATCAGGACAGCCCACTACTCGTTCAGCGCAACTTCGACCCCCAGCGACAAAGCTGCGCGTGCTCGGAGTGCGACACGGGCAAATTCTGCAAACAAAACCTGTGCCTCGATTCGGGTTGCGACAATCAAAGCTGCGCCGCAGGCACCCACTGCGAAGCGCGGCACCTGCAAGGGCAACTGCGACGGCGCGGTCTGCCCGCGCGGCCAACGGTGCTCGAACGGCGATTGCGTAGTCGATCCCATCACCGCAACCGGCGGCAGTGAGGCATCGGCGGCGACCAAGGGCCGATCTCGTTCGGCGGCTCCGCCGTGAGCTACGGCGGCGCAGGCTCGGTCATCGTCGCGGGGTTTACCGGCAGCGGGGCCAGCGGCGGCCGCCAGGGCCCGCCATCGAAGCAGTCCTGCGGCTGCGAAGTCCCGGGCACCGGACTTCGAGCACCGGCGCTAGCGCGGCATTGCTACTGGCGCTGTTCTGCCTCGCACGTCGGTAGAGCGCCGCTGCTCACGCGCGTCCGCGACGCCGAAGGCTGGGCCGTCCGCGGCGTACTGGGTGACCATCAAAACCAGATGCGAGCACGGCGCGCTCTCCCCCACCGTTGTCTGCGGGTAACCGCGCTCCTGAAATCGCTCCAGACATCACGTGATAGCTCTATGTCAGTCACTGACATCAGGAGGTTATCCGCATGCATGTTTTCGTCACCGGCGCGTCCGGTCACATCGGTTTGCCCGTCGTTCGCGATTTGCTGGCCGCGGGGCATCGAGTCACGGGTCTTGCCCGCTCGGACACTGCGGCCGAAACAGTTTCGGGCGCCGGCGCCGAGGTACGCCGGGGTACCCTCGACGATTTGGACGGACTGAAGGAAGCCGCGCGGAACGCGGACGGCGTGATTCACCTGGCGTTCAAGCACGACCTTGCCCTCGTCGCGGGTGACTTCATGGGGGCGGTGAATGCCGACTTGCGAGCCGTGGAGGCCATTGGCGAGACGCTGCTCGACTCGGGCAAGCCGTTCGTGAACACGAGCGGCACCATGCTGCTTGCGCACAGCGTCCACGGACGCAACGGCACCGAGGACGATCTCGGCCAAGAAGGCGGAAACCCGCGCGTCGCGTCGGAGAACCTGTCGCTCGCGTTTGCCAAGCGCGGCGTACGCACCTCGATCATGCGCCTGTCGCCGACGGTGCACAGCTCGCTCGATCATCACGGCTTCATCCCGATGCTGATCGCAGCAGCGCGCAAGAACGGCTTCGCCGCATACGTCGGGGAGGGCGCGGCGCGCTGGCCCGCCGTGCACACGCTCGACGCAGCGCGGCTGTACCGCCTCGCGCTCGAATCGGCAGCGGCGGGTTCGCGCGTACACGCTGCCGCCGAAGAAGGCGTGCCCTTCCGTGCCATCGCCGAAGCGATCGCGCGCGGGCTCGGCGTGCCGGCAAAGAGTGTCTCGGCGGAAGAAGCCGCCAGCGCATTTGGCGGCTTTCTCGGCATGATCACTCAGCTCGACAACCCAACTTCGAGCGCGCGCACGCGCGCGCTGCTCGGCTGGAAGCCGGCCCATGCGGACCTACTGGCGGACATCGCGGAGGGTCACTACTTCGAGTAACGGGTCGAAAGCGCGTGGTGCGCGACGACGAGACCCCCGAGCTTGCGTTGGCTGGTGGGGCATGAAGGCTGTCTTCAGCACTGGGTCATTTGACCCGCCACACTGAGGGGGTCAGCGAAACTCTGTCATAAGTGATTGAATCACCGGGGCTACATGCCGGTTGCGCCGCTGCGCCCCGCTTGCCACACCAAGCGCTGCAAGGCTCTGCCGTCGCCGCACGGCGCATCGACCGGGCGCATGTCAGGCATCTACTCAGTCGATGTCGCGCGCACGCACGGAAGCGGCGATCGATGGTAGGGTGTCGTGATGAAGCTGGCCGGCATCGACGCGAATCTGCTGGCTGCACTCGACGCCCTGTTGCGCGAGAAAAGCGTCACGCGCGCCGCTCGCCGCCTGGGCGTGGGGCAGCCCGCCGTGAGCCATGCGTTGTCCCGCTTGCGAGATCATTTCAAGGACGAGCTTCTCGTGTTGAACGGCCGGGACTATGTGCTGACCGCACGAGCCGACAAGCTCGCGAGTGTCGTCGCCAACGCGACGCGCGCGCTTTCCGAGGTGTTCGAGGAAACACCGAGCTTCGACGCGGCGAGTTCGTCTTATCGCTTCGTGGTCGCCTGTTCTGATCTGTTCGGGATCTTGGTCATCCCCGAACTATTGCGCACGCTGAAGCGCGAAGCCGAAAATGTCGAGGTCGAGCTGCGCGCGATCGTCACGACGTCCAAAGAATCCATCCTTGCCGGGGGTGTCGATTTGGCGCTCGGGGTCTTCGAGGACGTGCCCGCGGGCATCAATCAACAATCGTTGTACGACGACCCGGCGGTGTGCGTCGTGCGGGCGGACCACGAGCAGGTCGGAGCGCGAATCACCCTGGAAACCTATGGGCAGCTGCCGCACTTGGAGATCGGGCCCGTGGCGGATGCCGTCTCCGAGTTGCACATCGATCGCGCGTTGGCGGCGATTGGCAAGCGCCGCCACATCACGCTGCGCGTGCCGTATTACTTGCTCGCGCCGCACATCTTGGAGCACACGGATCACGTGGCCACGTTGTCGGCGGGCGGGGCAGAAGTCCTGAGTAAGATGGCCCGCTTGCGGGTCATCGAGCCGCCGATCGAGCTTCCAGCGTACCGCTACTCTCAGATCTGGCAAAACGCACACAACGAAGACCGTGCGCACACTTGGCTGCGCGAGCGCATTGCTCGGATCTGCCAACGGTACACCCCAGCCCCGATTTCAGCCTGAACCTCGGGAGAACGTCAGCTTCTCGAACCACAGCTGATCGACGTAACACCAGGCCCACTCCTCCCCCGGCTCGATGGAGCGAGCGATGGGGTGGCGGGTGGCGCGAAAGTGCTTGATGGCGTGTTGGTTCTTCGAGGAATCGCAGCACCCGACGTGCCCGCACTCCATGCACATCCGCAGTTGTTCCCAGGTTTGTCCCAAGCGGAGGCAATCATCGCAGCCCGAGTGGCTCGGCGCCACGACTCGGATGTGCGCGGCGTGAGCACACGTCAGCGGTAGGAATGATTGGACCACGACTGAAGATGGACGGTCGACCGGCACTGCGTCGAATCGAATGATCGCATGACGGGCATGCGTCCTTGCTCAGTCCGCGGCTGCAATCGCGTGGACGTGATGCCGCGAATCGGCGCGGCCCCGGCCGATTGCGCGTCTGGCTGAGCCCATGCGCGTTTTCGCATGCCAGACATCGACGCAAGTAATAGCCCACCCAAAGAACGCGGAGGCCCGCGTGTGCAACGAGACAAGTCGATTGAATTGGCGAGGCAGAGGCCTAGTGTGTCGGTCATGCTGAGCGAATTTCTGGCGACTCACCGAGACGAGCTACTGGCTCGCGCGCGGCTACGCGTTGCCGAACGCAACACGCCGGCCGGGAGCGAGCTCGAGCTCACCTACGGGTTACCCGTATTTCTAGATCAGCTGCGGAGCGCACTGCGCCGCTCTGCTTCGGAGCAAGGGTCGGACCACTCGGAGCTCGAGCGCACGGCGATCCATCACGGGCACGACCTGTTTCACCGCGGCCTGACCGTGGCGCAGGTGGTGCACGACTACGGCGATCTTTGTCAGGTCATCACCGGGCTCGCGGTCGAAAAGAACGCACCGATCTCCGCAGCCGATTTTCAGACGCTGAACCTGTGTCTGGACGACGCCATAGCGGGCGCCGTGACCGAGTTCGGCCGGCAACGCGAGCGTGAGCTCAGCGTGGAAGGGACCGAGCGGCTCGGAGTGCTCGCCCACGAGCTGCGCAACCACCTCAACACGGCCATGTTGGCGTTCTTGAGCATCCGAAAGGGCATGGTGGCCATCGGCGGCAGCACCGGATCGGTGCTCGAGCGCAGCTTAATCGGCCTGCAAGCCCTCATCGATCGCTCGTTCGCGAACGTTCGCCTCGACGTCGGCCTGCAGCAGAGCAAGCGAGTCCAGCTGAAGGAGATCATCGAAGAGGTAGAAATCGGAGCGTCGATGTTTGCGGAGTCGCGCGGGCTCACGCTCTGCGTCGGCTCCGTAGATGCTCAGATCGTGGTCGAGGCTGACCGTCAAATCCTGGCCGCAGCGATCACCAACTTGCTCCAAAACGCATTCAAGTTCACGAAACCCGCGAGCCAGGTCGTCCTCAACGTCGGGTCCACGGAGACCCGCGTTACGATCGACATCGAGGACGAGTGCGGAGGCTTGCCGCCGGGCCGACGCGAGAGCCTCCTCAAGCCGTTCGTCCAAAGAGGCGGTGATCGTTCGGGCCTGGGGCTCGGCTTGTCGATCTGCGTCAAAGCGATGCAATCGATGGCGGGCGAGCTCCGCGTGCGGGACGTCCCCGGCCATGGCTGCGTTTTCACGATCGACCTGCCGCGTCAGCTCGCGGACCCGGAAACTGTGAGGCCCCCGTCGAAGCCACACTGACTGTCGCTGAATGCCGCATCAGCTAGCCAGAGCGCCCCACGGCGTGGCGCAAGTGCGTCGCTGGCGGGCCGGGGATGCCGAGTGAGCGGGCAAACACTCCGCCCAACCGACAGCGACGCAATGACCACTCAGGCGAGCTGCTTGCCCGAGCGACCCTTGTCGTCGAAGTAGTGACGAACGTAGGCGACGAGCTGCGCGTCAGTGGGATGATCCAGCGTTTCGACGCCGCAGATCGTCGCTTCCAGCGCGTGATCGTGGTGTTGCAGGTGACGAATGAAGTCGAGCTTTGCGGAGGCGGGCCCGACGATGAGGAGTGCGGCTGTGCCTTTGAGCGCAACCGCGACGTCGTGAAAGAAGCCCCGCCCGTCCGTGTGCGTGCCCTGCTCTGACTGTTTCCGGGTCACGTGCTGGTGAGGTGCGACCACCTTGCTCATTTCGAAGCTCTCCGCTTCGATTTGGTAGATCTTGGCCTCTTGGTGATCGATCCAAATAGCGACATGATGTTGGCTCATGGCGCGTCCCGGTGCATCGAACGTGCCCGCCCCCCCCGCCCAGCTCGCGCTGGGTGAAACCGCGGTTGGCCGGCCCACTGCGACAGCAATGTAGCTTGTGCGGCGAGGCCGCGAGCCTCACAGTGGCGCTGGGTGCATCATCACATCGAACCGTCGGGTCCTGACCTTGTTGCGTGCTGGTCGGAATAGCACGCCAATGGTCGTGCTCGTGGTCGACGACGACCCCAACGCTGCGGAGCTCGTCGGCGCATTGCTCGAGTTCCAGGGCCACGCCGCGTTCACCGCTCGAAGCCCGGAGCAAGCCCTCCGTATGGCAGAGCAAGTTCATCCCGACGTCGCGTTTCTCGACATCGGGCTGCCGAGGATGGACGGCTTCGCGCTAGCCGATGCCATGGGGCGGCTGCCGGGAATGGACGAGTGTCGGTTCTTCGCCATCACCGGCTTCGACGACATCGGCGATCGGCAGAAGACCGTGGCGTCGCGCTTCGAAGAGCGCCTGCTGAAACCGGTCGCCCTAGAGACATTGAACCGAGTGATGCGAACCGTCGCCGGATGAACCAGCGCCGAGCAGTCGCCACGCTATCCAGGCGAGCTCAAAATCCCGTGGGAAGCGGCCATGCCAATAGCACCCCGAGATCCCACGTCACGTGCGCCAGAATTGGCACGGTCAACGAGCGCGCTCCGATGCCCATCGCCCCCCACAACGATCCACAGAGAAATGCGCATACGACTAGCAGGGGGCTAGCGAGGGGAGCAGTGGTCAGCGCATAGGCGCAGCCAAAAGCGAAGATCCGACTCAGCTCGCGACGCGCGGCGCGAAGGGGGCGGTGGTCAGCGCTCGCTCGGGCGCTCTCTAGCAGGGGGCCCCGAAAGAGGACCTCTTCGCAGCTCGCAATGATCACGATGAGCACCGCTCGCTGGACGGGAGAAAATCCCACCACGTTGAGCAGCACGAACAGCTCTCGTGTGGCAGGCAACACGCCTGGCAGCACCGCCGCCAAAAGCACGTAGAAAACGTGCGTGAGTATGACCATGAGCGCCCCCGCCAGCAGCCCCGCAACGCAGTCCGCGCGATGCGGGCGGACCAAGTGGAGCGGCACCGCCCGGCTGCGAAACGCGAGCAGAGTCAACGCCGGGCCCACGAACGCGAATGGCAGCCAGGTTGCGCGCCTTGCAAGCACCTGAAAGCACGCGAGCCAGGCGAAGAGCGCGAGCGCGAACAGCGCACGGCGGGTGCTGCGTGGTGTCACTCGGCGGCCAGTGCGCGGCGAGCTGCGACGTCGAACGAAAGCAAGTCCAAGCGACCGATCAGTTGCCAAAAAAGCGCGTCTTTCGGCAACAGGTCGTCTTCCAACCCCAACACCAGCTCTTTGGCCAAGTTGAAATCGGTGCGCGTAACCAGCCGGAGCCAAAGCGCAGACAGCCTCGGGGTCAGGAACGGTACCTTGAGTGCCAAGAAGCGGCGTCCGCGCAAGGCTGCGATTCGCTCGAGGATCTGCTGGCCGTTCATCATTTCGGGACCAGGAAGGTCGAACCACAGGTTGTGCTCGACCTGCAAGTCGGCGGCGGCCAGCAGCGCATGGACAACGTCATCCAAAGCAACCGGGCAGGTGCGCGAGCCAAGCCAACGGGGCAAAACCATGACCGGCAAGCGAACCGCCAAATCACGGACGATTTGCCAGGATGCGCTGCCGTATCCGATCACCATCGAGGCGCGCAGCTCGACCACGCGCACGCGGCTAGAGCGCAGGATCTCGCCCACTTCGAGGCGGCTCCGCAAATGCTCCGACGGCAGACCTTTGGGCGCAGGTCCGCCCAGGTAGACGATTCGCTCGACGCCGGCCGCTTCTGCGGCAGCGACGAACGCTCTCGCAGCCTCCCCTTCTAGAGTTCGATAATGCTTCTGCGCGCCTCCCATGCTGTGGACCAGGTAGTAGGCCACTCGAATGCCGGCCAACGCGCTCGTGAGCGAGTCAGGCTGGCTCAAATCGCATTGCCGCCACTCTACGGTTTCAGGTCGTGAATGAGGCGGCGGATTACGACTGGCAGCCGCCACTGCTTGGCCGCGCGCGGTAAGCGCCGTCAGCAATGCGCGACCGATGAACCCCGTGGCACCCGTCACCAAGACGGTGGGCGCGCCGCGCATTCAACCCCCCGCGCTTTCGAAAGCGCGTTGAACGTCGAGGGTCACGTTCAGCGATTCCAAAGTCAGGTAGAGACCGACCAGCTCGACGCCCAAAAAGGTCAGGTCCGGGTGAAGCTTCGCCCGGCTGCTCGCTACTTCGCGGAAAATGGCGTCGAAAGTGGCTCTGAAGTGGGACACGAGGAAGCGCATCGGCGCCCCGTCCAGCGACCCGAAGTGATCACGAAGCAGACCTTCGACGCGCTCCGCGAAACCCTTCGACGGTGAGCTCTGCCAGCGATAAAGATCGATACCCTGCTCCAGCGCGGCTCGGTCGTTTCGATAGAAGCCGATGTACAAAGCGCGGAGCCGGTGCATGAAGTCCGGCTCGGGTCGACACCACAAACTGCTTGGATAGAAGCGCAGGATCTGGCGCCCGGGTGCCCAAGAAAAGTGCCGAGGGCGCAAGTCGAGAAACAGCGGACCGTCCCAACGCAGCAAGTGAAAGTACAGTGCCAGCACTCGATCGCCGATCGAGCGACGGTCCTCTTCGCTCGACGCGGAGACAGTCAGACCCGACACCGGCTCGGGCGACACCTCGATGAGCTCTGCCAGGCCCGCGGTGCGAAGTGACTCTTGCAGGCGCAGCGCCTCGCGGGCACGCGCTGTTTCATCATTGACGTGGTTCGCCACGCTCAAGGCGCGGCTTGCCACTTGCGTGAGGTGGATGACCTTGAGCGCAGAGGGCGCTGCATACGGCAGGAAGTCCCGGAAAGGCTCCGGGGTGAGACGCGCGGCCCACGATTCAGCCATTGACGCAGTCTTGTATAAATTTTGTACACGTCAAGCCGCCGCTCCTGATTTGCGGAGAATACGAGCAATCCCCAGACTGACCGCGGGTTGACATGTACAAAAACTGTACAATACCGCGTGTATATTGATTGAAACCGTCTCGAACCAGAAAGTCGGACCCATGAGCAACCGGATCAATCGACGCGCCGCACTCAAGCCAATTGCCGCCATGTCAGTAGCGGCTCTGGTGCCGGCGGCGCTCCTCGCGTGTTCGAAAAACGCGGACTGCAACGACGTGTCCGCTCTCTCGCCGGATGAGCTTCGGACGCGGAATGAAATTGCCAAGTACGTCGACCAGTCGCTGGAAGCGGCCAAGCGCTGCTCTGGCTGCGTTCAGTACATTCCGGCAGCACCCAAGCAGTGCGGTGGCTGCAAAGTCGTCAAAGGGCCCATCAATCCGAACGGGGGCTGCATCTTGTTCGTGCTGAAGCAAACCTGAGCGCACACCGCTTCGGCTAAGGGATCGCGAATGGCTAACACTGCTTAGTCAGTTCTTGAGCAGGAGCAGTCGGCGCGGGCGGACACGAGTAAACGAGAGAGCCGGCGACGACCCTTGGAAGCACCCGAAGGGGTGAACCGGGCGCCTGCTGCCTCGACAGTCGGAGGTGACGCCGGACGGTTGGGCTGACTGGACGACCAAAATTCAACAATCGCCGCGGCCTTTCTGGCTCGAGCTGGAGTGACCAAATAGTACTAAAGTCGGTCGATGATCGCGGTCGAGGCGCTCGGCTGGCGAGGCGCGACGAAGGCGCATACTGGGGCAAAACCACAATTTCTCGCGGTTTAGATGTGGCCCAACGGGGCGTCGTCAGCTCGATCGCCGGTGCCGCCCTGTACTTCGTGAACAAGATCGACGCGCCTGGCTGAAAGCCTTGCGCTCGGCATCGGCCCGTGTCCAGATACTGTCCACTATCTGTCCAGGTCGATTTGAGCCGAAAAACCACGCCGCGCCCCGCAACTCATTCCAGCCTTCCCTCGGGAGGCGAGCCTGCGAGCTCGATCAAGGTGGTGTCGGCGATCACCGGCATTCCGATGGGCACTCTGCGCATCTGGGAACGGCGCTATGGGTTTCCCATGCCGGAGCGCCGCCCCGGCTCCAATCGGCGCGTCTACGCCAGGGCTCAGATCGAACAATTGCGCGCCATCGCCGTTGCTCTGAGTCGCGGATATCGGCCGAGTGATGTCGTGCACAAGCCCCTCCCCGAGCTCGAGGCGCTGCTGGGCGCCCCGCAGCTCGCCGCTCCGAGCGCGACCGAGAGCTCGAGAGGCGCGGTTGCGCCCGTGGCGACGTTGCTTGCTCTTTTGGCTGCCGGGGACGTGAAGGCGATCGAGGATGAGCTTCGCTTCGCGGCAGCCGCCTTGGGCGCCAAACGCTTCGTCACGGATCTCGCGCAGCCGCTCGCCGCGGCGGTCGGGGAGGCCTGGGCGACGGGAAAGCTTGCGATTCGGCACGAGCACGTCATGACCGAGTGCCTCACGACGCAGCTCCGTTCATTGCTGGCGACGCACCAGATCGCCGATGGTGCGCCGACCGTCGTCTTGACGACGCTGCCCGGTGAGCCGCACACGCTCGGCCTTCAGATGGTCGCGCTGTACCTGGCGCTGAGCGCAGCAAAGCCGCGCCTCCTGGGCGCGAACACTCCGCCAGAGCAAGTGATCGCCGCTGCCCAATCGTTCGGCGCCGCGGTCATCGGGATTGCCGTGACGCCAGCAGCCGACATGGGAGTCACGCGCCGAGGCATCTCGAAACTTGCGCGCGAGATGCCCGCCTCGGTCAGACTTTGGGTTGGCGGCGGAGCAGGCACGCGGCTCGGAGAGCTACCCGCGCGTGCGGAGGCGCTCGTGACCTGGCCAGCAATCGACGCGGCACTCCTGCGCGTGAGGGCCTATCCCCGTTAGGTAGCCCTCGGGAAACGCCCAATGTGGGCAGAAAAACGACATGTTTCGACGGGGGCGAGCGATGCCAAGATCGTTTCCATCGCTTGGGACACGTAGCCTTCGTGCAGCAAGCGAAGGCTCAGGGAAACAACCGCAACGTAGAGTTTTCCTCAAAGTGATCGCGGTCGTCCCCCTCGTCGGTTGTGGGGGCGCGGAGGCCGGAAACCCGGGCGACTTCGGCGGCCCAGGCACCTCGAGCGGTAAAGCGAGATCCGGCAACAACCCCTCACTGGGCGGCGCCGGCAATTCGTCGTTGCCCACCATCTTGCGACGCTTAGACCGGGGTGCGCGTGGTCATGCTGACGATCGTGAAGCGATCGACGGTGATGTTTCCGAGCGCCTTCTGAGGCGTGCTGCTGACCTACAGCCTCTGAAGTGAGTGGGCGCTCGCGATCCAGCAACGCACCTCCCAGCCCAGCAGCGTCGCCGCTCCCGGCATGGTTTCACTTTGGCTTCTTCGTCGAGTCTGATTCGGCTTGTCGCGAGCTCTACGGGCGGATGCAACACGCCCAAGTCTCGATCGCTCGCCCGCTCGTGTTCGAGCCATTCACGAACTTTTTCTGTACCGACCCAGACGGGCACCTCGTGCAGGTTTACTTCGATCCACGCGCGGCTGGCCGGTGACCTAGCGCCATCGAGCGCGAAGTACTGGCGGTCTCCGCCAGCTACTCGGGGTGCGCTCGCGGCGGACGCCAAGTTGTCGTACAAGTAGGTTGATGAATTCCGGCGCTGCGTTCGAATTTCTGGTCAGCCACATGCCGGTCGGGTTGATCGTTTGGCAATTGGACGCGAGTGAGCCCGTGTTGCGGCTGGTGCGCGCGAACGAAGCTGCGCAGCGCTTGCTGGGGGTCTCGCTCGACGCACAGGTTGGTCAGGCACTGGACGAGCTGTTCCCGAACGTACCGAGCGATCGGGTGCGGCAATACCTGGACATCGCGGGCTCCACGGCCAGCATCGGCACTGTCGTCTCGTTTCCTGATTCCCGCGGCGCGAATGGCGCCACCATGTCCGTGCGGGTGATCAAAATGCCCGAGCGCTGCGTGGGCATCGTGTTTCAAGATTTGGCGGAGCAGAACGCAGCGCTCGCCGCGCGTGAAGAGCGCTTTCACATGCTGCTCGAGAACAGCGCCGATGCCATCTTGCTGACCAGCGGCCAGGGCAAGCACCTATTCGCGAGTGAGTCGGTCACGCGCATTCTCGGTTTCACCCCCGAAGAGCTGACCTCGCGCCCCGAGGGCCTGATGGTTCATCCCGACGACCTACCCGGCGCACAAGCGACATTCGTCGAGCTACTCGGCAACCCTGGCGGTCGGGTCAGTCGGGAGCTCCGAGCGCGCCACGCCGACGGCAGCTGGCGGAACCTGGAGTTCGTCAGCGCCAATTGTCTCGGTGTGCCCAGCGTGGGCGCCATCGTCAACAATTTCCGAGACATCACCGAGCGCAAGCGAGTCGAAGAAGCCCTTCAGCGATCCGAAGACCAGCTGCGGCACGCGCAGAAGATGGAGGCCGTGGGGCGGCTCGCCGGTGGCATCGCGCACGACTTCAACAATTTGCTGTCGGTCGTGTTGAGCTACGCAGACATCTTGCTGGAGACCGAGAGCGCGGCCAGCGCGGCGCCGGAGCTGAAAGAGATCCGCAACGCGGGGCTTCGCGCCGCCGAGCTGACTCAGCAATTGCTCGCCTTCAGCCGACAGCAGGTGCTCGAGCCGCAGGTCGTGAACCTGAACGAGACGCTGGGCTCGATTCAAAGCATGATCCGCCGCATCATCGGCGAGGACATCGAGCTGCGTGTGGCGCTTACGCGAGACTTGTGGCGCACGCGCGTCGATCCGGGGCAGCTCGAGCAAGTCTTGCTGAACTTGGTCGTGAATGCCCGGGATGCCATGCTCCGCGGCGGCGTGCTCACGCTCGAAACCGGCAATGTGGTGCTCGATCAAGCCTACGCAGACGCCCACGTCGGCGCCAAGGCGGGCCCGCACGTGATGCTCGCCGTGAGCGATACCGGCGTCGGGATGGACCGCGAGACCCAAGACCGCATCTTCGATCCCTTCTTCACCACCAAGGAGAAGGGCAAAGGGACGGGCCTCGGGCTCGCCACCGCCTTCGGCATCGTGAAGCAAAGCGGCGGCAGCATTTGGGTGTACAGCGAGCCCGGCAAGGGCACCACGTTCAAGGTCTATTTGCCCCAAACCGAAGCCGCCGCGGGCAAGCGCGGCCCCGACACGCAACCGCCGGACTCGCCAGGCGGCAGCGAGACCATCTTGGTCGTCGAGGACGACTCGAGCGTGCGCCAAGTGACCTGCACCATCCTCCGCCTCCAGGGCTACACCGTAATCGAGGCCAACTCTGGTGCAGAAGCGCTACGCCTGGCCGAGGCGACGCCAAACATTCGGCTGGTGCTGACCGACGTGGTGATGCCCAAGCTGAGCGGCCGGGAGCTTGCTCTTCAATTGCTGGCCAAGCAGCCGCAACTCAAGGTCCTGTACGTTTCGGGCTACACCGAGAATTCGATCGTGCACCACGGCGTGCTGGACGAAGGCGTGGAGTTTCTGCAAAAGCCGATTACTCCTGGCGCATTGACGCGCAAGGTGCGCGCCGTGTTGGACGCGCCTTAGCGCCCGTGCTGTCTCAGCACGGTACGGTTCCAGCTCGGTCTTGAAATGTGCCGGTGGGGCCGTCTTTGCCGATGGTCGCGGCGGGGGATCGCCACGGAGTGACCCAGGCGCGCACCGGAGCGCCGAAGTCACTCCGCGATCGTTCGTTACCAAACGCGCGTCAGCTCACTCACCAGCCAGGGCGCGGGAGAGTGGCGTGGACACGTCCACGCTGTCAGCCTTGAGGAACACGCCGGACCCACGCCGAGGCGACTCTTCGCGGTAGCCCTGTGGCGCGTGACGCTCGGCGCCGCCGAGCGAGCTCATTTTGCGCAACGCTTCGACGGACGTCACGAGATCCTCGTGGACGAGCCGGTCCTCACGCAACATGGGCACAGACTGTCGGTACTCCGCCCAGATTTCTTGGCTCTTCTTGCTGGCCTTGTCCACACCGCGTAACTCGAGCGCTTGGGTAGCCGCCATCAATAAGACTCCGGTGAGCTGCTCGAGGTGCTGAACCGCGGAACGCAGGTCGAACGCCGCGTGCGTGCCCAAGCTGTTGACGTCTTGATTGTCGCCCTCGGTCGGTAGCACGAAGGCCGCGTGCGTTTGAGCGAGCTTCCGGCACTGCACCGCGAGCGACGCCGCCAGGATCTGCACCGGACGGAAACCGCTGTAGTTGGTCGGGTCTTCGATTAGGTTCACGGGCAGGCCGCGATTTTTCCGCGGGTGCACCAAGTTCGCGATCAGGGCGTGAACCCAAGTGGCGGCCTGGGCGATGTCCGCGCGCAACAGATCGCACGCCGAGCTCACGTAGTAGCCCATGAAATTGGCGGTGTGGTAAACCTGCTCGTCGTTCGGGACGACGATGGGGTTATCGTTGACCGAGTTCATCTCGGCCTCGATCCAGGTCTTGGCGCGAATCAGGTTCTCGTGGAACACGCCGAAGCCTTGCGCCACCGAGCGCAACGAGTAGTAGTCCTGCACGCCGATTTCGGTGGTGTTCTCGGTGCGCGCTTCTTCCAGGCTGCGAATCAATTGGCTGCCGGCCCAGGCGGCTCGAATCCGGGCCGCGACCGCGATTTCACCGGTGTGCCCTTTGAGCTCGTGCACGATGGGCAAGTACCCCGCTTCGATCACGCGCATGGCTTCGAGACCCACGGCGATGACCGACAGCAACGACTCATACAGATTCGTGAGATCATTCACGGCCAGGCCGGCAATGCTGCTCATGAAGGAAGTGCCGTTGATCAATGCGAGGCCTTCACGGCCTTCGATCTGAAGCGGCTCGATGCCCAGGGCAGAGAGCAAGGTTCGAACGGGAACCGACTGCCCCTCGTAGCGCACGTCCACGTCTTCACCGACCACGGCGGCGGCGATGGTGGCCAGCGGCACGAGATCACCGCTGGCGCCGATGGAACCAAAGCGGAAGCATTCCGGAGTGATGCCGCGATTCAAGAATTCGAAATACGCATCGACCACTTCGGGGCGTACGCCCGAGAAACCACGCGATAGGCAACGCGCGCGCAGCAACATGGCACCACGCACGATCTCGTGCGGCACCATCTCACCCATGCCGCAATTGTGAGAGCGGATGAGGTTGTTTTGGCGATTCTGCAGTGAGTCCTTGTAGCTAGTGGAGTCGTAGTCGTCCAAATGCTCGTCGAGCAACACGACCTGATCACCGAACTGCGTGTTCAGCCCGTAAATGGGAACGCGGCTGTCTACTTTTCCCGCGAAAAACTCCTGACATTCGACCATGCCCGCCTTCCCTTCCGGGTCGAGCGACACAGCGGCGCCATGGCGCGCCACAGACACGAGTGTATTCAAGTCGACATTACGGGTGCCCCCGACGACGACGTGCGTGACGACCTCTTCCATAGGACTCCTTATAAAAGACAACAGAGGGTATGAGTCGACCGTACGACTCCGGGCAAAAGCAAACGGGCCGACGAGGCGAGCATTGTCGACGCAGGGACACGACGACCCCGCGACGCTAGGTATCCAGATGGGGCCGGGGCCCCATCTACCAACGCGACTGACTACGAGCCCCGCCCGTATCCGAACCGCTGTGTAGGGCACGCTATCACCTACGAGGCTTAGCGTCCAGCGTTGAGTGTACAAGGATGAAACGACGTTGCGATTCAGATCGAGCATGCGTGGCACACGAGGCGTTTGCATTGCTCGCCTTCCGTCATGTCAGCCGAATAACTCCCGAGGGTTTGCGTGCGCGCAAACCCTCGCGGCGAAAGTCGCCGGCATGGGGCTCGCCGTTCTCGACGCATGCGAGGCCGAACGCAAAGCGGCGTGAGTCTTTTGCCATTGGCGCGCTCACGCATCCCATTTGCGTGAAGCACGAAACGCGTCGCCTGCATGCGCACGCGACTCACCCCTAACGGTGAGCGAACGTCGCCAGTGTGCGCACGCTCGTGCGATATCCGCCGTGAGCGTTACCCCGCTTGCGGCGAAAGCCGCCACTATTTGCGACAATGCTTCAGCGCGCGCCGAGATTGGTCAGCTGCGCACCGCGGGCACGCGCGTGTCAGTTCGTACGATCGGTATAACCGGGCGGCAGCTCGTAAGACGGGCGATCGATTACGTCCTCCCGATTCGGCCCGCAGTCTTCCACGAAGGTGATTTTGGCCGATTCGTCGATCACGAGCTTCGGGTACGTCGGCCCTTCGTCGCGGTACTTTCGCATTCGGTCGAGGTGCTGATTTTGGTAGCAGATGGTCTTCGTCGGCTCGTCCGCGAT
>JBEQTH010000092.1:0-25475 GCA_040348785.1 Myxococcales bacterium | reverse complement strand
CTGCCGGAGCTCGGCTACCTAGCGGTGATCGACAGCGCAACGGTCGGGCTGTCGCTGTTCGATGGGTCTAAGTCATCCAAAGCCAGCCCAGTCAGCGACCGGCAGCCGCCCCACTTGAACACGACGCTCGGCCGTGCGACTCTCCCTGGGCGCGCAACACGAGCTAAGTGTTGGTTTACCTAAGCGGTTTTACGCGCAGTCATCCGTCCGCGGCGGTTCGGGCCTGTTTCGGACGGGCCGTGCTGGCAGCCTCGACGAATTCCGCGTAAGCCACGGGCTTTCGTACGTACGCATTCGCACCGGAAGAATAGCCCTGGGCCACGTCCTCCTCTTGCTTCGATGAGGTTAGAATGACGACGGGTAGGGTGTTCGTTCGCGCGTCGGCGCGGATCCGGCGCAACACCTCGAGCCCATCGACTTTCGGCAGCTTGAGATCGAGCAGCACCAACGCGGGAAGCGTCCCCGGGTCACGCTCACTGTGAGTCCCTGTGGCGAACAGGAAATCGAGGGCCTCGGCGCCGTCCCGCACCACGAACACTTGGTTCGGCACTTCGCATTTCCTCAGCGCGAGGACCGTGAGCTTCTCGTCGCTGGCGTTGTCTTCCACCAATAGGATGAGCTTGGTCATGAGAGGGGACGGCTTTCGCTGGGGAGGGTGAAATGAAATGTGGCGCCGGCGCCGGGGACGCCTTCGGCCCAGATCCGACCGCCGTGACGACGCACGATGCGCTGCACGGTCGCCAGCCCGATGCCGGTGCCAGCAAATTCTTGATTTTGATGCAAGCGTTGGAAAGGGGCGAACAACTTCTGTGCATAGGCCATGTCGAATCCGGCACCGTTGTCCTGCACGTAGAACACGCGCTCCGTTTCGGATTCATGCATGCCGACCGTGATTTTCGCGCTTTCGAGCTTGCTCGTGAACTTCCAAGCATTGCCGAGTAAGTTCTCCAGCAAAGACAGGGAGAGTGTGGGATCTGCATCGGCCAGGAGCCGATCTTGCAGCGAGACTGCGACGTTGCGGCCCGGATCTCGTGCTCCGAGGCCGGCGAGCGTGCTCCGCGCCAACGCAGAAAGGTCGACCGCTTCACGACGTAGCTCGCTGCGTGTGACGCGCGACAGCGAAAGCAGTGCGTCGATCAGCGCACCCATGCGATTGGCGTTGAGCACGATTTCTTGCAGCCAATCCTGACCTTCGGCGTCGAACTTGTCCTTGTACTCATCCAACAAAACTTGAGCAAAACCGTTCATGCCCCGCAGCGGCGCGCGCAGATCGTGCGCGACGGAATAGCTGAAGGCCTCCAGCTCGTGGCTAGCAGCTTCAGCCCTCTCTTTTGCGCTCGCGAGCTCCCGCTCGCCGCGGCGACGCTCGGTCACGTCACGCGCAACCTTTGCGACGCTCACCACGCGCCCTCCGCTGTCGCGCACCGGTGAGACGGTGAGCGACACGTCGACCAGCGAGCCGTCCTTGCGCTGCCGCACGGTGTCGATGCGCTGTACCAAGCCCGAGGACACCCTCTCTAAAATGTTCGTAAACTCTGCCTGCCGAGCGGGCGGGACGATGAGCGAGATGTGCTTGCCAATGATTTCCTCAGGGCCGTAGCCGAACAAGCGATGCGCCCCTTCGTTCCAGCTCGTCACGACCCCGTCCAGGCTCTTGCCGATGATGGCGTCGTCGGACGACTCGACGAGGGCGGCCAAGCTGGCGCGTTGCTGTTCGGCTTTCTTCCGCTCACTGATGTCTCGGATGGTGCTGGAGACCAGCAGCCCACCTTCGGCCTCGAGCGGGCTCAAGCTCACCTCGATTGGGAATTCAGTACCGTCCTTACGTTGGCCGCGAAGCTCGAGCCCGGTACCCATGGCACGCACGCGGTGTTCGCGCACGTACGCTTCACGGTGTGCCGAGTGATTCGTACGCAGGCCGGGCGGAATCAGTATTTCAATCGCTTGACCGACCAATTCGCTGCGCGTGTAACCAAAGAGCGCTTCGGCTTGGCCGTTGACTAGCGTGATGTTGCCCGCTCGGTCGACGATGACCATGGCGTCCGGCGCGGTGTCGAGCAGTGCGCGAGAGCGCGCTTCGGTGGCGCGGACCTCACGCAGGCGCTCGAGCGTGGCTTGGGCTTGCTTGCGCTCGGTGAGGTCGACAATGAACGACATCGCGAGCGGAACGTCTCTGCCGACCATCTCCGAACCGACCAATACCGCGATCCGGCTGCCGTCCTTGCGAATGTATTCCTTCTCGCGCAGCGCAGCGACGCCGGACTTGGCGAGTTGCTCCACGGCAAGCTGGTCCGCGGAGCGCCATTCGGCGGGAGTCAGTGCGAACCAGTCGAAGCTCGCCGCGAACGCCTCGGCGCGGGAGTAACCCAAGAAGCCGAGGGCAGTGTCGTTGACTTCGACGACCTGGCCCTTCAGGTTCCCAACCACGATGCCGACGACACCGGACTCGGAAAGTCGAGTGAAGCGGGATTCCGCATCCGCAATGTAAGTCATCGAGCTCGCTGATCAGGGGTAAGGGAGCCCAGTTAGGGAATCAAGCGGCGACTCGATTGCCAGTCGGCACGCTGGGCCGTGCACGCGAATTCCAAGCTTTCTGCGCGTGAGGAACAGCGGGTGTTGCAAAAATGCTCATGCCCAAACTCGAACGGAGCCCACCGCGGCTTGCGCGTTTTGGGTAGCATTTCGTCGCTAATCCCAATGCCTGGGTGTTACATCGGACCGGGGATATGTCGATCCAAAAACTACGAGTCTTGCTAGTCGAGGACTCGCCGTCCGACGCGAAGCTGCTGTTGCACGAGATACGGCGCACGATCCCCTTGGTGGAGTTCGAACGCGTCGAGGACGCGGCAGCTATGCGCGCAGCGCTCGAAGCCGAGCAGTGGGACGTCGTGATCAGCGATTGGTCGCTGCCCACGTTCAGCGGGCTGTCGGCGCTGGCCATCATGGGCGAGTTGTCCCTCGATATCCCGTTCATCATCGTGTCTGGAACCATCGGTGAAGAGGTGGCGGTCGAGGGGATGCACGCTGGGGCGCACGACTACTTGATCAAGGGTCACCTGCAGCGACTGGTCCCGGCTATCGAAAGGGAAATCCGGGAGGCGAAGACGCGCGCGGCGCGTCGAGCTGCCGAGCTGGAGCTCGTCAAGGCGGCGCATCGGTACCGAGCCCTATTCGACGGTAGCCCGCTGCCCACCTGGGTCTGCGAGCCTGGGACGAACGCGTTCATCGCCGTCAATGAGGCGGCCACCGCCCACTATGGCTACAGTCATGAGGAGTTCGCTGCGCTGCGCCTCGCCGATTTGGAGCTGGAAGTGACGGCCGAGCTCGTCGCCCCATCGGTCGCGCCCGCTGGCGAGCAGCGGGGGCCGGCGCAGAGGCACCGCAAGCGGGACGGTTCGGTGATTTGGGTGGAGCTGACGACCCACGAGCTCGAGCTCGAAGGGCGGCTAGCGCGGCTCTACGTTGCCCAGGACGTGACCGAGCGCAAGCAAGCGGAGGCGCAGCTGCGGAAGACCGAGGAACAGCTGCGCCAAGCCCAGAAGATGGAAGCGATCGGCAGCTTGGCTGGCGGCGTAGCCCACGACTTCAACAACCTTCTCTCCGTGATCCTGGGCTACACGGGGATCGTGCTCGACGAGTTGAAAGCGGGCGAGCCAATGCGCGCCGACATCGAACAGGTTCAACTCGCAGGGCAGCGCGCCACGGCGTTGACTCGCCAACTTCTCGCGTTCAGTCGCAAGCAGATCTTACAGCTCGTGGTGTTGGACCTCAACGAGGTCGTCATGAACTTGGAGCGCATGTTCGGCCGGCTGATTGGCGAAGACATCCAGATCTCCATTTTGAACGAACGCGCATTGGGTAAGATTCACGCCGACGCGGGCCAAGTCGAGCAGATCTTGATGAACCTGGTCGTCAATTCGCGTGACGCCATGCCGCAAGGCGGCAAGCTGACGATCGAGACCTGCAATGTCGATCTGGACGAAACGTACGCGGCGGAGCATGTCGAAGTGAAGCCGGGCTCCTACGTGTTGCTGGTCGTCAGCGACACCGGGTCCGGTATGACGGCCGAGGTGCAAGCTCGCATCTTCGAGCCGTTTTTCACGACCAAGGCCAAGGATCGCGGGACCGGGCTCGGCCTCGCCACCGTGTTCGGTATCGTCAAGCAATTGGGCGGTCACATCTGGCTTTACAGCGAGGTTGGCTCCGGCACCACGTTCAAAATCTATTTTCCGCGGAACGATCACGATCGCGAGCAAGCCGAAGTCAATGCCCGTGAGCCGGCGGTCTTGACCGGCAGCGAGACGATTCTCTTGGTCGAAGACGAGAAGCAAGTGCGCGAGCTCGCACGCACCATCTTGCGCAGGGCAGGTTACAACGTGCTGGACGCACAAGGCGGCGGTGATGCGTTGCTGATCTGCGAACAGTATTCGGCGCGCATCCAACTCTTGGTCACGGATGTCGTGATGGCGCGCATGACTGGTAAGCAACTGGCGGAGCGGCTCGCGCCAGTACGCCCTGAGATGAAGGTCCTGTACATGTCAGGCTACACGGACAATTCAATCGTGCACCATGGCATCTTGGATTCGGGCATCGCATTCCTCGAAAAGCCGATCACGCCGCGGCTCTTGCTTCGCAAGGTTCGAGAAGTGCTCGATGGCTCACGGAGTGTGCGGCCGCCCGGGCCGTAAGCCTGAGTGAAGCCGCAAGGATCGTCGGTCTAGAGCAAGGGGCGCGCGACCCGCAGCGCGTCGATGTAGCTCAAAATGCCAAGCAGCGTGCGCCCATCACTCGCGACGACCGGCAACGCGCCGATCTTGTGCTTCACCATCAGGTCCACCGCGTCGCCCAGCCCACTCGTCGGCTGGACGGTGACCACCTCGGGCGTCATCACGTTCGAGACCGGTTGGTCGAGCATCTGTTCGACCTCGTGCGGGTCGCCGAAGTAGGCCACACCGGTCGAGACGACGGCTGGCAGGTCACGAATGCTGACGATGCCAATCAGCGAGCTGCCGTCCACGATGGGCAGATGGCGGATGTCCTTTTCGAACAGCATGCGCATGACCTCCCGCACGCTGGTCCGTGCCTCCGCGGTGAAAGGATGACGACTCATGACTTCGGCGACGTGCATGGCAAGGCTCCCAAACTGGCTGCCAACCAGTGAGCAAGAGGCGTTCCATGCTAAAGAATACAACGTGTGGAATGGTGCGGTTCCTGCAGAGCCCGAGAGGAGAAAGCAATGACCGGTGTCGTGGTTTGGTTCACTGGGCTGCCGTCTTCGGGAAAGTCGCGCTTCGCCAAACGGGTCCGTGAACGGTTGCTCGAACGCGGCCAAGCCTGCGCCCTGCTCGATGGGGATCGCGTGCGCGAGCTATTGCAGCCCCAGCCAGGCTATAGCGCGCGCGAACGCGAGGACTTTTACGCGACGCTCGGCAACTTAGCCGCGGAATTGGCGCACCAAGGGTTGGTCGCGCTGGTCCCCGCGACAGCGAGCAAGCGTGCCTTCCGCGACCAAGCGAGGCAGCGCGCCGCGCGCTTCTTGGAGGTGTGGCTCACGACCGGTGCCGAAGAGTGCCGCTCGCGCGATGCCAAAGGGCTTTACGCAGGCTTTGCGCGGGGTGAAGTGCAAGGCTTGCCGGGTCAGGACGAGCCCTACGAGCCTCCGCTTTCGCCCGACGTGAGCGCATTCGGGGCTCGAGACGACGAGGCCCTCGAGCTCCTACTGAGTCGTCTCACTCGCTAAGCGAAAACGCGCTGCGCGAGCTCGGGATCGAAACGCTCGGAAGCCAACGTGAGGTCGACGAAGTCGAACAAGCGGACCCGGTGCTCGGCCGCGACGTCGGGGTACCAGACCGGATTGGCTAGCACGAGGCAGCGCCAGGCAAGGAACGGCGCCACGACAGCGAGCAGCTCGGTGTCCCCAGACAGCACGAGGTAGCGATCCCAAAATCGACGCCACAGGTGCTGGAAAGTACTTTGCCACAGCGTGGGCTCGAAGTTGGCAAAGAAGACGTAGTTGACGGCCATCGCCGCAACGTCGTCTGCCGCGTCGCCCGCGGAGCCACGGCTGGCGTCGAGCACGGCGAGCTTCGAATCGGCTTCGAACAGCACGTTGAACGGGTGAAAGTCGCCGTGGATTCGGACCAAGCGGTGGGCGCGCCCTTTCAGGCGCCAGCGCCACTCCAGGCACCCCCGCTCGATCTGGTTGAGGCGTGCCGAGTCGATGCCCGCAGTCGACTCTGGGTAGCCGTCCACGAGCCCGAAGATCCCCTCACCGCTGCCGAGTAGGTCGCGGATGGAACGGGTGTAGAGCGAAGCCTCGGGCAGCCGTTCGCGGTGGATATCGACGAGGTAGTGGACCAAGCGATCGACGCGCTCCACGTCCTTTTGCTCCAGCACCCGCGTGTGCGCGATGTGCCGTAAATCAGCCGCGTAAGGGTTGCCCTCCGCGTACTCGGTCAGCAAGTAGAATTCACCGCAGCCCTGCAACGACACGAAGCCGGCAGCGCGATACGCGCCGACGTCGATCACGCGCGTGTGCGCGGGCAAGAGCCCAAAGGTGTCCGCTGCAACGAGCATTTCAGCGGCGCGGTCGGCACGCCGCTCGTGGCCAAACGGATTTGCCGTCGCGCTGTGCAACACAAAAGCCTTGAGCACCCCGTCATGGCGCACCTCAAGCCGCAGCGGCGCGCCGTAACCCGCGCCTTTTGCGGTTGCCTCGTGGGAAACGGAATCGGCGCCGAGCGCCACGGCGCTCAGCAGCTCCGCGCCGGGGAGGGCCTGCGCCACCAACTGGCGCAGCCGGAGATCGAGCGGAACACTGGAAGGGGGTCGGGGTTGGCTATTCATCGCTGAGTGGGTCTCAACTGCGCGCGTTTCAAGACGTGTGCCGGCTTTGGTTAGGAACTAGTGCTCTTCGGGTAAGCCCTGCGAGCTCGCTCTAACTCCGCGATCCTGCCTAAGCTCAACAACTCGATGAGCCAGTGCGCCACGGCTCGACCCACCCAGGGTAGAGCGGTCAGCGCAGGGAACCCGCCAGCCAGCCAGAGCTCCAGGATTGGCCGCTCGAGGCCCTCGATGCTGTGTACCGCCCTCAGCAGACCTTGCGCGTGGAACGTGTCGCGCTGTTCCGCCAGCCGCAGCGCCAAATCGCGCAATGCTCGGACGACTTCCGCGTTGTCGAGTGCGTCGGACATGTTCATTGCTTCGACCTGGGCTCAGACTCAGCGACCATCGCGCCGAGGCTGCGCAGGAAACGCTTCGCGGTGAGCTACGTACCGCGCACGGTCAATACGGCGACGGGCGACAGGCGGACCACCCGCTCGGCCACGCTTCCAAGCAGTGCTCGGCTGACGCCACGCCGGCCGTGCGTCCCGAGCACGATAAGATCGGCATGCACGGACGCGGCGGCGGCGATGATTTCGTCCCAGGCCGCGCCCACGCGCAGAACCGAATTCGCGCGTGGCACCCGTTTCTTCACGGCGTTGGTCACTTCTTCGAGTTGCGCCCGCGCCGCATTTTCGATCGGCGTCAACACGTCGCCCGGGAAATACATGGCGGCGCCGTAGCCCAAGCTCGGGATCTCCCAGGTGTGGACCAGCGTCAGTTGTGCGTCGAGTTGCCCCGCCAATTCGATTGCCAAGTCGAGGGCGCGCGCAGAGCAATCGCTGAAGTCGGTAGCGGCGAGGATGTGTTTGAATGTCATGGGTTACTCGTGGTGCTAAATGGTGCGGACGGTCAGAGGCCGAAGAGTGAACGTGCGGCTCGCGCCGCGCGGCTCAGGCGTGGTGCAGTGATGAAGACTCGCTCCCGCAGGCGCCCCGCCCAATCGGTGCGAAACCGGTTCGGGAAGAAGCGGATCTGATCGTGGGCGAGGAACGGATCGGGGAGCGCGCTGCCGCCGTCCTCCCAGGTGAACGCGAGCATGGGGCGCGCTTGGTCCGTGCGATTGGGCATCCCACGGTGCCACAGGGTCGAAGTGCGGATCGCGACGTCGCCTTGCGACATCCGCAAACGCAAGCGCTCCGGGCGACTGGCCAGCAGCTCCCAGTACTTGTAGTCGCGCTGCTGCGTGCGCGGCATGACTTCCATGGCGCCGTTTTCGAGCCCCGTATCGACGACCGCCACGTTGACGACCAAGAACGGCGTCGCGGCGTAGCCGTCGACGTGCTCGTTCTGCGCGCTGCTGCCGGGTAAATTGAGATTGCACCCCACGTTCGGCAGGCGCAGCGGCCGCGCCGACAGCTTTTGTACGAGGGCAATCACCCCGTGAGCCTCGAGCGAATCGTAGACGGCTCGGCTGCGAGCACCGGGAAAGCAATTCAGGTGACCGCTCAGCGTGCCGCCGCCGGTAAACAGCTCACCCGCCGTCTTGGCGCGTTCCAACTCCGCGAGCAGCTGTTGGTGGAGGTTCGCGAGCAAGGTGCGGCTCACCACGCCGGGGATCGTCACGTAGCCTTGGATCTGAAAGGCTCGTTCGAGCGCTTCGTGGTGTAGGGACCGTGAGGGCGTCGAGTCTTGGACCAGATCTTGAGCGTTCATGGGCGTCTCTTGATGCGTGCCAAAGCAAGGGCTACGCCAGGGCGTCAGCGCCGACCGAACACGGAAGAATCGCTGACTCCGAGCCGAGGCGAATGCCGGAGCGCGAGATCTGCGCGAGAGTCGACGCAGAATCTGCGCGGCCACCCTTGGGTCGCCGACATTTGGGCTATCCGCCCGCAGGCATGGATCTCGCTACTGCGCGGCGATGAGCTCGGGTCGCGTTGTCGTCATTGGGACCGGACCGGCCGGCGCGGCCGCCGCGGTGTTTCTGAGTCGAGCCGGCCTTGAGCCGTTGCTGCTCGAGGCAGGGTCGGGCGAGCCGTCGCTCGGGCTCACGGCTCGAATCCGCGGCGTGACAGTCGCCAAGCGCAAGCCCC
Source organism: Myxococcales bacterium (assembly GCA_040348785.1). GTDB lineage: Bacteria > Myxococcota_A > Polyangia > Polyangiales > Polyangiaceae > PMG-095. Next base: position 16,560 of record JBEQTH010000092.1, on the reverse strand, counting down.
CGCTCGTGCGCCGCCAGGATCTGACCATGGTGGGCGATCCTGCGGCAGAGGTGTTTGAAGCCTTGGTACCCGGTGGACTTTCGAATCATTGGTCGTGCGCCGTTCCTCGGTTCGCGCCCGATGACTTTGCGGACGCGGCGCGCGCGGGTGACGCTTACACTTGGCCCATCAGCTACGCGGATCTGGCTCCGTGGTACGACCGCGTCGAACCGCTGTTGCACATCGCGGGCTCGCGGCGCGACACGCCGCGGCTTCCCAGTGCGCGCACGACGGACGCGTGGGAGCTCGGTCCAGAGTGGGATCCCTTTGCCCGCGAAGCTCGCTTGCTGGGCCGCGATCTGGTCGCGATGCCCTACGCCTACGGCGCTCGAACGACGGCCACTCGCGCGGCCACGCCCTTCAATGCCTATCGCCGGCTGGTGGCGCCGATTGCCCGAGGCGGTGGCCTCGAGGTGCGTCTGAGCGCGCAAGCGCTGCGACTCGAATGGTCGGCCGCGGAACGCCGCGTCGTCGCCGTCGTAACCCGGGATCCGCGGACGGGTAGCGAGGAGCGCATCCCGTGCCGGGCGGTGGTGCTCGCTGCCGGCGCCATCAACACGGCCCAAATCCTGCTGCAGTCGCAGAGTGCGGATTTTCCGACTGGGCTCGGCAATTCGCACGGCCTCGTCGGTCGCTACTTGCACGATCACCCGCTGGCCAAGGTGGTCGTCGACCTGGCTCGAGCCGTCCCCTTGACCCCAGCCAGCTACTTGACTCGGCCGTCGCTCGAGCATTCACAACCGTTGTACGCCGCGGCATTCATGCAGTGGGCGGGGACCGAAGCGCTTGGCCGGAGCTTGTTGAGTCGCCAACCAGGTCGAGTGAAGCGCCTCGGCTTCAGTGTATTCGGCACGATGGCCCCGACCGCCGAAGATTTCATCGCGCTCGAACCCGCGCGCGGCGCAGGCGAGCCGGCGCGGTTGTCGTTCGCGCTGCGTCATCCGCCCGAGGCCCTGCGGCTGCTCGATGACGCGCGCGACGAGCTATTGGGGCTCTTCGCACGAGCCGGCTGGGATCCGAGCTTAGCTACCTATCGGGTCGAAGCGCCAGGAAGCTCCGTGCACTATGGCGGCACTTGTCGCATGCACGCTTCAGCGGCGTTCGGCGTCGTCACGTCGAGCTGCCGCATGCACGAAGTGCGAAATGTCGCGGTTGCGGACTCTTCGGTATTTACCACAGGCCCTGAAAAGAACCCGGTGCTGACGGCCATGACGTTGGCTGCGCGCGCCAGCGAGCTCCTGGCCGGTGATCTGCGAAGTGGCGACATCTAGCCGGAGCAGCCGCCGGCCTCGCGGGAAGTGGCACGAGCGATGCACTACGACCGCTCATGAAATACCTGATCCTCGTGGGGACCGACTATTCAGAAGCGTCCGATCTCGCGCTGGAGGCGGCGTTCGAGCTCGCATCCAACAAGGAGGACGCGCAAGTACACGTCGTCAACGTGTGGCTACCGGACATCGACGCCCTGCGGGGCGCGACCATCGATGCCTCGTCTCCGAGCCTGCAACGCGCCGCGACGGATTTGGTGGCGTACGTTTCACGCCGCTTGGCAGCTTTTCAGGAACGGCACGCAGCGTCACTCAGCAACCGAATCTTCAGTCACGTGCGAGTCGCCGAACCGGGTCGAGAAATCGCGCAATTGGCCGCGGATCTCGACGCAGATCTGGTCGTCGTCGGGACTCATGATCGGCGTGGCATCGAGCGACTCCTACTCAGCTCGGTCGCGCACATCGTCAGCCGACTTGCGCCGTGTCCCGTGTTGATCGTGCGGCCCAAGGCGATTCCGGTGCCCGTGCCTGCCATCGAGCCGCCGTGCCATCGTTGCGTCGAAGCGCGGTTCGCCAGTGATGGCGCCGAGATGTGGTGTGAGCAACACCGCGAGCGCCATGGGCAACGCCACACCTATCACCAAGGTGACCGCGTCGGAGGCGAAACCAACTTCCCACTGGTGTTGGGCAGCCTCCGCTAGCCTGCGCCGTGCAAACGTGTCGCCAGCACCGCAAACGGTGCACTCGAGTGGCGGAGGATCGCGCGGGGTGGGAGCTCGAAAGTCGAGCTCCCGAACACAGCCCGCGCGCGGCTCAAGGCTGTTGCGTCGCGGGTGCGCGGCGCACCCATCGGGCGACGAGCTCGCCCGAGCAGTAGCTAGTGGCCAACGCGCCGGCAACCAACCCGAGCTGCGAAGCCGTGACTGACACCAGCCCGAGCACGCCGCGCAATGGCTGCCAAAACACGCAGCCCAGGCCGAGGACTGCGCCCACCAGCACCGAGCCATGCAGCCAGGGATTGACGTCTGGGGCGCCGCGCAGCTTCCGCGCTGGATAAGCGCTCAGCAACTTGGCATTGGCTTCGTACAGGAAGACGCAGCTGACCGTCGCCGCCACGCTGACCCCGTAGTGGGGCAGGGTGGCGAGCAGCGCGAGCCCGATCGCGCCTTTGATCGCCCCATCCACCGTCACGAACCGCAGTGTGCGCGCGTCGAGCAGCGAGCGATTGCGTGGCCGAGGCGGAGAACGCATGGTGAATTTGGCGTGGTCCAACGACAGCGCGAGCGCGGTCGGGCCGTCCCCCAAGAAGTTGATCCACAGGATTTGCAGCGCACTCAGCGGCAACAGCAGAGCGCCCTGGGCATTGCGAAGGCCCAGGAACACCGAGCCGAGCGCGCCGCCCAAGACCAACACCGCGAGCGCGATATTGCTCGAGAAGGTGAAGCGCACGAAGCTGAGCAGGTTCTCGTAAATGATGCGCCCTTCCTCCACGGCAGCAACGATCGTCGCAAAGTCGTCTTCGAGCAGCACCAGGTCGGAGACTTCGCGCGCGACGTCACTGCCGCGTCGCCCCATGGCTACGGCGACGTCGGCGCGCTTCAATGCCAGCGCGTCGTTCAGCCCGTCGCCGGTCATGGCTACGACTTCGCCACGCGCTTGCAGCGCCTCCACGATGCGCAACTTGTGCTCGGGCTGCAGCCGCGAAAAGACCCGCACGTCGCCGAGCGCAGCCGACAAGGCATCCTCGGACAGCGCATCGATTTGCGCGCCGCTCAGGGTTCGTGCGCTCTCGATGCCGACGCCCTGGGCGATCGCCGTCGCGGTCGACGGCTGGTCCCCGGTCACCATCATTACGGTAATGCCGGCTGCCCGCGCGTCGCGCACGGCGCCCGCTGCTTCGGGCCTGATTGGGTCCCAAAGGCTCACGAAACCCAGGAACTCTAGGCCCTCCTCTCGATCCCCGCTGCCCGCCGCGATCCCGATCACCTTGTGCCCGCGAGTCGCCTCGAGCTCTGCCTTTCCGGTCCAGTCGACTCGTTGCTCGCTCGTCAAAGAGGAGCGCTCCAAGACCACGTCCAAAGCGCCCTTCACGTAGCTGCGCAGTTCCCCCGTTGGCATGAGCACGGTTGCGCGCATGAACTTCCAGCGGCTGTCGAACGGGCGACTCGACACCCGCGGCTGGGCCGCGCGCAGCGCCGCGACGTCCGAACCGCGCTCGCGAGCAAACTCGAACAGGCCGCGCTCCAGCGGATCCCCGGCGTCGCTGTCGGGATCGGCGTCGTTGGCTAGCACCAGCGCGAGCAGGGCAGCATCCTGGTCAGGTGCGTGTAACGCCTCCACGCTCATCTTGTTCAGGGTCAGGGTGCCGGTTTTGTCCGAGGCGATCACCGTGACGGCGCCGAGTGCTTCGACCGCTGCCAGCCTTCGCACCACCGCATTTCTGCGCGCCATGCGTTGGACACCGAACGACAGCACCAGTGTCACCACGGCTGGCATCCCCTCGGGAACGACTGCGACCGCGAACGCCACCGCGAACATCAAGACTTGATCGAGTCGTGACCAACCGTCGACCAGTAGGCCTGCGCCGACAATCAGCGCGCTCAAGAGCCCGACATAGCGGGCGATGCGCTTGCCGAACTCATCCATGCTGCGTTCGAGCGGAGTTTTGCCGGGCTCGATCCGCGACAGCTTGCTGGCGATGCGCCCCATCGCGCTTTGAGCACCGGTTCCCGTGACCTCGAGCTCGAGGGCGCCGAGTAGGAGTAACGTGCCGCTCTTCAGCGTGTCGCCCACTTCCTTGTCGACTGGCAACGACTCGCCCGTTAAAAGCGATTCATCGACGCGCACGGACGATCCCATGGCGAGCGAGCCGTCGGCCGGCACGCGATCCCCGGCCTCGAGGCGCACGACATCACCCGGCACGAGACCCGCGGCGTCAATCTGGACGAACATGCCGTCGCGCAAGGCCCAAGCCTTGGGGGAGCCCAACATGGCCAATTCTTCGAGAGCGCGCTCCGAGCGGTACTCCTGAAAAAGCCCCAGCCCGGCGTTCAACAACAGCACGGCCGCGACGCCCACGGCTTCGACCGGCACATGATGCGCTCCGCTGCGGAACCAGGCCGCCAGATCGACGCCGAGCGCCAAGAGCAGCAGGTAGACGAGCGCGCTCTTGAACTGCAGCAGTAGTCGTCGCCACCAGGTGAGCCGCGGCGCGGCCGGCAAATGGTTGGCCCCGAACTCCTCGAGCCGACGCTCGGCCTCGAGAGCCGTCAAACCACGAGCTGACATGGTTGTCGATGGGTGCACGCTGCGTGCCATTCGACTGGTTGCGAAATGCCCAGTTGGTACCAGCAGCGGCAAGCACCCCACGCGCTACGGATGCGGCGGGCACAGCACGCGTAGCGCATTGCGATACATGACCCGTGCCACGTCGTGTTCGCTCAAACCCGCTTGTCGCAGGGCACGGTGCAGTCGCGGCAGGTCACTCGCGCTCCGGAAGTCACGCAGCTGGCCAGCGTCGGCCTCGAAGCCCGTGCCCAAGGCCACGTGCTCGACACCCGCAACACCAATCAAGTACGTGATTTGGCGAACCAGGTGCTGAAGGGTGGGCTCGCGACCCGGGGCGAGCTGGCCGTAAGCGGCGGTCGCACCGATGATGCCTCCGGTCGTCGCGATCGCCCGCACTTGGCTGTCGCTCAGGTTCGAGGGCCGGTCAGCCAAGGCGCGCGCGTTGGCATGAGTTGCAATTACGGGCGCGTGGGCCTCGCGAGCGAGCGCGATCACCTCGTCTATCGTCGGGTCGGACGCATTCGACACGTCCAGCAGCGCGCCCGCCGCAAAGACCCGTCGCACCACGTCACGGCCAGCTTCGGTAAGTCCGGTAATTGCGCCTGGCTCGAACGCGGTTGCGGCCGTCGCGAGTGCATTGTCCCTTCTCCCAACCAAGCTGAATACACGCACCCCGCGCGCGACCCAGAGTCCCACGCTAGACGGTGCGAGGGCGAGCTCGCCATTGGCTTCGAGCTCGAACCAAACCGCGATCCGCCGGGTATCCCGGCGGCATTCACCGATCGTGAAGCGATCGCTGAGCGTCAATGCTTGACGCAGCGCGAGGTAAGCGGCGTCGCTGTTCGCGGCCCGAGCGACTGAGGGCGAGTCTGCCACCGTGATCGGGAGCAGGGCGCCGATCACGTGCCCTTTCTCGAGCTCCACGAAACCTCCCTGGCCGACGCCCCGCGCCAGGTAGCCGGGCTGCGTGATGCTCCGGGCCAAGCCCAACCTCAAGTCAACGGTAGGCACCTCCGAAGCAGGGTCGGGCTCCGCCGTGGCGATACCGGTGACTGTCAGGGCCAGGAAGAGTAGCAGCGACAGCGATTTACTTGGCATCTCAGTAGTCCGAGGCAGACCCGCTTCTAGGCGGCTCTGGATCTCGCCCGACGATTGGCAGACGTCCTGCGCGCGGGGTGCCCGCCGATACGAAAGCGCTATTCACGTGCTGCCTTGACGAGCAGCACCGGTCGCTCGGCGTTGCGCACGACTTCGCGCGCTTGCGAGCCGAGCACGAGGTCGGCCACCCCGGAGCGAGCGTGGGTCGACATGCAGATGACGTCCACTCCGAGCCGCGCGGCGAGCCGCGTGATGCCCGTAGCCGCATCGCCATCGGAGACAATGTGAACGTGCGTGGTGATCCCCTGGTCGGCAGAGCGCTCGGGGATGGATGCGCGGAGCCGTAGCGTGAGGTCGCTCTCGTCATACTCTTGGTCTTCCGGCAGGCGAACGTGAACGAGGTGAGCCTCGCCACCCGGTCGCAACAGCCCGTAGCCCGCCGCGATCGCCGGGTTTGCCAGCGGCGAAAGGTCGGACGGGATCAGGACACTGCGAAATTGGGCGATCGAGGCACTCGCGTCGTGGTCGCTCTCGCGCGGAACGCACGCGACGTTCGAGGGCGCGGCGTGAATGACACTGCGCGATACCGAGCCTTGCCAGGCGCGCGCGGCCCAAGACTTTTGGTGCGTGCCGACCACGAGTAGATCGACCTTCGCTTTTTCGGCAAGCTGCGCCAGGTGAGCGTCACAGCGACCCCAACCCGGAATGATCACAAGCTTGGTGTCACCCTGCCCGGCGATCGGCCCAGCCCAGGCGCGCAGGTCGCGCTCCAATAGCTCTCTTAGCTCGTCGCGCATCCCTTCGAGCAGGACCGGACCTGAGACTCCGAGTCTCGTATGCTCGAGGACCGGCCATGCGACGCGCGCGATCGTCAGATCGCAGGCGGCGATTTGGCGCAGCGCTTGGGCCCAGCGCAAGGCCGCGCGCGACGTTTCTCCCATGTCCACGCCGACCATCACGTTGAACTTGGCCTTGCCTAGCAACCAGTCGACGATGCAGGCCGCGTCGCGTACCACGAGCACCGGGGTCCCCGAACGCTGCACGACTCGCTCGGCGATGCTGCCGATGCGCCAGCCGTCTTGCTCCCGAGCGCCGAGCGCCGACACGACCAAGAGCCGAGCGTTGCGTTCGCGCGCGAACGCATTGAGACACTCGTCTGCCGCGCCCTGAAGCAATACCGGCGAAGCTTCGATGCGAAAGTCCTGCTCCAACCGCTTCGCCCTCGCAGCCAGCAATCCTTCGGCTGGCTCGAGCAACAACGAAAGTGCCGTCGAGCTCGACACCTGCCGCCGGGTATCGAGCACGTGGACGAGCTTGAGGTCGGTTCCCAGGTGCTTGGCGAGTGCTGCGGCGGCGACTTCGGCCTCGGCCGCGTTCTGTGAGAAGTCCGTTCCACAAACAATGCTCATATTCCTCGAGCTGCTCTCGTGCATGAAGCAGGCCACCTCGAGTCAGGCCGGGTCTGCGGCGATCTGTTGGCCAATGACGCACGCGACAACGAGCGACGCAGGGGCTGCGTCGGTCCCCGCGCAAAGTCTGCGCGGGTCGCGCAGATACGGGGAGATTGCCTATATGAGTCGCCTTCTGCGCTCGAAAGCCAATGGCCCACTCCTTGCTCAGGGAGCGCCAAGGTGGTTGCAATGAAGACGAAAGCGGCGCTCCCGGTCGAAACCACGCAAATCCTCGTCGTCGGTGGAGGTCCGGTTGGCCTGTGCGCCGCCCTCTCCGCGGCGCGGCGCGGGCTACAAGTGACGCTGCTCGAACAGAGCTTCCGCGGCTATGGTCCGGGGCACGCGAGCATCCTGCATCCGTCGTCCGTGCGTCTGATGAGCGAGCTCGGTCTTTCCCATCAGCTTCAGTCGGCGGGGCGTCAGCTCGGCAGTGTCCAGCTGTACAACGATGGAATCGTCGCCGCTAGCGCGAACCTGCCGCTGCCCGCGCTTTCGCTCTCGCAAACGGCTCTCGAAGATACTTTGCTCAAAGCGCTACGGCGCGAGAAGGTGCGCATCAAGTCGGGGTGCCAAGTGAGCGCACTCGAGCAAGGGAAGGACTGTGTGCGCGCCACGGTCGTTCGTCGCGAGCTCGTGACGCTCGGTTCGCCCGCTGACTACAGCGAGTGGCAGGCCATCGACAGCTCGACGATTGAAGCTCGTTTCGTGATCGGTGCCGACGGCTACGATTCCACCGTGCGCTCGGCCCTGGGAATCGCAAGCGTGCAGGCGGGGCCGACCGAGACTTTTGCCATGTTCGAGACGCCGGCGTTCACGGCCGAGTCCGCATTCCGGCTCTCGTTCGCCGCCGGCTTCGTGAACGCCATTTTCCCGCTCGCGGAACGGCGGGAGCGCTGGGGCTTTCAGCTCGGATCGGAGCTGAGCCGCGAGCCGGACTTGGAGTTCCTCCGTGAATTGCTCACGCGACGAGCGCCGTTCGTGGTTGGCGTGCCCGAGCGTGTCGAGTGGAGCGTGGTGACCCACTTCGAGCGCCGGTTGGCGCGTCGTTTCGGTAGTCAACGCACGTGGCTCGCTGGGGATGCCGCGCACGTGACGAGTCCCTTCGGCGGCCAAAGCATGAACGGTGGGCTGAGCGAGGTCAGCGAGCTAGTCGAGCTCATGGCCTCCTGCATTTTCCAACACCAACCGCTCGCTACGCTCGAGCACTGGGCCGCAGAACGCGAACGCGAATGGCGTCAGCTGCTCGGTACGTCGGTCGAGGTCGACACGCTGCCGGGCACGCCGAGCTGGCTCCGCGAGCAAGCGCCACGGCTCATCCCTGCGCTTCCGGCGTCTGGTCGGGATCTCCAGCACTTGCTGCGCGAATTGGGCTTGCTCGTTCACTGAGCGCGCTAAGCGCCGGGCGGGCTCTGCCGCCCGCCCGGCCCGCTGTCAGCGCATCTCCACCACGACGCGCCCCTCGATGGTTCCCGCCTTCATGCGCTCGAACACCTGGTTGATGTCCTCCAGCTTTGCGGTTTCATAGTCCACCGTGACTTTGCCTTCGGCGGCGAACGCCAGTGACTCTGCCAAGTCTTCGCGGGGTCTAAGTCATCCAAAGCCAGCCCAGTCAGCGACCGGCAGCCGCCCCACTTGAACACGACGCTCGGCCGTGCGACTCTCCCTGGGCGCGCAACACGAGCTAAGTGTTGGTTTACCTAAGCGGTTTTACGCGCAGTCATCCGTCCGCGGCGGTTCGGGCCTGTTTCGGACGGGCCGTGCTGGCTTCGCGAGGTGGTCGTTGCTCTGCGTGGTCTGACGTGATCAGCCACGGACTTCCGATCTACGTGGCGCTCGAGCCGGTCGATATGCGGATGGGGTACGAGCGCCTTGGTGGGCTGGTTCGCGAGCGGATGCAGGCCGAGCCGAGGAGCAAGGCGCTGTTCGTGTTCGTGGGCAAGCGCGGGCACACGATGAAAGTCCTGACCTGGGACGGTACCGGCGCCATCGTCGTGCACAAGAAGCTCGACGCCGGGAAGTTCGAGCTGCCCAAGGCGACCCGCGTCGGCGATCAACACGTGATCGTGAGCGACGCGATTTTCGAGGTAATCTACAAGGGGATCGCGAGCGGTCCGAAGAAGCCGCGCAAGCGCATTCATTGAGCGCACGCCGGTTGCTGCGCGTGGTGCTTGAGCAATTCGATCTCGCTCGTGTATAGACGAGAGGTGTCGAGCACGAGGACCTCCGAGAGCAAGCCCAAGCTTTCAGTCGAAGAGCTTGCTGCCCTCGTCTCGACCATGCAAACCGAGATGCTGGCGTTTAGAGCCGAGCGCGATACGCAGGTCGAGTCGCTCCAGGAAACGATCGTCAACCTGGCGCATGAAAACGAGCTGCTCAAGCGCCGGCTCTTTGGGACCAAGACCGAGCGACTACGGACGAGCGAGAATCAGCTCGCGCTCGGCGACTTGCTCAACGATCAAAAGCAGTTGCAGAAGCAGCTGGACGCAGCTATCGCGGAGGCAAAGGCGGCAGGCGAAAAGAGCAGCGAGCCAGCTCCGCCAAAGCCGCCGAAGGCCAAACCCAAGGGCCGCCGTGACTTGCTAAGCAGCGATCTGCCGAGGTTCTTCGTCGATCTACGCGACCCTAGGCTCGAGCAAACCGCCAAGCACATCGGTTGGGATGAGTCGCCGCAGTTGATGTATCGCCGCGGAGGTTTCTTGGTGCTCGTCAAACGCACGGCCAAGTACGAGGTTCCCGGCAAGGACGGACCCACCGTGCTCGGCGTGGACCTGCCGGAGACACTGTTCCCCCGCGGGCTTCTGCACTCTTCGGTCGTCGCGTACATCCTGGTCCAGAAGTTCGGGCTCGGCGTGCCGCACTACCGGCTCGAGCAGCACATCCTCGCCCAAGGCGTCGAGCTCGACCGCGGCATGATGAGTCGCTACGTCGACGAAGCAGGCGGCTCACTCGGCGCCACCGTCGTCCACGCGATGTGGCAAGACGCGATTCAAAACGCCGCCATCATCTCCACCGACGCCACCGGCGCGCTCATCCAGCCCGAGCCGCGCCAGGATAAGCAGCGGCAATCCTGCCAAAAGGGCCACTTCTTCACGGCCGTGATCGACTGCGATCACGTGCTGTTCGCCTACTCCGAGCACCACACGCAAGAAGCGGTGCGAAAGTTGTTCGGCGCCTTCAAAGGCTACCTACAGGCCGACGCCAGCAACGTCTACGACATCCTCGACCGCGGTCCACCCAAGGATGAAGACTCCGACGACAAGATCAAGTTGGTTGGGTGCTGGGCGCACTGCCGACGTTATTTCTTCGAAGCCGCCGTCTGCAAGCATCCTGTCGGCGTGCAGGGCCTGATACGCATTCGCGCCATCTACGCGGCTGATGATTCGTTCCGCAAGCTGCCGCCTGAGAAGCGCAAGGCCGCCCGCGACGAGCACGTGCGCCCGCTCATGGACGCCTTCTTCGACTGGGTGAGCCAAGCTCGTCTTACACAACCCGGCCGCAATCTCGCCACCAAAGCGCTCGGCTACGCCTCCAACCAGGAGCAAGAGCTACGTCGCGTGCTCGCCGATGGCCGCTTGCCGCTCGACAACACGCGCGCGGAGCGCAGCCTGCGCAAGGTCGTCGTCGGTCGCAAAAATTGGATGTTCTACGGCAGCAACTCCCACGCCGAGAGCGCCGCCGCCATCTTCACTCTCGTCGCTTCCTGTCGCCTGCACAGCATCGACCCCGAGCAGTACTTCGACGAAGTGATGCGCGCTCTGCCAGATTGGCCCAAGGATCGCTACCTTGAGCTCTCGCCCAAGCACTGGAAGGCGACGCGAAGCAACCTACTCGCCGCCGATCTCGAGTCGCCGCTCTGCGCCTTCACGGTGCCCCCCGCTGCCCTCAACTTCGCGCGCTAAGCGACGACGAATGCTGGCCCGGCGGCCATAAAGATGGGGTCCGTGTATCGGTTACAATGCACGCGCGCAGAATTGTGACTTTGGGGGCGCGATCCGTAGCGACATTTGCACCCAGGAGTTCGAACCGAGTGGCGCGTGCCTAGCGCGCCAAATCCGAATACCAAGCTGCTCAAGCCACGAATCAAGAAGGACGATACCCATGGATATGCAAGCTTTCGTCAATGAATTCATCAACAGCCCGCACGGCCAAGAGGCGATGAACGCACTCGGTGCGCACGGGATCAGTCCAGATTCGGCACAACAAATGTTGTCGGTTGGGGCTGAGGCCGCGCACTCCCACGTCGCGACGCAAGACACCGGAATACTCGGGGCGCACGCGGGCAAGAGCTTTTTTGCTGCATTTGCCGCTGGGATCCTCAAGGGAGATGGCTTCATGGGCGCGTTGGGCGACGGCCTCGAAGGCATCGTGGGCGCGAAGGTGACCGAATCGCTCGCTGCGCGCCTTGGCGTGGATCCGGGCATGGCATCCACCCTGGCCGCCGCGGCGACACCTTACTTGGTGAGCTTCATCCGCTCCAAATTTGGCTGAGCTGGCGTCTCTGCCGCGCGACCCAAAATAGACAGCCCGTGATTCGCACCCGAGAGGATCTCATTCAAATGAACAAGTGGACCGTAGTTTCGAGTTTGTGCCTGGGGCTCGTCCTCGCAGCATGCGATGACGGAAAGAAGGAACAAGAAGCCGCAGTCGCAGCTGCGGCGGCCTCGGCTTCCGCCGCAAAGGCGGATGCCGACAAGGCGGCCGAAGCAGCGAAGAAAGCTGCCGACGATGCGGTCAAAGCCTTCGCTGACAAGAAGGCCGGCATCGTCAAGGGCCTGCAGGGGCAAGTCGACGCATTCGATCGCAAGCTCGCCTACTTGAAAGGAAAGTCGGAAAAGCTCAAGGGGGCCGCGAAGAAGAAGGCCGACGACGCGCTGACCGCGGTCGAAAGCGCGCACAAGCAAGTCGGCGATTCGTTGAAGGAAGTGGGTGACGCCACCGACGCAAACTTGCCCGCGCTGGCTAGCAAGGTGACCGACGGGCTGTCGTCTGCGCAGAAGGCGCTGGACGCGTTCGAAGCGGACGTAACAGGCAAGAAGTGAAGACTTTCACCGCGCAACAGGAGTATTTCGATGGCTGAGTTCGAACACAATTCGGAAAAGTTCGGTTACATCAGTTTGGACGACCTCGAGGGCGTACAGACCGCGCTGAGCAAGTTGGGTTATGACCCGGGCGTCGCCGACGGAAAGGACGGTCCGCATACGCGCGCCGCGGTGACCAAGTTCCAGCAAGCGGCCGCGATCAAAGTCGATGGAATCGCAGGTCCCGAGACCAAGGGTGCGCTGCGTAGCACACTGGACCAGCAAGCGAGCCCTCCACCAACCGCGGCGCCATAGGAATATCCAGCGGATCAGGCAAGCCGCCAACCCTTGCCAAACTCGCGGGACGTTCGAAGAGGACGGTGAGGCGAGCGGGTCGTGCTTTCACGGCCCGCTCGTCTTCGAGTCACTGCAACAGTTTGAACTCGATGCGGCGATTCTTCTGACGACCTGCTGCCTGCTTGTTGTCGGCGATCGGTTCGTCGGGACCTGCGCCGCGCGTTTCAATGCGCTTCTCGTCGATGCCCTTGCCGACTAAGTAGGTCTTCACCGAGTCGGCGCGCTCCTTGGACAAGTCTAGGTTCTTCGTGCGATCACCGATGTCGTCGGTGTGCCCGGTGATCGAAATACGCAGCGCCGAGTACTCGGTAAGCACCGACGCCGCCTCATCCAGAGTGGGGCGAGAGCCAGGGCGAATGGTGGCCTTGCCGAGATCGAACTCGATGCCGGGCACGACGCCGGAGTACTTCTTCACCTTTTCGGGCAGCGTGTCTGGGCAGCCGTCACTGTCCTCGAAGCCGTTGACCGTCTCGGGCTTATCGGGGCACTTGTCGGCGTCACCCGTGATGCCGTCGTGATCAGGATCAGGAGCCGGGCAGCCATCGGTCGGCAACCCGGATACGTCCGGGCATTTGTCGGCCGGAATTGGCACGCAATCGTGATCCGGGTCGCGGTCGGGGCAACCGGTGGGCGCGGGCCCCACTTCGTTCGGACACGCATCGCGTAGGTCGACGATGCCGTCGCCATCGCTGTCCTTGGGCAACGGGCAGCCGTCAGGCGGAACGCCCGCTTCGTTCGGGCACTTGTCGATGGCGTCGGAGATGCCGTCGCCGTCGGCGTCCGGCGCTGGTGGTTCGGCTTTGGGCTTGGCTTTTACCGGGTCGAGCGTGAACGTCAGGCCGAGCGTGAGCTCGGGGCTGTGCGTCAGTGTACCCTTTGAAGCCGCAAATTTCTGAGTCAGGTTGTCACGCACGTCCAAACGCAGACCGAGAAACTCATCCATCCCGGCCTTCACGCCCGCGCCGAAGTGAAATAGCTTGTCGCGATCGGTGCCTGTGGCGTTGCTACCGGCGCCCATGAAGCCGCCGCCGATCAACAGGAACGGAGTGACGGGACTGTTCGGCAACTGCGCGATCCCATGAGCGCGCACGGCCCACACGTCAGCCTTGGAGCCGCTCTCGGTTTTGGTGGACCCAGCAGCGCCTTCCAATTCGGCCCCCAGGAAACTGAGCGGGAAGTAGGCGACACGCACACCCAGCTCGGGCACCGGCTTGTTGAACGACTCGTGTTTGGTCGAGTACAGAGCGATGTTGTCGGAGGGCCAGAGCAGGCCGCCGAACAGTCCGATTTCGAAGTAGTTGTCGTGCGGTTTCGCGGGCAGAGGCGCGGGCGCCGCGGCGTCCGCGCTGGCGCCGTCTTGATTGACCGAAGCCTGCGCGCCAACGGTTTGCGCGCTGGCCGTGGCAGCGAGCGCGAGCGAGGAGAGGGCTCCGCAGCCGAGAACGAAAGTTAGTTTTTTCATTTGGTACTCCGACAGGTTGGCGCTGCGCTTACAGCAGGGTGTAGACGAGGTTGAAGGCCGTCAGCGTGTCGGTGGTTTTGATACCGGGGAGAGGTGAGTTGTCGTAACGGAGGCTGAAGGTGCTCGCGAGCGAGAAATGCGTGGCAATCGCAGCGCTCAGCCCCACATCCCAGTTGAAGCGCCAGAACTTGGTGTCCTGCAGACCCTGCAAGTACTCCACGCCCGTGTTGAACTGAACGTTCTCGTTGAGGTTGTTTTTGTAACCAGCGAACAAGCGCGCGCTGTGCCGCACGTCGGTCTTTTCTAGGTTTTGGCCGCTAGCAATGCCCGCTGCGATGGCGGAGTTCCTGCGGATGTCGAACTGTAAATCGTAACCCGCTTCACCCCAGAGTTGGTGTTTCGGATCTTGAACGAAGTAGTAAGCGAGACCAGGATCCATATTGAGTCGCAAATCCAAGCCTTGAAAGCGATCGCGCCGGCCTGAAAGCGATATGAACAACGCCATTGGGTCGGACACGAAGCGGTCGTAACGCAGCTTGCCCTGGTAGTTCTCCATCGTGGTTTGCGTGGCCGCGTCGGGCGTTGCTGCCGAGCGACCGTAGTTGGCTGCTGCCGCTGCACTGAGCTCGTTGGCCGCGCGGCGTGCCCGAACGGAGGCCATCGCAGTCAGTGCGAGCGAGCGAGAGTTGCCGGACGCCCCCAACGCGCCTGCCTGAATCTTGGCCTCGGTTGCGTCGTCCTTGTTCTTGTCCGTCACGGCGGTGGCGAAGCCTTCACTCGCAACGTCCGCTTTGCCGGAAGTGGCCGCGTCCTGTTTCATTACGCCCGAGGGCGCTTGAGCTGCCGCAAACTTCGGCAGCGCGAGCATGCCGCCGAATGCGCAGACGGCGAGCGAGCGCCGAAGGCTCGAAAGCAAAGCAGTGTGTGTGGGCCGCATTGATATTTTTCTCCTGATTTCGTTCAGACGTAGGCAGCGCGCCCACGGGGCGCTTCTAGTGCGAAGCCTCGCCCACGCCAATAGCAACGAGCGGAAATAGCAACGAGCGGACGATTGACGTTCACCCTTCAAGCCCCTCACAAAAGTCGGTATAGAGCGCGTTTCCGGCCCGCGGCCCCATTCAGCTCGTTGTCTAAGTCCAGCAATTGTCGTCTGCAGACTACAACGCAGAACTCGCAGTGAAGGCGGCGGTGAGCGCGCTAGTCACTTTTGGAAACTCGAAATTCTAGTTGCCGCTGAGCTCTCGCACTCTTTCGACCCTCTCGTGAACGCACGATTCCCACAACCATTTCTTCACGGTGACAGGTTGATTGCGCGCGGTCGCACCGACCGTCGCGCGAATCCGCGCGGCTATCCGTACGCCGAACTGTGTGTTAACGCTCCGATTCGGAAAGCTCGCTGCAGCGTCGAGACGAAGAAAGTAGTACCACTTTACGAGCGCTTTTGGCCAATCGCGAAACGTTGAAGGATGACCAGGATGAAGCTGATTAGTGATTTCAAAGAGTTTGCAATCAAGGGGAACGTCGTCGACCTCGCAGTGGGCGTGATCATCGGCGCTGCCTTCGGAAAGATCGTCACCTCCTTCGTGGGGGACGTCATCATGCCCCCGCTCGGGATGCTCACGAGCGGGGTGGATTTCAAGGAGCTCGCGCTGACCCTGCGCGAGGCGCACGACAAGGAGCCGGCCGTCCTCCTCAAATATGGCGCGTTCCTGCAGAGCGTATTGGATTTTCTGCTCGTGGCCATCGCGATCTTCGCGATGGTTCAGCTGATCGCAAAGATGAAGCGTAACACACCAGCACCAGCAGCGGCACCGGCCGAGCCGACGAAACAAGAACTGCTACTCGAGCAGATCCGCGACGCGATTGTCGCGCAACGCCACGTGGAGAAATAGGCGAATCAGCGATCACATGGCAGCGCACGTGGCCTGGCAATAGCGAGTGTTTGTCTGGAAACGACAACGCTCCGCTATTGCGCGCGCAGTCCGTGTCGCTGGATCAACTTGATGAGGTATGTCCGATCCATCTGCCCCAGCCGGGCAGCCAGGGCGACGTTGCCGCGAGCGTCCGAGAGCAGCTGGCTCACGAAGCGACGTTCGAAATCCGCGAGCACTCGTCCCCGTGCGTTCTTGTATGATCGAAGCGTCAGCTCGCTGTCCACGAGGGCATTGTCGTTCGTTCTGCAATCAACCTGCTGTGCTCTCTGTCTGATTGGCATGTAAGCCTCGAACAGCAGTTACTTTCGGCGCGGATCGCAACGCAGGTCTGCCACGACGACGTCGACGCGAGCAGCTGGCGTGCGCGAAGGTGCAGCGCGCACGCCGCGCTTTTTGTGGGGGTCTAAGTCATCCAAAGCCAGCCCAGTCAGCGACCGGCAGCCGCCCCACTTGAACACGACGCTCGGCCGTGCGACTCTCCCTGGGCGCGCAACACGAGCTAAGTGTTGGTTTACCTAAGCGGTTTTACGCGCAGTCATCCGTCCGCGGCGGTTCGGGCCTGTTTCGGACGGGCCGTGCTGAGTAATCCAAACGGGGCCACTCAGGGACCGCGCGCAGGGCTCCGCCTCAAGGCGGAGAGCTCGC
>JBEQTH010000089.1:0-93316 GCA_040348785.1 Myxococcales bacterium | reverse complement strand
GCCGACGGACCACTTCCAACGGGAAGAAATGCAGTTTTATCCGGGTGAGGTCGTGCGTCAGGGCTTCCGCCGGCCGCTGTTCAACGGGCTGTGTGCCGGGTGCCACGGGTCGGTCAGTGGCTACGAGGCTGACATCTCGATCAACCCCGATATCCTCACCCAGGCCTCGCGGGTCGATGCCATTGGCGCGCGCCCCGACGATCTCACCGTGATACCGCAGGGCACTTCCGGGCCCGTGGCACCCTAGAAAAAGATTTTAGTAACCGCTGCGCTCGCGCTATTCGACGACGATCTGCTTCGTGACCGTCACGCGCTCACCGGAGAACGCCGGGACCGTGGCGCGGCGCATGGCATTGGCGATGCAGCCGCCAGTCGCAGTGCCCGCGAACGGCGGGCCTTGCAGGTTCGCGGTGGTGATGCGACCCGAAGGCGCGAACGTGATGGTGATTGTCGCCGTGCCCGAAGGATCGCCATCTTTGCGACAGGCCGAGGCCTGAGCGGCCGCGCTGGCCAGCGCGTTGCGCGCAGCCGCGCGATCGAACTCAGTGCCGTCCGCCGCCGGTGGGGGTGCGTTTTGTACTTCCACGGGCTTGCTCGCCACCGCGGGCTTTTCGAGCGCGGGCTGTTCGGGCGTCGCGGGGGGCGCCGCGGTGGCCACGGGCTTCTCGGTGTTTAGCGCCGGCTCCGGTTTCAGGTTGGCGCTGCCGTTCGCCGTGATCGGCGCGTTGACCGCGGTCGGGATGCTCGTGGTCGACGGCGCAGGGGGCGGCGGCGCGACGCTGGGCTCGCTCGCCGAGGCGCTGAGGGCTGCGCTAGCCGTGCTGTCTTGCGCTGGCGGCTCAGCGGCTGCGACTTTGGCAGGCTCGACCGGAGCGGGAGGTGCAGAGGGCTCGGCGGTCGGTTCGGTTGCGACGTGGGCCGCGGGACCATGGCCGCGCAAGCCGACGATCGCGACGACTCCCGCGGCGACCGCGACCAGACCGAACCAAACCGCCGCGCCCGCGCGCTTTGCCTTGGGCCCAGTCGCATTTGGCGCCACGGCGGCCTCTGACTGCGGAGCAACGACGAACTTGCGCTCGCGCGCTTTGCTCTCCGGAGCGGGCACGCTGACACTGGCCGGCGCATCGGAGGCTTGGACCTTCGCGGAAACGGCGGGCGAGGCCGCGGATTTTAGGCCGTCGCTCGCTGCCGGCAGCACGGCGCTCATGTCGAACAGCGGCATCGTCCCGCTGCGGGGACCGCGGTTCGGCTGGTGGAACTCGATCTCTTCGGCTTCGACGATGTCCAGATCCAGGTCGATGCGGTCGATGCTGGGTGGCGGCTCAGCGTCTGGCGCGCCCAGGTTGCTCACGTCGATCGTCGGCGCACCGAGGATGCCCTGTGTGCCCGCGCTCAAGCTGACCAAGAAGTCATCGGGGGCGCGCTTGCCCGGCTGATTGGCATGAACGCCCTCGAGCTTCAGCGTATCGAGCGTTGGCGCGTCGGACGAGCTGGCTGGGATTTCCTCGGCCTCGATCAGCTCAGGCTCTTCCTCTCTAACCTTGCGCGGCGGGTGCGGCACCCGTGGCAGATGGAGGGCAGCGGTGGGCTTGGGCCCTGGCGCCGGGGGCAGCTTGGGCGCATTGATCTGCACTGTCTCGTCGCTATCGTCCCAAATCGAAACTGGTTCGGGCGTTGCGGGTTTGGGAGCACCGGCGCGAGCCCGCGGTGTAGCGGTCGCCCCCTGCGGAAACGGAGTTGCGGTTGCGTTGAACGGCAGCGGCGTCCCCGTCAGGTTCTGGCCGAGAGGCGTGGCTGTTGCGCTCTGGCCGACCAGGGCAGCGCTGGCAGGCGCGGGCCCAAGCCCCATTCGAGTGACCGATGCCAACTTCGGGCGTGGCGGAGAAGGCGCGCGGCGAGGTGCGTCCTGGCTCGGCAGCGTTGGGGGCACGGTCGCGTCGACTGCGATCTCCGCGGAACAGTGGCGGCACTTCACCGTCACCAGGTTGCCGACCACCTTGCGCTTGTACAGATCGTCGCCCAGCGTGAAACGAGAAGAGCAAGCTGGGCATGTAACGGTGAAAGGCATTGGGGGAGTCGCTCGTTGCAGGCCCCGGCACCCGCCTTTGAATCGCGACAACTCAAGGATCGATCGGATCTAGCTGCATCGCAAGCGCTGCTCGCGGTTACAGCCGGGGCACAATCGCGGACAAGTGGCGGCCGCTCGCCTTGCCATCGCGCCGAAACGAAAAGAAGCGCGCTGGGTCGAGCACCGTGCAACCCCACACGTCGTCGATCGAGCTCTCGGCCAAGCCCAGCCCAGTGAGCTCGGCTCGCAGCATCCGCCTGAGATCGACGTGCGGCTTTGCTCGCGTTCGATCGACGATCTCCGGATCGCGCGCAGCTTTCAGCAGCGTTTGTGCCACGTCTTCCGAAACCTCGAACGCCGCCAACGAGATGTGCGGACCGATGGCCGCGATCAGGTCGGGGCTCGGGGCGAGCGAACGCAGCGTGGCCACCGCACTGCTCACGACTCCATTTACGGCACCGCGCCAGCCGGCGTGGGCCGCGGCGACGGCGCCGCTCTTGCGATCGGCGAGCAGCACGGGAACGCAATCGGCACTGCGCACGCCGCACGCCAAGCCGGATGCATGGCTCGCTAGTGCATCGCCCTCGACAGAAATCAGGTCCACTTGCGACTCGCTGCCGGACAGCGTGTGGGTGACGCGGCCGTGCACTTGAGACAAGAAGTGAATGCGCGCGCTCTCGACGCCGAGCGCGAGCGCCGCGCGTTCGAGATTCTGAGTCACGTGCTCGGGGTCGTCACCGGCAGCGATCGAAAAGCTCAAGCTGCGATACGCGCCCTTGGACACACCACCGTTGCGCGTGAAGAACGCGTGCCGAAAGCCAGCTTCACGGAGCAATCTGCTTTCCAAGAATTCGGCGTGATCCGTCATGGCAGTCGAACATGCGGCCCGCGGGCCCCGCGGTGCAAGTTTCCATCGCGCAATTTCGCTCGCCGAAAATAGACTCTTTGCCAACCAAATGCCGAGGCAGAAGGAAGGCGGCGCTCGCCGCGCTCGTAGCGAGCAGTAAGTTTTGGTATCTGTTGACGAGAATGCGCCCCAAGGACCCCTTCATCGGCCGCGAGATCCTGGGCGGCCAATTCCTGGTCCTGGAGAAGATCGGCACGGGCGGTATGGGCTCCGTGTACAAAGCCTCTCAGCCGGCGATGAACCGGATGGTGGCGATCAAGATCCTGCATCCGAAGCTCGCCAATCGCAAAGATCTCACCTCGCGTTTCCGACGCGAGGCGCGCGCGATGAGCCAGCTCACGCATCCGAACACCGTGAAGGTGTTCATGTACGGGGAGATGGAGGAAGACGGCTCGCTGTACATCGTGATGGAGATGCTGGAGGGCAAAAACCTCAACCAGGCGGTGCGCAAAGACGGCCCCATCCCGCGCGACCGCGCGATTCCAATTCTGATTCAGGTCTGCGGCGCTTTGCAAGAGGCGCACGACCTCGGGATCGTGCACCGTGATCTGAAGCCAGAGAACATCTTTTTGTCGCGCCAGGGCGGGCAAGATTATCCGAAGGTGCTCGATTTTGGCTTGGCCAAGGTCACCGAGCGGCAGATGCAGCCCGGCTCGCTGATCCTGACCCAAGAGGGGATGGTGTTCGGTACACCGGAGTTCATGTCGCCCGAGCAAGCTCAGGGCAAAACCCTCGACGCGCGCAGTGACATCTACTCGCTGGCCGTGATCTTGTACGAAGTGCTCACGGGCAAGCTGCCGTTTTCGGCAAAGTCGCCCATGGAGCACATCCAAAAGCACGTCACCGAGCCGATCATCCCGCTCAGCGAACGCGTCGCCGACAAGCGCTTCCCGCCCGAGCTCGATGCGGTGCTGGCTCGCGCTTTGGCCAAGAAGCCCGAGCAGCGCTTTCAAACCGCGGCCGAGTTCGCCGAGGCTTTGCGCCCGTTCGGTGGCAGCGCAGCCCAGCAATTGCCGTCCCTTCGCCCGGATGGCGCTGGCGCGCGGCCCGGAGCTCCGGCAGGTCCCGAAGCCGCGAAGGGCCCGGCTCGGGGGACGGGCGCCGAAAAGTCGACCGGGCCTGGACTTTTGATCGGCGTGGCCGCGTTGTGCTTGGTGGCCGGTGTGCTCTTGGCCGTCGTGGTCATGCGCCTCATGGGCCGCTGATGCGTTTTCCTCCTCGTGACGTGGTGTTCCACTACCTCAGGTACACCGCTTATGCCTTGGTTGGGTTGTCACTGGCCGCTGTGGTCGTGGTGCTGCTCGTCATCCGGCATTTCGAAAACGGCCTGCCTGACGTACACGATCTGCGCACGCACTATCAGCCCGCGCAGGTGACGCGCGTCTTGGCGCGGGATGGCACGGTGCTGGCGAGCTTGTTCGTCGAGCGGCGTACGGTGATCCCATTCACGGACGTGCCGAGCCACGCCAAGCTCGCTTTCTTGGCCGCCGAAGACGCGCAGTTCTACGAGCACCAAGGCCTGAACTACTTCGGCATGCTGCGCGCGCTGCTGGCCAACCTGCGCGCCGGGCGCAGCCGCCAGGGTGGCAGCACCATCACGCAGCAGGTCGTAAAAAACGTGCTGCTCGATTCAGAGCGCAGCTATCAGCGCAAAATCCGAGAAACGATCCTGGCGCGCCGGCTCGAGAAAGAGCTGAGCAAGGACGAGATCTTCTCGCTGTACCTGAATACGATTTATCTCGGCCAGGGTCGGTACGGAATCGAAGAGGCATCGCGCTATTACTTCGGCAAGAAGGCGAAGGACTTGGACGTGCCGGAAGCCGCGCTCTTGGCGGGCCTGGTCGCTTCTCCCGAGCACTACTCGCCGCGCAAAGACGAGACCAAGGCCTTGGCGCGGCGCCGCTACGTGCTCGATCAAATGCTCGAAAAGAGCTTCATCACTAAAGATCTGCATGACTTGGCGCAGGCCTCCAAGGTCCGCTTGGCGCCGGCGTCGGACGGTGAATCGGAGCTCGCGCCCGAGGTCGTCTCCTACGTCAAGAAGGTGCTCGACGACGTCGCCGGCGAGAGCGCCGTGCACGGTGGCTTCACGATCGAGACGACCATCGATCCCGCGCTGCAGGCCGCAGCGCGCCGCGCAGTCCGCGAAAACCTGGACAACTACGCGATTCGCCAGAAGCTCGTGCCGCCGTTCACGCTCGGCACACGCAAGCTGTGGGGCCCGGCGTTCAGCGGCGTGCCCAAGCAGAACAAGATCTACGTCGGCAAAGTCGTGGCGAGCAACGACGCCGCGGGCACCCTCGACGTGCAGGTGGGGGATGTGCTCGGTCGCGTCGTGCTCGCGGGTGAGGAGCGGTACAACCCGAAGCACCTCGCGGCCAGTGAGTTTGCCAAGGTGGGGGCCGCGTTGCGCGTCGGGCTGATGGGCTCACCGGACGGCGCGCCGCCCGTCGCGCTGCGGCTCGAGCTCGGTCCTGAGTCGGCGCTCGTGGCGCTCGACGTGCGCGGCCGCGAAGTGCGCGCGCTGGTTGGAAGCTACGAAGCGGTAAGCGGTGGCCTGGATCGCGCGACGCGCGCTCGCCGCCAGCCGGGCTCCTCGTTCAAGCCGATGCTGTATAGCTACGCGCTGCACTCGCGCCGCTTCACGCCAGCGAGCGTGCTCGATCTGACCAAAAAGAACGGCAAAGAGCTGGTGAGCTACCGCGAGAGCGTGCGCGCCGCCATCGCCGCCAGCGATAACTCAGCCGCGGACAAGCTCCTGGACGAGGTGGGTGCCGCGAACGTGGTGGAGTGGGCGCACGCGCTCGGCATCACGACCAAGCTCGAGCCCACGCCGTCGCTCGCCCTGGGCGCGTACGAGGTGATCCCGATCGAGCTGTGCAACGCGTACGTGACGTTCGCCAACGGCGGCGAGTTCGAATTGCCCAAGCTCGTCACGCGCATCGTGGCGCCGGGCGGCAAAGTCTTGAGCTTGCCGGCCGCGCCCCCCGTGCGGCGCGTGCTCAGCGCAGAAGAAGCGTATCTGATCACGAGCCTGCTACGCGGCGTGGTCGAGAACGGCACGGCCAAACGCGCCCGTGTGCTGAACCGCCCACTCGCCGGCAAGACGGGCACGACGAACCTCGCCAAAGACACTTGGTTCGTCGGCTACTCCACGGATCTCGCGGCCGCGGTTTGGGTTGGCTATGACGAGCCCATGCCGCTCGGCTGGGGTGAAGAGGGCGCGGCTACGGCGCTGCCCGCGTGGATGAGCTTCATGAAGGTCGCAAGCGAGGGCAAACCGCCGACGGAGTTCCCCAAGCCCGGTACCATCGTCACCGTGAACGTGGACCCTGCAACCGGATTGCTCCCGTATCCGGGGCAGACCGACGCCATCGAAGAAGAGTTCCTCGACGGCACGGTGCCGACCGAGGTCGCCAAACCCGACGCCGGGCTCGAGGCAGGCGCCCCGGACGCAGGCCCGGACGACGAAGCACAAACCGCAAAAATGCCCACAGATGGGGGCATTTTGGACGCCGGTGGGCCCTCCGGGAACGAAACTTCGCCCTCACCTGTTTCGCCGCCGCCGTTCTAGTATTCCGCGCGTACAGACATGAAGACACCGACGATGAGGACCGCCCTAGCTCTGTCCGCGGCCGCCTTTTTGGGCATGCTGCTCGTAGCCTGCGACAAGAAGGAGGCGCAACGCGACTCCGATAACGAAGGTGCCGCGGACGCGGGCAAAGGCAAGCCCAGCAAAGCCGCGACGGACGAGCCGGATCTCGCGCAGGCCATGGAAAATGTTGCGGCCGATCGCGCGCCGGCCCTGGGCGCAGCTCCCGGCGGTCCGCCTCCGAGCGGGATCTTCGGTCCCGGTGAAGCGGACAAGGCAGCGGCAAAGGGAGCTCCTGCGACGTTCACTCTGGGCAGTGACGGCGCGGAGCCGCGCGTGCTGCTCGGCCCCGGGCCGAAGCCGGGCAGCAAGCGCTCGGGCAGCGTGGATCTCGCGACCCAGAGCGACCCGCAGCAGGGTGCCATTCCGATTCAGTTCACCGTCACGGTCGAAGCCCAAAAGCCGAAGACCGAAGGCGACGCGGGCGCTGTGCCGACCACGATCGTGACCAAAGTAACGAGCGCGAAAATCAACGCCCCGGGCGTCCCGGCCGACCTGTCCGCGGCTGTCGCCAAGCTCAAGGGCTCGTCCGTGCTGTACCAAGTGGGTGCTGACGGCGTAGCCACGAACGTGCACGCCGAAATCGCCAAGGGCGTAGACCCGGGGTTCCGCGATCCCGTGCAGGCGCTGAGCGATCTGTTGGTCGGCCTCACGCTGCCGTACCCGACCAAGCCCGTGGGGGTCGGCGCGTTCTGGATGGTGACCACGCGCGACGTGGCGATGGGGCTCGACGTCGTGAGCTACCGGCTCGTGAAGGTCGAGAAGGTCGAGGGCAACGTGGTGAGCCTGAGCCTCAACACCAAGCGCTACGCCGCCTCACCGTCCTTCGAGCTCGAGGGGCTGCCGCCTGATGCTCCAAAAACCATGGGTGAGTTCCGCGCGCAGTCCGAAGGCAAGCTCACCGTCTCTCCCGGCGAGCCGTTCCCGAAGAGCTCGGAGGTTCAATCGCTGATCGCCGCAGCGCTCGGCCCCGCCGAGGCCAAGCAACGCGCGATGGTGCAAGTGCAAACGCGCGCCAGCCTGTCGCTCGCGCCGTGAGCGACCGCCGCGCGGAGTATCTCAGAAACCGAGCTTCTCTTTGCGCTCTTGGGCGCCGGGCAAGGGATCGGTCTGCACGTTGATCACGGGCAGGGCCAGGCTGCGTTCGGCGTTGATGGCCGTCCAGTGCTTCTGGTTCTCGGGCACCTGCGTCTCGTCGTAGATCGCTTCGACCGGGCACTCCGGAACGCACGCGCCGCAGTCGATGCACTCGGCAGGGTCGATGTACAGCATCTCGGCGTCGCCATGAAAGCAATCGACCGGGCACACCGCGACGCAGTCAGTGAAGCGGCATTCCTTGCAGTTGTCCGTGACGACGAAAGTCATGAGGGCTTGATAGCTCCAGCGCTGAGCTAGATCAAGAAGCTGCCCAGGGCAGCCTCGGTCGCGTTTGCGATTTGGGGCTAGCGCCCCAAATCGCCGGCTTATCGCTGGTTCCGGATAGCCTTTGCGGTTCGCCGGCGTTGCAAGCTTTGCGCCGAGCCCGCCGCCCCTGGCCCGCTATACCCAAAAAACCAGCGGCTACTTCACCACCGGCACCTCGGAGATGATCTTTGGATTGAGTGACCACTTCGGGAGTGCCGCCGAGCGCGGCGCCGTCGAGCTGCACGTTCGCGCCGTTCGGGACCATGACGTCGGCCCAGTTGAACGCGAAGTCCTCGGGCGCGAGGAAGATGTACTCTTGCCGGTATTGCTCGACCGCGACTTCATAGCTCATGCTCGGATCGCCGATGTAACAGTCTGCTTCCACCGAGCAGCCGTTTTGCACGGTGCCGCTCTTCATCATCGAGGTTAGCGCGAAGGGTTGGCTGGCTTGCTCTCCAATGTGACCGGTCGGGGCGGGCTCCGGATGTTCAGAATTTATCGGAAGGGCGTCCGTTTCGTGCGGACGCGCCGGCCCGAAAGCCCGGGATTCAGCGCTCGAAGGGCGATGCATCCCCTGCGCCGCGGCGAACGATGGTCGGCGGATTCAGGGTCAGGTCAATCACGGTCGTGGGCTCGATGCCGCCGGGGCCGGCGTCCAGCACCAAGGCCAGGCCAGGGAAGATGTCGTCGATGTCGTTCGGGTCGGGGTTGCCTGGCTCGCCGTGGCGAGACGCCGTGCTGGAGATGATCGGCCGCCCGAGCTCTTTACAGATCGCGAGCGCGACCGGGTGCTTCGGGATGCGCACGCCTACGGTCTTGCGGTTTGATTGCACCACGCGCGGCACCTCTCGCGTGGCTTCCAAGATGAAACAATACGGACCGGGTAAGAAGCGCTTCAGCGTGCGGTACACGTCATTGTGCATGACCGCGTACTTGGAGACGTCCGCCAAATCCTGACAGACGAAGGCGAGCATGTGTGAGCGCTCGATGCCTTTGATTTGATACAGCCGGTCGACGGCTTTCTTGTTGAACAGATCACAACCGAGCCCGTACACCGTGTCGGTGGGGTATGCGATCACCTCGCCGGCCTCGAGCGCGTCGACGGCACGGCGGATCTTGCGGGGTTCCGGATGATCCGGATTGATCTCGATCAGCATGAGGGCGCAGGAAACTACGAGAAAAGTAAGGGAAATAGCTCGAACATGCGCACCGTTTGAGGTGGCAGAGGCACGTCGAACTTGGCTTGTTTAGCACGAAACTCCGTGCCGTCGAGCGCGTCCACCAGCCGGGCAATCCCGGGGAGTGATAGCTCGGCGCGCACGGCGCGTGGCGCTGGGTTGATCAAGAACGCGACGCGTGGCTGGCCGGTGTCATCGCGATGAATGGTGAGCGCAACGCCCTCGGGTGCGCACTCGTAGCTGTCTAGGTCGAGCGTGGCTTTGGCGGAGCGAACCGCGGCGCGCAGCCCCTCTTCGTCCAAACCGAGCAGCGGCGGCACACGCCCTTCCGGGGCCCGAAACGGTTGCTCGAGGGGCCGAAAGATCGCATCGCGCGTGGCTTCGTGCGGGCCGATGCTGAGCGGCTTGCCGCTGTCCACGCCGCGAGCGAGCTGTTCTCGGATCTCCAATTCGAGCCCGCCGGCGCAGGCCACGATCGTCCATTTTCCGCCGTTTAGGGCGTGCTCGGTCAGGTCACCGGCCACCACCGCAAACGGGATGTGCTCGGCCTCCAGGAGCGACTCCAAACGGCGTACGAACTGCATGGCCTCGATCAAAACCGGGCTGCCCATCCCGAAATCATCCTCGAAACACGCTTGCTCGGCGCCGCCACCGGAGACGTGGAAGGCCGCCAAAGTGACGGGACCGAAGGCGTGCAGCACGCGCGCGAGGCGCCGCAGATTGCGCGGCACCACCAAATGCACCTCGGCCGCGCGGTGCAACGCGAAAAAATCTAGCCGCTCCAGCGCGCTCACGAGCGCCTCCCAAAACTCCGCGAACGGCCGGCGACGGCCGTGGCGATCGATGGGCGAGCCGATCCAGCGGTCGCGCTCGACGGCCATGTAGATGTTGAAGCCGCGCAGACCGTAGGCGAGCGCGCACAAAGCCGTGAACGCGCTGTCGCCCTCGGTGATGGGCGGGAAGAACGGCGGGAAACCCGCGCCCAGCTCGCACGCGAACGGCGCGTAGCCGCGGGCCGCCGCGCGCACCGCGAGGTCGCTCGTGCGCCGCGCGATTTCCGCGCGCGTGGTCTCGGACGCCACGTGATAATAGTCGAGGCCGAGCAGGTCGACGACGCGATTGACGCGCTCCGGATCGAGCGGCGTCGAGCCTTCACCGAACGGCAAATTGTGCATCGTGGGCACGCCGCGGAGCCCTGCGCCCTGTAACGTGCGCGCCATGCGCCCGAACGCGCGCGCGATGATCTCTTCTTGGGCCTCGGCCGCGTCCAAGTGACGAGCCAAATCCAGCGGCGACGTAGCCGAGAAGCGCGCTGGGGGCAGCAAGGCGTCGAGATCGGCTGCCGGATCGTGCAACACCTCACGGATCGCCGCGAGCGAGCCATACTTCTGGCTCAAGAAGGCGCGGTACGTGGCGATGGCATCCGGGTGGTGATCCTGATCGTAGACGCCGTCCCGGAAATACAGCGCGCCTTCGTTGTCGACTTGGCAGAGCACGATCGGACCTGCCGGCCAGACCAAGGGCGCGAGCCGCTCGCCCACCGCTTCCAGCCAGCGATCGGCTTCTTCCAAGAACGCGACGCTGGCGTAGCTGGGCACCGGGAAGGCCAGCGGAGGCACGGGCAGCACCACCGGTTTGCCGCGCGGCGAGCGCGCTTGGCACCCTTCACTCCAGATGACGCGCTCCGGGATGCCGAAGTAGGTGAGCTCGGCGTTGATGTGCGGCCCAGGCCGTACGATCGCGAGCAGCCCCAGGCTTTGCGCGGCGTTCAGGAAGCGCACCACGTCCAGCCGTGGGTCTTTGGCACCGAAGTCGAAGCTGCCATCGGCTTGCTCGTGCACGCCCCACGGCACGTACACGTCCACGATCTCGATGCCCAAGGTTTGCAGCGCGGTCAGCCCAGCCAGCCACTCTCGCGGATCGAGCCGCCAGTAGTGCACGCTGCCCGAGATGAGCGGGACTTCACGCTCGCCGATCCGCAGCCCACGTGGGGAGAGCTGGACTCTCGCGGGGCTCGCTTCGGGGCTTTCGGACATGGCCGGCGGGCAACCTAGCACTACTCGCGCGACTTTTGGCGCGCCTCGCGGCCGGACTTTCCGGCTCTTAACGCGCACTTGGCCGGAGGGCGAGGCGTGAGCCGGATCCTTTTTCGCCTCGCTCCGTAAGTAGCGCTTGGCCCTCCGCGTTGTGCTCAAGGCGGGCGAGCGGTGCCCGAATTGGCTCTCGCATAACCAAAGGTCGTCAGATGTCGTTCGCTCTCAGAGCTTCTTTGTTGGCAGTTTGCGCTGGTACATTGCTCTCCGGCTGTGGAGCGGCCATGCCGCGCCCGATTCAGACCGACGCTTCGCTCGGTCGCGTGGTGGTGTATCGCAACGGGGTCGCGTACTTCGAGCGCCGCGCGGTCGTCCACGGCGACCGCTTCGCGCTGGAGGTGCCCGCCGAGCGCCTGGATGATTTCTTGAAGTCACTCAGCGTGGTCGACGCCAAGAGCGGCAACGCAGTGCCGATCTCGTTCCCCACACTCGACCACGCCGAGGGCATCACGACCGTGATGGTCAACCTACCCAAAGCCGGCGACTACGATTTGCGCATCTCGTACGTCACCGAAAGCCCAGCCTGGAAGCCCACCTACCGCCTCAAGCTCCAGGATGGCAACAAAGCCGAGCTGCAGAGCTGGGCCGTGGTCGACAACGTGTCGGGCGAAGATTGGAAGCGCGTGGCGGTCGGCGTCGGCTCGACCTCGGCCCTATCGTTCAAGTACGATTTGCAGAGCGTGCGCTACGTGGAGCGAGAGACGCTGAGCGACAACGCCGAGCTCGGCCTGGCTCCGCCGCCCGGCGGCTCGTCTTACGCCGTGGCCAGCAAAGAAGTGCGCGTGCTCGGCAACTTCGGTGCGGATGCGATCGACGACTTGCAGCGCCCGGAGCGCGCAGCTCACTACGACAGCGCGTCGCGCGGCGGCGAGGGACAAGGCCTCAAATCGAGCTCCGCTGCGGCCCCGATGCCCGAAGAAGAAGGCCCGAAGAAGCGCGCTGCGCTGCCCGCGATTGCCCGCCTGGCCGCGCAGCTGCGTACCAACAACGGCAAAATCAAGGTGCTCGGCTACGCTCGCCCCAGCGACAAAGACAGTGCCGGCAAATCACTCGAGCGCGCGAACGCGATTCGCGACCAGTTGCTCGAGAGCGGCGTCGCAGCCTCGCAAGTCGAGGTCGTGGCTACGGGCCAGCTCGCCAACGGCGACGGCGCGCGCATCGTGTCCGTCGATGCCGAGGCGCCCAAGCCCGTTCAAGGCAAAGCCGTGGCCGAGGCGAGCCCCGATTCACCGATCGGCAGCGCGTACTTCCTCGCGCCCTCGCCGCTCACGATCGAAAAGGGACACTCGGCCATGGTCAGCATGCTCACAGCGCAAGCCGAGGCCAAGGCCGTGTATTTCTACGACCCGATCTCCGCGCGCGGCTCCAAGAAGTACGCTTTCCGCTCCGTGCTGCTCCAAAATCCCACCCACCACACGCTCGACGCCGGCCCGGTCACGGTCTACGAAGGCGGCCAGTTCTTGGGCGAAGGCCTGTCGGACGCCATTTTGCCCGATAGCCGAGCGTTCGTGCCTTTTGCCCTGGATCGCAAGCTGATCGTCGACTCCGACTTCGGCACACGTGAAGTGGTCGACCGCCTACTCACCATCGAGCGCGGCATCGTGCACAGCGAAGCGCGCAGCATTCGCACGACCAAGCTGTCCTTGGTCAATCGCGATACCAAGCCGGCCACCGTGTACGTGCGTCACCCCATCACGGAAGGCTTCAAGCTCGAAGCTCCCGCAAGTGGCGTGGAAAAGCTCGGCGGTGCCTACTTGTTCGCGGTGACCGTCCCCGCGAACGACAGCGTGACTCTGGGCATCGAAGAATCGACACCGATGCAAAAGTCGCTCGATATCCGAACCGACGACGGCATTGTTGCGCTCGGTCTGTACTTACGCTCGGCGTCCAAGCTCGACCCCGAGCTGGAGAGCAAGTTGACGCACATCGTCGAGCGCCACCGCGCCATGGTCGAGCTCAGCGAGCGCCTCGCGACCATCCAAGCGCAGAGCAACGTGTATCGGGAGCGCATCGAAGAGATCAACACCCAGCTCGTTTCGCTGCGCCGCGTCACGCAGGCGGGCGAGCTGAGTCGGCACCTCGCCAAGAAGATGGAAGAGATCAGCCAACGCCTTCAAAAAGCCACCATCGACTCGGCCGACCTCGAGGCGAAACGCCTCACGGAGCGCGTGGCCATGGAGGACCAATTGGCGGAGCTGACCCTGGAAAAACGTAAAGAAGTCGCGCTCCGCAATTGAGCACGTCCGGGTCATTCGAATCGCTTCGAATTTTTCTTGGGCGAGCGGGCTTTGCGCGCGAGGGTGCACGCAAAGCCCGTTGTGCGTTGCCCCCAGCTGAAACCTGGTACGCTCGGGAGCGGTGAGGCGCCGCGGACCCGCACTGTTCCTTCTCCTGCTCAGCGCGTGCGCTCACGAGCCCATTCGGCCCGCGGCACACGCGCCCGTCGCAGCGCGTCACTCACGCGCGCGCAGCGTCAGCACCCTGCCGACGTCCGAGCCCCCACCGCCCCCGCCCGACGACGCCGAGCTGACCACGCGCTTTCAAACCGCGCCCGCGATCAGCACGCTCGAAGGCGAAGCCAGCTATTACAGTGATCGGCTGAGCGGGCACAAGACGGCCAGCGGCGAGCGCTATCGGCCAGCGGCGCTCACCGCGGCGCACCGCAACCTGCCGCTCGGCACGGTGCTGCGCGTGACCCGCAGCGACGGCAAGCGCTCGGTCATCGTACGTATCAACGATCGCGGGCCTTATGGGAGCGATCGGCGCATCTTGGATCTGTCGCGCGCGGCCTTCGAGCGGCTGGGCACGCTGCGCGCGGGCGTGCTGGACGTACGCGCGGAAGTCGTCGCTTACGGCCCGAAAAAGAGGTAATAGCGGTGCATCGCGCCTTACAGCTCTTGCGCAGCGCGCCGTTCGACGCCGCCGTGCCCTGCGCCGTCGCGGTCGCCAAGATTCGCGAGGCCAGCGGTCTGGATTTCCGCCGAGCCCGCGCTCGCGCCGGTTTCGCGCGCGGCCATTTGCTCGACGTCGTGCTGTACCTGCCTGGAGGGCGAGGCGGAGCGCACGAAGCCGAAGCCGCCGAAGACTTGGTGCGCTTGCTAATCGGCGAAGAGCTGTTCGAGCGCTGGGTCGGCAGCGTCGTCGCCACGCCCACCGTGCGCGGCGGCCCGCTCACGGTGCTCAACGAAAATTCCGAAGAGCGCACGGCGCTGCCGATCGAAACCCTATTGGAGACGGTGCGCGCCGCCATCCATGGTCTCAAGTTGGGCCTGCCCGAGCTTTCGTTCGAGGCCAGCGCGGACACGGCGGACTGGTTCGCGTTCGAGCTCGAGCCCCAGCCCGCGCCCGACTACGTGGCTCAGGACGACTTGCTGTTCTGTAGCACTCGCGTGCCGGAGCTGAAGAAGTCCTACCTGCGCGCGGAGCCGTTCTTTTCCGGGCGTTTCAGCAATTCCGGCGCGCTCTTCGCGTACCTCAAGTTTCAGGCGCTGGAGCGCACGCCCGAGGGGCGGCTGCGCGAGCGCGCCCGCTTCGAGGAGCTGATCAAAAGCTCACTGCACGAAGCGCTCGGTGGGCTCGTCGGGCTCGGGCTCGGACTTCGCTACAGCTACATCGATGTTGCGGTGCTCGATCCGGACTGTGTCAGCGAGCGCCTGTTGCCCGCGCTGCGTGCCGCCCAAATCACGAAACGCAGCTGGCTCATGTTCTGCGACTCCGAGCTCGAGCACGAGTTCATTCCCGTTTACGCCGATTCACCGGCGCCTTTCCGCGGTTGATGGCCGGCAGGGAGTTCCTGTTCTCTCCCTCTCTAAAAACCGATGCTCGCCGTCGAGCCGGCCGGTCACGCGGACAGTACCGGCCGGCTGGGCACACGCGCAAACTGCGATCGCCGAAGCTTGCGTGGTAGCTCCGCGCGCCATGAAATCGCCCGGGGCGCGATGAATCGGCAGTGTATCGGACACCTACATCGTGTGCGCGAAGTGGCGTCTAAGTGACCATATGGCCCGCCCCGAGCAGAGCAAGCGGCGCCAGGAAATTTATTCGTAGCCGCCGCGTACTATCCAACAACGATTTAGGCAGACCGACCCCGCAAAAACTTCGGTCTGGCATGTTCCCGATTCTCGACTCATTTTGACGTCCTCGCCGCACTTTCATCGAGCAGGAATGCTCGACGCCCGCCACTGAATAAGTAAGGGTCGCGACCCGTCCAAACTCAAACCCAAAGTTAATTCGAGGAAAACCGTGATGTTCTTCAAGATGCGTTCCGCCTATTCCGTCGCCGCCATTTCCGCCGTTCTGACGGTCGCCGCCGCTGCCTCGGCCGCTTACAAGGCGGAGAATCCCTCGGTCGTGATTCATGCCAAGGGCCCGCTCGGTCTGAACATCGAAGGCAAGTCCTCGAAGCTCGTCGTGGAAGAGAGCGACAAGTCGGTCACGTTCAAGACGTTCCTCAATACGATCGACACCGGCAACGGCATGCGCAACACGCACATGCAAAAGCGCCTGGGTCACGGCTTCAACTCCAAGGGCGACGAAGTCGAGATGTTCGGGATTTCCCTGGCGGTTCCGAAGGAGAAGGTGGACTCCAAGAAGGGCGGCTCGGTCACCGGCGACCTCACGTTCCACGGCGTGACCAAAAAAGTGAAGGTCGACTACTCGGTGGATGGCGGCAAGCACGTGTCGGCGAAGTTCGAATTCAACATTTTCGACCATTTCCCCGTCACGCCCAAGTTCACGGCCGACGACAAGGACAAGCTCCTGTGCAACACGGGCGTGTGTGCCAAGCCTGAGGTCAAGGTCGAGGTCAGCTTCGACTTGAAGGAGTGATTGCCTGCGCAGCTCTCGTGATGTCAGTCCTCGCTTTTGCGATGGAGGAGAGCAGCCTGGCATCACGCTGAGTCGCGCCCTCAGCTGCTCTGCGGGTGACGGCTGCTGAAGCGCTCGAAGTGAGCGTGTCCGAAGATCCGATCCAAGAGCTGCGTCAAACCGTGAAGGCCCGTGTCGTCGGCTAGCCGAGCTAGCGACGAGCGGGCTTTCGCGATCGTGGGATCGACGAACTTCAGGAAGCTCGGGTTGTCGTTCTTGCGCTCGATGAACACGAACCGCCCGGCGTCCTTCAGCTTGCGCTGAACCGTGACCATATCGAACTGGCGAAACAGCTCAGCTTCGGCCTCGGCGTCCAGATCGAGCTCGGTGCAAAACTCGCTCAAGCGCGAGTCGATGAAGGCACGGTCGAAGCTTTGGTAGCTATCGCCGAGCAGGGCGACCAGATCGTAGACGCGCGGGCCGAGCATCGCATCCTGAAAGTCGATCCAGGCGATCTGATTGGTCCCGTTGTCCGACGGCAGCACCATCAAGTTGCGGCTCTGATAGTCGCGATGCACGAAACCGCGCGGCCACGAGGCGATGGTCGTAGCCAGGTAATGCGCGGCCTCGGCGAAGACGACCTGCTGTTCGGCATCGAGCGTAATGCCGCGCGCTTCCAGCGCCCACTCCCGAAAGTGATCGAGCTCCCAGCGCAAGAGATCGGCATCGAAGGCGCGCTGGGTGACGATCGAATGCTCCGGCAACACGCTGAGCGCGCGCTGTGCGTGCGCGAGATCCCGAACCGCGCGTTGATACAGGGCCGGCTTGTCCTGTGGTGAGTGCTCGAGGTGCTGGGCGAGCGTGTCGCCCAAGTCCTCCACCAGGAGCCAGCCGTCGTCACAGGCCTCGGCGTACAGCGCGGGCACGCGGATCGAGCTCGCGGCCAGCAAGTCGCGAACCTCGAGGAACGGCCAGCGCCGGCCCGTCTCTTTGGCTTTGCTCAGCTCTTGGCTCGGCAGCGGCACGTACATCGCGACGGCGCTGCGCCCGTCTTGGGCTTTGACCCGGAAGAAGCGGCGAGTCGAAGCGCCTCCGGCCATCTCTTCGACGGCCGGATGTGATTCGCCCAGGGCTTGCTCCAGGAGTGGTCTCAGGGTGTCGAACGGGGGCGGTGAAGTCATGGTCGGGGCGGCGGTCTCAAGTGTGCTTGGCACACTCGCGGACCCCGCACAGTACCACGTCGATCACACTCTCGATGAAGCTCGCATCGACCGACTCGCCCTCGGTGAACAGGCGATAGAAGATGGGGGCCGCAACCAGATCCGTCACGAAACGAACGTCGGTGGACGGGGGAAGCTCGGCGCGCTCGATACCGCGTTGCACGAGCACCTCGCGAAAGCCGCGGAAGTCCTCACGAAGCGAGCGGGCGATCGGCTCGAGCTCGGGGTGGGCGCGCTCGACCTGAATCACGCGAGTCAGGCCGCGGCCAATGGGGGACATCGCGAAAGCGGCCGTCTTTTTGAGCGAGGCCAGCAAATCACCCTTCAGGGAACCGGTATCGGTCACCTCCGGTGTTTCCCAAACCGCGCGCAGGGCAGCGCCCACGAGCTCCGGCCTGGTTGGCCAGCGCCGATAGATCGTCGTCTTGTTTACGCCCGAACGGGCGGCGACGTCCTCGACCCTGAGCGAAGAGTAGCCGACGCGACTCAGCTCCTCCGCGGTTGCGATCAGCACGTCCGAGACCACGCGCGCAGCGCGGCCCTTAACGCGCACCCCCTCAGTGCGTCGGGTATTCGATTTCGTTTCCGGAGCCATGACTGTCATCGAAGAAATCCGAGTGAAATCATAGTTTTTGACGAGTTCCCGCAGGTGTCAACTTGGTAACTATACCACAGTCCCAGGTTGGAACTCTACGTCACACTCGCAGGCCGGAAAAAATCTCGCGTTTGCCCAGGCTATGCCGCATTCCTTAATCGGCGCTGACGTCTCGATAGCGCTGCTCCGCACACCACCAGCCCGGCGGAAAATAGGCCCAGCCGGTCGACGGGCGGCGGGGCCGAAGCGATGCGCGCACCGCACCCGTAGCGAAGATCGGGGCAAATCAGATTCGTCCCGAGGGCGCCGGCCACGGCAGGCGAATCACCGATCTCCAACTCTTTCACGTCGCTCGTGCCGTCCATATCGCTGTCGGTGCTGCCCTGAGTGGCGAAGTAAGTCTCGAATGCCGGAACGACGGAGTCCGGCTTCCCGGGCACCAAGGTGATGGCTTGCTTGAGATTCTTTCCGAAAGGATTGAGCGTGCCGATGCCGCCTTGGTTCGTCTGATGGCAGAGGATGCATTGCGGAACGCAGTACGAAGCGTTGAGCCGCTTCATCATCGCTTCCTGCACCTTCGGTGGAAACGTCTCGGAGGCTCGAGCGCGCTCCGCGGAGCAGAGCACGACCAAGCACCAGGGCAACGCCAACCGCCAGACGAACCCCGACCCGCACGCAAACGTCCTAACGCCCATGATTGGACCCTCCCACTGGAATAGCTTACGCCTCCGCCCCGACGCGCGCGCATTCCCGCTCGGATCTAGTGCCCGCTAGCGGCGGCGGCGACGCAACAAAGTGAGCCCGAGCACGACGAGCCCCGCCGAGAACAAGCCCACCTTGTCGATCGGCGGCGGAGCGGAAGCGATGCGAGCGCCGCAGCCGTACTGAGCGGAGTCCGTGGGGCACAACGGATTCGAGCCGGCGAACCCTGGCATCTCTCCGTTTTGCAGCTCCACAGCGTCGGTGACGCCATCACCGTCAGCGTCTTTGTTCTGAGCCAGCGCCTTGTCGAGAGCGCCACTTACGAGTCCCGGGTCCGACGTGTTCAAGCCGTTCACGAACAAGAACGCGCCGAACGGGTTGTAATTGGCGGGCCCACCGAGGGTGGTCTGGTGGCACGCATTGCACAGGGGAACGCAGTAGCTTTTTCCGAACTTGGCTTGCAATGCATCCCGCAATGCCGCGGGGAACGTGGAGGAAGCGTGGGCCGAACCCGTGTACGTGAGTGAGGCGAGCGCGAACAGCGCGCTGCCGAAAATGAATCCCCGGATCTTGGTGGAGTGCGTCATCTTGGGTCTCACAGGAACACGTGAAGCTGACCGAGGATCGTGAGCTCGTCATCCTGACGGCTGAAGACGTCGGCACGCACTTCCACGTGCGGTAGGCAGAACCAATCTACGGAGCCCCAGCCGCCGAGCTGCTGCTGCCCGTTGCCGCTGGTGCGCGGTCCCCCCACGACTTTGTCATAGCCCTTGTCTTGGATTTCGGCGGTGCCCATCAAGTGCAGGCCGCGGGTCACTTCCCAGTCGATCTGAGCGAAGCCAACATAGCCTGGATCGTGATCACTGGTGATCAAGCCGTCGGCTTCCGCAAGCAGCACGATGTCGTCGGTGAAGGCGGCGCGGACGTACGCGCCGTGTGCTTGGCGCAGCACGTTAGGGTCGAGCGTGATGCGGTCCTTGTTGGCCTTGGTGACGAGGGAGCTGACACCGACGGCCGTGCGCTCGCCCGTCAGGTACTCGGCGTACAGGCTGTAGCCGCGCTCGCGGTACTTGTCCGGGTTGATCTGGTAGTTGCCGGCGATGGCCATCAGCTCACCGCGTAGTTTCTCACCGTTGTAGGCGAGCGCCACACCGTCTTGCTGTGCCGATTCGCGGTCAGTGCGGGTGGCTTGGCGCACCCACATCGTGTGCTCGGGGATACGTACGCCGAAGGGCAGGTTCATGTGACCCGCACGGAGCGTGATCGAGCCTTCATTGAAGTCGTAACCGACCCAATGGGTGCGTGACAGGAGATTCCACTCATCGCCCTGCCCGCGCGTGATTTGCGCCGAGCGCGCGTAAGGTGAGCCGACGCCGACACGCACCGCGCCGATGCTGCCCTCGACACGGAAGCTTCCGAAGCTCGCTTGCCCGTACAAGTCAGCCATCATCGGGAACGTGACGAACTTTTTCTCTTGGCGATTGGGCCGCGTCACGGTCAGGTGGCGGTAGCTACCGCCCAAGAGCAGCCAATCCGGGAGCTTCACTAGGCCCCACAGAAAATCACCGGGTTGCGTTTCGCTTTCGCTGCTGGCGCTACTGGAGCTTTCGGAGCTGGTGGGGGCGGCTTCGGTGCTTGCTTCGGCGGTCGAGGCTTCGCTGCCGGCGGTGTCAGGGCTGCCTTCGGTCTTGGGCTTTGCGTCCTCGTCCTCGTCCTCGTCGGCACCCGAGAGGGCGTCGGTCTTGAGCTCGAGGTTGCGGACGAGGCGCGGTGCCTTCTGGATTGGGTTACGCGCGGTGGTGCCGCTGGAGGAGCCGTAGCGCATTCGCAAGAGCTCGTCGCTCTGCACGCGACCGTACTCGGTGAGCAGCTCGCCACCCGACGGGTCGGCGTGACACACCGGGCAGCTCGCGTAACCGTGTTTGATCATCCACGTGTAAGCGTGGGCGCGACTCGGAAATAACGAGACGAACAGCGCTACGAGTGACCAGCCAAAGAACCGTTGAAACGCTCGCAATGGGTCGCGGCCGCCGAGCTTGCGTGTGCCGCTGCCTTCCAGCATGCGCGCAGCTTGCCTCTGGGGGCTAGCGTGAGTCAACGCAGTTGAAGTGCGATCGAGCATATTTTTCGCCGCAAAATAAGCAGTAATGGGGAGACGCATCCATCCCTACGCCGCCCGCCGGGACCCCTCGCGCAAACGTTGCACTCGGTATCAGATTGGAAAGACCCAAGGGCGTGCACGCGACATGGGCTTGAGTGTCCGCAACCCAAACCTTCCATCGATGAACTGCGGTTCACCGTGCTCGTCGAAGATTCCTGAATGGAACCGGGAGAGCCGTAAACGCGTCAACTTTTTACGGCATTACGACGCCAGCCAAACTCTCGGCCGTAACGCAAACCGCGCGTCGCTCGGCTCCCGTCAGTGGCCACGTGTAGCTGAGATCAGACAAGATGGTTCGCCCGTCTAACTCGGGCAGGGCGGCCTTGGCGAGCAGTAGCCAAACGCGACCCGTGGCCAGGCGTGAGCCTTCGATCAGCCACTCGGGGGGCGGCAACGTCGCGCGCGAGACGGCGACCTCGCAGCTCTTGGCTTCGAATTCGTCCGAGCGGCGGCGGTGCACGGCGATATCCGCTCGCTGGAGCGAGCCCACGGCCGTACGCAAGAAGGCCACCCGCTTCGTGCGTGGCTCGATCAGAGACATCCGCATGGGCGACAAGAGCGCGAGCGGAATACCGGGTGCGCCCACGCCGCTTCCTACGTCGAACCAGCGTTCACCATTGGGCGCGCTCATGACGGAGGTGATCGCCAGGGCGTCGGCGAGCAGCAGATCCACGAGCTCGTCGGCGCTGCGCGCGGCGGTCAAATCCACGCGCTGGTTCCAAGCCACGGCCAGCTCGCAATATTCCGACAGGCGCGCGACGATCGCGGGCGCGACGCTGGGGAGCTCGAAGCCGCTCAGCGCGCGCGTGACCCTCGACTCGAAGCCTTCCGGCGGCGCTTGGACGGGCACCGCGCTTCGGAGCTCAGCTGCCGGCGCCGGAGGTTCCGGCTTCGCTGCTGTCCGCGCCTGCGCTACCCGCGCTCGGGCTAGCATCGCCACCGGCGCCAGCTTCGGGGGTACCTGCCGAGCCGCCACCGCCGCTCGTACCGCCGGTGCCGCCCACGGTTGCCTGACCGGCCTCACCCGCTTCACCCGTGCTGCCGCCCGACGGCGTTCCGCCGCCGCCCGCGGTGCTTCCGCCGCCGTTGCTGTCACCCGCTTCACTCGTCGATGCGTCGGGGTTCGGGATCTTGCTGCGATCCACGTCCGTAATGAGCGTGCAGCTCGCGAACGCTAGCAGCCCTCCGAGAGAGGCTAGCGCTAGGGAATATTTCAGTGAACGCATTGGGGGATACCGCCATTTACCGCGACTTGCCGCGGCGGGCGCCATTTTTCTCAAGTTAGCGGCACGAACGCAAGGGGGGCGGGGTTACCCTGTAGCGGTTTTCCACGGAAAAGCCGGAATCGCGCATGAACGTGCACTTGGTCGACGGAACTTACGAACTTTTTCGGGCATTTTACGCCGTGCCTTCGGCCAAAAATGCGGCAGGCATCGAAGTCGGGGCGGTGCGCGGACTCTTGCGCAGCATGCTGTCACTGACGCGCGAGCCCGGCGCGAGCCACGTGGCCGTCGCATTCGACCACGTCATCGAATCGTTCCGGAATGATTTGTTCGTCGGTTACAAAACCGGCGCCGGTATCGATCCGGATCTGTGGGGCCAGTTCGAGCTCGCCGAGCGCGCGTGCGTCGCGCTCGGCATCGTGGTCTGGCCGATGATCGAGTTCGAGGCCGATGACGCGTTGGCGACGGCCGCCGCGCGCTTCGCGCCGTTGCCCGAGGTCGAGCAGGTCTTCATCGCGTCACCGGACAAAGACTTGGCTCAGTGCGTGGTCGGTAGCCGCGTGGTGTGCCTCGATCGCATGCGCAAGAAGGTGCTCGATGACGCCGGGGTGCGCGAGAAGTTCGGCGTGAGGCCGGCGCAGATCCCGGATTACTTGGCGCTGGTTGGCGATAGCGCGGACGGCATTCCCGGCGTGCCTCGCTGGGGCGCAAAGTCTGCAGCTGCGGTGCTCAGCGCCTACGGCAATTTGGAGAACATTCCCGACTCCGCCGCGTCTTGGAGCGTGCCCGTGCGCGGCGCAGCCGCACTCGCCCAAAGCTTGGCCGGGCTCCGCAGCGAGGCGGCGCTGTACAAGACGCTCGCCACTTTGCGAGTAGACGTGCCGTTGACCGAAAAATTATCGGATCTGGAGTACCGGGGCGCCAACCGCGCTGCGCTAGAGACGATCGCCGCAGAGCTTTCGGACGACAGCCTGCTGGAGCGGGTCCAGCGATTTGCGTGCTAAGCTCGGCCCGATCATGAAGCCTGGCGTCGCTTTCTTGTGTGCGAGTTTCACGCTGCTCTCTGTCTCGGCTTCCGCTCTGGCTCAGCAGGCCCCCGCCTCGAACCTGCAGGCGGGGGGGCTCAAGCCGCCGGAGGCCGTGCAAACCGACAGCACGCCCAATCCCTCGACCGACCCCCAGACCCAGACCGAGGTGCAGCTCGACCGCGCGGTCAAAGAAGACAGCGGTCGCGGTTTGGAGTTCGTCGCGCTGAACGCGGAAGTGGGGCCAGAGTTTCTCGGCTTGCACACGCTCAAGGCCGACAACCTGGTGGATTCGAAATTCATCGATTCGAAAGGCACGGGCCTCGCGGTCGGCGCAGGGCTCGGCGTGCGCTTGCTCGCGTTCACGGTCGGCGCGCGCTTTCGTTACGCTAATTTCTCCGACTTTGCGCTGTGGACGCTGGGCGCGGAAGGCGGCCTGCACATCCCGCTCGGTCGGCTCGAGCCGTACTTCACGCTCGGCGCGGGCTACGCCTCGGCGTCGTTCGACAAGGCCAATTCCGGCTTCAGCCCGAACAGCGCGCACGGCTTCGATCTGCGCCTCGGCGCGGGCCTCGATTATTACCTGACCAACACGCTCACCGTTGGCGCGAACCTGACGGGTGACGCGCTGTTCCTGAGTCGCAAAGCGGGCGGGGCGGTGCCCACCACGGCCGATCCCGACGCCATGCGAGCGGCCGCGGTCTACGCAGCGGACGGTTCCGGTATCGGCGCGAGCGCCACGCTGAGCGCGGTGGTCGGTCTGCATTTCTAATGCTCGATAGCGCGCGAGCCGGCCAGGTGAAGTCATGCTCGCGCTAGCGGCGCCGTTCTTGGTGCTGTTTCCGCTCGGGCTCGGCTTCTTGGTCTGGCTGCGCGTGAGCGTGCTGGGTCGCGTGTCGCGGCGCTTGACGATCGTGATGGCGGTCGGCGGCGCGTTCGCTGCCCTGTTCGCGGCCTACTTCGAGCGCGCGGTGCTCGCGTACACGGGTCTGTCGCTGGATGTTGCGACGAGCGGCGTGGGTGGTGCGCTGCTGGCGACCTTCCTGCTCGTCGCGCCGCTCGAGGAAGCGCTGAAAGTGGGCGTGGTTTGGCCCTTGTACCGCACGCGCCGCATCGACGGCCCGCGGCTCGGCGTGTGTTACGCGAGCGCCGCGGGGGCCGGCTTTGCCGCGGTGAACGGGCTGATGGTGATCCTGCTCGGAGCGGGCGGCGGCGTGCCCGTGCTGCGCGCCCTGCTCAGCGCGCCGGCGCAGCTGTTCTTCGCGGGGCTCTGGGGTTATGCGCTCGGCACACGGCGTGCTCGCCGCCGCGGGCATTGGTTCTCGTTCGCGTGGCTTGCCGCCACTTTGCTGCACGGCTTGTACGCGCACATCGTCTGGGGCCGCGGTCCGGGCTTGCTCGTCGCCGTGATCCCGCTGTTCGTGTTCATGGGCATCGGCGCGTGGGTCGCCCTGCGTGACGTCGCGCCGGACTCGCTGTCGCAGCAGCATTCGTTCATCCCCGATCCTCCGTCGCTCCACTCGCTACGGGAAGCGCTGCGCCCCGTCGATCACCGGCTGATGGTGCGCTGGATCGTGATCGGCGCCTTCACCACGCTCGGCCTGATGATCGCGTTGCTCGGCCTGGCCGTCGTGCTCGGGCATCGGCTGGGAGTCGATTTCTCTCTAGCGGACGAGTCGGACGTTCGCTCCACCGGGCCGCTGATCTTGCTGGGCGCGGCCGTGCTGCTGGCCTTCCCGATTGCCGGCTTTTTGGTGGCGAAAGCCAGCAGCGCCCACAGCGTGCTCGAGCCCGCTCTTGCCGCTGGGCTCGCCTTGGCTGCGCTCGTGGCGATGCTATTCGTGACCGCGCCGATCGGCGTGCTGTTCGCGCTCGCGGTGGCGCCGCTCGCTTTTGGGCTCGCCTGCGGCGGTGCTTGGATCGGCCTCGAGCGTTAGCGCGCTCGTTGCTGCGCCGCTACTTGGCCCGAGCGCGGAAGCGGTCGTACTCACCGCTCGTCAGGAGCGGATCTTCGCCCGTGGCTTCCAGCTCGGGTGGGTGCTCGGGGTCGTAGTCCGGAGCGAGCATGCGCTTCAAGTCGAAGGCCACGAAGCGGCCGAGCAAGTGCGGGCTCTCGCTGACCCACAACGTGCGGCTCTTGGTGTCCATGACCACGCCGTGGGTCGCGATCAGCGCGTTGATCGCCGAGCGATCGCCGAGCGCGAGTTTGGCATCGCCCGGCCCTTGGCGATCACGCAGCAACGCCACCGCGTCGCTCACCGCGTCAGTCGTGGAAAGGTGAGCGGGCAGGCGCGCGATCAGCTCGTCGCCGCGAGTGCGGCGAGGCAAGGTCGAGGTGTTCGCGCGTACGGCCAGGTTTTTGGGATCGGCGGCGCAGGGGCCCTCGAAGTGATTCGTGGTCGCGGCCCTTGCCGGCAAAAAGCGCACGAAATTGGTGCGGCCGGGCACGCGCTCCACGACCGCGGCGCGCCCGCTTGCGTCGTTCAAAATCACGATGTGGCTGACCATTGCCGGCTGCGCGGCAAGCGCCTGCAATGCCTGCTCCGTGTCGCGCGCGGTGGACAACACGCGGCGTAGCGCGTGCACCACTGGCTCGCCTTCGGCTTGCGGCGCGCCGCCCCGCGCGCCATGCACGACGACCGCGACGCCCTCCGCGTTCATGCCGCTCACCACGCCCACGAGCCCCGGCCAGGCCACGGACGCGAACGGGATCTGTCCCGTCTCGCGCACCAAGAACAGCGCCTTGTGGCGATCGAAGACCTCATCGACCTCGAAGTCGAAGGCGCGCGCCAAGATCCCACCTCCGCCCTCGAGCGCGTCGCCGCCAAACGTGAACGTGGTGCAGCCGATCAGCGGTGAGTGCTCGAAGGAGAGCGCCATGTCGTACAGCGCATTCAAGTACACGAAGCGCTGATAAGTCGGGAACAAGCCGAGGTACGGGTCCGGCTGAAAGCCGCGCGCGCCCGCCGCGATCTCCTGACGCCGAGTGAGGCTCATCCCGCGGTCGACGTGGGCATAGCGCAGCTCGGCCAGATCCAAGAGAGCACCGCGGGCCAGTGAGCTCGACACTTGCTCCTGGAAACGGCTCAGCAAAATGCCCTCGTTCTCGACCATTTCCGGGTACAGCAAGCGCGCGTGCTCGAACCCAATCTCGGTCGGCGTGCCGCGTAGCCCCACTTCGAGGAGCTTGCCGCGCGCGAGCACGTACGAGTCGCCGAAGCGGCGCAGGTTCGCGTCGATCCGGCGCGGCTCGCCGCTGGGCAGCGTGATGCTCGGCGGAGTGAGCCGCGCCCGCGCGTTGATCCCGAAGTGAGCCGCGCACAGCCCGAGCAGCACGCTGAGCGCGCTGAGCTTCCCCCAGTGACGGCGCCACAAGCGGGTGCTCACCGTTACCGAGCCCGCCGAGGCGCGGTCGCGAGCGTGTACAGCACACGGTACACGATGCGCGCCGGATCCTTCACGCTATGAAAGTGTGACACTCGCTCGCTCTCGGGCGGGTAGATGACGCGCACTGGTTCTTCCACCACGTCCCAGCCGAGCCGCACCGCGCGCAAGATCAGCTCCGCTTCGTAGCCGTAGCCTTCGGCTTTGCCGCCCAGGGTGAGCGTCTCCGGCAGGGGATAGCGGCGCAGCCCGCACTGCGTGTCAGACAGCGTGCGCCCGAGCGAAAACGACAGGAAACGATTGGAGAAGCGATTGGAGAAAATGTTCGCGCGCGGCGCGCCGGCGCGCACCAGATCGCGAACACCCAGCACGAGCGCGCTGCGCGGCGCCGAGTGGCGCGCCAAGCGCACGGCTTCTTCCGGTGGGTGTTGCCCGTCGGCATCGACACACACGGCGGCTTCTGCACCCGCGTCGTACAGGGCTTGGAACCCGGTGCGCAGGGCGCAGCCCTTGCCCTGGTTGCCGAGGTGGCGCAGCACCCGCGCGCCCGCGTTGCGCGCCGCCTCCGCCGTACCGTCCGTGGAGCCGTCGTCGACCACCAGGATCAGGGCATCTCGCGCTTCAGGACCGAGCTCGGAAAACAGCCCGCTCACTACTTGTGCCACGCTGGCAGCCGCTTGATAAGCGGGGATCACGAAACCGACCTTCACTTCGGCGTGAGCCTATCGCAATTCGAGCGCCAAGCACTCACGGCAAAGTCGCCACTATCTGCTAAGACGCAGGGCGTGGACCTGTTCGATGCCGAGACGCTGAGCGATCTCAAATTCCGCGCGAAAAAGCAGCTGCGCACGCGGATGCGCGGTTTGCGCGCGGCGCACCCCGAAGGCGTGCTCGCGCAAGCCAGCGCGCGCATCGCCCTGCGCGTGCTGGGCCTACCCGAATTCGCAGCCGCGCGCAGCGTCGGCTCGTTTTGGCCGATGGCCGATCGGCGTGAGGTCGACGTGCGTCCCATCGCGGACGCGGTGCTGGCCGCGGGCAAGCAGTTGTATTTTCCGTTCCTTCAGCCAACGGCTACGGGCTTCAGCACCGGCTTTGCACGCGTGTCGGCAGTGTCCGAGCTCGCGGAGCGCGGCCAGCGCTTCTTCGAGCCCCCACTCGAAGCGCCGCGCGCCGAGCGGGGATCCATCGATCTGCTGATCGTCCCCGCGCTGGCCGTGGCCGCCGACGGCCATCGCCTCGGCTACGGCAGCGGCTTCTACGACGCGACCTTGCCTGATTTCTGCCCGCCGGCCCTCGCGGTCGTCACCGTGTTCGACTTCCAGCTGCTCGGTGAGTTGCCGGTCACGGACGGTGACGTGGCGAGCCACGTCATCGCCACCGATCGCCGTTTACTGCGCGTGTAAACGCGGGCTCAGCGCCGGCCGGCGCGCGCTTTGGCCTGGCAATCCGAGCACACACCGTACATCTCGTGCTTGT
The DNA here is from genome assembly GCA_040348785.1 of Myxococcales bacterium. GTDB lineage: Bacteria > Myxococcota_A > Polyangia > Polyangiales > Polyangiaceae > PMG-095. The sequence continues at coordinate 65,422 of JBEQTH010000089.1, read as the reverse complement.
GCGCGCGCACCAGGAAGCCGTGGCGCTTGGCGATCTTGGCCTGTAGCTCTTCGATCGCGTCTTCTTCGAACTCGGTGATCTTGCCGCATTCCATGCAGATCAAGTGGTCGTGATGGGCGTCGTCGTCCGACAGCTCGTAGCGCGTGAAGCCGTCACCGAACTTGTGCTCTTGCACGACGCCGCTCTCGGTCAAGAGCTTCATGGTGCGGTACACGGTGGCGTAGCCGACGCGCGCGTCGACCGCGCGCACTTCGCGCAGCAGCGTATCGATCGTGATGTGCTCGGCGGAGCCGAAGAAGGTGTCGATGATCACCCGGCGCTGCTCGGTCGAGCGCAAGCCGCGGCGTGTCATGTACGCCTCCAGGTCCGCACGCAGGCGATCTGCGTCGGGTGCCTTGAGTTTCTTGCCGCTGTGCGGGCTGTGGGCTTCCCCGCTTTTCACGGGACAACTTTCCCCCTCGGGGCGCGAGCGGTCAAGCGTTGCGCGTCGCCCCCTTGGCTTGCCCGGAAAAGGACCGCCCCGCGCGAGCGGACGCCGCCTGCCGGCTTCCAACGCTCGGGTTGGCGGCGAGGCGCAGCTCCCGGATCCCCCGGCCGGTCTTTTTGCGCAGCAGGGTGCGCAAGGTCACGCCGTCCTGGTAGCCCACGGCTTCAGCGATCTCCTCGATGCTTTGAGCGGTCGTGTGCAGGCGGTGAATGGCCTGCTCGACCCGCAAGTCCTGCACGAACGAAAGCGGTGACTTGCCGAGCACGGCGCGCAGCCGCCGCTCCAGCGTTCGCTCGCTAGTGCCCACGGAACGAGCGGCCGCATCCAACGAAAACGTCGCTAAATTGCGACGCGCCCAGAGCTCGAACTTTTCCACCAGTGGGTCGGCGTGCGCCAAGTGATCCTGCATCACGTACGCTGACTGCGACGCGCGCCCGTCGAAGGTGAGGTAGTGGGCTGCGTCACGCGCGAGGGCCGGGCTCTTTTGGCGCACGAGCCAGAACGCGAGATCGACGTGCCCCAGGGCGGCGCCCGCCGTGACCCGCCCGCCCGAATCCACGATCATGCGCTCTTCCTGCAGCTCGACCAGGGGGAAGCGCTGGCGAAAGTAGGGTGCGAGCCACCAAGTGGTGGTCGCGCGCCGCCCATCGAGCAACCCCGCCTGCCCGAGCACGAACGTTCCGTTGCAAGCTGACGCGACCCACGTACCGCCCTTTGCCCACTCAGCAAGCAAACTGCCGGCTTCCGCCACGTCGCGCCGCTCGAGCGTGTGTGCCAACGTTTCCGGCGACTTCACGCCCAGCGCCGGCACGACGGCGACGTCAGGGCGCGTGCGTGGCAGCGCTTTGAGCGGCACCTGGAAGCCCTGTTGCGTTTTGATGCGCCTGCGCAAACCCGTCAAGGTGACACGAAATGGCGTACCGCCGCGCGCCCCTTTCGACAGCTCGTTTGCCGTCTGAAACGTGTCGAGCAGCGCAGAAAGCCCCATGTCGAACACATTATCCAGCGCTAGGACACAAATGTGCATGGCGGAAACTCTAGCATTGTTGTCGCTTTCGCCACTGAGCAAAAGCAGCCTACCCCGCTAGCTTCTCATTCGTCGCTCGGCCGCAATGGCCGAGCCGAAAGGATAACCCCATGGTCAAAGTAGGATTGCTCGTGCGCCTCGTCGCCAAGCCCGGCAAAGAGCAGGTCGTCGCCGAGTTCCTCAGCGGCGCGCTGCCCCTCGCCCAAGCCGAGCGCGACACCATCACCTGGTATGCGCTGCGCATCTCGAATAGCGAGTTCGCCATCGTCGACACCTTCCCCAATGACAAAGGCCGCCAAGCGCACTTGACTGGCCCGATTGCCGAAGCGCTCATGGCCAACGCCGCCGATCTACTGTCCGAGCCCCCGCGCATCGAACAGGTCGAGGTGCTGGCCGCGAAAATCCCGGGCTGACTCGGTCAGGTGGGCGCTCACGGGGCCGAGCTGCAGCTCGGCTGCCGCCTCAGCGGCTCAGAGACAGGCTACAGCCGCGCTTTGATCACGGCCGCGAGCGTCCCCGCCAAGGCGAACAAGGGCACGACCGCGACCGGCACCAGGTTGAGCGTGGCGAGCACGGTGCCGCCGAGGGCGGGGATCAACGTCAGGGCGAGGGCTAGGCGCGCCTCGCGCCGGGCGTCGTGGGCGAGGCGTACGGCGTAGGCCGCGTCGCGCACGTCGTCGGAGGCGAGCTGCACGCTCCACTCGGCGGTGCTGGAGCCCGCGGCGGAGAGCGCAATCGAGACGTCGGCGGCGGCGAGCGCGATGTCGTCCGCCGGGCTGCGGCCTACGACGGCCATCACCGCGCCGCTGTCCGCCAAGCGTCGGACCTCGTCGCCGCGCTCGTTGGGCGGAATTTCTGGACGCAGGTGGTCGATGTCCAACGCGCGGCCGATCGCCTCGCAGGTCTCGCGCGCGTCACCCGAGAGGAGCACTGGCTCCACGTTCACGTCGAGCAAATGCTGGACGGCTGCGCGCGCGCCCGGGCGTAGCCCGTCTTGCAAGCCGACCAGCCCGACCAAGCGGCCACCGAGCGCGACCAACAGCACGCTGCGGCCCATGGTTTCGAGATCGCTGATGCGCGCTTCGGCGGAGGCCACACTGATGCGTTCGCGCAACATCAAGCCGCGCGTGCCGACGACCAGCGCTTGGCCGCTGGCTGCGACCGCCGTTACACCCAGGCCGGCCTGGATGCTCGGGCTGCGCACGCCATCGGGCCGCACGTTGCGCGCGCGCGCGGCGCGCATCACCGCGGTCGCGACCGGGTGGCTCTCGCCGCTTTCGGCGCCCGAGACCAGAGCGAGCACCTGTTCGGGCTCGAGCGCTCCGAACGCTTCGATGTTGGCGACCTCGGGCTCGCCCAGCAGCAAGGTGCCGCGCGCGGAAAAAGCGGTCGCGGTCACGGAGCCGGCGCGCTCGAAGCCGCTCGCGGAGCGGAACACGATGCCGCGGCGCAGCGCTTCGAGGATCGCGCGCGCCACGTGCAAGCCACCGATTTCGGCGACGCCGGGCTGCGCCACCGAGCCGAGCACGCCCACGGCCAGGAGCAGGATCTGCATGCCGTCGGCGTTGCCCGCGTAAGCAGCGAGCGCGGCAAAACCAGCGATGAACGGTGCGACGCGCTCGGCCGTGAGCCGACCGATGCGCGCCATGGGCGCGTACACGTCGGCACGCCGCCGGGGATCATTGGTCAGGCGCATGAACGCGCGGTCGTATCCGGCCCAACCCACGACGGCGCGCAGCCGCCCACTTTCGAGCAACGCGCCGGCGACCACGGCATCCCCTTCGCGACGCGTGGCGGGGGCGGTTGCACCGAGCCAGGGCAGCACCTCGGCGCTGCCCGCGGTGATCGTGGCATCGACAGGGACCGACTCCCCACTCTCGATCACGATTTCCTCGCCGGGCCGCAAGTCAGCGGCGGACGCCGGGACGAGCTCATCGCCCACGACGCGCTGCACCGTCTTGTCCAGCTCGATCGCGATCTGCCGCCGCTCGGCGTCGATGGGGCGCCGCGCGTGGCGCGTCGCGGCGGCCGCGGTCGCGCTACCGGCGATCAACACCGAGGCCACGGTGATGGCGCTGCCGGTGTGCGGCTCGGAGAGCAACCGCGCGCCGAGCGCCAGCGCGCTCGAGGCGAGCGGCGCCGCGAGCAGCGCCGCTGGGTGAAGCTGCGTCGGCTCGCGCGCGCCCATCAGTGATTCCGCGGCCAGGGACAGCGCCGCGACCATCATCACGGTCAGGCGCGCGGCCTCGGCGAGTGACGAATCACCCGCCAAAATCAGCGCGATCGAGAGCACCGCGCCGAGCACGGCGAGCAGCAACAGGACTCCCCCGACGTCCACCACGGCAGCTGGCGCGCCGCGCTGAGTCAGCGGACTGGACAGCGGTGCGGGCTCGGATTCGTAATCGAAGGCGAGACGCTCGGTGACGGCAATGGGCTCTTCGATCGAGTCCGGGCGTGCCACGAGTGCAATGGCTCGCGGGCTCGGCGACTCCAGCTCGGCCGCGCTCGGCGGGGCGACCGCCGTTGCGGCAGCGCGCACCCGCACGCGCAGCTCTTCGTGATCACGTGGCAACGGCAGGGGTGTGCCGGTGGCGTTCATGTCGTAGCGATCGCGGCACGACAAGCTACAGAAGTAGCGAAAGCGATCGCGCACGTGGGCCACGCGGTCCGCGCGCAACGGATCGACCGGCGTACCACAGGTCGCGCAGGCGACGAGCGCGTCGCCAGGCGTGTCAGCTACGGGCGAAGCCAGATCCACGACGCGACTTTCGGTTCGAATCAGACGTATTGAGCGAGCGCGCGCTCCAGCACTTGCACGCCCTCTTCCAATTCCGCACGGCTGATCACGAGCGGCGGCGAGAAGCGCAACGCTTGGCCACCGGCGATGGTGAGCAACACGCCGGCTTCTTGCAGAGCGCTCATCACCTTGCGCGCGTCGACGCCTTCGCGCAGCACGAGCGCTTGCAGCAGGCCTCGGCCGCGCGCGCACTCCACGAGCTTCGGGAACTTGCTCGCGGTCCTGGCGAGCAGGGCAGACAGCTCTTCGCCGCGCTGGTTCACCTGTGCGAGCAAGCCATCGTTCTCCAGCACCTCGAGCACGGCCAGCGCGGCCGCGGAGGCGAGCGGGTTGCCGCCGAACGTGGACCCGTGGCTGCCGGGAGGCAGCGCCTCTTCCAAGAACTTCTTGCACACCATGGCGCCGATTGGCACGCCGCCGCCGAGCGCTTTGGCGAGCGCTACGGCGTCTGCCTCGACGCCGTCGTGCTGGAGGGCGAGGAATTTGCCGGTGCGACCGACACCGGTCTGCACTTCATCGGCCAAGAGCAGCGCGCCGTGGCTGTCGGCGAGCGCGCGCAGCTCACGCAGAAAGCCGGGCGGCGCGGGCAACACGCCACCTTCACCCTGCACCGGCTCGACCAAGATGCCTGCTACGTCCGGCCCCATCGCCGCGCGCACGGCGCCGAGATCGCCGAAGGCAACGTGCGTTACGCCCGGGAGCGGACCGAAGCCGTCCTTGTATTTGTCTTGGCCGGTGGCCGCCAGCGCGCCCAGCGTGCGCCCGTGAAACGAGTTGCGGAAGGCGATGATGCGCTGGCGCTCGGTTTGGCCGCGCGCGTGAAAGTAACGCCGCGCGAGCTTGAGCGTGGCCTCGATGGCCTCCGTGCCCGAGTTGCAGAAGAACGCGCGATCCATTCCCGTCAGGCGGCATAGCTTCTCCGCCAGGCGCACGTTCGGGTCGTTGTAGAAGTAGTTCGAGACGTGCAACAGCTTGCCGGCTTGCGCGGCGATCGCGGCGCTCAGCTTGGGGTGGCCATGACCAAGCGTGCTCACGGCGATGCCCGCGTACAAATCGAGGTAGCGCTTGCCCGAGGCGTCGAACAACTGCGAGCCCTCCCCTCGCACGAACACGAACGGCGGTTGCCGGTAGTTGGGGTAGAGGTAAGTCTGTCCGGCGTTCACGAGCTCACTCTCGATAGTCATGGGGAGCGGCTTTGTAGCATTTCTCCGCGGCTGTCGAATCCCGCAACCGAGGGGGCGTCGGGAGGGCGTCGCGTGTTCAGCACGAACCTGCATTTATCAGTGCTTGCGCGGCTTCCACGAAGCCCGCGCCGCGCTCCCGCGTGGTGATGTAGCGGGGCGGGACCGTGGGGCGGCCGCTCAGATTCCGCACGCCGATGCTGTGGGGGAACGCGGCGAAGCAACTGGCGTCGTTCTCACTGTCCCCGATGAAGGCATAGCGCGACAAGATCACGCTCGGATCGACGCCGGTCAGCGCATGGATCAAACGCACCACGCCGGACGCCTTGTCCGCGCGATCGAAGCTCACGTGCGCGTGCACGCTCGAGGCCAAGGTGCTCGCGCCGCGGGCCTCGGCGAAGCGACGAAGCTCGGCCACGCGGTCCCTGGGAACCAACTGATGCTCACCAATATCGTACGTGAAGTCGGTGCGCCGTAGCGGCACGTCGTCGGCGGGCACGAGCTCGGGGAACTCGCTTTGAATCTCGAGGCATAGATTGCTCAGCGCTTGCAGCCGCGCGCGGCGCTCGAGGGCCGGAACGGGATCGAAGGTGTGCAGCCCGTCACGGTCGGCGTGAAACGCGATCGCGCCGTTCTCGGCGACCGCGCCTTGGATCGGCCATTGATTGACCAGCACCGCCGCCCAGCCTGCAGGGCGGCCGGTGACCGCGTAACACTCGAAGCCCGCCTCGCGCAGCCGAAACAGCGCCGAATAGGCCGCCTCGCTCAGCTTGCTGTGATCGAGCAACGTGTCGTCGAGGTCGAACAACAAGCCGCGCAAATGCTTGGGCAAGCGCTTCGGGAGCTCGGCTATCGGGGTCATGTCAGCCGGGCACCACTTCCACGAGCAGTGAGCACAAGTACAACCCTTCGGGGAACGCGGCCGGTACCGGGTGATCCGGGCCCTGGAAAAACCGCTCCAAAACCAGAGCGTGCGCGCCCACGTCCCGCGCGCCGAGCGCGACCGCGCGCGTCAGCTCGTTCATGCCGATCGCGGCCGAGCACGAGCAAACCACGAGCATGCCTCCCGGGCGCGTCGCGCGGCAGCCGCTCGCGGACAGCTTGCGCATGCTGTCCGTCGCGCGCGCTTTGGCCGCGCGGGAAGGCGCGAGCTTCGGCGGATCACAGATCACCAGATCGTAGCCGCCTTGGCGGCCGGCTTGGTTCAGCACTTCCACGGCATCGGCGCGTTCGAACGAAACGCGCTCGGACAAGCCGTTCAAGGCTGCGCACTCGGCGCCAATTTCGAGCGCGGGCGCGCTGGCGTCGACGGCGTGCACTTCACGCGCTCCGCCGCGAGCGGCTGACAGCGCGATGGCCCCGACGAAGCTGTACGTATCGAGCACACGCAGCCCGCGTGACAGCTCCTCGATCCGCGCGCGCAGTGGGCGCTGATCGACGTAGAAGCCCGTCTTGTGGCCGAGCGAGAAGGGGATCTTGAACTTCAAGCCGCGCTCGCTGAACTCGAACGCATCGAGCGTCGCATCGCCGCGCAGCACGCCGGGCGTGGGCGCGTAGCCCTCGGTCTTGGCGTGGGTGAGCGGCGTGCGATCGATGATCGTGCGCGGGTGGAGCAGCTTACTGAGCACGTCCAGGATCACGCCCTCGCGCCGCTTCAAGCCGATCGTGCTGAGCTGGACCGCAACCACGTCACCCAACAGGTCGACGACTAGGCCGGGCAGGTCATCCCCTTCGGCGTGCACCAAGCGCACGGCATTGGTCTCCTTGGACGGCAAGCCGAGCGCCTTGCGGCGCGCAACGGCGCGCTCGATCCGCGAGCTGAACAGCGCACCATCGATCGGCGTGTTCGCGTCGCGCGTGAACAAACGCACGGGGATCGCCGAGCCCGGCGAATACAACCCGCGGCCGAGCACGTTGCCGCGAGCGTCGCGGACCATGATTTCGTCACCCGGCGCGGCGCCGCCCTCGATGCGCTCGATGGCTTGCGCGAACACCCACGGGTGCCCGGCCCACACCGGCTGCACGTGACCTGCTTTGATGACGACGGCTGCGGCCATGAAGACTCTGAGCACCGTGTAGTGCGATCCGGTTGAAGAAGGGAACGTTTTGCGAAACGTCGCGCGCAGGCGCCGCGTCGCGCGTGCCGCGCGTGCCACACGCCTCACCCAACTGTGAACGGATCTTAACGCGCACCCGCGTGTTGCGGCATTTTTGGCCCTGATTTGGCGGCTGGCAACTGGCACTGGGGTTGCTACCCTGGGTTGCGAGCCGCTCCAGGCTCGAGGAGCTTAGCCCCGGATGTCGCGCCGCCTCGTGTTCGCCTTACCGTTTGCGCTCGCCGCGCTCGCGCCTGCCACCTCGCTGGCGGCGGACGATTGCCCGGACGGTTGGTTCTGTGAGGACAACGCAGCGCCCCGTCGGCCGCCCGCTGGCTCGCCTGGTGCGCCCCCCGGCGCGCAGCCTGGTGCGCCCCCGGGCGCCCCACCGCGACCGGACAGGCCGCCAACGCCCCCTTCCGCGTACAACCCCCCGAGCTACCCGCCCCCCGGCTACGAGCCGGAGATGCATTTCGACGTGCCCGAAAACCCGCCGGCCAAGAAGCGGCGCCGCGGTTCATATCGCGAGTGGGGGTTCAACCTGCACCTCGAGGCCGCGCTGCTCGGCAACAAGCAGGAGCGCGCGTCCAACGCGGGCATGGCCGGCCTTGGCTTCGGTTTTCGCTACCGTCCCATCCCGCACCTGGCTTTCGAGGCCGGGGTCGATCTGCTGACTGGTACTGATTTTCAGGGCTACTCGCGCAGTGAGGCCGGGCTGTTGCTGAACACGCTCGTGTTCTTCAACCCGCATGACGTGGTGCAGCTGTACGGCTTGGGCGGCCTCGGGTTCAGCGGTGCGACCGTGACCGTCGCGCCGCGCTCGGGCGAGCAATGGTTTCAACGCCATGACGAGCACTACTCGTATTTCGGCGGCCAACTGGGCCTGGGTGTCGAAGTGCGCGTCACGCGCCGCGTGGCGCTCTCGGGCGACATCATTGGCTTCGTTCGTGGCCGCACCGACGACCTCGCGGACGACGTGCCCGAGTTCACCGATCCGAACACGCACCGCACCACGAACACCTCGGGTGGCGGCCTGCTGCGCGTCGGCGCGTCGTTCTACTGGTGAACCGGCGTGGGGTCCCGGCGTGCCCGGCGCAAGCTGGCAGTTACGCGCTGCGAGCGCTACGTGCGCAGCGCCGCACGCCCAGCACGGCGAACACGACCGCTGCCAGCCCGGTGGCGATGGCGAGCCAGCCTGCGAAGGGCACCTGCTTCACCAGATCGAAGATCTTCTGTCCGAAGTAGCTGACCAGAAATAGCGGCAGCAAGTACGCCAGGAACGAGGCCAGGAAGTGCGTCGAGAAGCGCACCTTCGAGACGCCCAAGAAGGCGTGCAGCAGCGGCGGCATCCAGAAGATGAAGCGCAACCAGAACACGGTCGCGAACGCGCGCGTGGCGAGGGCGTCGTCGTACTTCTTGAAGCGCTCGGGGATGAGCTTGACTACCCAATCCCGCGCCACGAGCCGCGCGAACGTAAAGCCGACCAAGCTTGCGGCCATGGTGCCCGTCATGGACAGCGCGAACGCAACGGGCCACGGCCAAATCAACGGCGCGGCCATGATGAAAATCGTGCCCGGCACCCCGAACGGCTGAAACACGGCATACGCCGCCACGAACGCCAAGTACCCCCAGGGCCCGAGCTCGACGAGCGTGCGCGCGACCCCCGCTGGATCAGCAAAGCGCGAAAGCACGCCGGTCGCGTGCGCCAGCGCGAGCAGCGCCAAAACGCAGGCAACCGCGGCCAGCTTGAGGCGCGGCGAAGCCGGCACGATCACGGTCTCCCGACGAGCGCCATGCACCATCCATGGCGCCCTGCCGCCTCAGGTCAAGCTGCGTGCCTGGCGACCGCGGTCGGGCCCCGGACGAACGCAGGATTTTGTCGATGGTCACGCGCTACGTCGCACCGCACCCAGCCTTCGGCGGCGCGGACGAGCGCCGCGCTCCGCGCGCCCCACACCCTTGCGCGCTCGAACCAACAGCTCCCCGTTCGCCATCGCAGCTCGTGATTGTAGCTCGAAACTGGGCCTCACACGGCGCGCGTCGAAATTCAGGCCCACAAAACGACGTGTCCCCGGACTTCTCGCGAAGCCGGGGACAAATCGTTTGCCGCGCGCTCGTTCAAGCGAACGCGCGCGGCAGAAGACTCACTGAACCAGGTCTTTGAGGTTCTTGAGAGCCGTCGCGCGAACCTTCTTGCTCGCGGGCTTCGCCGGGATCGTGATCGGCTCCTTGGTGAAGGGATTGATGCCCTGGCGCTCTTTCGTCGCCGGCTTCTTCACCACGCGGAGCTTCACCAGACCCGGGACGACGAACTCGCCGGGGCCACGAGCGGAGAGTTGCTTGCGGATGAGCTCTTGCAGCCCTTCGAACACGCGACCCACGCTCTTCTTGTCCAAGTCCGATGCATTCGCGAGCTCGGCGATAACCTGAGCCTTCGTCAACCTTTTGCCAGCCATGCGCTTCCTCCTATCAGAACATCCAAAAATTCGGCCATCTGCGGCCCATGGGACCGACCTGGCGGGGTTTTAGGCCGCCGTTTCAGTCGTCCAAGGCACGGGCGAAGCGATAACAGGGTTATGATCGACCTTTCAAGGGGAAAAATCTGAAGCGGGGAGAGATTGAGCTTTTTTTCTGCGGCTCAGGCAGGGGGAGGTCCGGGAAAGGCGTCCCGAAGGCCGGTTTAGGCACCCCCCGTCGTCCATTCCCTTGTTCCATGCTGGACGGTGAACCGGGCTCAGAACTGCGCCGGTTTTTCGTTGTAAGGCGCGGACTTAGCAATCATTTCGCATGCCTTCCGCGAGCCCGAGTTGCACGCTTGCGGTCCCCTCGGGCACCTCCCGGAATGAGGGCACGACCGGGGGCTCGGCCACCGGACCGCGATTGCGCGGCGCTTTTGCGTGGTTTCGTCGATTTCTCGCTCACCGCTCGGACTAAACGGCGAGTCAGCGCGTCCATCTCGCGTTTTTCCGTCGGATTGCCGTGATCGTAACCCAGGAGGTGGAGCAGCCCGTGCGCGAGCAGGAAGCGCACCTCGGGCAGCAGCTCGCGCTTGCGACCGTGCGCCTGGCGCGCCGCAGTATCGAGCGAGATCACGACGTCCCCCAGGATGCGCGTGCCGCTCACCGCGCCGTCGGCCCCGCCCCCTTCGTCCAAGGGAAAGGAGAGCACGTCGGTCGGCTTGTCCTTGGCTCGGTGAGCCAGATTGAGGGCGTGGATCTCGGTGTCGTTGGTGAGCAGCACGCTCAATTCGGCGTGGCCGAGCTCGAGCTCGCTGAGCATCGCGTCGGCGATGCGCCGCACGGCAGACGGCAGAAGTGCGGGTGATCCCGGAGCGCGGCGCAGCACTGAGGTCGGCATGGCGCCCGAGCCTGCCACTGCCGTTCAGGAAAAGTACACGCCTTTCCAAGGATATCGCCGAGCGTTACGTTTCACTCACATGGCTCGCCCGTCGCGTCCGCCCGGCTTCGACATGACCTATCGCCCGACGGAGAGCACGTTCGGGCCGCCGTTCGCGGCGCGCATCCCGTCGCTCTTGTATTTGGCGCTCGCGCTGGCCGGCGTGGCCGCGGTCGTGCTGGCCGAGCACAGCTCGTCCAATAGCTGGCTGTACGTGAACATCGTCGAGCGCGGCGTGCGCGGCTTCATGAGCGCGCGGGTGTGCGCGGGGCTGCTGTTCGCCGGCGCGCTGTCCTCTTTCTTGCGCACCAACATGCGCGGCGTGCGCGTCCGCGGGGACGGCGTGGATTTTCGCGATGTCACCCTCGGTTGGCCGCGCGCGCGCCGCTTCAAGTGGGCGCAAATCGATCGCATCGTGCTCGACTTGCCGCACATCGCGCTCGATCTGTGGGACGGCTCACGCAGCTTCTTGCCCGCGGTGGACGACCGCGCGGCGCTCGCCATGGTGCTCGAGAAGGTCGGTCACGCGCGCGCCATCCCCGTGCGCGGCGGCGTTGGCTTGGACGAGATCCCCGAAGCCGGCGAATTCGACGGCGAAGAGGCGTGACTCGAACATCGATGACGATTGGGTAACACGTCAGAGGCGATACGGATGCTCGTCGTGCCGCTGCTCGTTGCAGGCCTCTCGAGTGAATGATCAAAAGCCACACTGCGCGCGATTCGGTCGCAGCAAAAGCGCGGCAGCTCGTCGCCGTTTCGTTTGGTTTCGATTCGAATTCACGACTCGGCTCGACGGCAACTAGCGCGCGAAAGTGAGGGCCGCGAACTCCGTTGTCGAGCGAGCAGATGCGCCTGACTCGCTTCGGTATGGTCCATGCTTTGGAGTCGCCGCATGAGGGCATTGCATCGGCTCAGGCATTTCGCGCTCGCCGCCGTTCTCTGTGGCGCGCCGGGTTGCAGCGGTCACGGAGACGACGTGTCGCTCCAGGGCTCGGGCGCGACGTTTCCTGCGCCGCTCTACAAACGCTGGTTCCTCGACTACTACGAGCAGAACCCGAGCGTTCGCGTGAACTACTCGCCGATTGGCAGCGGGGCTGGCATTCGTCAGTTCACCTCGGGCCTGGTGATGTTCGGTGCGAGTGACGCCGGCATGTCGAAGAAGGAAATCGCCGCGCTGCCCAAGAGCTACGGCGGTGTCTTGCTGCTGCCGTTGACCGCCGGCTGCATCGTGCTGTCCTACGATTTGCCGGGTGTGACGCAGCCGGTTCGCCTCTCGCGCGCCGCATATCTGAAGATCTTCCTGCGCCAAATCAGCAAATGGAACGATCCCGAGATCGTCAAGGACAACTCGGGTGTGGCGTTGCCCGATCTGAATATCACCGTCGTTACCCGCGCCGATAGCAGCGGCACCACGTACGCGTTCACTTCGCACATGTCGGCCGTCGCCAAGGCGCTGAACCTCGAGTGGACGCCCGGCGTCGACAAGTCCGTGCACTGGAAGGAGGCGATCTCGGCCCAAGGCAACGACGGAGTGTCCGCGCTGATTCAGCTCACACCCGGCGCCATCGGCTACGTGGAGTACGGCTACGCCAAGCTCGCCCACTTGCCGATGGCCGCGCTCGAAAACCAAGCCGCGCAATTCGTCGTCGCCGATGCCGCGGGCAAAGCGGGCCAGAAGGCCTTGGAGGGCGCAGCGGTGCCCGAAGATTTGCAGATCCGTGTGCCCGATCCAAAAGGGCCCGAGGCGTATCCCATCGTCACTTACACCTGGGTGCTCAGTCGCAAGCACTACGCCGACAAGCGTGAGGCCGAGGCGTTGAAGGCGGTCCTGAAACGTTGCCTCGGCGAGCAGCAGCAGCAGATCGCACAAGAGCTCGGTTACCTGAAAATGCCTCGAGAATTGAGCGCTCGCTTGAGCTCCGAAGTCGACAAAATCGACGGCTGACCCGGAAGCAAAGGAAGACCATGGCAGATCCCGATCGGGAACCCGAACGCATCGCGCGCCCACCGACGCGCACAGAGATCGAGCTGGACGCTTGCTTCAAGTGGGGCACGCGGCTGTGCGCGGCATTGTCCGGCGCGCTCGTCGTGCTGATCGTGCTCTTGTTGGTCGAGCAAGCGCTGCCCGCGATCTCGAAGTACGGCGTTCACTTCGTCACCTCGAAAAAGTGGGACGCGGGCAAAGGACAATTCGGCATTTTGCCGGAGATTTTCGGCACCGTGGTCAGCTCCGCGATCGGCGTGAGCTTGGCCGGCGTGTTCGGGATCGCGACCGCGGTGTTCCTGACCGAGAAGTTCATCCCACGTTGGCTCGAGCAGTTCCTACAACGCGTGATCACGCTGCTGGCCGCTATTCCGAGCGTGGTCTACGGGCTGTGGGGCATCTTCGTGGTCATTCCCGCGATTCGGCCTGCGTGCAATTGGCTACACGGTCACTTGGGTTGGTTCCCGCTATTTAGTACGCCACTCCTGAGCGTGGGCCTATTGCCGGCCTCGATCGTGCTGATGATCATGATCCTGCCCACCGTGACCGCGATCTCGCGCGATTCGATTGCCGCGGTCGATCCCTCGTTGCGCGAGGCATCGTTCGGCATGGGTGCCACCCGCTGGGAGACGATCTTCGGCGTGACCTTGCCCACGTCGAAGCGTGGGATCTACGGCTCGCTGGTGCTCGGCCTGGGCCGAGCCCTGGGCGAGACGATGGCCCTCGCCATGCTCGTGGGTAGCGCCAACGTGATTAGCCCGTCTCTCTTCTCTCCGGCAGACACCTTGGCCGCCTTGCTGGCCAACAAGTTTCCCGAAGCCGCATCAGCGCTCGACCTGGGAGCGTTGATGTACGCCGCGCTCGTGCTCTTGCTGCTCACTTTGCTGGTGAACCTGGCAGGCGAGCTGATCATGCGCCGCGACGTAGCGAACGAGGGCGCGCTTGCCGCGCGAGGAGCCGCCAAATGACCGATATCAGCGCCAGCTTCGTCAGTGCTCCGGTCACGAAAGCCGTCGACTTACAGCAGCTCGAACGCTCGCTGCGCCGGCCCCGCACGCTGTTCAGCTTTGCTGCGAGCGTGAGCTGCGCGGTACTCGCGCTGCTCGCCGCAGTGCCGCTGTTTTCGGTGCTGGTCATGCTGATCTGGCGTGGCGCGGCCCGCCTGAGCCCCGCCCTGCTCACTCAGCTGCCGCCCGCGGCGGGCGTGGCCGGCGGGGGGATCGGCAATGCGATCGTCGGAACGTTGCTGGTCGTGTCAATCGCAGCGCTGCTCAGCATCCCATTCGGGATCTTGGTTGGCATCTACTTGGCCGAGGTGAACCCGGACGGGCGGCTCGCTCATGCCGTGCGCTTCTGCGCCAAGCTGCTCACCGGTTTACCTTCGATTTTGGCGGGCGTGTTCGCGTATTCGACCGTGGTGTTGCTCACCGGGCACTTCTCGCCGCTGGCGGGCGGAGTGGCTTTGGCGGTACTCATGCTGCCGATCATCACGCTCACGACCGAAGAAGCGATTCGCTCGGTCAGCGCCGAGATGCGCGAGGCCGCGATTGGAATGGGCGCAACGCAAACCCAGGCGGTGTGGGATATTTTGTTGCCCACCGCCATGCCGGGTATCCTCACTGGTGTCCTGCTGGCTTTGGCGCGCGCGGCGGGCGAGACCGCGCCGCTGCTGTTCACCATGACGTTCAGCGACTACTGGCTGAACCATCACTTCATGCAACCGACGGCCTCGCTGGCCGTGTTGATCTTCAATTTTTCGAAATCGCCGTTCGACAATCAAAAGCAATTTGCCTGGGCCGCCTCGTTGGTCCTGGTGTTCATCGTTTTATTGCTGACCGTCCTTGGGCAACTGCTCTCGCGGCGCGCGGCCAAGCTTTCGGGAGCACTACGAGCATGAACGAAGCCAAATCAGAGCAGCAGGCCCAAGAGAGCGACGGCTCGAAGGTCTTCGATTTGTCCGTGAAGGGCTTGTTCTACGGTGATTTCAAGGCCGTGCGTGACGTCGAGCTGAGCGTCGAAAGGGGAACCATCACCGCGTTCATCGGGCCCTCGGGCTGCGGCAAGAGCACGGTGCTGCGCTGCCTCAATCGCATGAACGACTTGAAGCGTGGCTTTCGCCTGGAGGGTGAGGTCCGCTATCGCGGCAAGGAAATCTACGGCAAATCGATCGACCCGGTCGCGGTTCGCCGCAGCATCGGCATGGTGTTTCAAAAGCCGAATCCATTCGCGATGACGGTCTATCGCAACGTGGCGTACGGCCTGAAGCTGAACGGTTACAAAGGCAATCGCGATGAAAAGGTCGAGCAAGCGTTGCGCTCCGCCGCGTTGTGGGACGAAGTGAAAGACAAGCTCCACGAGAGCGCGCTCGAGCTCTCCGGCGGGCAACAGCAGCGGCTCTGCATCGCGCGCTCCATAGCCACCGAGCCCGACGTCCTCTTGATGGATGAGCCGTGTAGCGCCATCGATCCCGTGGCGACGCGCAAAATCGAGGAGCTGATGCGCGAGCTCAAAAAGAAATACACGATCGCGATCGTCACGCACAACCTGCAGCAGGCCAAGCGCGTGGCAGACAAAACCGCGTTTTTGTACGTGGACACGGGCGAAGGCGAGCGGACCGGTTACCTCGTGGAATACGGGGACACCGCACAGCTCTTCGAGCACCCCGCACAGCAGGCGACTCGCGAGTATCTGGAAGGGCAGTTCAGCTGAGCCGCCGAGCGCGCGACTTGGCGTAGGGCGCAGGGGCTAACTCGGGGGGCGGCCTTTACAACGCCGCTCCCCCGTTTCACCCTTCGGGGATGCGTTCGGTTCCCTCGCAGATTGTGACGCTCGTCGCCTCGCTCGCGCTGTCTGCGTGTAGCTCGAGCCCGCTGTCCACGACCGACGACGGCGCGCCGGGTGCCTCCGCGGGCTCTGCTGGCGGGGCGAGCGCGCTGCCGACGGCCGTGCCGAGCGCGGTGGACCTCGTGGCGCTGTATCAGGCGCCGAAGGGCTTCAGCGCCACGGCGCTGGCCTTCGATCCGCTGCGCGAGGGGGAGCTGTGGGTCACGCTCCGCCAATTTCCGAGCAACCTGCCGTGCCTGATGATCGCGACCAGCGGCTGCGCGGCGTTGGAGGGCGAAGTCGCGCTCGTGAAACAGGCGACGAGCGACGCGCCGCAAATGACGATCCGCAAGGATGGCAACGCCTGGCACTTCATGCGTCGCCCGACGTCGATCGCGTTTGGCGACAACGGGCACTTGGCGACGTGCGGCGAAGCGCGCACCGACAACTACGAAGACGAAGCGGTCGATTATTCAGGCCCCGTGCTCTGGTCGTCGGATCAAGCGATCTTCGGCGCGACGCCTCAGCCGGGCCAAAACGGCACGCACATCGATATGTTGCACGAGAGCCCGTTCTGTATGGGCATCGCCTTCGACCACGATAACTCGTATTGGGTCTTCAACGGCCAAATCGGCGCGCTCGATCACTATGACTTTCACGCCCCGCACGTGGTGGGCGGCGAGGACCACTCGGACGGCGAGCTCGAGCGTTACGTCACGGGCCAGCTCTCGCGCGTGCCCGAGATTCCGAGCCATTTGCAGTTGGACCCGGCGCAGCGCGCGCTGTACGTGGCCGATACGGGCAACGCGCGCGTGGTGCGGCTAGGCGTCGATACTGGCAGCGCGGGGCAGGACGTGACGACCTTCGACCCGATCGAGATTCACCGTGCCATGGACGGCGCGCAGCTCGATACGCTCGTGCCCTCCGTCACTTTGACGGCTCCGAGCGGCCTCACCCTGACCCGTGACACGCTGATCGTCACCGACAATGCCACGAGCAAGATCTGGTGGTTCGAACGCGACGGCACGCCGCTCGGTAGTGTGGACACCGGGCTGCCCGCGGGCTCGCTCTCCGGCGTCACGGTCGGGCCCGACGCACAGCTCTATATCAGCGACCTGCTGAGCGGCACTGCGTACCGCGTGCTGCCGCGTACGGGTCAGTAACGCGAGCCGCGCTTGCGCGGATCAGCGTTCTCTTCGACCACGGGCGTGCCGCGCGGCCTCGACGGGCGCGCGCTATCCCGAGCGCCCGAGCGCGGCAGCTTCATCACGTAAGTGCCGGATTCGTGCGCGTTGCCCGCGGCTGCAGCCGTGACCGCGGCCATCAGCGCGACGCGCGACGTGGGCTTGCTGAGCAAAGCCGGGGGCTGTTCGACGCCCAGAGAGGCCGCCACGTCATCGATGCGCTGGCGCGCGACAATGGGATCCGCGCTGGCGAACACGAAGCGCTGCGCGACGTCCGCGGAAAGCCGAAAGCACTGCTCGTAAAGCTCGGGGCCAGATAGGTCCGGCATCATCACGTCGGACACGATGGCGTCGAAGCGGGCGCCTTCGCGCAGGAGCTTCAGTGCCTCGCGCGGATTGGCCGTGATCACCGTTTCGCAACCGGCGAGCATGCGCACCATGCTGCGCAGCATCAGCACGTGATCGTCGATCACGAGCACGCGCAGCGGGCGAGCCGCGCGCGGGCGCGCCGACTCACGCTCTTGCTCATGCTTGCGCTGTTGGTCGCGCTCGCGCTGCGGCTTCTGCGCGGTCCAACGGGCGAGGCCGCGCGCGACGCTCTCCGCGCGCGTGCCGCAGTCAGCGCACAGCCACGACCGCTCGGCCGCGCCCGGCGGGCTGCTGGCTGGAGTGATGCCCCAGCCGTGCTTCGCGAGGAGCGCGAAGCCCCACACGAAACTTGCTGCGGTGAGCCCGCACTGAGAGCATTCGCAAACGTTCATGGCGTCACTGAAGCGTTGCAAATTTGGTGCTCGTGTCAAACGCTGCCGAATAAGTACACACGCGGACATGCTGTAAACATTCAGCAATGAGGCGAAAGGACACGAGCCTAGCGCTTATGGACGCGCGTAGTCGCTTCTCTGGACTAGGGTGTAGACCATGAAATTTCGGGTGTTGGGCATGGGGATGGTTGTTGGCGTATCAGTTTGGATCGTGGGGCATGCCGGGGCCCAAACTGCCCCGATCGTCACACAGCCAGCAGCAGCAGAGCCAGCGCCGACGCCGGAAGCCGCGCCCGCGCCCGCGCCCGCGCCTGCACCTGTGAAACAGCTCACACCCACGCCGCCACCCCCACACGCCGCCCAGAGCGACGGCGGGTCTCGAGAGGCGTCCACGCCGGAATCGAGCGAGCAAGCGAACTTCGGCTTCGGCGCGCAGATCGGATTTTACAATCCCAACGGGTTATCGGTGCGGGCAGGCGCGCCAGCGATCTCGCTCGAGGTCAGCGCTGGCTTCGTACCGGTGCTCTTGAGCTACGGTGACAGCCAACACCCGGATCTGAAGTTCTTGTTTCCGTTCGAGGTATCGCCCCAGCTCGTGATCCACGCCGTTACTTTTCGGAACGGCATCACCGGAGCTGCGCTGCTCGGCTATCGCTACAACGTGGTGCTCGGGCATGGCGCGACTCTCGGCGCTCAGATTGAAAAACGAATCTCGCGCAAGCTGGTCGCCGAAGGCATGTTGGGCTTCAGCTATTACCCGGACGCGGCCGATCGGCTGCGTGGGGACCAAGTGCCGGTGGACACGTCGTTCAATTTCCCGCCGCAATTGAGCGAGGGAATCACGGTGGGCCTGCTGTTTTATCCGTGACAGTTGTGAAACGGACGCTGGCTCGTCTTGCACTTCCACCTCGAGTGTGAAATCAAAAGACGAGCCAATGACTTTTTTGGTCCATCTTTCGGACCTACACATCACGCGCAGCCACGGCACCCAAACGCGGCTGTTCGACAAGCTAGTCGACGCGTTGCAGAGCGAGCAGGAGCGCGCGCGCCCCGAACGCAGCACGGTCGTCATCACGGGTGACGTCTTCGACTCCGGCACCGACCCGCCCGACGTGTTGATCGAGGCGTTCTTGGCGCTGCACAGGCGCATGCTGAGCGCGCTGGGTGATGCGTTCACGGTCGTGCTGCCCGGCAATCACGATCGACGTCGCTTCGGGTTGTTCGGGCCCAACCGCGAAGTGCTGTTCAAGGAGCTGCACCGCGCGGCCGACCCCAAGCGGATGCACGTGCTCGGGCAGCGCACGCCGTTCTTGGCCGAAGTCGTGCCTCAGCAGTTCCATGGCTTGCCCGCGCACGTCGTGTCTTACGACTCGTCTTATTTGGCGGGTGGTTTGGTAGGTGCGGGCGGCACGTTCCGGCTCGAAGATTTGCTGCAAGTGCACGCCCAGCTCCCGAACGACGGTCGCCCGCTGCTGCTGCTCGTTCACCATCACTTGATCCCCACGCCCATCACCGACATCAGCCATGTCGACATGGTGGGCACGCCGCGGCCGGTGCGCTGGCTCGTACGCTCGCTGTTGCCAGCGTTGGTCTCGTACGCCGATCGCGAAGAGCTGACCATGACCGCGCTCGGCGCTGGCACCGCACTCTCGGCGCTGCACTCGTTTGGGCGCGCGGTCTTGCTGCTGCACGGCCACAAGCACGTGCCCACGGCGCGTTTGCTGCGCGGCTTGGGCGGCGCGTGCGGCGACTTGATCTTGGCCTCTGCGGGCAGCGCGGGTCGCGCCGAGGGCGTCTATTCGTCGCAGCCGAACCCGGCGCGGCTCTGGCCCTCGTTCAACCTCGTCGACTTGACGGATGAGCGCGTGCGCGTCGAGGCGCTGTCCTTTTCGCCGAAAAATAGCCGTCGTGAGCCGGTGCGCCGGGACCTGATCCACGTGCGGCGTGAAGGGCCCAAATGGACGCCCGTGCCCGTCAGCTTCGACGTGAGCGACGTGCCATCGCGCATCTCGCTGGACCACGCCGCGTACGCCCTGTCTCCCGCGCACGGCTCGAGTCAGCGGTGGGATTTCACCTGCGAACGCCGCGTGCACGTCAAAGACGGAGCCAAGCTGCGCCGCTACAAAGACTTTTCCCACGCGCTGCCGCCGCTACTCACCGGATCCCAACCCAAGCGTCGCACCTACCGTCGTGTCGAGCTCTCGCTCGACGGTCCCACGGAATA
This sequence comes from Myxococcales bacterium, assembly GCA_040348785.1. Lineage (GTDB taxonomy): Bacteria > Myxococcota_A > Polyangia > Polyangiales > Polyangiaceae > PMG-095. The sequence goes on along the minus strand of JBEQTH010000089.1, from coordinate 45,462 downwards.
TCGCGCGACCGACGCCCTGTGCCGCACGCTCAGTGAGGCCGAGCGCCGCTACGGCCGCGGCACGGCGTTCGAATGGGTCGGCCTACTGTGCCGCTACGGCGCCGACAACGCGAGCCTCAGCTTGTGCGCCCCCGAGGGCGCCCTCGTCGAGCCCTTCGCCAGCGCGACCGATCTCACGACCGGCCGCGAGCGCCCCGCCCAGCTGGAGCTGAAGGATGGCTGTTGGACGGTCAGCGTGGCGCACTGCGTCCCGCGCACGCTACTGCGTGTTTATTGGCCGCTCGCGACCGATTGAGCGGTGCGCGGAACGCTCGCTCAGCGCACGAACTTTTGCACGACGCCGCGGATCGTCGCCAGGTTGAACGGCTTTTCCAGCCGTTCGTTCGGCACCCGATCGAGGAAGGCGCGGGCGGAGGGGGTGAACGCGCCACCGCTCATGAACACCATGCGCTCGGCAACTTCCGCGCGTTCGCGGGCCACCGTATCGTAGAACTCCATGCCCGACATGCCGGGCATCATCAGGTCCGACAAGATCAAATCGAAAGACCTGCCGCCGTCGATCAGATCGAGCGCCTCGCGCGCGGACGTCACGGTGGTCACGTCGTGGTGCGACAGCACGCGCCCGAGAATCACGCCCACGGCGCGCTCGTCGTCCACGACCAGGACTGCGGCGCGACCCGAGCTGACATCCCCCGCTAGAGCCGTGGAAGCTGCGTCTGCCTCGGGCTGGTTCGCGGCGGCCGACAAGACCACGCGCAGCCGTGCGCCCCGCCCCTCGCGATTGCTGGCGCTGATTTCACCGCCCATGCTGGTCACGATGCTGTGACAGATCGATAGCCCGAGCCCGGTGCCGACGCCAATTGGCTTGGTGGTGAAAAATGGGTCGAAAACGCGGCCCAGGAGCGATGCCGGGATGCCCGGTCCGGTGTCGAGCACTTCGATCACCGCGCGCCCGAGCGCGTCGGTGAAGGTCACGATCCGGATCTCGTTGGCTTCGCTGTTCCCTTCCGGAATGGCCTGCGCCGCGTTCACGATCAGGTTGATGAAGACTTGACCGAGGCGCGCATCGTCGACCTCGACTAGGGGCGTCTCGCCGTAGTCTTTGACGAGCCGTGCGCGGTGCCGGATCTCGTTGAAGGCCATGTTCACGGACAGCTCCAAAACGGGACGCAGCTCGATGACCGAGCGGCGCTCTTCTTCCGCGCGCGACAAGGTCTTCAAACCGCGGACGATTTTGCGGATCCGGTCGCTGCCCTCGCGCGCCTCGCGGACGGCTTCCAGCCATTCGCGCAACGCAGGCTCGCTCGGAGCGCCGATCGCCTCGCTGACTTCTTCTTGCAACAAGTCGAGATTGGCGACCACATAAGCGAGCGGGTTGTTGATCTCGTGCGCGACACCCGCCGCCAGCATGCCGACCGAGGCCAGGCGGTCGGAAAGGATCAGCTGACGCTGCATGCGCTCTTGCAGGTCCTTGGCTTCCTGCAGCACGCGCTCGGCTTCGCGCTCGTTCGTGACGTCGCGCGCGACGCCGTAGACCACTTCACGCTCCAGGTGGCCGACCGAGCGCCACTCGAGCCAGCGGTACGAGCCGTCCTTGCAGACGTAGCGATTGTTCAGGCCAATCAAGGGCTGATTTGCCTTCAGGTCTTCGCGCCCCGCCAGGGTGGCGGCCCGATCGTCGGGGTGCACGAACTCGATCAGGGGCCGCGCCATCAGCTCTTCGGCGCTCCAGCCGAGGGCCTTGGTCCAAGATGGATTCACGCGTTTGAAAAAGCCGTCGAAGCTCGAGATGCTGAGCAGATCGAGAGACATCTCGAAAAACTCGGTGCCCCCGGAGAACACATCGAGCTCGCGGACGTCTGTGTTGTCGAAGCAGTCTGCCAAAAATCCGGCGAAGGCACCGTGCGGATCTTGATACGGCGCCGCGCGCACGTACACGTGCCGCAAGACGCCATCGTAGCGGCGTAGCCGGATCTCGGTCTCGAAGCCCTCACGCCGCGCGAAGTGTTCCCGGTACAGCGCGAGGTAGCGCTGCACGTCCCCGGGATGCACCGCGTCCGTCCAACCGTCACCGAGCTCGTCATCCAGTGCCCGGCCCGTGAACGCGAGCCAAGTCGCGTTGCAGTAGTCGCACTTCGCGTCCGCCCCCGAGCGCCAAACCATCGACGGCGCTTGCTCGGCGAGCGCACGGTACTGTTCGAGATCCGACACTTTCACGCGATTGGCATGGCGGGACAACGAGACGGACAAAACACAACTTTAACACACGGTCCGGCAATTCGATGTGACGTGTGTCACTCACGCGCGTTCGCGTCACACACTCGCAACTACATGCGCGCCCACGCGGCACACCTTCACGCGATGGGCGCTCTAACTCCGGAGTATGATGCGCAGCAGCTGCGCGCGAAACAGGGCCGAAACTTGCAGTGCGAGTGTGCTGCGAAGTTGCAGCCCATGTGTGCAATGGGGTGAGGGCGCGGGCTAAACCTCGGGAAGCGGCGCGCGATCCGGCTCGACGAACACCGCGCGAGCCCGCACGCTGCCGAGCCGCTTCTCGGAATAGTGCCGGAGTGCGAGGCCGCGATCGAGCAGCTCGGGACAAGCGGTGAGCAGCTCACGCGAGCTCTTCGCGTTGCTGCGCTGGCGCGCGTCGCAGACCAGAACGAGCCAGACTCTCGTGAGCGTCTCGAAGTAGCCGCGCGCGCTGGTTTCGACGAGCCCATGTCGCTCGTTGAGACGAATGATGCCGGCCCGCATCCGAAGGTGCGCTTCATCGAGCGCGAAGCGCTGCACGAACAAGAATGCGGTGCGCAGATGCGCTTCGTGCGTCCATTGCTCGTGAGTCAGCCGAGATTCGGCGAAGGCAGCCCACAGCCCCTCGTCATCCATGCCGATCGCTTAGCACGCTGCGAGCACCCACGGCGGCGTTGCTGCGTTCCTCTTGGACGCCGCCGAGCGCGACGAGCATCAGCGCGAAACGGTCGGCCTCGTGAGCCCGCGGCTCAAGGCCATGCCCGCCGCAGTCGCGGCCAAAAACACGACCACGCTCAGCGCGCCGCTGCCCAGGGCGACGACGCTCGGCCCCGGGCAATAGCCGGACAGGCCCCAGCCCACACCGAACAGCGCCGCTCCGCCGAGCAACGCCGCATCGATGCGCGGCTTTCCCGCCGGAAGCAGGCTCGCGCCCGGCGCACCGTTCGCTTTGGCGCCCCAGCGCAGCCACGCCGCGTGCACCGCGATCGCTCCTATCATTACGCCTGCCAGGTTCGGCGACCAATGGCCCGCGACATCCAAAAACGCGAGCACGTTGTTGGGATCGGCCATGCCGGACACGCACAGCCCAATGCCGAAGATCAGCCCCGCGAGCAGGGCCGTGGCGAGCGCTTTCACGACGCCCCCCACAGCTTCAACACGTGCCGCACCACGAACACCGTAATCACGCCCGTGCCCATGAAGGTGATCACCGCCAGCAGCGAGCGAATCGAAAACCGACTCAGCCCGCACACGCCATGCCCTGACGTACAACCGCCACCAAGCCGCGTTCCGAAGCCCACGAGCAGCCCCGCTACCGCTAGCGGCAACAACGGTAGGCTGGGCGCCGGCACTCGATTCGTGAACGCGGCGAACCCCACGCCGGCAAGCACCAACCCGATCAAGAACACGACGTTGACCCAGCGCTCCGGACCGGCCTTGAGCAACGCGGCGCTCAAGATGCCCGAGATGCCAGCGATCCGGCCATTCAATGACCAATACAGCGAGGCGCTCAGCCCGATCAGCGCGCCGCCCAAGATTGCTAACAGCATTTGCCTGCGTTTCGCGCCATGGGATGACTCTGTCTATTCTAATAGAGGCGTTGCCTCGGTCAAGCTCGAGGCTCGAGCCTCGGGCTTGGGTGTTGGTGGTCACGCAACACGTCGCGCCCCGTCCCAGCCTTCGGCGTCGCGTGGCGAAATGCAAACCGGGCGATGGCTCGTCTGAACCATCGCCCGGTTGCGTTCGATGCTCTCACTCGAGCATCACGTGTCTCGGCTCAGCGCGGGCGGCGCACGTACATTTCGGGTTGGGCGGGCGCTTGGGGGCGGGACGGGCCGCGGTTGTCGCCCTGCGGGCGCGGCGCGCCTTGAGGACGAGCATTGCTTTGGAAGGCGCGCGAGGGGCCGCGATCGTCGAAGCGACGATCTTGGGCGGGGCCGCGATCGCCGTCGAAGCGCGTGGGCGAAGCTTGCGGCGCGCGCGGAGCGGCGCGGTCGTCGAAGCGAGGGGCACCTTGCGGGCGGCTCTCGAGGCGCGGACCGCGGTTGTCCAAGCGCGGTGCGTTCTGCACGGGGCCGCGGCCATCGCCCTGCGGGCGCGGGCCACGGTTGTCCGGACGCGGGCCGCGGTTATCGCCTTGCGGGCGCGGGCCGCGGTTGTTCTGGAAGCGCTGACCGCCGCGATCGCCTTGCGGACGTGCTTCGGCTTCGGGCCGCGCCGGGCGCGGACGCAAATCCTCCGCGCTCGGCTCGGGGGTCTCGAGCTTGCGGATCGGGGTGCGCGTGAGGCGCTCGATGTCGCGCAGGTAGCCGCGCTCTTCGCGGCTGCACAGGGAGACCGCGATGCCTTCGCGCCCGGCGCGTGCCGTGCGACCAATGCGGTGCACGTAGCTCTCCGGGATGTTCGGCAGGTCGAAGTTCACGACGTGGCTGATGCCGTCGACGTCGATCCCGCGCGCTGCGATGTCGGTCGCGATCAGCACCTTGAGTCGGCCGGAGCGGAAATTGTCCAGGGCGCGCTGGCGAGCGCCTTGCGATTTATTGCCGTGAATGGCTTCCGACACGATTTCCCCACGCTCCAGCTCTTTCACGAGCCGGTTGGCGCCGTGCTTGGTGCGGGTGAACACGATGGCGCGCTCCATGGCCGGGTCGCGCAGCACTTTTTCGAGCACGCGCCGCTTCTCGGAGGCTTCGACCATGTACACCGATTGATCGATGCGCTCGGCCGTGGACGAGACCGGGGCGACGTCCACGCGCACCGGGTTGACCAAGATCTCCCGCGACAAGCGCTCGATGTCGCTCGGCATGGTGGCCGAGAAGAACAGCGTCTGACGCTGCTTGGGTAGCTTGGAAAGGATGCGCTTCACATCGGGCAAGAAACCCATGTCCAGCATGCGGTCCGCTTCGTCCAAAACGAGGATCTCGACCTTGTCGAGGAAGGCCGCGCCTTGGTTCATCAGATCGAGCAAGCGGCCGGGGGTGGCGACGAGCACGTCGAGCCCGCGGCTGAGCATCGAGATTTGTGGGCCCTGGCCGACGCCGCCGAAGATCACGGCGTACTTGAGCGGGGTGCCGCGGCCGTAGGTGGCGAAGCTGTCCGCGATCTGTGCGGAGAGCTCGCGCGTCGGCGAGAGCACGAGCGCGCGCGGGCGGCGGCCGTCACGCGGCGTGGTCGAGGCCATCAGGCGCTCGATCATCGGCAGCGCGAAGGCGGCCGTCTTGCCGGTGCCGGTTTGGGCGCAGCCGAGCAGATCGCGACCGGCCATCACTTGCGGGATGGCTTTCTGTTGGATCGGGGTTGGGTTGACGTAACCCTCGGCGGTGAGTGCCTTGAGCACGACGTCGCTCAGGCCGAGATCCGTGAACGCGACATTGGAAACGGTGGGGACGGCGCTGGAAGCGCTTACGGAGACGGAGACGGAGGCGTCGGACGAGGCAGTGCCCGCGACGGGATTCGTATTTTGCAAAGTGGCCTTTTGTGTTGAGAAGTCCGGCCCCGCAGCAATGCGGGCCGGGGGGCGTGGAGCACCGGCCAGTGCACCGAATGGAAATTCGGGGCCAGCCGAGGCGGATGCCACGCTTCGTTACGATGGGGAGCGAACGGGGTTGCTCGTGAGCAAGCACCGCGTCGCACGACCGCCCTTCGTCGTAAGTGAAATTTCGGACTCGAAAGCCGCGCCGGGCAAGCCCGCCGCTAGGGCGAAAACCGGGGGCAACTGCCCGCGGCGAGCGGACTCTGACAGATTCAGCGAGGAGCGCAAGCTTCGTGGCGAGCTCGAACCCAAGTTTGGCGCCCTTGTAGTCGCTTTCAGCAGGAGTCGGGGCAAGGGCGAGATCAGGCGAGCCGAACCCGCTGAAGTGCGAGAAGCGCTCCGCTGCGCTGCATTAATTCCCGCGCTGTCCGTAGTGACTGGGGTTCGCGCAGGGATCTGACTCTGGCAGGATGGTTGTTCATGTCCGCTCGTCTAAGAATGGGAACTTGGGTGGCGTCCGCCGTTTGTGCGGGCGCGCTGCTGTTCGGTAGCGTTGCTCACGCGGCCGATACCATCTCCGAAGAGGCCAAGGCCTACTTCAAGAACGGCGTCGAGCTGATCCAGGAGCAGCCGCCGAACTACCAAGACGCGTACTACCAGTTTCGCCTGGCTTACGAGAAGAGCAAGAGCTGGAAGGTGCTCGGCAACTTGGGCCTGTGCTCGTTCAAGCTCGAGCGCGATGGCGAAGCCATTCAGTATTACAGCGACTACCTCAAGGGTGGCGGCAACGACATCGATCCAGACGAGCGCTCCGCGCTGCAACGAGACTTGCTCGTGCTCAACGGCAACTCCGCGAGCGTCACGCTCAGCTCGGCGGACACGGACATCGACGTCACCGACAGCCGCGCGGGTAGCACGGCACCGCCGCAAAGCTACCGGCTCGAAGGCGGCAAGCTCGCGATGCGTCTGCGCGCGGGCACGCACACGCTGATCGCAACCCACGCGGGCAAGTCGCTCCGCTGGGAGGTCGCGCTTTCTCCGGGCCGCAGCGAGACCCACGATTTCGATTTCTCGGCCCCTGCCAACGTCGCCGCGGCGCCCGTCGCTGCGCCGACCGCCGCTACTGCCGCGCCCGTAACGCAAGCCCCCGAGCCGGCCCCGACGGGCTCGCCGATTCGCACGGCCGGGTACGTCACTGCCGGCGTAGGCGTGGCTGCCTTGGTCGGTGGCGTCGTGGTGGGCGTGATGGCCAAGAGCAAGGAATCCGACGCCAAGTCCGACGCCGAAAAGGTGTGTCACGGCCTGGTTTGTCCGACTAGCGCGGAGTCGAAATTCAACTCCGCGCAGTCGCTCGCTACGGTCTCGAACATCTTGATCATCGGCGGCGGCGTTTTGGCTGCGGGCGGCGCGGGCATGATCATCTTCGGTGGGCCGAAGGAAAGCGAAGCGCCGAAGAGCGCGCGGGTGACCTTACGCTTGCTGCCCACCGTGGGCCGCGACGGTGGTGCGCTCTGGGCGGCGGGATCTTTTTGAGATGGGGACTGCAATGAGCAATGCTTCTTCTTCCAAGCTTCGCGCCAAATCGACGTGGCTCGGGTTGTTCCTGGGCGGCACGCTGACGGCGCTGGCCGCACAGTCGTGCTCCGTCGACAAGGGCAAGTACATCTTCGACGACACCTTGTTCGAGGCGGGCGTCACCGATCCGAACGCGGGCAACGCCAATGGCGGTGGCTCGTTCGGCGGCGATGGCAACCCCACGGGCGGCATGGACAACGTCGGGGATGCCGGCACGGGGAACGGTAACCCCGGCGCGGGCACGGGTAACCCCGGCGCTGGCAGCGGCAACGGCGAGTGCACGGTCGGCGAGCACGCCTGCACGGCCGATGGTCATTTACAGACGTGCAAAGCCGGCAAGCCGCCCGCGTTCGACGCGGGCATCGCGTGCGGCGATGGGCGTTGCAGCGCGTCGCAAGGCGTGTGCCTGAAGTGCGCGCCCGGTGAGTTCCAGTGCGCGAACACCACGCTCCAGCAGTGCAACATCTTCGGCTCCGCGTTCGAGGACGTGGCCGTGTGTGACAGCAAGGCGAGCTGCGTAGCCAGCGATCAAAAGGGCTACTGCGTGCACTGCAAGGCCGGCACGGCCAGCTGCGAGGCCACGGAGATCCGCGAGATGAGCTCGCAATCCGACAGCGCCCTGTACGCGGCCAACCGCCTGCTGACCTGTAACGCGGATGGCTCTGGGGTCGACACCAGCGCCGTGTGTGAAGCCGACCAGGAAGTGTGTAACGCGACGAGCAAGGTCTGCCAGCGCTGCACCCCGAACGGCTACTTCTGCGACGGCGCCACGCTCTACCAATGCTCGGCGGACGGCACGAACTACACGAACAGCAAGAGCTGCACCTCGGCCGCGCTGTGCGACGCCGTGAACGGCAAGTGCAACACGGGCGAATGCACCCCGAACCAGTTCATGTGCAACGGTGCCACGCTGCAATCCTGCGGGCGCGACGGCAAATGGACCACGCTCGACACCTGCGCCAGCGCGGCGCTGTGCGACTCGAGCTACGGCCGCTGCCAAACGTGCTCGAACTCCGGCAGTAACTGCGCGAGCAGCAACGTTCAGCAGTGCGACTACAACAACGGGCAGTACACCCCGTACACGTACCAGAGCTGCGTCGCCAACACTTGCTACGTGAGCGGCAGCTACGCTTACTGCAACCAGTGCAAGGCTGGCACCATCGCGTGCTCTCCGAATAGCCCCAGCTACACGTTGTGCGGAGCGGGCGGCACTCAAACGGGTGTTTCCTGTCCCACGGGGCAAGTCTGCAATCCCGCCGCTGTCACCGACATCACGGCCACCAAGTGCGTGAGCTGTGTGCCCGGGCGTTACACTTGCGACAGCAATGGCACGGTGCTGAAGAAGTGCTCCGCCGACGGCAGCTCGTACGACTTGGTCGAGAACTGCGCGTCCACGAACAAGTATTGCGACGCCGGCCGTGGTTTGTGCATGCAAGCGCAACCGGGCAGCTTTGCGTGCGCGGACAATGGCGATTTGCAGCAAATTACCTACGACAACAACCACGTGGTCACGAGCCGCGTCGTCGAGTCCTGCGGCAACAAGAACCTGTGCGAGCCGTACAGCGGCTCGTGCCGCAAAGGCAATTGCGTGGTGGGCGAGACCACGTGCCAAGGCGCCGACGTGTACGCCTGCGACACCGGCGACTATCGCCGCCGGACGGGCACGCGCTGTGCGACGGCTACGCGCTGCCAAGATGGCTTCGGCTGCGTGAAGACGCTCGCCATCGCCGCCGGTGACGCGCACACCTGCGCCATCGTGGCCGGTGCAGACGCAATGGAGGGCGACGCGGGCTACGTCTTGTGTTGGGGCGCGAACGAGAGCGGACAGCTCGGTAATGGCTCGACGCTGCTGACGGATTCCAAGGAAGCGCGCCAAGTCGTGGTCTCTCAGTCCGATAACGGGCAGACCGGTACTGGGCCGCACGTGTTGGCTCCGTACTTCAGTGGCATCTGCGCCGGAAAGAACTTCACCTGCGCCGACTTGGACATCTCCGGTGAGTCCGACAAGCAGTTCGTGGCTTGCTGGGGATCGAATGCCAAAGGGCAGCTGGGCGTGAACCTGGCCGATAGCGGCCCGTACAACGCGCCTTTCAGCGCGGTCACCGACGGCGGCACGAACAGTGACAACGGCATCGTGATTGGTTCAGTTACGTGCGGCGCTGAGTTCGCGTGCGCGTTGGGTCCAGACGGCACGGCCTATTGCTGGGGTGCCAACGAATCCGGGCAGCTCGGCACGGGCAGCGTGGGCCTGCCGTCGATCGCGGCCGTCGCCATCGACGGGCACCAGTTCACCCAGCTCACCGCGGGCTCGCATCACGTGTGCGGCGTGCAAGCGGACGGCAGCGTCTACTGCTGGGGCGCCAACGAGTCGGGTCAGCTTGGCAACGGTCTCACCAAGGGCTCGGCGTCTCCGATCTTGGTCGCCAAGGTCACCGCCGTGCCGGATCGCCCGCTCGCCGTGGGCAACGACTTCACCTTGGCGCTCGCGGCCAAAGCCGCGAAGAACCCGTACGCTTGGGGCTCCAACCACTTCGGCCAGCTCGGCAACGCGAGCCTCACCGATTCGCTTTCGCCCACCGGGCTCACCGGGCTAGTGACGGCGGACCTCGCGAGCACCGGCACCTTGTACACTGGCTCGACCGCAGAGCACGCCTGCGCGCGCATTGGTGACACACTCGAGTGCTGGGGCGCCAACGTCTTCGGCGAAGTGGGGGACGGCACGACCGACGACGAAACCAGCCCGGTCCTGATCTTCGACGGCAAAACGCCGGCCACTAAGCTCGCTCCGGGCAACCACTCGGTGGCCGTGGGCGGGCGCCACACCTGTGCGATCACCGTTAAAGGTGACGTGATGTGCTGGGGCGCCAATCACCGTTATCAACTCGGGAGCAGCGTGCTCACGCCGCAGCGGACCCCCGTCCGCGGTTACTGAGCTTGCCTGACCTGGCCGGGGCTGTGGCATGCTCCGGCCATGCAGATCGAGCTGATCGCGACTGCTAGCGAAGACTCGGCGTTCCTCCCGCGCTTGGGCTTGGGCGTGCTGGCCTCGCTCACGCCGCCCGAAGACGAGGTCATCTACACCGATGACCTCGTGAAGCCGTTCGACGTGGAGCGCGACGTCAAAGACGTGGATTTGGTCGGCATCAGCGTCGACAGCAAGACGGCGCGCCGTAGCTACGAGATCGCCGCGGCTTATCGAGCGAAAGGCGTCAAAGTCGTGCTGGGTGGCATTCACCCGACGGCCGTGCCGGAAGAAGCCCAGCGCTTTGCCGATTCGGTGGTGCTGAGCGAAGCCGAAGAGCTATGGCCAGAGGTGCTGCGGGACTTCAAGCGCGGCGCGCTCAAGCCCGTATACCGGGGCGCCCTGCCGGACTTAGGCGGCAAGCCGAACCCGCGCCGCGACCTGTTTCGCTCGAAGAAGTACATCCCGTTCCAGGTCGTGCAGACCATGCGCGGTTGTCCGTACCCGTGCGAGTTCTGCAGCGTGTCCACCGCCAACGGCACGACGATGCGCTTCCGCCCCGTGCAAGAGGTGCTCGACGAGCTGAAGGTGCTCGGCAAGCTGATCCTATTCGCAGACGACAACGTGATGATCCACCGCAAATACTCGGCGGAGCTCTTCACGCGCATGATCCCGCTGCAAAAGCACTGGATCGGCCAATGCTCGCTGGCCGCCGTGAAGCGGATCGAGAACGTGAAGCTGATGGCCGAGAGCGGCTGCAAGGCGCTGTTCATCGGCTTCGAGAGCATCGACGAGGGCACGCTGCAGCACACCGGCAAGCGTCAGAACCGCCCCTCGCAATACCGCGAAGTAATGGACATGCTGCACGACCACGGCATCTCCACTTGGGGCAGCTTCGTGTTCGGCTTCGACACCGACGACAAAGAAGTCTTCGAGCGCACCGCCGAGTTCGGCATCGACATGAAGCTCACCATGGCCTTGTACGCGATCCTCACGCCGTACCCCGCCACGCGCTTGTATCGACGCTTGAAAGAAGAAGGGCGGCTCACCAACGATCGCTGGTGGCTAGGCGGCGATCACGACGCAGGCTCGCCGTACTTCGTCCCGACCCAAATGTCGCGCGACGAGCTACGCGAAGGCTGGCAGCGCGCCTGGCAAAAGTTCTACTCACCGCGCGCCATCTGGGATCGCTGGACGGTCCGCAAAAACTCGAGCTGGATTCAGACGCTCGGCTATTTGCCGCTCAACGTGATGCAAAACCGGCTCGTGAAGCACAAGATCGTCGGCGGCAATCAGCGCTACCGCTCGGCGCGGGATTTCGACCCCATGGCCACCGCAATGAGCGCGCTCGCCGGCAGTGAGGAAACGTCCACCGCTCCGTCGGCCGCACCCAGCGCCGCGCCCAACAAGGGCCGCTCGTTGCGCGTGATTGGGCTGTGAGCTCCAGGGCGCGGCGCGAGGTTCGAGCGTGACGCGCTCCGCTTCATCTCCACCGTGTGCGATAGTTGACGCAGCAGCGCGGACAAGCGCGCCGGATCGACCGGCTTGAGCAGCACGTATTCGTCCACGGAGCCACCGCGGTCGATGAACGACATGGATCCCGTGAGCAGCAGACAGGCGACAGGGCGCTTCGACTTGGCAATGCGCTCGAATAGCTCGAGGCCGTTCATGCCCGGCATGCTGTAGTCACAGCACACAGCGTGGAAGTCTTGCTCTTCGAGCAGCGCCAGCGCCTGTTCGGCGGAGGCGCAAGTCACGATGTCCAAGTCGAATTCGAGCGCGGCGGCTAGACCACGCAGCACCGTCACGTCGTCGTCGACCAAGAGCACTTTGTAGCGGGACAGCGGGTTGGAGGGCGAGGCGAACGAGCGAACCATTGGTGATTGAGTGGGCTCAATAGCAAGCCCAGTGCCAGTCGAATTGCTCGTCGATGTGCGACTAGGTAGGCGCCATTTCGTTCGGATAAGACGCAGGTTTGCACTCGATGAGTGCAGCGCATTGCGCGCTGCGGACGGCGAGCGCGTGGAATGAGACGTATCGAGCCGAAGCGCGCCTCAATGTGAGCCGCAGTCACGCCCACCATCGACCGCGGGCCAGCGAGGGCGAGGGCGAGGCGCTCAGCGGGATACGGTCGAGATAGCGCTAATTTTCGGGCGGAGCTCGTCGAGCACTGAAACCGCGCGCTTGGTGAGGAACGTGCGCCATGCCGTGCCAATCATGTCGATGCCGCGGTCGACCAGTCCTTTTCGTTCCAGGTTGCGCATGACCACGGAGATGGTCGCTCGATCGAGCTCGGCTCGAACCGAGATCTCGTTTTGAATCGAGGCGTCGCCGGTTTCTTCGAACAGCTCGCGAATGGCGTCCAGCACCAACCACTGGGTGAAGGTGAGGTCGGCTTGGCGCGTCACGCGCTCGACAGCGCGGCGCCAACGCATGGCCGCGAGCCACGAAGCCTTCTGCCCGTCTTCCGGTGCTGAGCGTTTCGGCACGGGCTTTCTGTTCGCCGAGACCAACTCCGCCCAGTCCTCTAGCTCGCGCTTGTACCAGCCTGGCTTCGTCATTCCCGATCATCGGTCTCCCTCGTCACCAGTTGTGTGCGAAGTGCCAGACGCGCGGACTCACGCCGCTCCGGTTCAGCCGAAGTGCCTGTTCGAAAACGAAAACGCAGTATGAATTCACGCTACGACTTTCGCATCGCGGGGCACCCCGGTGTCACCGGCTCGCGCCAGAAGTGCCCGTTCAAAAACGAAAACGTAGTATGAATTCACGCTACGATTTTCGCGTCGCGGGGCACGCTCCGCTGCTGCACTTGCGCGTGGAAGACGGCCTACGTCTACCGGCCCGTTTGCGTTTGCGTTTGCGTTTGCGTTTGCGTTTGCGTTGCGTTGCGTTGCGTTGCGTTGCGTTGCGTTTGCGTTGCGTTGCGTTTGCGTTTGCGTTTGCGTTGCGGGTCGAGGGGCGCCTGGTGAGGTGCGTTGCTGAGCTTGGGGGCGCCCAATCTCGGGCGATTAGGTAAGCTCGAGTCCGTTGTCGTTGGCCACTGGGCGCTGCGTCGAAGGCCGCTTAGATGCCGTCGGTGGGTTGGCGGGTGACGTGGACTTTGCCTTGCAGGCGGGGGCTGAGCCAAACCTTGTTGTTTTTGTCGACGATCACCACGCCAACCCCTGGCGTTGCTTCGGCGAGCTTGAGGCCTGCTTGCGGACCGAGGATGAACACTGCGTCGTCGACGGCGTCGGCGGTCGTCGCGTCGTCGGCCCAGACGGTGACGCTGCGGCTCGCCGTGGCGGGGTAGCCGGTGTGCGGGTCGATGATGTGGTGGTAGCGCCGATCGCCGATGATGTACGAGCGCGCGTAGTCGCCTGCGGTGGAGAAGGCGTGATCGGTCAGCTCGATCGTTGCGAAGAAGACGCCTTGAGGCTCGCGCGGATCTTGGATGCCGCTGATCCAGGCCGAGCCGTCCGGCTTGCGCCCGGCGCCGTACAGATCGCCGCCGGCTTGGACGAGGAAGGCTTGGATGCCCGCCTTCTTCAGCACGGCCGCCGCGCTGTCCACGATGTAGCCCTTGGCGATGCCGCCGAGGCCAATCTTGTGATCTTTGGGGATGCGCACGGCTTGGGCCTTGGGATCGAGCTCGACCGTGCGGTAGTCCACCAACTTGCGGCGCTGCTCGATTTCGGCCTTGGACGGCACTTTGGGCTCGGCGTCGGCGGCGCTGCCGAACTTCCACAGATTGCTCATGGCTTGGAAGGTGATGTCGAAGGCGCCTTGGGAGGCTTTGCCTTCTTCCAAGCCGCGCGCGATCACGGCGTACGTCTCGGGGCCGACGTGCACCCATTGATCGGGGCTCAGGTTGATTTTGCCGACCTCGCTGTCGTCGCGCCATTCGCTGAGCACGCTTTCCAAGCGGCGCATCTCCGAGAGTGCTTCGGCCATGGCGGTTTGGATGTGCGCGGTGTCGACGTGGTCGTTGGTGTAGGCGATGAAGTGCACGTTCGTGCCCATCGCGGTGTCTTGAAAATCGACCTTCTGGGGACCGTCAGGCGTGGTGCTGATCACCGGTGTGCCGGGCGGCGCCGGAACCTGCGACGGCGGCACCGCGGCGGGCAATGGACGGGCGCCCGAGGGGGCCGCACTGTGCGACACGGCGAGGGCAACGCTGCCCGAGGGAACCACTGAAGGAGTTCCGGCGCGCGCGACGTCAGCCTGCTCGATCGCTTTTTCGGGGGCCGCGCGGTTGCAGCTCGCGAGCAGCCCCGGTAGCGCCACAATCGCGAATTTTGCCGAGTTTATTTGGTATTTGCGCTTAGCGTGCCCAGGCCGGCTCATGTCTAGGCTATGCTCTTTAGCATGGCACTCGATCGTAAGGCATTGGACCTGTGCGTGGACGAGTTTAGCCAAGAGCTATCTGCGCTCGCGCGACGCATTCACGCTCACCCGGAGCTGTGTTTCGAAGAGCACCAAGCGGCGGGCTGGCTCGGAGAATGCTTGGAGCGCGAGCTCGGCGCGAAGGTGGAGCGCGGCGTGGGCGGTTTGGCGACCGCGTTCCGCGCACGCATCGGAAAGCCCGGGCCGCGCATCGCCATCCTCGCCGAGTACGACGCGCTGCCCGAGATCGGGCATGCCTGTGGTCACAATTTGATCGCGGGCAGCGCGGTGGGCGCGTTCTTGGCGCTCGCGCGTCACGCGCCGAGCCTCGCCGGCTCGGTAGAGATCATCGGCACTCCGGCGGAAGAGGGCGGTGGCGGTAAGATCAAGCTGCTGAATGCCGGGGTCTTCGAGGGCATCGATGCGGCAATGATGTTCCATCCCTTCGATCGCGATATTTTGGCTCATCCAGCGCTGTGCAGCATGCGCCTCACCATGTCCTACCAGGGCGTGCCTTCGCACGCGGCTGCGGCGCCGCACGCCGGCAGGAGCGCGCTCACCGCCTGCCTCGAGACGTTCCGTCTCATCGACTCGCAGCGCGTGCACTTTCGCGATGGCGTGCGCGTGCACGGCATCGTGACCAATGGCGGTCAAGCCGTGAACGTGATCGTGGAGCATGCCGCGTCCGAGTTCACGCTGCGCGCGCAGACCTCGGCCGAGCTCGAGCGCGTGAAGGCGATCGTGATGCGCTGCGCGCGCGGCGCGGCCTTGGCCTGTGACGTGGAAGTCTCGTTCAAAGAGAAGATCGGCTACCGCGAAATGCGGAACAACCTGACCATGGCGCGGCGCTTCGGTGCGGCCCTGGAGTCGCTGGGCCGCAACGCGCGCGAGACCGACACCCGCGTGGGCGCGGGCTCGACCGACATGGGCGACTTGAGCCTGCATTTGCCGTCGATTCACCCGTACCTGGCCATTTGCGACGAAGGCGAATCTTTGTGCCACGAGCACCGCTTCGCCGATTGCGCCGCGAGCGAGCGCGGCATGGCCACGATGCTGATCGCCGCCAAAGCCATGGCGCGCACCACGCTAGATTTGCTCGAGGATCCGAAGCTGCTCGTCGAAGCGCGGCGCGAGTTCGAAGCCGCGCACTGAATTGCCGTTCCTGCGCAGGGCGGTGTAGGCTGCCGCCATGCGCATTGCTCGCTCCGTGCTCGTCGCTTCGTGCCTATTCGCTGTTGGGTGTGGAGGCGCCGCAGCCACGCCTGCTGCGGAAGCTCCCGCGCCCGCGAGCACGCCGGCCGCGGCCCCCCCTGCCAAGCCGGAGCCCGTGGCAGAAGCCCCGAAACCTGCCGACGCTGACACGGACGAAGCGAGTGCCGCGCCCAAGGCCGAAGCCAAAACCGACGATTCCGACGCGACGCGCACCGTGAGCTACGTGGCGGTGCCCGAGGGCCTGAAGATCAGCGTCGCTGGCGTGAAGTTCACGGTGAGCAGCACGGCCGTGAAGATCGCCTCGGGCTGGGGCGTCAAAGTCAGCGTCGTGGCCAGCGCGTCAGACGGCAAGCCGCACTCGCTCGCGAGCCCGAAGGCAGGGCCGCTCGCGTTCGCGGGCTCGGTGCAACGCAAAGGCCAGAGCGAGCCGGAGCACTTCGGTGATGAACGATCGGGCGACGGCGAGCAAGCCATCTTCGGTGATGATCCGACCAAGTTCAATCGCACTTGGCCGGCCAAGGGCACACGCGTGCTCGGCATTGGCGACTCGCTCGACTTGCAGATCGCGCTCTGGGGCCTCGGCGTCGAGCGCGACGCGCGCCGCCCCGTGAAGCAGTTCTGCCACGTGCGCATGGAGGTCGATAAGGGGCTGCCCAAAGCGATCGTCGAGCCGCCCAAGTCCGCTTCGGGGAAGTAGGGTTCAGAGCAGGCTTCCGCCCAATTCAAGCTTGATTCCAGCGAGCCCACGCTCGCGCTTCGGGGTAGCTCGCGCTACTTCCCGCTAAACCTCGGCTTCCGCTTCTCGGCCACGGCGCGCAGCGCTTCATCGCGATCTTCGCTCTCCAGGCAGCGCTCGTACAGCTCGCGCTCGTAGTCCAAACCTTGCTCGAGCGGGAGCGTGCGTGCCGCGCGGACGGCGAGCAGCGCCGCGCGTTGCGCGATGGGCGCGCCTTCCGCGATCGGTTTGAGCCAAGCCAGCGTGCCTTCCAAGAGTGACTCGGACTCCGGGATCACGCGATTGACGAGCCCGAGCGCGAGCGCTTCCGTGGTGTCGATGCGGCGCCCGGTGAGCACCAGATCCAGCGCGCGTGCTTCGCCGAGCAGCCGCGCGATGCGCTGCGTGCCGCCGGCCCCGGGGATGATGCCGAGCCCGGTCTCTGGCAAGCCGAGCGTGGCGTTGGCGACGGCGCAGCGCAAATCACAGGTGAGGGCCAGCTCGAGCCCGCCGCCGAGCGCGGCGCCGTTGATCGCGGCGACGGTCACGAACTCGGAGCGCGCGAGCCAGCCCAGATCCGTGCGGTACGCCGAGAGCATCTCGCGCACCTGAGCGCGGCTCATGCCTTGGCGCTCTTTGAGATCGGCACCCGCACAAAAGGCTTTCTCGCCCGCGCCAGTGAGCACGCACAGGCGCACGCTCGGATCGCCGCTCAGCTCTTGCCCGATCTCACCCAGGCGGCCCACGGTCGCCCAAGAGAGCGCGTTCATTCGCTCGGGGCGATCGATGGTGACGATTGCAACGCCCGCGCGGCGCTCGACCCGAACCGGCTCTTCGCTCATGTGCGGGCCTTGCGCGCGTGCTTCTTGGCCGGCGCGGGCTTGGCTTTGCTCGCGGCCGCGGGCTTCACTTTGCCCATTTCTAGCTTGGAGAGGCGCGCTTTCAGCTCTTGGACTTCATTTCGCACGTTGTCGAGCTCGTCATTCAGGCGTTTGCGCTCGGCGACGAGCTTGTGCTCACCCATGTCACGGAGGGCTTCGCGCAGCCGGCGCACGACGCGGCCGTCGAGCTCGCGCTCTTTTGCGCGATGCAGCGGGCCGCGGCTCTTCGGATCGCCGAGCGCTTGCAGCGCCGCGACTACGTCGATCTTCAGGTGCGGATCTTTGTCGTCGAGCAAGTCTTCCAGGTGCTCGCGCACTTTGCGACCTTCCGAGATCTGCGCCAGCGCTGCGATCGCCGCCCGGCGCCCGCGCGTCGGGTAACCGTAGCTGGTGCGTTTGAGCACGTCCGGCAAAGCCTGCTCGTCGCGCAGCGCGCCGAGGGCATCCAGCGCGCCCGCGCGCGCCACCTCTGCCCACGACGAGCGATCGAGCAGCGGCAGAATCACTTTCAACACCTCGGGCTGCCGCGTGCGGCCGAGGGCGCGCGTGGACTCTGCCTCGACGAGGTAGCTCGGATCGCTCTTGGCGCGCTTCTCCAGCACGGCAGCGGCGGCGGGCGTCTTGAAATTGCCCAGCGCGGCCGCGACGGCGCGGCGCACCTTGGGGTGCTCGACCCCAACCTGGGCAGCGAGCGCCGAAAAAGCCTCTTCCGAGCGGATTTTGCCGAGCGCGCGGGCGGCTTCGGCGCGCACCATCCAGGCTTCGCTCTTCTTGCCCAAGCAAGCGGCGAGCGCGGCGATGGTCGGTGGATCATCGCGCCGAGCGAGCGCTTCGGCGGCGCGCGAACGCGAGATGGCGTGCGTGGCGTGCTGCATTTGGTTGCGCAGCATGTCGCTCGGCGCTTCGAAGCTCAGATCGCCCATCACGCGCAGCTCTGGATCGAAGGCAACGAATGCCGGGCGCTCGGCGAGCTGAATCATGAACGTATCGTTGCCAGACGTGATCGCCTTCTTGTGCCGCGAATGACCGCCGCCGCGAGCGCCGACCTCGAGCTCCAGCTCGAAGTGAAACTCCGCCGTGTCGCCGACCTTTTGCGTTTGCTTCACGTTGACCGAGAGCAAGCCATCCTCCCAGCTGACCTTGACCTTCAGCTCGGGGTGACCGGGGCGGTACACCCAAGAGTCGAAGAAGCGCTCCAGCGAGCGCCCCGACACGCTTTCCATCGCGCGCTGCAAGTCATTGGTCTCGACCACGCCGTAAGCGTGGGCTTTGAGGTACGTGGAGACGCCGGCCCAGAACAGCGTATCGCCCAGCTCGCGGCGCAGCATGTGCAGCACGAGCCCGCCTTTTTCGTACAAATGTCGGTCGAAAAGGTCGATCGGCTCGGCGTAGTCACGGCACACGATGGGGCGCGCGTAGCGGGCGCTGGCTTCGTGCAGGTACGTATCGTTGTCGGAGGCGACGCCGTAGTCGTACTCGTCCCGGCCCAGGCGGTCCTCGCGCTCCACGTGCTCCATGAACGTCGCAAAGCCTTCGTTCAGCCAGGCGTGCGACCAATCCCGACAGGTGACGAAGTCACCGAACCATTGGTGCGCGAGCTCGTGCGCAACCAAATCATTCGAGCTGATGTCGAGCGCGGCGCGCTCGTCCAACAGCACGTGCTCGTACATGGTGGTCGCGGTCGTATTCTCCATGCCGCCGAAAATGAAATCACTGACCACGATTTGCGAGTAGCGCTGCCACGGAAAGGGCACGCCGGTCAGCCGTGAAAACAGCTCGATCATGCGCGGCGTCTCGCCGAAGCTGCGCTGTGTGTCCTTCTTGCGCGCGGGCGGGACGTAATACTGAACCGGCACGGAAAGCGCCTTGCCCAGGTTCGCGTCGCGATCAGTCACGATCGTGAAGTTGCCGGCGACCAGCGTGAGCAGGTAGCTCGGGTGCGGCTTGTCGAGCCGAAAATGGTACGTCCAGGGCTTCTTGCCGCCGGCGGGCGTTCGTGAATCGATGAGCTCGCCGTTGGACAGAGCGACGAAGCCGCTCGGCACCGTGACCGTGAGCTCGCTCGTCATCTTCACGTGCGGTTTGTCGTGACACGGGATGAAATGCCGCGCGTCTTCGTCTTGGCACTGCGTCCAGACCTGCTTCGGGCGGTCCTTCACTTTGGCGTCGGGCTCCAAGAAGTACAGCCCGCGCCGGGGGGTCACGCTGTAGCTCACCTCGACCTTGCCCGCGTCCACCTGCTCCAGGCCCTCTACGATCAGCGTGTCGCCGTCGTAGCTGAAGGCGGCTGCGGCAAAGCCTTTCCCGGCGTCGACGCGCACGCTCTCGATCGAGAAGCCCACGGCATCCAAAGCCAGCTCACCCGCGCTCGGTGCGACGCGTTCGAAGCTCAGCGTGGCCGTGCCCGCCACCGACTTGGTGGCAAAATCCAGGGCCAGGTTCAGCGCCAGGTGCGGGATCGCGAACGGGCGTGAGCGCTCGTATTTGCGCTCCGTACCGGCCAGAGCAAAGGGAGAGCCGGCGCTCGAGCAAGCGCAGCGGGAATGGAGCCGATGACCGAGTTTCGACATTACGATTCAAACTCTGTAGGCCGCTCCTGGGGCTATCGCAAGGCCGCCGTGCGTGCCGAATGTACGGGCTTCGCGCACGGGGTGCGCGAGGCTCGGGTTTCTTCTAAAGTGCCATCGTGCCGACCACGCTCACCGGAGAAGTGGAGCGCGTCACCTTCGAAAACGAGGCGACGGGCTTTCGGGTGATCCGACTCGGATCGCTCGAGGGCGGCGGCACGCGGCGCGCGGCGCTGCCCGTCGTCGGCACGTTCCCCGCGGTCGGGCCCGGCACGCGCGTGCGCGTCACCGGGGAGTTCGTGACCGACGCCAAACACGGCGAGCAATTCCGCGTCGAGACGCTCATGCCCATCGCGCCGAGCACGCTCGCGGGCCTCGAGAAGTACCTTGGCTCCGGGCTGATCCACGGCATCGGTCCGGGCTTCGCCAAGCGCATCGTGGCCACCTTCGGCATGGACAGCTTGTCCGTGCTGGACGAGCACCCCGAGCGGCTGAGCGAAGTGAGCGGTATCGGCGAGCGGCGGATCGAAGAGATCAAAAAGACGTGGGCGTCGCAGCGCGCGATCAGCAACATCATGCTGCTCTTGCAAACGCACGGCGCGTCGCCCGCGCTCGCCGCGCGTATCTTCAAGCAATACGGCGACAAGGCCGCGGGCATCTTGCAACGCTCACCGTATCGCTTGGCGCTCGACGTGCGCGGCGTCGGCTTCAAGACGGCCGACAACATCGCGCGCTCGCTCGGCATCTCCGGCGATCACCCCGAGCGCGCTCAAGCGGGCGTGATGCACGAGCTGGGCGAGCTGGCCGCGCAGGGTCACATCGTCATCCCTCGCGAAGTGATCGTCGAGCGCGCAGCCGCAATGCTGCAAATCGACCAGGCCCACGTCACGGCGGCCCTCGAAGCGCTGTGGGCCTCCGAGCGCGTGGTGATCGAAGACGGCGGCGTGTATCTCGCTTGGCTGCACGCGGCCGAGGTCGCGGTCGCGCACGGCTTGCGCCGGCTGCTAGACAGCCCCGGCCACGAATTGGGCGGTCTGGACGCAGCCTTGGCGGCCTTCGAGCAAAGCTCGAAGATCACGCTCGCGCCCGGGCAACGCGCCGCGGTGGAGGCAGCGGCGCGGCACAAGGTGGTCGTCATCACCGGCGGGCCCGGCGTGGGTAAGACCACGATCGTGCGCGCGATCTTGAACGTGCTCAGCCGTTCGCGGTTGCGCGTGAAGCTCGCGGCTCCTACGGGCCGCGCCGCCAAGCGCCTCACCGAATCCACCGGCCTCGAAGCGAGCACCCTGCATCGCTTGCTCGCGTTCGACCCGCGCCAGAACAAATTCCAGCTCGGCTCCGACAACCCGATCGAGGCAGACGTCGTGATCGTCGACGAAGCCTCGATGATCGACGTGCCGCTGGGCGCGGCGCTGGTCGCCTCGCTGCCCACGGCGGCGCGCCTGATCGTGGTTGGGGATTCGGATCAATTGCCGTCGGTCGGCCCCGGAGCGTTGCTGCGCGATTTGATCGACAGCAAAGCAATCCCCACCGTGCGTTTGAACGACATCTTTCGCCAAGCCGGCGAGAGCCGCATCGTGCTCAACGCACATCGCATTTTGCACGGTGAGATGCCGGAGAGCGTGGACGCCGAAACCCCCAATGCGGACTTCTTCGTCGTCCCCCGCAAGACCCCGGAAGAGGCCGCAGAGCTCGTACGAGAGCTCGTGGTTACGCGGATCCCGCGGCGTTTCGGCTTCGATCCGAAGCGCGATATCCAAGTGCTCACCCCCATGCACCGCGGCCCGGCAGGCACCACCGCGCTGAACGAGCTGCTGCAAGCCGCCCTGAACCCCACGGGCCCTGCGCTCGAATCGCGCGGCCAAAAGCTGCGCCTCGGCGACAAGATCATGCAAACGCGCAACGACTACGAGCGCGAGACGTTCAACGGCGACATCGGCGTCGTGAGCGGCGTAGACGTGGAAGGTCGTAAGCTCACCGTGCGCTTCGATCAGCGCGACGTCGAATACGATGACCCGAGCTTGTCGTCCCTGACGCTCGCTTACGCGACCAGCATTCACAAGAGCCAGGGCAGCGAGTACCCCGCGGTCGTCATTCCGCTGCTCACGGCGCATTTCGTGATGCTTTCGAGAAATTTGTTATACACCGCCGTGACGCGCGCGAAAAAGCTGTGCGTGCTCGCCGCCGATCCGCGAGCGGTTCGGCTTGCCCTCGCCGAGACGCGCCGAGAAGAGCGCATGACCCGGCTGGCCGAGCGGCTTCGGCGATCCTGAATAATTTCCTATTTGTGAGATCTCACTAGTACGAATAGGCCGGACCCCGCAGTTTCGCGTGCTTACGAGCTGCCCCCATGACAGCCGTGTTTCCAGCACGTAAACACAGGTTTCGCCCATCTAGTCGAACGTGTAGGCCGCCCCTTTTGGCCTCGCAATCCGAGCGATAGGCGCTAAGACAACATCAGCTTCGGGTTGGGCAAGCACGCTATTCCCGAGGGTTGATGATGGTACGCGGTGAGACGGTTGACGACGCATCCGAAGCCCGGCTGACCCTCGTCAGCGGGGTGGACGTGCGTGAGCTGCCGATCGGTCCGACAGAGGCCTTTGCTCTGTCACGCATCGACGGGCAGGGCACGGCCAGCGATCTCGCCGTTGCGACCGGGCTCACGCTCGAGGAAGTGCAAGGGATCGTGACTCGGCTGATCGCGCTCGGCGCGGTGCAAGTCATCGATCTGCGTTCGGTCGTCGTCGCGCCGACGCCGACCATGCGCTCCGGTGAGCATGCCATCCCGCTCGCCGTGCAGAACCAAGAAGAGGTGGATCTCACCTTGGACGAGCAGCACGTGCTGCTCGATCTCGATCGCCGGCTGGGCACCGTCAATCATTACGAGCTGCTCGGTGTCGAGCCGTCGGCGGACGTGAAAGCGATTCGCGCGGCGTACTTCGAGCAAGTGCGCGTGTATCATCCGGATCGCCATTTCGGTAAGCCGCTCGGCCGCTTTCAAGCGCCGCTGTTGCGCGTGTTCGGCAAATTCACCGAAGCGTACGAAGCGTTGCGGCGCCCCGAATCCCGCGCCGAGTACGATCGCTATTTGGCCGCGCGGGAGCGCACGTTGGCGCTCGATCGCTACTTCCACGAGGCCACGCGCGAGAGCGCGCCCGGTTCCAGCTCGGTGCCGCCTGCGTCGGGCTTGCGTGAGTCGCGCCGTGCCTCCGACCCCATGTCGTTGCGCGTGTCCTCCGTGCCGCCCAGCGACCCCGAAACGCGCCGGCGCGCGCTCGCCCGCAAGCTCGGTCATTCGTCGGTCCCGCCTCGGCCCTCGGCGCCGGCGATCCCCGCCGTCAACACGCAAGCCCTGGCCGCAGAAGAGCTCAAGCGCCGTTACGAACAGCGGCTGTCCCAAGCTCGCGACGGGCAACGCAATCATTACCGCCAGCTCGCGAAGGAAGCCGAAGAGCGCAAAGACCTACTGGCCGCCGCCAACGCACTGCGCATTGCCGCCTCGCTCTCCCCGGATGATGTCGAGCTCACCGGCGACCTGGCCGAGCTCGAGCGCCGCGCCGCCGCGGATCTCTGGGAGTCGTACCTGGAACGCGCCAAGTACGCGGCCGTAGAGGGCCGTCCCGCCGAGGCCGCCGAAGCCTACGAGCGCGCTGCGCTCGGCCACCCGAGCCCCGCATTTTTCGAGCGCGCCGCCTACTTCGTCCTCGAAGCCGGGGGTGATTTGAAGCACGCCGCGAAGCTTGCCAAGCAAGCCGTGTCCCTGGCCCCCAACGCCGCCAAGTGCCGCGTCACGCTCGCCCAAGTGTACGCCGCCGCGGACCTGCGCGAGAGCGCCCTCGCCGAGCTCGAACGCGCCCGCGCCCTCGAGCCGGACCAACCGATCATCAAAGAATGGATCACGCGCGTGAAGCGCGGCACGGCCTGAGCTCGTCGGCGCTCGGTCTTGACAGGGCGCATCGGATGCCTCAAGCTCGCATCACCAATCAAGGTGGTGTTCGGCTCTTAGTTTACAGTCTTTCGGTTTTTCTCGATCAATTCGTCGGCGTCGCTGCCAATCCGCCATGCGCGGAGGGAAGTGGGATGCCGAGGGAAGAGTCAATTCAGGTCGGCGTATCACGCCGGTTGTCCCTGACTGGGCGGATCAAAGCCGCCGTCATCCGACGAGGCGGAAGCTCAGCTTTAGGTCGAGAGCGCTTCGCGCGTCATTGCGGGGTAGTAGGAGTGGAACCTACGCCGGAATAGCCTTCCGGAGAGGCTTGTTCGAATCAAGCCCCCGCTACCAGCAGTCTCCCCCCGGAGCTGCACGACCCTGTTGCGTAGTGCACAGGGTCATTCAGTCGCGAGTGTTTGGCATGTTGCCAATTGCTCCGCGCAAATCCAAACGCCTCGTCCCGCGTTCGAGCGGAGATCTGCGAGGCACAACGTCTACGGGACGGAAATTCGATATGCAATTGACTCTCAATTCAAGCCTATTTCTCAGTGATTTACGACATATCAGCGAGCGCATCCGCATACTCAAGCAGGCGCTGGGCGCGCCTTGGTGCGCGCCCATGGCGGCCGAGCAACGCGAGCTGCAGCGCTCGAAACAGCGCGCGACGGAGCTATGCGCGCTGCGCGCGTTCTCTCGCGGCAAGCTACACCTGACGCGAGCTCCGCGCGGCGCCGAGCCAACCTGGGACGCAGAGGCCTATCATCGTCGAGTCGCCGAACGGTTGGCACCGAGCTACTCATTGGTGCTGGAGCAAAGCGCTTGAACCTGCCCTTGATCGACATCGGCGTGAACCTGACCAGCAAGCAGTTCCGCGAGGATCTGCCGCAAGTCATCGCTCGCGCGCAGGCGGCTCGGGTCAGCCACCTGATCGTGACTGGGCTCACCCCGCAGCTGAGCCAGGCGGCCCTCGAGCTTGCCCGTTCGCGACCTAGCGAGCTGTGCTCGACGGCGGGCGTGCACCCGCACAACGCGCGCGGCTTCGATCGCCACACGCAGGGCGAGCTGCGAAACCTAGCGCGTGCTCCCGAGGTCGTAGCGGTCGGCGAGTGCGGCCTGGACTACGATCGCGATTTCTCTCCGCGCCCCGAGCAACGCACGGCCTTCGAGCTGCAGCTCGAGCTCGCCGCGGAGCTGCAAAAACCGGTGTTTTTGCACGAACGGAGCGCGCATGGCGATTTTCTGCGCATCTTGAACAATGCCCGGTCAAAGCTCGTCGGTGGCGTGGTGCATTGCTTCACGGGCGGCGAGGCCGAGCTAGAAGCCTATCTCGAGCTCGGCCTTTGCGTCGGCATCACCGGGTTCGTGTGCGACGAACGCCGGGGCAAGCATTTGCAGACGCTCGTGGCCCGCATTCCGAGCGATCGACTGATGATAGAAACGGACGCGCCGTTCCTCCTGCCGCGCGACTTGAAAGGTGTGCTCGGGCGCCGCAACGAGCCGTGCTACCTGCCGCACATCGCCGCGAGCGTGGCGCGCTATGCGGGCCGAACCGAAGCCGACGTGCGGCGTGACACCACCGCCACCGCGTTTCGCTTGTTCAATCTCGACGCACGCTTTGGCGTCGCCTAGGCGAAACCGGCCGCGCAGACCGGGCTCCGAATGGGTTGATGGTCACGCGAACCGGACGAATCTCGTCGTAGCCTTCGGCGGCGCGGGTCGACCAATACCAAAGTACGATGGGCAATCGAGCATTCGGCCGGCAGCTTTCGGAATGCGAGACATGACTACGCTCCCGGAATCGTCCCAATGAGGGCGGACATCGTGCCCGGCGCGATCTTTCCCGACTACCAGCTGCCCGATCAGCACGGCAAACGCCGCACGCTGTCCGAGCTGCAGGGACCACGGAACGGGCTCTGCGGGTCGTCGTGAGACGGGCCCTCAGCGAAGGCTGGGATCACCGGGCGGCTTCTTCAGGCGCGCTTTCGCGTCGATACCGGACAGCACTTCCACGTCGATACCGTCGGATAGGCCGAGCTTGATCTCGCGCCGCTCGAAGGATTGCGGCTTGGTTTCCACGTCCACGAACGTGCGGCCCTTGTCGAAGGTCACGACGCTCTCGCTGATGGCGAGCACGTGGTCGCGCCGCTCGAGGATGATGTCGGCGTTGGCGCTGTAGTTCGCGCGGATCATCACCCCGTCTTTCAAGCGCAGCGCGGCTTTGACCTCGAACTCGATGGTGCCGTCTTTTTCCACGCCCTTGGGCGAAATGTACTCGAGCTTGCCGTCGAAGCGCTCGGTGCCCAGGGCTCCCACTGCGATTGCGACGGGCATGCCTTCTCGGACTTTGCCCACCTCGGACTCATCCACGCGGCCTTGGAAGATCATGTCGCTCATGTCCGCCACGGACGCGATGGTCGTGCCTTCGTTGAAGGTGTTGGCCTCGATCACCGAGGTGCCGACCTTCACCGGCACATCCAAAACCGTGCCCTCGACCGTGGAGATCACGACGTTCGAGACGCGGGTCGACTTTTTCGAGGTGCCTTGGATCAACAGATCCCGATTGCTCTCGGCCGCGTCTAGCTCGGCTTTGCGCAGCTGCGCGGCCAGCTGATACTGATTGAACTCGGTCTGCGAAATCAGGTTTTGCGAGTACAGTTGGCGGAAGCGCTCGGCCTCGGCCTTGGCGCTCTCGAAGCTGATTT
The DNA here is from genome assembly GCA_040348785.1 of Myxococcales bacterium. Taxonomy (GTDB): domain Bacteria; phylum Myxococcota_A; class Polyangia; order Polyangiales; family Polyangiaceae; genus PMG-095. The sequence goes on along the minus strand of JBEQTH010000089.1, from coordinate 18,827 downwards.
CGGCGCCGCGCACCTTGGCCTCCGCCGCGTCGACCTGCACCATGTTGGGCATGATGCGGACCCTGGCGACTAGCGCCCCTTGCTTCAGGCTCTGTCCGGGTTGAATCAAGAGCTTCTCGATCACGCCGGAGACGCGCGGCTTGATCGTGACCTCACGCCGCGGCACGAGCGCACCGGGCGCGACGGTCTTCTTCACGATGTCCATCGTGACCGGCTGCACCGTCTCGTACACGATCGGCTGAGCTTCCGATTTGCGATACAGGAAGACCAGCGTGGCCACGAACGCAGCCAGCACGGAAAAACTCAGTAAAACGGGGATCGCGCGGCGAATCATTCGGCTCTCAGTGCTTCGACGGGGTGAACGCGGGCCGCGTGACGCGCCGGAACGATACCTGCCACGACCCCAGCCACGATCAAGACTAGCACCGCGACCAGCGCCACTTGAACGCTGATTTCGGGCTGGCTGAGGGGCGCATTGGGTAAACGGCTGACGGCGCGCCCGGCCGCTTCCAGCCCCAAAACGCCGGCCACGACACCCGAGTACCCCGCGAGGCTCGTCAAGAGCAGCCCCTCGGCAACGACGAGCGAGATGATCGACAGCGGCGTCGCGCCGAGGGCCTTGCGCACGCCGATCTCCTTCGTGCGCTCCTTGACGATGATCAGCAAGATGTTGCTCACGCCGAGCATGCCGGCCAAGAGCGTGAGCGTGCCCACGAACCACACGAACTTGCGGATGCCGGCGAACAAGCCCTGCAGTTGCTGGAACTTCTGGGCGGCGTTGAACGAGCCCAAGGCCTCGACGTCGTCCGGGTGAATGCGGTGGCCCTTCATCACGGCGCGCCGCACGCTCTGCTCGACCACTGCAGCGGGCTCGGAGCGCAACGCCGTGAGCGCGAACCAACCCACCTTGTCCTTCTTGTTGAACACGGTTTGAAAAGTCGAAAAGGGCACGAACACCGACGCACGGATGTGCTCGCCCTCGTCCCCAGGCTTGAGGGTGTGAATCACTCCCACGACCTGAAAGTAGACCCGCTTGATCGAAATGTATTTGCCGATCGGGTCGGCCTCGCCAAATAGCGTCTTTTTGACCTCCCCCCCGAGCACCACCACTTTGCGTTCTTCGCTCATGTCCCGCGGATTGATGAAACGGCCCGCGTCCAAAATCAGCGGCTCCACGTAGGCCAGCTCCGGGCTGTCGCCCATCACGGTGAAGGTGGCTTTGTTGGCGCCGTAGTTCACTTGCTGCGGGCCGCGCCAATCACCGAGCTGCAGGCGCGGCGCCACGTGCTCCACGCCCGGCGTGCGACGAATGGCGGAAATGTCTGCGTCGTTCAAGCGCACGTAGCGCCCGGGCGGCAGGCCCTTGTACGGCAAGGACGTGCGCTGCGGCCAGACGTACACGCTGTAGTTGGTGAGGCCGGCCAAGTTGCGCACCACGCCGCGCTCCAAGCCATTGCCGATGCCGAGCATCAAGATCAACATGAACACGCCCCAGAACACGCCCAGAGCGGTCAGGAACGCGCGCAGCCGGTTGTGGCGCAGGGTAGCCCACACTTCTTGCCACGTATCGAGATCAAACACGCAGCGCCTCCATGGGGCTGATGCGCGCGGCGTGACGGGCAGGGAAAAAGCCGGCGAGCGCGCCGCACGCGACCAAGATCGCGGCGGCCGTGAGCGCCACGGATAGATCGACGTCCGGCTCACGCATGAACGGGACGTCTTTCGTGTAGCGCGCCGCGACCTCGATCAGCCCGATGCCCGCGAGCAACCCGCAGTAACCCGCGACCGACGTCACGATCACCGCTTCACCGACGACCAGCGAGATGATCGAAAACGGCGTCGCGCCGAGCGCTTTGCGAATACCAATCTCGCGCGTTCGCTCCTTGACCGAAACGAGCATGATATTGCTGACTCCGACCACCCCCGCGAGCAACGTGCCGATGCCCACGATCCAGACGAAGGCCTGAATCCAGACGAACACGCTGTTCGTGCGCTCGAACTCTTCCACGTTGTTTTCCAGGTGCATCGCCTGGCGGTCGGACGGCGAGACTCCCTTGCGCTCCGCCATGAACGCGATCACGCGCTGGGCGAGCTGCTTGCTCTCCTCCACGTTGGTCTTGCCCACCGTGAACATGATTTGATGCAGCCGCCCCGGCTGCCCATAGAGCAGCTGTGCGGTCGTGATGGGGACGTAGATCTTCTTCAGCTCGGCTTCGCCGCCCACGTCCTCGAACACGCCGACCACGCGATACGACAGCCCTTTGATGTTCAGGTACTCGCCCAGCGGGTCCCTCTTGCCGAACAAGAAGTCGGCCACTTTGCGGCCAATCACGCACACTTTGCGGTGCTCGGCGATGTCGGCGTCGTCCAAGAACCGACCCGCGACGATGATCGTCTTCTCCAGGTATTGGTGCCCCGGGTGCGTGCCGCGGATGTCGAAGGCAGAGTGCTTGGCGCCGTAGCTGACGATGAACTCCCCATACATGTAAAAGCGGCCCGAGATGTGATCGATGCTCGGGAAATTGTGCTCGAGCGCGGCGTAGTCGTCGTTCATCAGCTTCACTTCACGGCCTGGGCCGCGACCCCGGAACGGCCGTGAAGTTTTGCCCGGATGCAGCCAAAGCGAGTTCATCGCGTTGTCGCGAAACTCGTACGCGGCGCCTTTTTGCAAGCCTCGCCCCGCGCCCAGCAGCACGACCAGCATCAACATGCCCCAGGCCACGCTGAGCGCCGTGAGCGCGCTGCGCAGCTTGTTGCGTTGCAAGGTCGCAAAGATCTCTTGCAGCGCGTCGAAGCCGGGCACCATCACGCGACCTTGCCGTCTTTCATGCGGATCACGCGATCGGTGCGCTCGGCGATGTCTTGCTCGTGCGTCACGATCACGACCGTCATGCCGCTCTGGTTCACCTCGCGAAAGACCTCCATCAGTTGATAGGACGTCGCGGTGTCGAGCGCGCCCGTCGGCTCGTCTGCCAAAATCAGCTCGGGCTTGGTGATCAGCGCGCGGGCGATGGCCACGCGCTGCCGCTCACCGCCGGACAGCTCGTTCGGTAAATGCGTGGCGCGCGCGGCGAGCCCGACGCGGTCCAAGTACTCGAGCGCGATTTTGTTGCGCGTGCGGCGAGCGACGCCTTGATAGTAAAGCGGCAGTGCCACGTTCTCTTGCGCGGTCTTGAAGCCGAGCAAATTGAACGACTGGAACACGAAGCCAATGAACCGGTTCCGGTAGCGCGCAGCCTCGCGCTCCGAAAGCGCCCGCACCAGGCGATCCCCGAGAAAGTACGAGCCGCTGTCATAGTCGTCGAGGATGCCCAAAATGTTGAGCAGCGTGCTCTTGCCCGACCCAGACGAGCCCATGATGCTCACGAGCTCGCCCCGCTCCACGCGCAGGTCGACATCGCGCAGCACGTGCAACGCTCCCTCCCCACCGCGGTAAGACTTATTGAGCCGCTCCAGCCGAATCATGGCGCGCCGCTAGCATAGCAGCGGCCCACCAAACGCCGCCCCATCGCCCTTCGACCCCGCAGATCCCCAAGCCTTTGCCGCTCGCCCCTCCCAGCGTCGCGCCACCCGCACTCGCGCCACCCCCGCTCGGGTTCGATCCGATTCGCTTGGGTCTCCCCCCCCGCCGAATACCCATTGCGTCGCGAGAGCTCGCCGAGAGCCGTTGCGTGGCGCGAAATTTAGTTCGGGCCCGAACTAAATATTCGAGACCGAAGTGGGTCGGTCGAACGGCAAGCTCTCGATCTCGAAGGCGGGGGGCGTGGCGGAGCTCCTGAGGCATGAGTCGTGAAGGCCCAGCTCGTGCTGACCGCGCCGCACGCTCCCGCGCAGCGCTCCCTCTGCGCAGTCTCGCGCGCTGCGTGGCGCGAAATTCAGTTAGGGCCCGAACTAAATTCTCGAGACCGAAGTGTCCCGCGGGCGCCACTGCAAGCGCGGGCACCACGGGCGATCCGGGAGCTGCAGTTTGGGCCCCGAGGGCGCCCCTCGAAAAAAGGGGCGCGAGAGCGGCGGTTCAGTTGATCTGGAAGCTCTTCGACACGGTGACGGACGAGCCGCTGAACGCGGGGACGTGCGCGCGGCGGAACACCGACGCAACGCAGCCACCGACGGCGGTGCCAGCGTAGCTGCCGCCCGCGACGGTGGCGGTCGTGACGCGGCCGCTGGGTGCGAACGTGACGGTGGCTTTGCCGGCCCCCGTGGGACCGCCGGGCTTCTTACAGCTGCCGGCGGAGCTCGCGGCTGCGCCGAGGGCGGAGATGGCAGAGGCTTTGCTGAACGGAGGAGCGTCGCCGGCCGGAGCGGGCGTGGGCTCGGGCTTCTTCGTCGTGGTGCCGCCGCTGGTTTGCGCGACAGCCACCGGTTTGTCGGCGGGCTTCTCGGGCGCTGCGCTTGCGCTCGCGGCCGCGCTGGCGCTCGGCGCTTCGCTCGGCTTCGGCTCTTCGGGCTTCGGCGCTTCCGCGGGCTTCTCGGCTACCGCTACCGGAGCTGCGCTGGCGCTCGCCGAGGCGGCCCCTTCTGCGGTCGCGGTGGTGTCTTCGTGCTTCTTACCCAAGAGCAGGATCAGGAGCAGGATGATGATGACCGCGCCACCGACGCCGCCCACGATGTACACGAGCTTGTTGTTGGCGCGCGCCGGAAGGGGGACGGCGCCGGCCGCGATTTGCGCGGGAGTTGGCGCAGGGGGAGGCGGGGGCGGCGCGGGAGCGGTGAGCAACGCCTGGTTGTCGGCGCCGAACAGCACGCCAGTGGTGCCGCCGATGCCCATCAAGCCGTTGCCAGCGCCCATCCCGAACGGATCATCCGGGTTCGAGGGTTGCTGCGGGCGCGCCGCGCCGGGGCCGCCTTTGCCGGGCGGTGCTTTGGGGGCGGGCTTGGCCGCGTTCGGGCTCGCGCTCGGTGAGAAGCCGGCCTTCAACGCATCGAGCGAGAAGAGCACGGAGTTCTCGTTGCGCGCGCCGGTCATCTTGCCGTCGTCGTAGGCGGTGGAGCCTGCTTGCGGGATGACGGGCGCGCTCGTCGCCACGTCTTCATCGGCGCCTGCCGTTCCCAGGCTGCCGAACAGATCTTGCGTGTTGTCCGGTTGGCTCGCGCGCGTGGTCGCGGCGGGGCGCGAAGCTTGCGCGGCTGGCTTGGGCGATCCGAACAACGGCACCCCGCCGGGCAGCGGGGTGGCGGTTGGCGCCGCTGCGGCGGGGAACCCAGCCGGAGCCGCAGCAACTGGAGCCGCGGCAGCGGGAGCGCTGCCCAGCATGGGCGCGAGCTCGGACTCGAGCAGCGGCACCCAATCGGCCATGCCGTCTTTCCAGACGAATGCGTCGCTCGTGACGAGGCCCGACGTGTAGCCTTCGACGATTTCCTCCACGCTCATGGTGCGCGAGTCGGTGTCGCTCAGATTGACGGACCAGATCACAGTTGCCTCTGCGGGTTCGAGTGCAGCATCAGTCTCGGCATCAGAAATACTGGGGCCCCCACCGTGTTGTCCGTCCACTACGATCGGGGTGCCGCAACCTTTGCAGCGGATTTTGACTTTCCTGCCCCGAACTTTGTCGTCGGCGATCGTGTATTTGGCGCCGCATGCCTCGCAGGCTATTTTCATCGCGCGGCGACCTTAGCAAACTCTGCGTAGTCTAAGCTACTTCGGCGGCCCTGCGCAGCAGGGTGGATCACTTAGTTAACTGGCACGAGCGAGGCGCCGCAGTTGCCGCAGAACTGACTCTCGCCCGAGTAGTGCTTACCGCAAACGGGGCAGATCTTCTTGATGATCACGGATTCGGCAGCAGGCCGCACGCTCGCTTGCATCGCTGCGGGGAGCAACTCTTCGCCGTGTTTGGGGCAGGTGAGTACGCCGGGGTCGTACCCTTGGCCACAGATGGGGCACACGCCACCACCTGGTGCGGTTGGCTCTGGGTTCGCGCGCGCGGCGACCAGGCGATTGCCGTCATTGGGGCAAAAGGTGGCTTCGGGCGGGTATTCTTCGCGACAAGTCGGGCAGACTTTCGCGAGGGGTGGCAGATTCGTGGGCGTGATCGACGCGGCGAGCCGCGCGCGCGGCGGACGAATTTCAGGCTCGAGCGGTTTTCTGCGGCTGTGTTGAACGAGCGCGAAGCCGAGCAGGCCGAGCACCAACGCGGTGCCACCGACCACCCCGACGAACAGGATGCGACGCCGCTGCGAGTCATCGCGAGTGACGACGCTGCCTCCGCCGAGCGCGGTCGTCGCGATGCGCGCGACCGAAGCTTCACTCGACTCACCCTCGGCATTCAGGCCCTTTTGAGCCAGTAGCGCGTCGTACCGCTCTTGGGATGCGATCTCGACGACCACCTTCGCCGAGTGGCCAGCGAGCGTCGCCTGCAGATCGACCGACGATTCGGGCGCGCCATCGGGGATGTGGATCTTGCCTGGGCCGGACAGCTCGAGCGCGGCTTGCGGGGTGATGATCTTCCACACGGGTGAGAGCGCGAGCGCGCAACCGGCGGCGTCCAACACCGCGGTGTGGAACTCGAAGCTCTCGCCCGGGCGGAGCAGCTTGGTGGCGGGGCGCACCTCGAGCCGCGCCGGAGGTCCAGGCTCTTTACAAACTTTCGCGGCAGGTGTCGGCGCGGCTGCCGGCGCAGGAGGCGCCTCTGCGGTCGCGCTAGCCGTGGCCACCGGCGCGCTCTCGCCCTCGCGCAGCACGAGCGACATGCTGCGCGTCCGCCGCACGCTGGCCGTGCAGTTCTGCCCGTTGATGATGAACTGGTACTGCCCAGTTTCGTCGAAAGAAATGCGCGCATCCGTTGCGGTGATGGTCGTCACCAACGTCGCTTGGCGCGGGTCAGTCGTTTTTGTTTTGCAGGTGTTTCGCCAGGCACGCGCGGCGCCACTGTGGCTCACGCGGGACAGTCCGGGAAACTGCTCCCAACACTCGGTCGTGGAGTAGTCACGCCCCGCGCCGCTCATGTGCAGCTCACTGCCCGAGCTGGTGATGACCACGTTGCCACCTGCCGCACCGCCGCCGCTCGGTGCAGGCCCGCACGCGGAGCCCCATTCACCGACGATCCAATCGGATCGCATCGGACCCGCGTACCAGCGCCCGGCCAGCGTCGGCGCGTCCGCGCGCGCCGTGTCCACATGCCCGAGCACGCACAGCGCGACCGCGATCAATGTTCGAAGCAGCAGAGACAATCGGCGCATCGCAGAGCTTCTACCTACAGAGAGAGCGTGTGTGCGCGGCGCCAACGAGACGACGACGCGCAGCGCGCGTAGCCACCATAACTGCACGAGAGGTGCTTCGGCTAGCATCGCGGAGGCCGATGCGCGCAGGCGCGACGCGAGCGCAAGCAAGGCGCGGTGTGTGCGAGCGACACTTCAAGAAGTGAGCGTTGAATCACGTTTCTTTCTGGGCTTTTCGGGGCGGTCTCACGTTGACACGGCAATTTCCAGGATGCTACGGTCGGGCCTCGCTAAAGCTCTAGTATTTCCCTCTGTCTCTTGGGAGCTCGGCGACACGAAAGGGCGACTCGGCATGCGGATGCGGAACACCAGGCTTCAGCGGGTAGGCTCGTTGCGCGCCGCCTCTTTCACTGCAGCCTCTGCAGCCCTCGCCCTTTCCACCGGCGTCGCTCACGCGCAGGTCGCCTCCGACAATCGCGCACCCGGCGCCAACGGGGACGGTATGGACACTCACCTGTTCCGTCCGGCCATCGACTCCAAGGGCTTCTTCTCGGTCAACGGTTCGGACATCCTCGGCGCGGGCAACGTCAGCTTCGGCCTGGTGCTCGATTACGGGCACGGCATCATGCGCACGCGTAACAAGGGCGTGCCCAATGGGGACACCACCTCGCTCGACGACTTGGGGAACCCCGTCACCACCTCGGGGCAGTGCGTCGATCAGAAGTGCACCAACCTGGCGACGGTGGGCACGGGCGTCCCCGCGCTGGTCCAGAACTCGTTTCAAGGCACCTTCGGCGCCAGCTACGGCATCGCCAATCACGGCATCGTCGGCCTGAGCATTCCCGTGAACTTGATGACGGGTGACGCGGCGTACGACATCGGTCGCAACGGCAACACGTACAACTCCGCCAAGCTCGACGCACAGAAGCTCAGCTTCCTCGCCCTGCACGGCAAGTTGCGCCTCACGCGGGTGGATCGCGGCATCGGCCTGGCTGTCGTCGTGCAAGCGGGCATCCCGCTCACCAGCGCCGCGCGTGATCTCGGTGCGGATCCCAAGGTTTGGTACTGGCCGCAGGTCGTGGTCGAGAACCAATTCGGGGCCGAGCGCCGCTTCAAAGTCGGTGTCAATCTCGGTTATCGCGGGCACGGCGGCAACAACGCGCGCTTCGAGAACAACTCGATCAACGGCCAAAGCCAGCTCAAAGAAGGCACCTTCGAGTACTCGAACCTGGGTACGTACAGCCTCGGCCTGTCGTACCGCGTGCTGGACGCGCTCGATCTCGTCGGCGAAACGTACGCCTCGTATCAGCTGGGCGGAAACTCCGACAGCAAGCAGAAGCTGAGCGAAGAGTTCTTGGGCGGCATCAAGCTGTTCATCGAAGAGAACAGCTTCTTGATGATGGGCGCCGGTAGCCGCGCCTTCTCCACCGGTTTCGAAGCGGCTGATCTGCGCATGGTGCTCGGCTTCGTGTACGAGCCCAGCATCGGTGACCGCGACGGTGACGGTTACAAAGACGATCAAGACGAGTGCCCGGACGAGCCGGAAGATTTCGACGGCTTCAAAGACGCCGACGGCTGTCCCGATCCGGACAACGATAACGACGGCATCCTCGACGTGAACGACCGCTGCCCGAACGTCCCGGAGGACTTCGACGGCGATCACGACACCGACGGCTGCCCGGACATCGATCGCGACGGCGACCGCGACGGCGACGGCATCCCGGACAAGAAAGACAAGTGCCCGGACGATCCGGAGGACAAGGACGGCTTCGAAGATCTCGACGGCTGCCCCGAGCCGGACAACGACCACGACGGCATCCCCGACAAGCAGGATTCCTGCCCGGACGACGCCGAAGACAAAGACAAGTTCGAGGACGAAGACGGCTGCCCGGATCCGGACAACGACAAGGACCAAATCCCGGACGTGAAGGACAAGTGCCCGAACGATCCGGAGACCTACAACGGCTTCCAAGACGAAGATGGCTGCCCCGACAAGGGCAAGGTCATCATCGAAGGCAACGACATCGTAATCCTCGACAAGGTCCAGTTCGAAACCGGCAGCGCCAAGATCCTGCCCGCCTCGAACGGCATTTTGGACGCCGTGGCGGCCACGCTGAAGGGCCACCCGGAGTTCCTGGTGCTCGAAGTCGCCGGTCACGCCGACGAACGCTCCACGGACGATTACAACTTGAACCTGACCCGCCTCCGCGCCGCCGCGGTGATGGACGCGCTCAAGTCACGCGGCGTCGCCTCCAGCCGCCTCGTCTCGCAAGGCTACGGCGAATACTGCCCGCTCGATCCCGCCTCGAACCCCACCGCTTGGGAAAAGAACCGCCGCGTCGAGTTCAAGGTCGTGAAGACCGAAGAAGGCATGACCGGCGTCGAACGCGGCTGCGAAACGGCCCGCTCCAAGGGCGTCATCCCCCCCGTCGTGCAGTAAAGCGCGGCTCAGTGCCGTAAGCGCGGCTCAGCGCCGTAAGCGCGGCTCAGCGCCGTAAGCGCGGCTCCCCGCCACCCCGCCGAATCGAATTCAGCGGGGCCAACCCCGAGCTTGCGGCTCTAGTTGGGGGGCGCTCGCTGGGCTGCCACTGCACCTCACCGTGCGTGCCGCAGCCTGCAGCGCCAGCTGCCCACGCGATCGGCGGGGGCGCTGTGGCGCCAATCCCGGCATTGCCGCCCTTGGCGCTCGCCCGGGAAGGGGGTTCGAATCGAAAATCGCAGTATGAATTCGAACTACGATTTTCGATTCGAAGGGCTCCCTCGCGCGACTTATTCGAACGTCAGCACGTGGCGGTAAACGTACGTCGGCCGGCGTTGGCCGGCGCTCCACGGCAAATCCGGGCCGGCGGTGTCCGAGCTGTAGTCGTAGAGCACGACTTGGTTCGGCGTTTCGCCGCTGATCGCGGAGGGAAAACAAGTGTCGCCGCGTGAGGGGAGATCGAGCACGAAGGCCAGGCGATCTTCCCCCGCCACCCAGCGCCAGAGCGCGCAACGCTTGGCCGCCGTGATGTAAGCGAGCTCGTTGCGCGCGGTGCGCATCAAGCCGCTACCCTCGCCCAAATCATACGCTCCGCTTTCGGTCACGTTGCGCCGCCCGACCACGTACACCTCGCCGTCGTGCTCGAACACCAACGGTGAATCGTACTTGCGCGGATCGCTCTTGCACGTCCATTGCCCGAGCGCGCCCGCGGGTGCGCGGCACAGCTTCGAGCCCCAGCCGGTGCTGTCGCCCTCTTCGTTGCGCACCACGCCGAAGAGCGAGCCATCGGCCCCGAGCGCAAAATCCGCCTCGCTGCCGCCGCCATGACTCACGGCCGCGCCGGCCGCCGAAAATGGCCGAAAAGTGCGACCATCGCTAGTGCGCCAGAGCTCCACGCTCATGCTGCCGCCATCGAACGAGTACAGGTGCTCGCCGCCGCGATAGGCCACCATCAGCGCTTCACCCTGAAACGGTTTGACGCGCCAGGCGATGGCACCGGGCGGGCCCACCGGCTCGAGCTCGCTCCACGCGCCGTTGCTCCCGAGCTCACCCACCGACAAACCCTGCGGCTCGAACGACCACGCGCTCTGCCCCAAGCGCGACACGTACAGCATCAGCTTGCCGTTCAACGACAAGAAGCGCGGCTCACGCAGATCACGCCCCAGCTGGTACGTCTTCTCGAAGCGCCAGTGCTGCTCGTCATCACTGCTGGCGACGTGCATCACCGTCTCGGGGCTCGCGAAGTGACTCGGCGCGGAGCGCCATGCGAGATACACGCGCCCGCCGTGGCGCACCACATCCAGATTATTGTTCGCGGTCTGCACGCGAAACGCCGGAGCGAGGCCATCACTCGGCACGATGCGCCGCGTGTCACTCACCCGCACGCGGTGCTTGCCGAGCTCGACCGCCGGCCCTGCCGCCGCTGGGTGCTCACTTTCCCACGTGCTCACGTTCACGCGACCGAAGTATTCCCCGACCCGCGCGCCCTTCCATGTTGCAGTGGAGCTGCCGGCAAGCAATGCCGCGCCCAAGACGATCCTCTTCAGCACCGCTCAAGCGTGCACGAAACGTCACCTTCGCGCCGCAAGAACGTTACTTCGTCATCAACTTGTCACTTGAGGCCGCGAAGCCCCGCGTGCGGTTACGACACGTACTCGTAGTACTCGACGCTCAAGTCCTGGAAAGAGCTCTCGTACGCCGTGCCCACGCGGTCGATCACGAACTCCGAGCTCGGCGCATACGGCAGATCCAGCTCACGCCGGTCGTGCAGCGACTCATACTGCGCTTGATTCAGGTCGATGGCGCCGCCTAGCGCACGGGCCAAGCCGATGTGCGCCGCGGCCTTCTCGAAGCCCTCGCAAGGCGAGATCGGAATCGACTCGGCCGCGTCGCCGCTGCCGTAACCCACGGCGACCATGTTCGCGTTCGCCAAGGGCAGCTTCTTCTCGGCGGCGTCTTCCAGGCCGGCGGCGATCCACGCGGGCAGCGCGGCGCTGTACAGATTGCCGAGCTGCTTCGTGTTCTCGGAGCCGAGCGACATCTTCTGCGCGAGCAGCTCGCGAAAGTTCGGCTTCTTGCGCAGCAAGCTGGCAACGGCGCTGGTCGCCGCGTACGGATCCGTCTCGGCGCCGCCCTTGAGCACCGACTCGTACAAGTCCGGCGTCGACCTGGTCTCGCCCAACACGGCGTCCACTGCGACGCCCGCTTCGGCGCACAAAGCCTGGAATTCGGCTTGATGATGATCGCCGCGCGCCAACCCGCGCACGTACAAGAAGGCCATCGCCTGCACCGGCATCAGGTGATAGGGGCGATGAAAAAACAGGCCCTGCACGCTCTCGTAGTAGCTGCCCGCGGACACGTCCAAGCGCTTCAGCATGTCCTCCACCGCGTGCACGGTCTCGTCCAAGTAGGCGTACGTGGAGTACTTGCCGCTGAACACGGGGAAGTCACTGCGCCGGTCGGTGTTGGGCGCGTAGCCATCGGTGAAGTGCCGCGCGTGCGGCTTCCGAAAATCCGGCCCGCGGTAGTCGGAAGAGCTGCCCGCGTGCAACAGATCCACCGCGAACAGCTTCGGCGCGTTCTCGACCAGCATGGCCACGGCGCCCGCGCCCTGCGTCTGCTCACCGCTCGAGCCGCGCTCGTACTCGGCCACGTCCGCGCTGACCACGATCGCTTGTCGATCGCGCCCGTCGTACTTCACGTAACGGAGCGCGTTCTTCAGCGCGTAGATGCCGCCCAGGCAGGCATGCTTGAACTCCGGCACTTCCAGCTGCCGCGACAGGCGCGGCATGCCCAGCTTATCCAGCGCGCGATCCACCATGCCGCGCACGATCACGGCGCCCGCCGCATTGTCCGTGCTCGACTCGGTGCCCAGGCCCAGCGAGCCGATGCGCTGCGGATCGATCTCGTTCTGCAAAATGAGTCGCAGGACGGCGTTGGCCGCCATCGTGTACACGTTCTCGTGCCGGCCCGTGACGCGGAAGCTGTGGCCGACCACGGCTCGCACCTTGTCCCAGCTATTTCCCGTCCAGCTGCACCACTGATCCAGCGGCACCCGCAGCCGCGGGACATACAAACTCATCGCGCTCACGCCCGGCAGTCGTTCGTTCGTCAAGGTACCCGGTACCTAGTGTCAGCGGCCCCGGGTTTCAACGACCTCTCGCGGAATTCCACGAAAACCACACACTCGGCCCGCGAAACGAGCCGCATCAGGCGTACAAATTGAGCGCCGTACCCTGCGTGCCCGACTTTTCCGGCTTGTTCACGCCCAGCTCGGCACTCTTCTTGGCCTGCTCCAAGGGCGACAGCAGCCCGCGATTACGCGCTGCGTCGGCCGCCGACACATAAGCCTCGCTCCCGGCAATCGCCTGCTTCGGCTTCGCCGGATCGACGCCCTTCTTCGCCAGCTCCTCGTCCGCGCAGTTGCGACAGACGTAGCCATTCACCATTCGCATCGACATGAGGTGCGGTACCGCGCTCGTAGAGAACGGTTACACCGAAGCCAACTTGAGTGAGATTCGGTGGGCTAGGGAAAGACAAGGTGTGCCTCTCCGCCTCCACGGCGCTCCCGGCAGGGCCGCCCTTCCCATCACTTCCCAGCGCTGCTCAGCCCAGTTGCGCGCTGAATAATTTAGTTCGGGCCCGAACACTATTTTCGAGCCCGCAGCCGACTTCGGCCTCAGCTCGACGCCGGCACCGTGCGGCGCTTGAGCACGAAGACGCCGAGCGCACCGCAAGCGAGCAACACCACGTCTCGCGCGCTGAAGTCACCGAGCACACCGGCGTGCCGTGAGCCGGACTGCAGTTCGCGAACCGTTGCGCGCAACTGCTCGATTTCCTTTTGCTGCTCTTGCATGCCGCTCACCAGCGGGACCACGAACTCACCGTAGGTGAGCGCATACTTGCCATGCTCGCCCTGCGGCTTGACCACACCGCTGAAATCGTAATTGGCTTCGGCGGCGGCGCGTTCCACCTCTTGCGCCAAAAACCCGGTGTGCCGCTCGTGCTTGCGCGCCTCCCGCGCCGCGGGATCGCCACTCGGCGACTCCCCGTCGAACGCATCCAGCTTGTCCACGTCCCACGCGTAGGTGACTGGACGCAGCCTCGTGATGAACGCGAGGCCGGGCACGTCTGTCTTGATGGCGGTCTTGAAGCGCGCGTCAGAGAGCGCGGACCAACCGACTTGCCCACCGATTTGCGTGACCACGCTGTTGCCGATGCAGACCGTATTGCTCGTGTTGCAAACGGCGCTAAAGCCGACCGCGGTGGTGTTCGAGAGCCCATTGACGAGTGATCCGGATCGATATCCGAGCGCAGTATTGTACGAGCCCGTATCGCCCGCGCCCGACGTGTTGGCGCCAACCGCGACGTTGAAGCTGCCTGACCCATTGCCGGTCATCGCATTCATGCCAACCGCGGTGTTCCAGTAGCCGGTCGTGCTGTACAGCATGGCGTCGTAGCCTATCGCGGTGTTCCCTTCACCGTTGCTCACCGGCAGCGCCTGATACCCCATGGCCGTCGAGCTCGAGGCACTGGTGTTCGAGGTCAGCGCTTTGTAGCCGGTCGCGGTGTTGGAAAGACCACTCGAGTTGGCGTACAGCGCGAGCGCGCCGTCGGCGGTGTTGTATTGACTGGTGTTGGACGACAATGCCACGTAGCCCGTCGCCGTGTTGTACGAGCCGCTCGTGTTGGACGACAGTGCCAAGCGCCCCACGCCCGTGTTGTACGAGCCGCTCAAGTTCGAGGTCAGGGCCGACGTGCCGACGGCCGTGTCGTAACTGCCGCCATAGTTGTTGTACAAAGCTTTGTAGCCGAGCGCGCTGTTTTCGTAGCCGTTCACGTTGCGGTACATCGCCTGGTAGCCAACGGCCGTACACCAAGCGCCAACGGTGTTCGTGTACAACGCTTGGTAGCCCACGCCCACCATCCCGGTGCCCGAGGTATCGTAAGTCAGCGCCGAGACGCCGACGGCGGTGTTGCCATCCAGGTTCGTCGAGCTGCTCAACGTATCGAAGCCGAGCGCGGTATTCCCCGAGCCGGTCTGATTGGCGTACATGCTATACGTACCGAGCGCCGTGTTTTCACCGCCCGTGGTGCTGGAATTCATGGTCATCGAGCCGAGCGCCGTGTTGTGGTTCCCGGTGGTGTTCGCGGGCATCGAGCTGTAACCGACCGCGGCGTCATAGCTGCCCGTCGTGTTGTGGCCGAACGCCGAGGTGCCCGCCGAATAATTCCGCGACTGCGCAAACGCGCTGCGTTGCTCAGCGAGCTGAAAAATGGCCACCAAAAGCGCCGTCGCGATGAATGCTTTCTTCACGTTTCTCTTCCTCCCACGCCGGTTCGCGTCCCGTATGAACCGCGTTCGATGCTGCCAACTCCGACGCCCGAACGCCGCATGCGCCCGATCTCCCGAAGCCGATCGCGACCCTACCGTATGGGGGTGTCGCCCAGGTTACAACGCGCTTTCGTGCGCGCCGGCAGCGCCACGTGCTCGGCCGGGAACCGCGCGCGCAACGAGGTGCGTGGCGGGAACGCGAGCGCCCACCCTCTCTGCCCGGACCTTCGACACCGGCGCGCTGATCGGCCTTGCCGCGTTCGTGATAGCCTCCGCCGCCCGCCGCGGCGACATCGTCTTCACCTCCGACCCAAACGATCTCCAAGCGCTCGCCCAAGATCCGCGCGTTCGTCGAGCTCATGTTCGATACCATGCGTTTCGTGGGGTCAGATGTGCGCTAGCCGATCGGGCGGTACCGGGGCCGCCCCCGGCGCGTTATCGTGCGTCTCAGCATGACTGATCAAAGCTCGCCCGTGCCCACGCTCTACGAATGGATGGGCGGTCTGCCGGCGCTCGAAAAGTTACTCGGCGCGTTCTACGGCCGCGTACCGGGCGATCCAATACTAGCCCCCGTGTTCGCCAACATGTCCGCCGACCATGTGCGCCACGTTGCCGCTTTCGTGGCGGAGGTTTTCGGCGGACCCACGACGTACAGCCGCGAGCTCGGTGGTCATGCCAGGATGATTCAGCACCACATCGGCCGCGCGCTCACCGACACCCAACGCAAACGCTGGATCCTACTGCTGCTCGAATGCGCCGATGAGCTAGGCGTGCCATCCGATCCCGAATTTCGCTCCGCCTTCGTCGCTTACCTCGAGTGGGGCACGCGCCTGGCCGTGATCAACTCACAGCCCGGTGCGGAAGTGTCCGCCATTCAACCAATGCCTGCCTGGGGCTGGGGCGAAGTGAAAGGCCCGTACCTCGAGCCCATCAGCGCTCCGACGAAGTGAGCCCTGATCCAAGCTTCAGCGCGCCGCAAGTTGCCGGCTTGGCCAGCTACCTGTGGTTGCTCTCGAATGATCTGCGCAACAAGGCGAGTGCGACTTCCCCACCGGCCCCGGCGGCGGAGTGTGCCGCTGAGCGCGGCGCGCGCGTGCCACCCGGGCGCGGGGTGAAGCCGTTTCACACCCTACGTAGGGTGTGAAAGCTAGGCCGCTTCGACGCGCACCCGTAGCTTCAACCCTGCAGCGTTCACCGCAGCCTGCAAGG
The DNA here is from genome assembly GCA_040348785.1 of Myxococcales bacterium. GTDB lineage: Bacteria > Myxococcota_A > Polyangia > Polyangiales > Polyangiaceae > PMG-095. The sequence continues at coordinate 2,649 of JBEQTH010000089.1, read as the reverse complement.
CAAGAGCGACGTACTGCGCCTCCATATAACCGAGCGTACGCGCCCAAGCGGCCGCGCGCTCGACGCTCACCGCGCGACGCCCCTTCTCGACATCGCACAGGTACGCCCGCGAGACGCCCGCTCCGCGAATGCTTCGAGCGAGAGCACCTTACCGAGCCGCGTCGCGTTGATGACTTGCCCGAACGTGAGCTGCCCACCATTGAGCCGCTCGATCTCCTGGCGGGCGCCGACTTGGCGCTTGGACTGAGTTTTTTGGTCATGGTGGGCTCAGTAACGATGCGTGTTCACTTCTTCGATTCGGACGAATTCGGCAGCATCGGCGACTACCTGCTCCCGCCCGGCAGTCGACTTATTTCGTCTGTTCGGTCGACCGCCGGCTCAGTTGACCGGATTCAGAAGGGTAGCGCCGCACCCGAACCCGAACGACAACTACGTCAATTGCTCGTGTGAGTAGTGACGGGTGAGGCGCGAGCGGCCATGTTTGGGCACCCCGCTACTTCAACACATCTGCCACTGCGATCACGACATCCGGAAAGCCACTCAGCCGAACCGCCTGGCCGTGCTCGTAGCGCTCGCAGTGCGCATAGGCACCCGGCGAAGGAGCGGTGTACACCTCGATGCAGCGCTCCGGCAGATTCACGACCCAATACTCGGGCACCGCGCAACTGGCGTACAAGCGCAGCTTCTTCCCGCGGTCCAAGGCGAGCGAAGAATCCGCGACTTCGATGATCAGGTGGGCCTGAGAGGGATGATCGGCACGGTAATCACCGAGTGGCGCCACCATGAAATCCGGCTCTGGCTCTGAATGCTCGAGCGCCGCACCACCCCAAATTTCGGCTCGCTTGCGGCCAACCGATGACTTTTTGTCACCTTGAGGGTGCCGCCTGTTAGGCTTGTTCGGCGGCGTGTCGCGCCTACCTTGTGCTGAGTCAGCGGAGCATATCGCTCGTGTGACTTTCGGAGTTTTTCAAATGAAAATCGGAGTGTTGGGAACGGGCGTGGTAGGCCGAACGATCGGGTCGAAGCTGATCGAATGCGGGCACGAAGTGAAGCTGGGCTCACGAACTGCGAACAACGACCAGGGCAAGGCTTGGGCAGACGCGGCGGGCGCTGGCGCAACTCACGGCAGCTTTGCAGACACGGCTGCGTTCGGTGAGCTGCTCTTCAACTGCACCCCAGGCAATGCCTCACTCGAGGTGCTGGCGGCGGCCGGCGCGGAAAACCTCGGCCAGAAGCTGCTGATCGACGTATCGAACCCGCTCGACTTTTCGAAGGGCATGCCGCCCACGCTCTTCGTCGGCAACGACGACTCACTCGGCGAGCGCATCCAGCGCGCTTACCCCGAGCTCAAGGTCGTGAAGACCCTCAATACCGTCAACTGTGAGGTGATGGTGAACGCGAGCCGCGTGGCCGCCGGGGATCACACGATGTTCCTGTGCGGCAACGACGCCGCCGCCAAGGAGCGGGTCCGCGAGCTACTGACCGGCAGCTTCGGCTGGCGCGACGCGATCGACCTGGGTGACATCAGCAATGCCCGCGCCACCGAGGCGCTCTTACCGATCTGGGTTCGCCTTTATGGAGTCTTGAAAACGGGCGATTTCAACTTCAAAGTCGTGCGCTGAAGCGAGCATGACCGGCGGCTCCCTCGATCCTTTCAGTGGTGTGCTGCCGTTCGTCACGGCCGCCGAGGCCCGGAGCTTTCGGGCTGCAGCGCGAAAGCTAGGCGTGACGCCTTCCGCGGTCAGTAAGGCGATCACGCGGCTCGAGACGCGCCTCGGCTTGCGGCTGTTGAATCGCTCGTCGCGCACCGTCTCTCTAACCGAAGAGGGTGAAGCGTTCCTACGCGGCTGCCAGAAAGCGATTGTCAGCGTGCGAGACGCCGAAGAGCAGGTCGTGCAGGCGCAACGTGCGCCGCGCGGCCGGCTCACGCTCTCGCTGCCGCTGCTCCTCGGCAAACTCGTGGTGCTGCCGGCACTGCCGCAATTTTGCGAGCGCTTTCCCGCCCTCTCGGTTCACGCGAACTTGACCGACCGCGTGCTGAGCCTAACGGATGAAAACGTGGACGCCGTGGTGCGCGTGGGCTCGCTCGAAGACTCACGACTCTCGGCGCGGAGCCTGGGTGCGGTGCGCTGGGTGACGGTCGCCGCACCGGCCTACCTCGCACGGCGCGGCGTACCGCGCACGCCGGCCGAGCTCGTCGCTCACAATTGCCTGAAGTTCGTGCTCCCCAATGGCACCGCGCAAGAGTGGCAGTTCGCGGCCCCTGGCTCCAAACCGGCGATCGTGAAGACTGAAGGCTCTCTGTCGTGCGATCACGGCGAAGGCTTGATCGAAGCCGCTTGCGCGGGCCTCGGCGTGTTCCAGGCCCACGACTACTCGGTCGCGGCGCCCCTCGCCGCGGGGCGCTTGCTAGAAGTGCTGCCTGACTACTCGACGCCTGGCCCACCCATCTCGCTCTTGGTGGCGCCAGGCAAACGCCGCTCGCCCAAGATCCGCGCCTTCGTCGAGCTCATGATCGATACCATGCGTTTCCCCCGCTGAATCTGGTTTGGGCAAGCGGGCGCGCCGCGGCCGAGCGCGGCGCGTAGCTCACGGGCCCGTTCGGATTGTGCTACCCTGGTCGTACAATGCCGTCAGCCAAAGCGCCGC
>JBEQTH010000078.1:0-4121 GCA_040348785.1 Myxococcales bacterium | reverse complement strand
GATTGGTCAGCTGCGCACCGCGGGCACGCGCGTGTCAGTTCGTACGATCGGTATAACCGGGCGGCAGCTCGTAAGACGGGCGATCGATTACGTCCTCCCGATTCGGCCCGCAGTCTTCCACGAAGGTGATTTTGGCCGATTCGTCGATCACGAGCTTCGGGTACGTCGGCCCTTCGTCGCGGTACTTTCGCATTCGGTCGAGGTGCTGATTTTGGTAGCAGATGGTCTTCGTCGGCTCGTCCGCGATCCACCGAGGAAAGAAGATCGTCCCGTACAGGCGGCGGCGCTTGAGGTTGATTGCCAAGCTCACCGTCGTACCGGTGGGCTCGTCCCAAGAGACTTTGTACACGTCATCCCCGACGTCCACGATGTGCGCTTCTTGATCGGTCACCCAGCGGCCACCCACGATCCCGCTGTGAATCCGATAGCTGAAGGAGTGCGCGTTCTTCACGTAGATCTCGTACTGCCAGCCATTGTCGTACGTGTAGATGAGGTGCTTACCGACGAGACCGCTCACGTTGTTGGCTTCGCTCATGATCCGCTCTTTCGCCCCTTGCCGAGCCGCAAATGAAGCGCGCAGCAGCGCGCGCCCCACTCTGTTGGGTGAGTATCGACATGAAGCGTCGCCGTGCGCAAGTGAGGAGCGATGCGAGTGTCGAGCACGGACGCATTCGACACCGCGCGCGATGCGCATTGAGTGTCATTTCGGTTTCAGATTCCGTACCTGATCCGCATCACGAACGCGCGCCGACCGGCCGACTAGTTCGCCGCGTGACCCGTCGAGATCCGCCAATCCAGTCTACACGGGACTGAATTCGTCACCCCCGAGAGTAAACATTCGCGCTCGGCGAGCTCAACGCTGCGTGTCGCGTGCAAGCGTTTGAACGAGCGGCAGGATCAGTTCGACGAGGGTCAACCGTTCTGCCAGGTCTAGGCGGAAAACGCCGCGCTCGACCTGGCCCACGAGGTCGGCGGCGGATGCCACCACGCGCGCTTTTCGCTCTTGATCGAGCAAGCGTAGGAACCGCGGTTGTACCAAGAGCGGCAGCTCATCGATGGCGGCGACGTACAGCGTGCCACTGTCTGCTCGCTGGATGGCCCCATCGCGCGTCGGCGCGTAGTCCGGACCGCCGAACAGGCCGTGCTCGACCGCTTCGTGCTCGAGCCCCCGACAGTCGAACACCACGAAGGCCGAAGCCGCGCGCGCGGAGAAGCCGTGCAGGGCTTGGGCGGCGGCGTACTGCGCGGCCGGGGTTCCCCCAGTCAACAGAACCGTGATCCGTGAGGGCGCTAGCCGCCGCAGCTGAGCCTCGAAACCGGGCTCGAAGGTCGGCTCGTCCTCGTAGTTTGGATACCTCCGATCAGCGTTCGGATACAGGTCCTCGGGGCTCGACATTATCCATTCATCCTCGTTCAATGCGTGTACGCGCTTCGCAAGGAGCCCATAGCAACAACCTTGCCGTCGCCAACGGTTCCGCGCGCGAACGCCCCGCTTCCTTGGATGCTTCCAAAGGCGATAGGACGAGCGGCATGGCCCTTGCTGAGCGGGGCACAGGCAACGCGAGAGAAGCGTTGCCGTTCGCCTGCGAGCCGTCGCTCGCGCACTGGGATAGGTGCATCATGAAATCGATCGTCCTTGCCGCAAGCTTCTGTCTTTTGCTCACGCCATCCGCTGCACGCGCAGAGCTCGCCGATGCGCTCGCCGCCACGAGCGTCGAGTACTACCCGAGCGCGAAGAATGGCGACCGCCCCGGTGAAACTCAGATCAACGTGCTTCGTACTTCGGCGGGAGCTCCAATCCCGTTGAGTGACGATACCAAGCTCATCGCCGGTGCATCTTACGAGCTCATCGACGTGCGTCCGAGCGCTTCGGACGCCTTTCAACTTCACGCGCCGAAAGTGACCTTGGGGGTCAGCCAGGCCTTTTCGAAGCACTGGGGACTGATCGCGCTCGGAGACGCCGGCTTTGCGTCTGATTTTTCCGAGGCGATGAGCTCCGAGGACGTGCTCCTTTCGCTGACCGGCATCGCGACGTACTCGTTCAGTGACGCGCTACAGCTCGGTGCGGGCGCGGTCTACGACCGACGCACGGGTAAGCTATTGCCGTTGCCGGCCGTACTCCTGGATCTCCGACTCTCGGGGCGCGTGCGCATTCACGGCTTCGCGCCCGTCTGGCTCAATGCGGACTTCCGCGCCACCGATTGGCTGGACGTGGGCATCCGCAGCACGTTCGAGGGCAACCGCTTTCACGTCGGGGAACGGGTGTTCGGAATGAAAGACATCGAGCTTGCCTACTCGAACCTCACCGTCGGACCCAAAGTGACGTTCAACTTCGGCGCGTGGCTGCACCTGGACGTGTACGCCGCAGGTGCCGTCTACCGACGTTATGAGCTCTTCCAGAACGATGACAGCGTCGCCCGTTACGAGCTGTCACCCGTGATTGGCTACGGCGCTCGCTTCTGGGTCGCCCCTTCGGCGTGGTGAACCGGCGCAGGCTGAACGCGGCAAGCGGTCGTAGCGACTACTTCAACGTGCTCCAGAAGGCCCAGCCGGCGGGCGACAGGTAGCTATTGCCGGATTGGTGCCCACCACCGACGTTGCACCACACGACGGGGCTTTCGCAGCCGCCGTAGACTTGGCAATTGCTCGCCCTGTCGAAGCTCATCGTGGTCGGCGTCGTGCTGCAACCGTTGGCCTTGACGAACAGATCGCGCGCGTTGGCCGAGCCAATGGGATTGCCCGCTTGATCATAGGCGAAGGATGCGCGATCGGTTACAACCCGCGCGAAGCCGACCTGCCTTTCATGGGCGAAAAGTCCAAAGCAGAGTGAGCCACGAATTGCCTTTGCGACGAGCTCTATCGAATTCCTGGGGACCAGTACGAACCGCTCAGGTAAGCGTGAATCGCGTCGAGATCCATCGCGTCCGCGTCATGGGAAATTCGATACCCGAACCGGTTCTCGTCGAATTGGTCCATACGCTGCTCTCGCGATTGCCCAACGTACCACGGCTTCAACGGCTTCGTCCGCTGCAAGCCGAAGTTGGGCGGCGGCGTACATTGTCGATTGTCACGAGTGTCGCATGCCACGAATACCGTCATCGTCAGCGAAACCACCGCCAAAATCAATATCAGCGGATGAAGACAAACCGATCGCAACGCTTGGGTCATGGCCGTCGCATTCGTGACGACAGGGCGCCGATTGGCATTCCGTCCGCCCAACGTACCTTCGTCAGTTGCAACGCCTTGTTGGGCGGCGGCGCCCGTTAACCCCGGATGCTCGCGTGTGTCGCGCCGTCGGTCAGATTCCCATCAACGCGAACCGAGTGACCAAGGAACAGGTTTCCATCGTTGTACCAGAATTCGAACTCGCCATCCGGCTCGACCGTCACCGATTCGAGTCTGAGCCGTGCTCGAAATTCCTCCGGGCCTAGACTCTGTACGTCGTCGTCGAGCCAACAGTCATTCTTTAGCGTCAAGAGGTGTGTCAAAGCGCAGTCTTCAAGGCGCCTTGACCACGCGGACTGTTGTTCCCAAAGTGTCGATGCGTTTCGGATGGCTGCGCTGAGCTCAGGCTCTTGCGCCGCGTTGAGGTTAAGGCTCCGTCCGCCCCCCCCAAAGCGCGCTGCCCTGATACCAGTCGAGACGACGGTCCAGAGTAAAGGTGCCGAATTGTCCGTCGATGAAGGTCATGGGCTCAATCAGGTCCGCTGCGTGTCGAGTTAGGTCCTCGCTGGGGTCGTGTGGGGCCTTCAAAATTTCGATGAGTTGCGCGGAGTCCGGCTCTTCAAACCGCACTCGCACCGAGACCAGCTCACAGGCGTGGAGGCGGCTCAGAAGAGATTCAAGCTCAGCTTGACCGACGTCGCGCCGGATGCGCAAGGGTGTCGAAACTGCGAGACGATCCTCGCGGTGCCACATGTCGAGTGTAAGGTGGAGCGACCATTCTTCGTTCGACCCGATGCGTGCGCCAGACGGGCTCGATGGGGCGACGACGCCGGTGACGACGCAAACATCCTTCAGACCGCGCGTATCCGTCATCGTCCGCGCAACGTACCGCTGTTAAGCTGCCGCCGCATCCAGAAAGGGCATGACCTGACGGGAAGCGACGAGGGACACGACGC
>JBEQTH010000070.1:0-7495 GCA_040348785.1 Myxococcales bacterium | reverse complement strand
AGGGATTACGATCCGTACGTGGGACGGTGGGTGAGCAAGGATCCGATCCTGTTTGGGGGTCAGCAGACCAATCTGTACGTCTACGTCGGCAATGATCCAGTCAATCGACGGGACGCTTTAGGGCTTTTCGGCATTGCGATTGGGGGCAGCGGCGGTCTGGGCTTTGGGTTTCCTCTCGGGGGAAGTTACGATGTTGGGTCTGGGATCCTGATTGACTGGAGCTGGTCGGATGGGCTGACCATTGCCGGTTACAAGGCGGACACGGTGAGTTTGGGCGCGGGAGCTTACGCAGGGATAGGAGCTGATTTTAGTGTCTTTACAGACCTCAAAGGCTTTGCTGGCGCGTCCCTAGGAGCCAAGCTGGATATCGGGTTGATCGAGAATGGCGACGTGAAATTGAGTGGTGTTGCCGGCTCGGCGATCGCGAAAGCTTGCGGTGGCCTTGGTGGCGCTAGTCTATCGAGCAGTCCGTCTCTCACCATTTCCGCAGGCTTGGGCGGTGGGCTTTACGCCGGTGGCACTCTGACCAACACGCGCGTCGAAGGTTACAATTTCCGCTCGGGGACATTCGTCTCCTACTAAGCATGCCTACAAGCGAGACGTTGCCTGAAGGCGAAGCACGACGACGTAACGCACGTCGCCTGGCCTTGTTTCTATTTCTGCTCTATTTGCCGCTGTTTGTTGCCGTCGATCGCTTGTGGCCCAACGCTTCCAGGCAGTTGTTTTGGGTCTATGCAATAGTGATGGCTGGAGCGTGGATCGTGTCATGGCGCATTGGGTGGCCACGATACCCTCGCCGATGAGCGGTCTTGAGAATTAGGCGGTGACCCAAATGCGTGTCTCGGGTAGCGAGTCGATGCGATGACACCGAGCAAATGTCGTCGCTTGGCTGCCCCTCGCTCGCTTTCGTTTGAACGAAAGCTTAGCTGGCTCTTTTTTGACGTTGGACGAGAGTGTTAACGAACTCCACCACGAGCTCCTGCTGACGCCTGGGCAGGACCGCGGCTTGCTCGAGAGCGCGCTGTAGCTTTCCAACGGGCCCAGGTCGACCGGGCGCGGCGACGGGGGCGGAGCCGAGCAAGTCTTCGACTCGGACGCCGAGGGCTTTGGCGAGCTTGGGCAGGATGTCAGAGCGCGGCGGCTTGGAGGCGGTCTCCCAGAACCCGATGCTGGACTGGGGGACGCCGAGGGCTTTGGCGAGCTCGGCCTGGCTGAGCCCTGCAGCTTTGCGGAGCGCGGCGAGGCGAGCGCCCTGAGCGGGGCGGGGCTTGGCAATGGGACGACCCATACCGGGAGTGTAAGGGCGGGATTCCATGGGGGCGGCCTCAGGGTGGTGAACGCGCTTGCACAGTAAACGGTATACCGTTAATAGAGATCACAATCAACCGGCGAGCAAATTCCGAGAATTTCGCTTGACGGCTTTTTTCAAGGAGCACGCGGATGGCGCGGATCCCAGAAGCAGAAATCGAGAGGCTAAAGGCGGAGATTTCGCTGGAGCGGTTGGCGGAAGCGCGAGGCGTGCAGCTGAAGCGGCACGGTGCCGACCTGATGGGTCTTTGTCCCTTCCACGACGATCGCAACCCGTCGCTCGTGATCAGCCCCGAGAAGAACCTTTGGCATTGCCTGGGTGCGTGTCAGGCGGGCGGGACGGTGATCGACTGGGTGATGCGAGCCGAAGGTATTTCGTTTCGACACGCGGTGGAACTGCTGCGTGAGGGCCTTCCCTCTTTAGCCGCCGGCACGCCGCAGCCAACAAGACGAGGGCGACAAGCCGGCAAAGTGGCGAAGCACTCGACGGTGACGAAGCTCGCGACAGCCGTCGAGCAGCAGGCAGAAGACGATCGCGTGCTCGAACGCGTCGTCGGCTACTACCAGGAGGCGCTCAAAGAGAGCCCAGAAGCGCTCGAGTACCTGGCGTCGCGCGGGCTACGCAGCAGCGAGATGATCGAGCGTTTTCGCCTGGGTTTTGCGAACCGCACGCTGGGCTACCGGTTGCCGCACAAGAACCGCAACGCCGGCGCCGAGCTGCGTGGTCAGCTCGAGCGGCTGGGTATTTTTCGCGCGAGCGGCCACGAGCATTTCAACGGCTCTTTGGTGATCCCGATTTTCGACGAACAGGGCCGCGTGACCGAGATGTACGGGCGAAAGGTGACGCCGAAGCTCCGGCCGGGGACGCCGCTACATCTGTATTTGCCGGGCCCGCATCGAGGTGTCTGGAACATCGAGGCTTTCCAGGCGAGCCGCGAGATCATTTTGTGCGAAGCGCTGATCGACGCGTTGACGTTTTGGTGCGCGGGCTTTCGGAACGTGACCGCGGCCTATGGCGTCGAAGGTTTTACGGAAGACCACTGGACGGCACTCGAGCGCTACGGCACCGAGCGCGTGTACATCGCCTACGATCGCGACGAGGCGGGCGACCGCGCGACGGAGAAGCTGGCGAACGAACTGATGGCGCGGGGCATCGAGTGTTTTCGGGTGCAGTTTCCGCGAAACATGGACGCGAACGCCTACGCGCTGAAGGTGACGCCGGCGGTGCAGAGCCTGGGCCTGGTGCTGCGGCAGGCGTTGTGGATGGGCAAAGGCGTGGCGCCGGCGACGACGTCAACGAGTGCGCCGATTGCGCTGCAGGAAGTGCCTGCCGTGGTCGTCGAGCCTGAGCCAGAGATGCCGATCGTCGAGTCAATGCCCGCACCTGCCCCACCGCCCGTCGCGAGCGAGCCCGCGCCGGTAGCGGCCACGCCGCCAGTCCCAACCCGGCGTCCCAGCGCTGCCGAGATTTCCTCTTTAGCCGCCGAGCTCAGCGCAGCGGTCGTGACGACGCCATTGGTCTCGGCGCTGGCGACGCCGAAGCCGGCAGCAGCAGCCGAGCCGCGCATCAACGGCGAGGAGCTGATTTTTCAGTTTGCCGATCGGCGCTGGCGGATCCGAGGATTTTCGAAGAACACGAGCGCCGAGCAGCTGAAGATCAACGCGTTGGTGTCGCGCGAGGGCGGCGGTTTCCACGTGGACAATCTGGAGCTGTACTCGGCGCGGCAGCGCGGGGTGTTTCAAAAACTGGCGGCGGACGAGCTGGGTGTCGACGAGAGCGTGATCAAGCGCGACTTGGGCGAGCTGCTCTTGAAGCTCGAGACGCGGCAGGAGGAGACGCTGCGGGCGGCGCTCGAGCCGAAGAAGCCGGAGGTGGTGCTGACCGACGTCGAGCAGGAGGCGGCGCTCGAGCTGCTCCGAGATCCGCGACTGATGGAGCAGATTTTGGAGGATTTCGAGCTTGCCGGCGTGGTGGGCGAGCGCGTGAACAAGCTCGTCGGCTACCTGGGCGCCACGAGCCGCAAGCTCGATAGGCCCCTGGCCGTGATCATCCAGAGCTCGAGCGCGGCGGGCAAGTCGTCGCTGATGGATGCAGTGCTGGCGCTGATGCCGGAGGAAGAGCTGACGCAGTACTCGGCGATGACGGGGCAGTCGCTGTTTTACATGGGCGACAAGCAACTCGAGCACAAGATTTTGGCGATCGTCGAGGAGCAGGGCGCAGAGCGGGCCGCATACGCGCTGAAGCTCCTGCAGAGTGAAGGCGAGCTCACGATCGCGTCGACCGGCAAAGATCCGACGACGGGGCGGCTGGTGACCGAGGAATACCGGGTGACGGGCCCGGTAATGATCTTTTTGACCACGACGGCGATCGAAGTGGACGAGGAGCTTCTGAACCGCTGCCTGGTCTTGAGCGTGGACGAAGGCCGCGAGCAGACGCGGAAAATCCACGAGCGGCAGCGCGAAGCCGAGACCCTCGAGGGCCTGGTCGGCCGTCGCGAGCGTGACCGCATCCGCAAGCTGCACCAGAACGCCCAGCGCCTGCTGCGGCCGCTCTCGGTCGTGAATCCTTTCGCCCGCGAGCTTGGATTTCTCGACACGCAGACCCGGGCGAGACGCGATTTTCCGAAGTATTTGACTCTGATCCGAGCGATCGCGCTCTTGCATCAATACCAGCGCCCCGTGAAAGTGCACCGGCATCGGGGCGAGGAGCTCCGGTACATCGAGGTGACGCGCGAAGATCTCCAGCTCGCCAACGAGCTGACGCACGAGGTCTTGGGGCGCAGCCTGGACGAGCTGCCACCACAAACGCGGAGGCTGCTCGGGCTGGTGGAGACGATGGTGCAGGAGCGGACACGGGCGATGGGCATTGAGCGGCGCGATTTTCGCTTTAGCCGCCGTGAGGTGCGAGAAGCGACCAGCTACAGCTACGAGCAGCTGCGGGTGCATCTCGGGCGGCTGGTCGAGCTTGAGTATTTGCTGGTGCACCGCGGCGGGCGCGGGCAGAGCTTTTTCTATGAGCTGCTGTACGATGGCGGCGGCGCCAACGGCGCGCCGCGCGTGTTTGGGCTGATCGAGCTGGGCGACGCTGCTGCGAGTACGACTCCGACTTTGGGGGGTAGCGAGGGTGGGTTTGGGGGGTCATTGGGGGCCCAAACCGGGGCCAAACCGGAGGGTTTGTTGGGTGAGCAAACTCATGCGGAGCAGCACCAAAGCGTCTTGAATCGCGATCGGGAAGCGGCGGAGGATGAAAACGCACGCCGCGGGAGCGCTGCAAGCGCGGAGCGTGGCGGCGAAGTCGTAGCGCTACCGAAGCGGACACGCGGTGCGCCCGAGCGCCGCGCTGCTGAGGCGCGCTGATGGGGCGTCCCTGGCCGAAGAAGCCGGTGCCCGAGAGCGCGAAGGAGCCGGACGGTTTGCACGTCTGGCTGCTGCGCTACCTCGAGTGGCTGCGCGTGCGGCATTACTCGGAGCGCACGGTCGTGAACCGCGAAAAGGCAGTGGGGCTTTTCATCGAGTGGAGCGAAGCGCGGGGTGTGCTCCGACCGATGGAGGTGACCAAGCCCATGCTGGAGCGTTACCAGCGTCACCTGTACTACGTGCGAAAAGCCGATGGCCGAGCGCTCAGCGCTCGCGGGCAGGTGTGGCGGCTGGGGCCCGTGCGCGCTTATTTCAAGTGGCTCACGCGGCAAAACGTGCTGCTTTGGAATCCTGCCAGCGAACTCGAGCTGCCGCGCACGCAGCGGCGTCTTCCCAAACACGTGCTCAGCGTGAGCGAGGTCGAGAAGGTGCTGGCACTGCCCGACGTGAAGGACGTTTTCGGCCTGCGCGACCGCGCGCTGCTCGAGACGCTGTACTCGACCGGCATCCGGCGGAAGGAACTGATTGGTCTCGGGCTCTTCGACATCGACACCGAGCGCGGGACGCTCCACGTCCGAGAAGGCAAAGGCGGCCGCGAGCGAGTTGTGCCGATTGGCGAGCGAGCGCGGCTTTGGATCGACAAATACGTGAGCGACGCGCGCCCCGAGCTGCTGGTGCCGCCCGACGCCGGCGTGCTTTTCTTGACGCGCTTCGGCGAAGCCTTCCGCCCCGGCCCTCTCACGAACCTGGTCCGCGGCTACGTGGACCGCGCCGAGCTGGGCAAGACGGGATCATGCCACTTGTTTCGGCACACGCTGGCCACGGTGATGCTCGAGCATGGCGCCGACATCCGCTACATCCAAGAAATGCTCGGCCACGCGGAGCTCAGCACGACCGAAATCTACACGCAGGTTTCGATCCGAAAGCTGTGTGCGGTGTACGCGGCGACGCACCCAGCGGCGCTGCTTGTGCGCAAGAGCGCTCCTGAACGCCCGCCGCTGGCCAGCACGGCACGCGCGGTTACGGCGGACGAGCTCTTCTCCTGTTTAGCCGCTGAAGTCGACGAAGACGACGACGAGCCGGCATTGGACGAGCACGCTTGACGGCTCGGCGGCTAACAGAGCGTTGGAGTGGACGGCGGCGAGTGCGGCACTGCGACGGCACGCCTGTGCTCGACGGGGCGGCACTGGCTTTGGGCGGCTCCGTGGAACGCGCCGCCGCCGCTCAACGCGCGGTTAGCCGCCTGGTGCGGCGCGGGCACGGCGCTCTGCGGCTCCCACCCACCCCGGCCTTGTGCGGGCGGGCCCGCGGGACCCTCCCACGGGCCCGCAGAGCGGCGCTTGCCCCGACTTTTTGCGACGAGCCCCGACGGGCGAGACCAGCAGAAACGAGATAAGATGCAAGCACTCATGGCACCGGTGAAGGCACACGTCCGAAACGGCTACTTCGTCAGCGACGAACCCGCCAACTTGCCGGAGGGCACGCCGGTCGAGCTGCAGCTGGTGACGACTGATCCGTGGGCGGGCATGGACCCGGAAGAACGCGCCGAGCTGGAAGAGTCGATCGAAGAAGGCTTCCGCGACATGGAGAACGGCGATCACATGGAGGCCCGCGCGTTTATGGCTCAGCTCCGAGCCAAGAACCCGTGAGGGTCGAAATCACCAAGCGTGCGCAGCGCTCGATTGAGCGCATCGATACGCGGTGGCGCAAGCAGGCCGATCATCCCGAAATTTTCAGGGCCGAGATGGACGAAGTGATCGAGCACCTGCAAACGGTGAACAGCCCCGGCACCCCGTGCCCGACAGCCCGGCAGCCGGACCTGAAGCGCATCTTGCTCGAGAAGACCAAGTGCCACGTGTACTTCTTCGTCAACGAGCGCAAGCAATGGATCGAAATGATCCAGGTCTGGGACGGGCGCCGCGAGCGACAACCGAAGCTGTGAGTGCCGGGGCCAACGTCGCGCTGAGACCCGCGTGGGAGGTCCAGGAGGGACCCACGCGGGCCGAACCGCGTAGCGTGGGGCGGGGCGGGAGCCGACGAGCGACGAGACGGTGTGACGCGCCTAAGGGCGCGTTGAGCGGCGGCGGCGCGTTACCTCGTCGCACTGAGCCCGAGCCCCATCACGGAGCTCGGGCGAGCCGTTTTTGTCGCCGTGCTCGCCGCCGTCCGCTCCAACGCCCCCTTAGGCGCCAGCGTCGTGAAGTGCACCTGCGCAGCGAGTGGCAGAACCGTTTCATTTTCGCAGATTCTTCCTTTAGCTGCCCAGCCCGAACGCCGCTAAACTCCGAAGCGTGTCAGCCCTTGGTGCGAGCGAGCTTGAGCGACCCACGCGCTGCGTGCGCCTCGCGCCGCCGTGCTCTCCACGCGTGCGCGCAGCTCGAAACTCGCGTCTGGGATTTTCGTCTCGCCCGAGTATCACTCGTCAGGGTGATGCTGCTCGCAACCGCCGAAAGCGACTGGGAAATTCTCGCTGCGGTTACGAAGTCGCGTCCAAGGTAACCTTTGGTGCGAGGGATTATGATCCGAGCATTGGGCGGTGGGTTAATAAGGATCCGATTCTGTTTGGGGGTGGGCAGACGAATCTGTACGTGTACGTGGGGAACGATCCGGTGAATCGAAAGGATCCGACCGGACTGGCCGTGTACCTCTGCAGCCGAATCGCCGAACTCACGGGTAACCAGCAAAGGGATTTGGCAAACGGTTTTCGGCATTGGTGGATCTGGAATTCTGAATTTGGATCGGAGGCTGGCATGGGGCCTACGCCTGGCGGCTGGGGCGGCGTTGGCGGATTCTTCACGTCGTCTTCGATTACGGATCATCGAGGGGCGCA
>JBEQTH010000055.1:0-6366 GCA_040348785.1 Myxococcales bacterium | reverse complement strand
TCACATCTTCCTCGGTGTACTCGATGCCAGGAGATGGAGGGCACTGAAGAATCGAAGAAGCTTTGGGATGCTGGTTAGAGCAGACGGCGAGATCACTCGTCGCAGAGGGCGCAGGAGGCGTAAACCGTACGGACGCTGACCTCGTCTTTCTGTCACCCATGTCGCAGGTCTAAAACGTCACCCATGAAGCCGGTTGCGCCGACGGAAAAATCGTCACTATTTCAGGCTCACGATCAAAAATTTTCAGGCTCGCGATCAAACCTACCGCGGACGATTTCCTGGCGTTCGCAACGCCGATCTTCGTCGTACCGAGCGCGTTCTCAGCGCGCGGACGCCAGGAAATCGTACGCACACCGAGCTGACCACCACCCAACCCGTTGCTCGAACATTCCCTCAGCGAGGGCTCCAAAACGACCTGCCGTACCACCCCGTCCAATCGCCGCCGCACGCGCCGCACACTCTTGCTCTCGCTCCCTACATAGGGAGCGATTCACTCTCCGGCCTCACCTTTCAGGCTCGCGGTCAAAACTACCGCGGACGATTTCCTGGCGTTCGCAACGCCGATCTTCGTCGTACCAAGCGCGTTCTCAGCGCGCGGACGCCAGAAAATCGTACGCACACCGAGCTACCCACCACCCAACCCGTTGCTCGAACATTCCCTCAGCGAGGGCTCCAAAAAAACGACCTACCGTACCCCCCGTGCAATCGCCGCGCCGCACGCCCCGCGCATTCCCCCTTGTTGCTCTCCTCTCCTCCTCGCTCTTAACTCCCAACATGGGGTGCGATCGGGTGTTACCCCACGCATCTGCCAGATCGCACTCCCCTCGGATCGAAAGCGTCCAAGCCGTTGGTCCCCCGTGGCGGCCGCAGGCCGACGCAAGGGGGACCCGGCGCGCGCAGCGCGCCGGCCGTCAGTGCCGTGCTCTGCGCGGGGCACCCCCGAAGATCAAAAATCGGGCACGGGCACGGGAGCAGAGATCGCTAGCCGTTGATTGGCCAGCGGGTGCGGGCTTCGGCAATCGCGGTGAGGACGCGTGATTTGGCGGGGCCGCCGATGAGGGAGCGGCGTTCGACGGCGGCTTCGGGATCGAGAGCCAGGGCGAGATCGGGACCCGTAAGCGAGGGGTGTGCGGCGACGAGCACGGACGCGGGGAGGCCGCCCAATTGCACGCCGAGCTGCTCGGCCTCGCGCACGAGCGCGCCGACCACGTGATGCGCGTCGCGGAAGGGTAGGCCGCGTTGAACCAGGAAGTCGGCCAAGTCCGTGGCGCACAGGTGGCCCGTGTTCAGGGCTGCGCGCATGCGTTCACGGTTGAAGGTGGCGGTGGCGATCGCGCCGGTGAGCGCGCGCACGCTCTGCAACGCGCACTCGAAGGCGTCCATGATCGGACGCTTGTCCTCTTGCAGGTCGCGGCCATAGCCGAAGGTCAGGCTCTTTTCGAGCACGAGCAGCGTGGTTACGCAGCCGATCAGCCGAGCGCATTTGCCGCGCACGAGCTCGGCGACGTCCGGGTTCTTTTTCTGCGGCATCATCGAGGAGCTGGTGGAGAACGCATCGCTCAGCGTGATGAAGCCGAACTCGGTCGTCGACCAGATCACGATTTCCTCACCGATGCGCGACAAATGCACGCCCAGGATGGCGAGGGCCGAGGCGACTTCCATCAAGAAATCACGACTGGCCGTGGCGTCGATCGAGTTCTGCATGGGTTGTCGGAAGCCGAGCGCGCGCGCCACGCCCTCGCGATCGAGCGGAAAGCCCGAGCCGGCAACGGCGCCAGCGCCCAGCGGCGACTCGTTCAAGCGTTCCATGGCGTCTGCCAAACGACCGCGATCCCGCAGCAGCAACTCTTGCCAAGCCAGCAAATGGTGCGACAGGCGGCTGGGTTGCGCGCGTTGCATGTGCGTGTACGCCGGCATCAGCACGTCGATCTCCGAAACGGCGCGGTCGATGATGGCGCTCGCGAGCTCGTCCACCGCCAGGATTGCTTCTTCACAGCGGTTGCGGGTCCACAGGCGCAGGTCCGTCGCGATCTGATCGTTCCGGGAGCGGCCCGTGTGCAGCTTGCCACCGACGGGCCCGACCACCTCGCGCAGGCGCGCTTCGATGTTCATGTGCACGTCTTCCTTCTTACGGTCCCACTTGAGCTGGCCGCGCTCGATCTCGCCCTTGATCTGTTGCAGGCCAGTGACGATGGACAAGGCTTCGTTGTCGGTCAGCACGCCCGCGCGCGCCAAGCCTTCGGCGTGGGCGATGGATCCCGCGAGGTCTTCGCGCCAGAGCTGCCAATCGATATCGACACTGGTGTTGAGCTGCTCCATCGCTGCATCAATCGCATCCGGGAGCCTGCCGCCTCGAGCAACCGTCATCGTGTTCCTGCCTTGCGCTTTCCGTGGACGCCCGGCCGCTCCGGGCGGCACACGTGTAGCACGAAAAACGCCACGCTCGCCCCGGCACACCCCTTGCTAAACAGCCCTCGAAGGAAACCTCGGCGTTGGAGCCGCGGGCATTGGGGAGCACAGACATGAGCTGGATTCGCTTGGGTTGGTCCGTGACGATTGCGTGTATCGGGGCCGGCTGCGTCGGGTCGTACGTGGAGACGACTTCGCTCAATTCGCCGCCGCGCGCGCTCGTGCCGCGTGCTCCCGATTCGATCGAGGTGTACTCGAGCACGCCCCCGACCCGGGCACACGTCGACGTCGCTTTGCTGCGCGCGAACCAAGGGAACTACGGCGATGTCGACACGCCCGCGATGGTGCGATCGCTGGCCGAGCAAGCGGCGAAAATGGGCTGCGACGCGATCTTCATTTCTGGTGCCGCCCAACGGGAGGGGCTTTCCGGCGACCTGCATGTGCTCGACCCTGGATCGCGCGGCATGCTCGCGACATGCATCGCGTACCTGCCCGATAGCGCGGTGGCCAGCGCATCGGCAGCGCCGAGCCAGGCGCCCAGCAATGCCATCGTGCTCGTGCCGCAAGGGCCGCCCCCAGCGCCGCCCAAGCCCGCCGTGGTCGTCGAAAATGTTTCGACCGCCGCACCACGGCGTTGATGACTGTGACCCCGATTCACACTCGACCGTTCACGCCTGGACCACTCCGTTCACGATCGGCCCACGCTTCGGGCGGCCGCTCCTCGCGGCGCTCCTTAGACCCAATTCGCTCGCACCTCTTCCACCGCGAGTACGAGCTCAGCGGCGCCGCCCTGCTCTGGCGGGAGGTAGCGCGCGAGGAGCTGGACCCCTTCGGCGGCGGTGGAGCTGAACTTGAACGGGACCTTGTGCGGAACGAGCGCCGTCAGCGCCACGCCGACGCCGCGCACCAGCGCGTTCTTGAAGCCACCGCCCTCCGCAACAATCACCGCTGCGGTCATCTTGGTCACGACGTCGCGGCTCCACACGGCCAGCACGCGACGGACCTCTTCGGAAGGCGCGGGCGAAGAGCGCTCGATGATGCTCAAGTACGTCGCTTTGCCCTTCGTGCGCTCGATCAGCGCGCGACAGTGCTTGCTGCTGACCGTCACGTGCTCGACCGACGCCGGACCGCGGTAAACGCAGAACAGCGTGTCGTGCCAGCTCGCGAGGCAGAAGTCTGAGTCTTGCAGTAAAATGCGTGCAGCTACGCGAGGTTGTTGCATCCTGCCACGGTCATGATCCCACGGCGAGCACGCTAAACGAGCGCGAGCTCGATGGCTATACCGACGGCTCGCTCGGCCCAATGCGCCGCGCGAAATCGTCAATCACGCGCTCGAGCTCGAGCCCGAGCTTGGCCACTGCTTCATCGACCGACTTCAAAGCGGACTCGGCGGCCCGAGCGCGCAGCGCGCGTTCCCCGCGGCCCTTGCCGAAGGTCGCGAGCGTCGGAGCGGCGAGCAGAAAAAGCCCGCCGACGGCGGCATTCGCGAACAGCGTGCCGATCCCGAGCGCGAGGGCGGCGACCACGCTCGCGTCCAAGGCGAAGGTGCTGACTTCGAAGCTCGGGCGTAGCAAACGCGAATCAGGCCCGATTGCCGGCTCACCCTGCGCCGAGGGCGCCGTGTTCGACGCGCCGAGCGCTCGCTCGGCTAGCGCGCTCAACACCTGCTGCACCTCGGCGTTCTCGCGCTCGGCCCAGGCGCGAAAGGTGTGCTCCAAGAACGGGCCCAAATGTTAGCGGATATCCGACGCCGTCACGGACTCGAGGCTCGACGGCAAGCGCCAACCCACGTCGCGCCGAAAGTCGGACAGATCGGCCTCGACGCGGCCTTTGAGCGCTTGCAATGCCGCGGGCAGCGGCAGCGCCGTGAGCTCGGTCAGTGCGCTGTCCAGCACGACCGCGCTCGGCATTAGCCGATGACCTTGATGTAGCCGTGCACGCGCTCGTCGACCTGCGCCATGCTGAGGCCGCCGCTGCCGAGGCCCGCGTGGCGCCGGAACAGCTCACTCTCGGCGAAGGTTTGCAGCGCGAGCACGCGCTTGGGCAGCCAGGGATGGCTGGAGAAGACCTCCCCGAAGCGACCGAGGCTTTGCTTGGCCTCAGTATGCTGCTCCAAGAAAGCCTCGATATTCAGCTCCTCGTACAGCTTCTGCGAGCCCAGCGCGAGCTTGGTGAGCGCGCGCAGCGACGGCTCGAGATCCCCCGCGCACAGCGCCCCTGCGCGATCACAAGTGACCTCGGCACGGCGCGACCAGGCACGCAGCGTGAGCAATGCCGGGACCGCCAAATTGCGGAGCAAAAGGCCAGCCACGTTGCTCAAGTAGTGGAGCGCGGTCAGGTACACGACGTGGTTGTTGTGGATGTGCCCACATTCATGGCCAATCACACTCAATAGCTCGGCGTCGCTGAAGTGATCCATGAGCGCGGAGTTCACGAGGATGAAGGCGTCCTCGTTCGTGCCATAGGTGGCCGCGTTGAGGTGCGGGTTGGACACCACGTACACCGTGGGCACGGGAATTCCGAGCGTGTCGGCACAGCGCTCGGCCAGCGCGTGCACGCGCGGGAACTGGCGCGGACCGATTTTCACCGCGTGCCCGAGCAGCTCCGCCTTGCCCACGTTCTTGAACGTGCGCACCGCGGCGGCCACGGCGAGCTCGACCGGCTTCAGGCGCTCGAAGGTCGCGCGCGTGTTGCGATCCGACACGTAGGCATAACCGTGGTCGTTGCCCCGATCGGCGCCGGGGCGGCGGCTCGCTCGGTCGCGTACGAAGCCCGGAAAGTCGAACTGTTCGAGGCTAGCCACGGACGTGAGGCTAGCACCCCCGCCCTGCCCCGGCAGCTCGGGCCGGGGAGAGCGGAAAATGCGCGCGGTGACGTTCGCGTGAACGAGCGCTACGGCTTCGTGAAGTCCACGAAATTGCCGGACATCATCAACATGGTGATCACGCGTAGCGACTGCCCGTAATAGCTGCTGTCGCCGCCGCTGTTCGCGGCCCCGAACGCAAACGCGCCGTCCAAGAGCGTTTGGTGACCGACCATGCCGGCTACGCCCGCGGGGCCGATGAACGCCATGTTCTTGTTGTTGCTCGTCTGCGAGCCGCTCGTCGAATAGCCGTCGCCGATGTTGTTCGCGCCGATACCGTCGAAGAACGGGCCGACCTTGTCGAGGTAGGCTTTCGCGCGCGCTTCACCGTTGAAGCAATAGTCCATGGCGATGCGCCACGGCGTGCGGCACGCATCATAACTGTAGTTGCTGCTGATCTCGTAAGACGACGTGGTCTTGTCCGGCACTAGGCCGTGCGTGCCGGACACCTTGTCCAGGATCTCGTAGTTGCGATCGATGATCGCGCCCGACCAATTGGGCTCGTTCATCACCTTCGCGAAGACGCGGAAGTACGCCGGCGAGAAGTAATCCGGGTAGGTGGTGGTAGTGCCACCCCAGTTGTCGCCCGGCTTGAGCATGCCGTCACCGGCGATGGAGGTGTCGTAGATGGCTTGGATCACTTTCTTGGCGTCCGCCAAGTAAGCCGCCGAAGACCATTGATTGGCGGCCATGAGCAGACCCCACGCCATGTCTTCGTCCGCATCGGCGGCCGAGCCCATGCCCGTCATGGTGCCGCCTGCGTCAATCTTCCAATTCATCAGGCCATTGGCGTCGGCGTGCAGCTTGGCGTACGCCCAGAGGCCGTCGAACGTGGCCTTGTCGGCCATGTACGCGGCGGCGATCATGCCGTAGCCGATGCCCTCGGACACCGTGTCGTCGCCATCGGTATTGCGGCGCACGCGCATGCCGCTGCCCGCGCCGTTCGAGGTGACGAACGCGGCCTTCCAGCTGTTGTAGGCGGCTTGCGTCGACCCAGAGGCGTTCGCCGCGGTCGTGAGCGTGCAAGCGCCGGGCTTCTTGTTCTGAGGGAACGGGAACGGGCCGCCCGTACCGAGCAGGATGCCCGAGCTGCC
>JBEQTH010000029.1:0-60210 GCA_040348785.1 Myxococcales bacterium | reverse complement strand
CCACCAGCTCGAGCATCTCTTTGTCTTCGACCGCGTCGCACTTGTTCAAGAACACGACGATCTTGGTCAGACCGACCTGACGAGCCAAGAGCACGTGCTCGCGCGTTTGCGGCATCACGCTATCGAGAGCAGACACGACCAGAATCGCGCCGTCCATCTGCGCGGCGCCGGTGATCATGTTCTTGATGTAATCCGCGTGGCCCGGGCAATCGACGTGCGCGTAGTGACGGCCTGCCGTCTCGTACTCCACGTGCGAAACCGCGATCGTCACCGTCTTCGTCTCGTCGCGAACGATGCCGCCCTTGGCGATATCGGAGTACTTGATCTCCTTGGCGAGACCCTTCTTCGACTGCACCTTCACCAGCGCTGCGGTCAGCGTGGTCTTACCGTGATCGATGTGACCGATCGTGCCGACATTGACGTGCGGCTTGGTGCGTACGAATTTTTCCTTAGCCATTACTTTCCGACTCTCTTATTGCTGGGATGGTGACTACGGTTGGAGATTCGAGCCCACCACCAGGCTTGAACTGGTGACCTCGTCCTTACCAAGGACGTGCTCTACCAACTGAGCTAGGTGGGCCGATGCGGTAACTTGACTGGCAGCACGCCGCGCGATCTTGGCCGGGGGCTGCGTCTTGGCTGCGGTCCGGTGCTCACGTACCAACGTACGCTCCGCTCCGGTCCTCGCCTCGACTTCGCCCGCGACCAAGCTTGCGCAGCGGGTTTGCTTCACCGTCCTCGACGTCGTTTGGTGCGACGCCGAAGGGCGGCTTGCGATCTTGGCCGGGGGCTGTGCTTTGGTTGCGCTCCGGTGCTCACGTACAGGAGTACGCTCCGCTCCGGTGCTCGCCAAAGCTTCGCCCGCGACCAAGCTTGCGGGACGGGTTTGCTGCTGCGCCCTCGGGAGAGAGAGACGAGAAGCAGAGAGAAAATTTGAGCGGGAGAACGGGCTCGAACCGTCGACCTTCAGTTTGGAAAACTGAGACTCTACCAACTGAGTTACTCCCGCAGAGACGAACGTGGCTTCGAAGTGCCGTGAGTTTTGGGGTTGGGGCCCCAAAAACTGAGGGTGGGGCCCCGCTGAATTCACTTCAGCGGGGCGGGAGCTGAGCTCCCGACGACGAACGACGTTCAGTTTGGAAAACTGAGACTCTACCAACTGAGTTACTCCCGCGGAGACCACGGTGCCGTCGAACCCGCGACGTGGTCGGGGCATTCCCTGACCGTGCTCGCGAGCGGTGCGAGCTTGGGTATTGTTAGTGGAAGGTGTTGGATTCGAACCAACGTAGGCGTGAGCCGGCAGGTTTACAGCCTGCTCCCTTTGGCCGCTCGGGCAACCTTCCGAAGTTTTCGTGACAGACGAGACAGACGAGAGAAGAGAAGAGGTGGAGCTAGCGAGCGGAATCGAACCGCTAACCACCTGTTTACAAAACAGGTGCTCTACCAGTTGAGCTACGCCAGCGTACGCGCGCACCGACCCCGCCGTGCCCGGAGAGGGACGGGTGGTGAGCAGCGACACTTGTTGAGAGCCTTGAGCCTGCATTGAGGTCTGGCGAGCTTGAGATTTCCGGGGCTCGTTGCTAGGTGACAGAGAAGAGAGTCGAGGTTTTCCGCGGGGGAGCCCTTTAGCACCGATCGAGCAAAAGGCTGCTCAAAGGGGGCACCCCACCCTTCCTCCGGCCTGCGCCTTCCGTAAGTCGGAGCTGGTCGGGGAGATTCGGGCGGGGACCGAGGAGAACCGCGCTCTGGTAGCGCCAGGTTCTAGGGGTGTCAAGCATATTTCATACCGGCCCGCGGGCACCTCGCCTACATCGTCACCTAACAGCAGCGTAACTGAAAATTCAGTCAGTCATTTCCGACGCTTATGTGACGGATTGCAGGTCGTTCCGAGGCCCGCCCGAGAAACGCTACCCGCCGACACGCCAGGACGAATGCTACGCGCGCCAGCGGCGGCTGGTTACCTGTCACCTCTTTTTGCTGCGCTCGGCCCCGCCGCTTCCCGGATGGCGCGGCGAGATCCGTTCTGCCTCGGGAGGCAGAGGGGGTGGAGGTTTCACCGGCAAGTCGAGCGGCTCGCTGGCCAGGGAGCCCGGGTGTTTTTTCGAAAAAGCTTCTTCTGCATCGGCGAACGCTTGAGCCTCGGCGCAGTTCGTCACGCAGTGGATGTGAGCTTCGAAGGCCAGCTCGGGGAAGTGCCGCAAGCGATTGTTGATCGCCGTGAGCGAGGCCCACGAGCGGTCGCCACAGCCGATTTCGGTGCCCGGCGGGTACTGGCACGGGGCCCAAGGCACGGCGCGCGCGCGGTCGACCCCGGGCGGAATGTCCACGACAGGGGCCACGGCCCCGTCCGGCGCGGCCGGCACGGTCACGATCGGGATCTCCGCTGACGAGCTGGAGCGAAGCTCGCTCGCCCCGCGTGCGGCGATCCCCGCCCCGCTCACGGCGGCGTCGACGGTCGTGAACGGACCGAAGTGCGTCAGCTGCACGCTGTAGCTCGCCTCGCTGCGCGACAGACGAGCGCGACCGGTGAATTGCACGGCGTCCAGCGCGTTGTCGGTCGTATAGACGTCGAAGCTGGGCGTCGTAGCAGCCGTCGAATCTGCCGCGACACGCACGCGAGTCACCCCGGCCGGCCCCTGCCATGAAAACCGTGACTCGTTACTCAGCGGCGGTTCGGCAAAGGCCATGGGCCGCGCTCGTTGCACGCCCGCTCGGAACGCATCCGCCGACGTCGGGCTCAGCAGTCGAGGCGGAGCGTCGAGGCTGAACGATGCGGCTTGCTCGGTTGGTGCACCGCAACGCTGCGTGAAAGCAATCGGCGAAAGGAGGCGCACACAGAGCATCCGCGAGGGCTCCGACCCCGAAGGCCCGTCGATCCAGTACTCGAACGCACCCTGCGCGGAGACCAACGGCGCATCGATCGCACTGCCGAACTTTCCGAACACCCAGCGATATTCCAGGCGCACCCGCTGATCGGCGAAGGCCGAGGTGTCCCAGTTCAGTTGCGTGCTTGCGCCATCGACAGCAACGGCCACGTGAAAGGCCGGCAACGCTGCCAGCGTGAGTGTCGCTTGCGCGGTCTTTCCCGCCTCAAGCGTGAGCTCGCGGCTCGCCATGGTGTGCTGCGCAAACACCTCGCCCGAGGCGAGCTCTTGATACGGCCGGCCCGTGTAGTGAAGGCGCGTCACGCTGACCTCCGCCGGGAGCTTGGTCTCCGGGCCGTCCCAGCCGATGCTCGTCGGCGGCAGATCGAGCACCTCGTTGCCCGACCAGTAGGACTGGTCGCGCGTCCTCGCCGAGCGCACCTGTACGATGAACACGTCACGGCCAAGCAGCGACGCATCGAGCCCCTCGAGCTTCACTTTCACGGACCCCGAGTGCTCGCGCCGGCCATTGAGTTGCGCCGAGTGGTGAGCGAGCAACGGGTCGCGACGCGCGACGCCGCGGTACAGCGTCACCCACGAACCGTCCGCTTCGCTGACTCGAACATCATACTGGGCGGGCACGTGAGGGATGCGAAACCGACCTTGCTCGTCCGTCAGCGCGCGCTGCTCGCCGATCTGCACGCTGCGTCCGCTCAGCGGCCAGTGCTCCAGCTCGTCGACCACCACACCGGACACCGCGGAATCAACGGACGCTCGAGCTGCGGGCGGGGTCACGCTCGTCCCGGCTGCAACCGGATGAGACGGCGAGCCGCAGGCCACGACCAAGCACGCCAGCGCCCACACCCCCACGCCCGCTCGGGACAGCATGGTGCGAGACGCTAACAAGCCGATCCGAAGCACGCAACGACGCCGCGCTACGGCGGAACGTGGCCCGCCGAGAAACTATCCAGGGCGGCTTGCAGTTGCTCGCGCGTGTACGGCAAGCGGGCGAGCGCCGCTTGTTCGGCTTGGGTCGCCTGAATGATGGCATCCCGGGCCTGACGCGACTTCAGCACCCAGGGCGATTGCTCTCCGGTGCGATCCGCCATGGCCACGGTGTGGTCGAGCATCGATTTGGCTTTGTCGAGCAGGATCGAATAGCGCAAGCGCATCGCGCCTTCGAAGAGCTGGCGACGACGCTCGGTATCGGCGGCCTTCGGCGCTGGGACCTGCATCAGCTCTTCATGCAACTTTTGGTATAGCTCCCCGACGCGATAGCCGGCCATCGCCGACCAGTGCGAGTCGTAGGCGCGCATCGCGTCCGAGTACGCGCTCTGCGCGTCGAGCAACAGTTGGCAGCGCTGCTCGAGCGCCGCGCCGAAGCTCGCGGGCACGGGCACGAAGTGAATGCGTTCGGCGCGGACGCGGCGCAGCTCGCCGAGCGCGAAGTACACCGGCGCAAGCTCGGCAGGAACGCGACCAGCACCATCCAAGCTCTCGCGCTCGATGATGTCGCGTGCTTTGCCGATCGCGAGCTCGGCTTGCGTGTCGTCATCTGCGGCAACGCGAGACAAGGCGCGGGCGGACAACACGGCCAACTGATCGAAGCTCAGCAGGTCTTTGTACTTGGCTGCCGTGAGGTCCGCGAGCTCACCTGCCCGCTCGTAGTGCTCGAGATACGTGAGCAAGCGCAGGGCGCGAACGCGCGCGACGCGATCCAGATCCGAACTCGGAAATCGCCGCGCGACTTGCTCGTAGCGGGACAACGCCTCTTCGTGTTTGCCGTCGACGTCGTACATCTCGGCCGATTCGAACAGGGACTTGTCCGCGAGCGGGCCGTCCGGGTCGAGCGTGAACGCGCGCTCGAACAAGCGCGCCGCGGAATCGTACTGCTTGGCTTGGCCCTGGGCCGTGGCCTGCCGGAACAGCTCGGGAATGTCGGTCGTGGAGTCCGCGGTCACCACGGTCCGCGGCAGCTCCGCGTGGGCTTCCGTCGGAGTGTTGGATTTCGCCGCACTGTTCGTTGGGCGAGCAGTTTGGCCCGAGGCAGCGCAGCCGGCTAGCGTCAGGGCCAACGCCAACCAGCAAAACGAGCCGTGAATTCCAGGATCTGGCAAGCGTCGGGAATGTTCGCGGAGCACGTCGGGTTGCCGGAGTAGGCCCCTCCCCAGAGCGCCGCCCGGACTCATCAGACGTGCCCCGGAAACTTGGCGCCCTTCGCGAGGGCCCTGACGTTTCTCGATCATTTCGCGCGAGAATACACATTTGCAACGCGGACTTTAAGCATTGACGCTCAGAACCAGATCTTTAGTCTCGTTGCTTGCCGCCAAGCATTTGGCAGCAAGGGAACGCTAGAAGCAGCTAGAGGAGGAAGGAAATGGATCCGATGATGAACGGGCGCGTGAGCGATCTCGAACTGAAGCATCGAACATTGAATGAGCAGGTGGATCGCTTCGCGAGGCGCGCTTACCTCACTCCCCAAGAACAAAAGGTTTACGCTGCGATGAAGAAAGAAAAGCTAATGACGCGCGATCTCCTCATGCAAATGCGGAGGGGCTAAAGAACGCGGATTTTCGATTCTTGGTCTGACGACGAGAGCGAGCTCCTTAGCGGCGTCGCTCTCGTTTCATTTTGTGGCTGACCAATCGCGCGTGCGCCCGAAAAACTCAGAGCGGCGAGCAGTACTTGCCGTCGCAGATCTGACCCGAGGGGCACTCGGCGTTCGACGTGCAACGGCCGTTGGGCTTGGGCACCGGCTTGGGCTCTGCAGACGGCGCGCTGGAGGGAACGGAAGTGTCGTCACCCGGCGCCGCTTTGCCGTATTCGACCGCGCGTGAGCTAGAGTTGTCGAAGCGCTCCCCGCCGCCATACACGTCTTGGTTCAGATCGGTGAGCGATTGCTCCATGCGCTCTTTCCACTCCACGCTCAGCCCGCCGCCATGCGCGAGCTCGGTGGCCTTGGCGATGGCGAGCCAATGCCGCGAGTCGGCGCGGAAGCCGAGCCGATAGTCGGTCATACCGCGCAGGTAGGCGTAGCGCGCCTGATCGTTCACGCTCAGCGAGTCCGCGTCGTCTTCCAGGGTTCGCCACAGCGCCAGCGCGTGCTCGTACTGGTTCTCTTCGTACATGCGCTGGCCGCGGTTCAGGTCTTCCCGATACGTCGCGCAAGCAACGGGACACAGTGCGGCTGCCAGGAGCAAAACGGAGGCGATGCGCATCTCGGCCGGTCACGATAGCCCAATGCTCGGCGCCCGTACACGTGCCGCTGCCTCCCCTCCTTCCGTCGTGCTTCACCCTCCGCAGGCGCCTCGGGCGTGTATGCTGCAGCCGTGAAACGGCGCATTTCTCTGGTCATGTCGATGGTTCTGGTTGTGCTCGCGCCGGGCTGCAAGCTGCGTCCGTCGCGGCAGCCCGGAGCGCCCGCCAATGTGCCACCCGCTCCGCCACCGGTTGGCTCCCCGACGGCCTGGCTCGAACCAGCGGCGCGAGCCGCGTCTCCCGACGAGCGCGCCGATCGCCTGATCGCGGCGCTGTCGCGCGACGAGAAGCTCACCCTCCTGACCGGCTATTTTGGCGTCCAAAAAGAGTGGAACAACTACCGCTTCCCCGAAGCTCGACCGCAGTCGGCGGGGCTCGTGCGTGGCGTTCCGCGCGCGCACCTCACGCCTCAGTGGCAATCCGATGCGGGCAGCGGCGTCGCCACACAAGGTGAAGCGCCGCCGGAGCTCGAACGTACCTTGCTGCCCTCGGGGATCCTCACCGCCTCCACTTGGGATCCGGAGCTCGCCGAGCACGGAGGCGCGATGATCGGCAGCGAGGCGCGCGCGACGGGCTACAACGTGATGCTCGCGGGCGGCGTCAATTTGCTGCGCGAGCCGGGCAATGGGCGCAATTTCGAATACGGCGGCGAAGATCCGCTGCTCGCCGGTACCATGGTGGGCGCGCTCGTGCGCGGCATCCAATCGAACCACATCGTCTCGACGATCAAGCATTTCGCGCTCAATGATCAGGAGACTGGGCGCACCTCGGTCAATGTCGTAATCGACGAGGGTGCCGCGCGTATCAGTGACTTGCTCGCTTTTCAGATCGCGCTCGAAAAAGGCGATCCGGGCTCGGTGATGTGCAGCTACAACCTGATCAACGGCGTGTATGCCTGCCAAAACCCGTGGCTCTTGAACGAGGTGCTGAAGCAGGATTGGGGTTTCAAGGGCTACGTGATGAGCGATTGGGGCGCGCAGCACGACACCGTTCTCAACGCCAATGGCGGCCTCGATCAGGAGACCGGCGTCGCGCACCTCAACAAATACCAGTGGCTGGACAAGCTCGCGCTCGCGCTCGCCCGCGGTGACGTGAGCCCGGCGCGCTTCGACGACATGGCGCACCGCGTGGTACGCACCCTGATCGCCAAGGGCGCCGTGGATGATCCCGTGCAGCCGAGCAAGATCGATTTCGCGGCCCACGCTCAGGTGACCCAAGCCGACGCCGAGGCCGGCATCGTGCTGCTCAAGAACGAGAAGCTGCTGCCCATCTCCGCGAGCACCAAGACCATCGCAGTGATCGGTGGCCACGCGGATGTGGGCGTGCTCACGGGCGGCGGTTCGGCGCAGGTGTACGCGCCCGGGGGCAACGCCGTGCGTGGGGTCGGGCCCCAGAGCTGGCCCGGACCGCACGTCTATGCGCGCTCGTCGCCGCTGACCGCGCTGCGCGCGGAGCTACCGCAGGCCGCCATCAGTTGGTCGGACGGCGCGGATCCGAAACGAGCCGCCGAAGCCGCAAGCAAAAGCGACATCGCGATCGTGTTCGTGACGCAATGGACCGCGGAAGCGCTCGATTTCTCGGTCACGCTGCCGGACGCCCAAGACGTGCTGGTCGAAGCGGTGGCGCGCGCGAACCCGCGCACCATCGTCGTGCTCGAGACGGGTGGTCCGGTGCTCATGCCCTGGCTCGATCGCGTGAGCGGAGTGCTCGAGGCTTGGTATCCGGGCAGCCGCGGCGGCCCAGCGATTGCTCGGGTGCTGAGCGGTGCGGTCAACCCCTCCGGACACTTGCCGGTGAGCTTCCCGCGCTCGGTCGATCAATTGCCACGCGCCGCGATCCCCGGCGCCGGCTTGCCGAAAGACGAACGGTTCGACGTTCACTACGACGAAGGCGCGGCAGTGGGCTATCGCTGGTACGACAAGCAGGGCCTAGAGCCGCTGTTCGCGTTTGGTCACGGCTTGAGCTACTCCACGTTCGCGCACGAAGCGCTCGCGGCGAGCCCTGCCAAAGAGTCGATCGACGTCAGCTTCAAGGTGCGAAGTACGGGCGTTCGCGCCGGCAAAGACGTCGCGCTCGTGTTCGTTTCGCCCGTCAACGGCGGCTGGGAAGCGCCCAAACGCCTGGGCGCGTTCGCTAAGGTCGAGCTCGCCCCGGGCGCCGAGCGCGAGCTGCGCGTGCACGTCGATCCGAGGCTGCTTGCCACGTGGGACAGCGCGCTGCACGGCTTTCGCATTGCCGCCGGTGACTACAAAGTATCGCTCGCGGCGTCGGCCCGCAGCGAGGGACCGAGCGTCACGATTGCGTTGCCCGGGGCGACACTGCCGGCCGGAGCCGGCAGCGCGCATTGAGGATCAATCGTAGTAAGTGAACTTGAGCACGGTCGCGCCGCCCGTGAACTGGACGAAGAAGTCGCAGCCCGGGTTAGTGCCCGTCTTGAGCGTCGCCATCGCGTAGTCCGCCGTGAGCGAGCCCGTGCCGGACGCGGCGCAGCTCGACGAGAAGGTGAACGGCACCGGATACGCGGCCGTGGTGGGCATCGCTTGCAGCTGGATCATGACCGTCGACCACTGAGGATTCACGGTCAGGCGGACGCAATCATTTGCTTTGCCGGTGTAAACGCCTTGGGTCGCGAGCGTCGCAAGCGAATGAGCCGCGTCGCACGGCGTGCTGCTCGTGCCGCCGCCAGCACCGGCCATCGCTCCGCCAGCGCCGGCCATCGCTCCGCCAGCTCCGGCCATTGCTCCGCCAGCGCCGGCCATTGCTCCGCCAGCGCCGGCCACCGCGCCACCAGCTCCAGCGTTTGCTCCGCCAGCGCCGGCCATCGCTCCGCCGGCCCCCGCGCTTGAACCGCCCGCTCCGGCCTCTGCTCCACCTGCACCCGCGGTTGCCCCGCCCGCTCCCGCACTGGCGCCACCGGCTCCCCCGGAAGCGCCGCCCGCACCGGCGCTTGCGCCGCCCGCGCCGCCGGATCCGGCACTGGCGCCAGCGGCTCCCGCGCCACCGCTCGCACCGGCCGCGCCACTCGCACCGCCACTCGCGCCCGCGGCACCAGCGCTACCGCTCGCGCCCGCTGCGCCGGCGCTTGCACCCGCCGCGCCACTAGCACCCGCCGCGCCACTCGCGTTGACTGCGCCGCTGGAGCCACCAACGTTGAGGCTGCCCGCTGCGCCGCTCATGCCCGGTGAGCCCGCTGATGCGGCACCACTCGAGCCGCCGCGATTGCTCGCCCCAGCGGAGGTGTCGTCTATCACGCCGTCGTTCGAGCTACACGCCGCGTAGGCCGGCAACACGAGCAACGCGAGCCAAGCGTAACGAGCACCCGCGCGCAATTTTCGCATTTGCATGACCCGGGACTCTTGCAGACCTGGCGAGAACGAGAAAGATCGGAAAGCGGCAATTCCAATGCCCGAATTCGCTCATTCCAGCATCGGTGCGTATGAACGATCCTTTACGATCTGCAGAGTGGGGCTCCCGTGATCCAGCAACGCACCCCACGCGCTCGCGCGGTTCCTCTCGCGGCTCACGCAGGCCCACGCGGCGCGCCTTCGCTTCGCACGCGAGCTCTCGCGAGGCGACCCATCAAAAACGCACAACGTCACTCAAGGCGTGGATTGGTACCGACGGTCGCTCAGAGCAGCGGCGTGTAGCGGTAGTGCAAACGATAGATCGGCAAGCCGTCGGCGATCGCGCGGTGCTCGCGCGGGCTGCGCGCTTGATACGGATTGTCAGCGACGAAGCCCGCGTGCAGCGGCATCAAGCGCGGCTCAGTCGCGACCAGGTCGGCGTACTCTTGCGCGCGCTCGGCGACGTCGGTCTGAATGAAGAGCGCGCCGCCCGGCTCGAGCACGCGGCACACTTGCGGCAACAAATCCGTGCCGATGACGAGCCGCTTGGCGTGGCGCTTCTTCCACCACGGGTCGGGGAAGTGCACGAAGATGGCGCGCGCGCAGGCGTTGGGAAAACGCGGAAACACGGCGCGTGCGTCCTCGGCCAACACGCGCGCGCGCCCGCCGAGGCCGCGCTCACGCAAGCGGTCGTCGACGATGGTCGCCCATTTGCGACGGATCTCCAAGCCGAGCATGCGCACTTCGGGGTCGGCCGCCAAGCGTTCGAACACGAAGCCGCCACGGCCCGGGCCAATTTCGATTTCGATGGGCGACGTTCCCGCGCCCACCATTGACCGGGGATCGACGCTTTCGCCTTCGGGAAGTCGCGGCGCGTGCTGGTACGGGTTCGTTTTCATGCTCTCGTCGATGCTAAGACTCGGCGGGTGTTAGCACAGGCCGATAGCCCTCGCTGGCTCCGGATCGCGCGATCGCCGTGGGGCTTTCTGGTCGCTGCCGCCGTGCCCGCGGCGTTTGCCGTGCAGGCCGTGTTGAGCGCGACGGGCGGTACGCCGGCCGTGCCGCTGGACGACAGCTACATCCACTTTCAGTTCGCGCGCTCGTTCGCCGAGGGTCAGCCATTCGTTTTTTCGCCGGGCACCGCCCCAGTACCCGGGGCGACCAGCCTGCTTTGGCCGTTGCTTTTGGCCATTCCCCAGCTGCTCGGGGTGCATGGCTCGGCCGTCATTTGGTGGGCGTGGGGCTTCGGCTTCTTGGCGCTCGGGCTACTCGCGTTCGAGACCGCACGTGCCGCCGAGCGCCTCACGAGTGAGCACGTGGCGTGGCTGGCGGGCGTGCTCACGCTTTCGTTCAGCGCGAACACTTGGTTCGCCGGCAGCGGCATGGAAGTCGTGCCGCTCGCTTGGCTATTGGTGCGCGCGGCGCGGCGCAGCGCCGATTGGCTGGAAGGCGATCGCGAGGGGCTCTGGGAGCTGCTCTTGCTCGCGTTCTTGGCCCCCGTGATGCGGCCGGAGGGCGTCGTCGCGAGCGTGATGATCGCGCTCGCGTTGGCAATCAGCGGCGGGCCGCGGCGCTGGCTCGCCGCGTTGGCCCTGGGCTTCGTGGCCGTTCCACCCGCGGTTTACTTCGCCTTCACCGGGCACGCGACCCAAACCACGACGCTCGTGAAGTGGTTGCCGTTCAATCCGTACCTGACATTGGGCGGCTTCGTGAACGTCGTACTGGAGAACGTGCGTCTGTTTTTCGCGACGCTGCTCGACGGGCAGCTGTGGAGCGCGGCCTACATTCCCGAGCATTCGAAAGTCGTGGCCTGGCTCGCGCTGCCCGCGTTGGTGTTGGCCGGGCAAGTGCGGCAGCGCAACGCGCGCGCCGGCTTGCTCGTCGCGCTCGGGCTCGGCATCTTGCTGCCCACGACGTACGACAGCTTCTTGTGGAACCGGCTGCGCTACCTGTGGCCGTTCGCGGGGCCATGGCTGATCGGACTGGTCGCACTGGCGGATCAACTCGGCGAGCTCGCGGCGTTGTGGCGGCCGCGTCTCGGTGCGGTGCGCTACCTGATGTGCGCGGCGGTGATCGGGGCCCTGATCAGCAAATTCCCGTTTGCGTTGTACGATCTCGGGACGAGCGCCAACGCCATCTCGGAGCAACAGGGTGACCTAGGAAAATGGGCCAAAGATGGGCTCCCGCCCGGCGCGCGCATCGGCGTGAACGACACCGGCGCGGTCGGCTATTTCTCGGAGCACGCCATCTTCGACGTAGTAGGTCTCACCACGGTAGGCGAGGCGCGCTATTGGTCCGCGGGTGCCGGCTCGCGCTTCGAGCACTACGAGCACTTGTCACGCGCTCAGTTACCCACGCATTTCATCGTGTACCCGCAGTGGTTCGCGATTCCGGACCTGGTTGGGCCCTGCCTGCGCGAGCGCACGGTGATCGCGACGATCCTCGGCGGCACGACCATGGTCGCGTGCGTCGCGGACTACTCGTTGCTCGGTTCCGGTGAGCGCCCGGCACTCCCCCAATTTTGGAAACAGCAGCCGCGCGACGCGGTCGACGTCGCCGATCTGGAGAGTGAGCAGAGTCACGGGTACGTCGTGCTGCCGGCCGCCCAGGCCGACGACGTGGTGTTGAGCAACGGCATCGCGCTCGACGGCGCGCGCCGGAATCGGGCTCGAGATTCGTTTCAGCTCGACGTGACACCGGGCGGCCGCTTCGTGGCCCGCCTAGGCGCCCCCACGCCGCTCACGGTGCGGTTGAGCGTCGCGGGCCACCAAATCGACACCTGGACGGTCCAGCGCAGCGACTTCGAGGATCACGCCGTCCGTCTGCCCGCCGACGTGCCAATGGGGCCAAGCCCCGTCGAGATCACGACCGAGGGCGGCACTTTCAGCGCCGCGCACTATTGGTCGTACGGCGCCGTGCAATAACTTCCGGCTCACCGGCGGAGCTTTGCTATACCGCGGGCATGCGCAAACGTCCCCTCGGCAACACGGGCCTATCGGTCACCGAGCTCGGCCTCGGCACGTGGGGTTTGTCCGGTGACGGCTACTCGCCTTTGCCCGAGGCCGATCAAGACGCCGTGATCGACCGCGCGCTCGCGCTGGGCATCAAACTGTTCGACACCGCCGATAGCTACGCCAAGGGGGCGATGGAGAAACGCCTCGGCGAGCGGCTCGAGAAGCACCCAGAAGCGGTGATCGTGACCAAGGTCGGTACCGATCGCGAAGCGTCGCCCGCGCGAAAGCTGTTCAGCGCCGCGTTCATCAAAGACAGCGTGGCGCGTTCCCATGAGCGCCAAAAGCGGGATGTGCTGGACGTGGTGCTCTTGCACAATCCTTCAGAGCGCAGCTTAGAGCGCGGTGAAGCCACTGCCACGCTGAAGGAGCTGAAGGAAGCCGGTAAGCTTCGCGCTTGGGGCGCGAGCGTAGAAGGGGTGGACGCCGCGCGCGCCGCCCTCAAGCAGGGTGCGCAGGTGTTGGAGCTAGCGTACAACGCGTTTCACAGCCGCAACCTGCGCCAATTGGGCGCCGAAGTGCGCGGGCAAGAGGTGGGCATCTTGGCGCGCTCGGTGCTCGCACACGGCCTCTTGTGCGGCCAATGGCAGACCGACAAAGAGTTCGCGCCCACCGATCACCGCTCCGAGCGCTGGACCCAAGACGACTTGAAGCGGCGGATCTCGCAGTTGAACGCGCTCCGCCCGTGCGTCAATGGCACCACGGTCACCAGCTTGCGCTCGGCCGCCGTGCGTTTCGCTTTGTCGAACGACGTGGTGAGCTGCGCCGTGCTCGGGCCGCGCAACGCCATTCAGCTCGACCAGCTGCTGCGCGACGCCGGCAAGGAGCCGCCGTACCTGACGGACGAGGCCCTCGAGGCCCTGCACTATCGCTTGGACAACGTGAAGGTCTCCGCGTGACCCAGCTCGCGGACACGCTCGACCGCGTCGCCCGCGAGGCAGCCGTGCTGATTCGCCAGGTCTATGCCACGAACTTCAGCGTCGACTTCAAAGCCCCACGCGATCCGGTCACCGAGGCCGATCGCCAAGCCAACGAGCTGATCTGCACCCGTTTGGCCGGGCTGTTTCCGGACGTCCCCATCGTGGCCGAAGAGAGCGAGCCTGCGGCGTTCGCCGGCTACCGCGACGCCGAGCGGATTTTCTTCGTCGATCCGTTGGACGGCACGCGTGAGTTCGTGGCCCGCAACGGTGAGTTCGTGGTCATGATCGGCCTGGTCGAAGGCGAGCGCGCCACGGCGGGCGTGATCCACGCGCCCGAGAGCGGCATTTCGTGGCTCGGTGAGGTCGGCAAAGGCGCCTTCATGATCGATGCCGACGGCTCGCGCAGTCCGATCGGCGTGAGCGCTACAGCGACGCTCGCCGCAGCGCGAATCGTGGGCTCGCGCTCGCATCGCAATCCCGAATTGGAACGCGCGCTCGCCGCGCTGGGTGCGCGCGAGCTCGTCGCCCTCGGCAGCGCGGGGCTCAAGGCCTCGGCCGTCGCCCACGGCGCGGCCGACGCGTACGTAGCGCCCCATTTCGCCGGCAAGCGCTGGGACGCCTGCGCCGCCGACGCGCTGATCACCGCCGCAGGCGGCAAGCTCAGTGACAATCGCGGCGAGTGGTTCGATTATCGAAGCGAATCACTCGACAATGATCGCGGAATCATCGCCAGCAATGGCCGTTTCCATGACGCGATCATCGAGCGGCTGGGTACGGGGTAGCTAGTCGCGCTCAGGCGTCGAGCGCGTGATCCAAGCGCTCGACGACGGCGGCGACGTTCGAGTTTTCGGCGTGCCGAATCACTTCCAGCGCCGGGCGCAGAATGCCGGCGGGGCGCGCGATCAAGCGAGCGAGCACCGTTGCCGCGCGATCCATCGTACCGATGAGCAGCTCGTCTTGGGCTGGGTCGAAGCGCGATAAGAGGAGCGCGTTGTTCCAGGCCTGCGCGCGAGCGGTGCGGATGCTGAAGTCGAGCACGGCCTCGTCCGAACGGCCGCCGAGATCGTCCAATAGCCAGAGGTAGGGCGAGACGTCGTCCAGCGCGGCCTGCACCTTGCCGAGCACGGACACGATGATGTCGTTGATGCGGTCGTAGTCGCGCGAGAGCTCCTCGATCGGCGAGGCGGCCGATGCAGCCGCGGCAGCGACCGCCAAGTCCAAGTTGATGTGTGCGTTTACGCCCAAGAGCAGGTGCTGCAAAATGATGGTGTCTCGATTGGTCGTGAGCTCGAACGCCACTCGCCAGCAGCTTGGCGGCTGGGCGCCGCTCTGCCACGCGTCGAGCGCGGCAAAGAAGCGATTGCCGAACGCGGTGTCGAAACGATCCATGCGCGGCCCGTCGTCGAAGGTACCGAGCACGATGCCGCGCTTCACCTCCAAGGTGACCTGGCGGTAGAGCGCGGCAAAGTAGCCGAGGCGGTTGTTTTGCGCTTTCCAAGTAGCGACCACCTGGGCCAGCTGAGCGAGGACTTCATCGATGTTGGCGGCGACGAACGGCACGGTTCACCTCACGAGTTAGGAGCGACATTTTCGTCGACTAGCATGCAGGCTACTCCTGCCTGAAGTCCTCCGAATCAATCACCATGGCCTTCGCTTCGTTCCTTGGAGGAAGCCTGCGGCGCAGCGAGGTGCGGTGTGGAACCAGCGGGCGCCCACCAAAAAATACGCGCTACAATGAGCGGGGTGACCGACAAGCTGCCGACTGACGCCGACGTGGTCGTGATTGGCGCGGGCATCATGGGCCTCTCGGTGGCGTACCACTTGGCCGCCGAGCACGGCTTGACGCGCATCGCCGTTTTGGACGCCGGCTATCTTTGTGGCGGCGCGAGCGGGCGCAATGGCGGCGGGGTGCGCGCGCAGTGGTCGAGCGAGACCAACATTCGCTTGATGCGCGAGAGCTTGGGCTTGTTCCGGCAGTTCGCGGAGAAGCACCGGATCAACACTTGGTTTCGTGCGGGCGGTTATTTGTTTCTCGCGCGCACGGCGGAGGCCGCCGCGCAGCTCGCCGCGAACGTGGAGCTCCAAAATCGATGCGGCGTGCACAGTGAGTTGCTCTCGCCCTCGGGCATCGCAGAGGTGGTGCCGGATCTTTCGGCGGAGGGCGTGGAAGCCGCGAGTTACAACGCGCGCGACGCAGTGGTGTTTCCTTGGCCGTTCGTGTGGGGCTACGCGGAGAGCGCGAAGGCGCTCGGCGTCACGGTGCACCCGTTCACGCGCGTGACGGGGATCGAGACGCGCGGGCGCAGCATCACCGCTGTGGTGACGGAGCGCGGCAAGGTGCGCACGGCGGTGGTCGTGAACGCCTGCGGTGCGTACAGCCCGGAGGTCGCGCAGATGCTTGGCGTCGCGTTGCCAACGCATCCGCATCGACACGAGATCTGTTCTACCGAGCCACTCAAGCCGTGGCTAAAGCCCTTGGTCGCTGACTTGAGCGATGGGCTCTACTTCTCGCAATCGATCCGAGGCGAGATCGTGGGCGGCATTGGCAATGAGCGGGTGCCGCGCGGGCCGGATCAGCGCTCCTCTGGGCGCTTCTTGGCCCTCTATTCGCGGGCGCTGACGCGCGCTTGTCCACGGCTCGGTTCGGTCAAGGTGTTACGCCAATGGGCGGGGCTGTACGACATCTCGCCCGATGCGAGCCCCATCATTGGGCCTGTCGACACAATCGACGGATTTTTCCTGCTCAGTGGTTTCATGGGCCACGGCTTCATGATGGCTCCGGTGGTCGGCCAGCGAGTCGCGGCGTGCATTGCGAAGGGCGTGCGCGACGAGCTGTTCGAGCGCTGGTCGCTGTCGCGTTTCACGACCGGTCGGCTGCTCGACGAAGCAATGATCATCGGTTGAGCGACTCGACGCAAAACGAGAGGGATGGCGGGGAATGGAGTCGTGGTGCGAAAATGTAGGTGCGCCGCGAATCGCGACCTGTCGGGGAGCGACACTTATGAAAGTGCGGTGTTCGTTGGGCTAACGCGCCGCAGCAGCCGCGGCGCTTTCGTTGACAGGCTGAAGCTGGTCAGCGTACCGTCCACGCACACAGGGAACCAGGGATTTTTGGCTGTTTAGCGCCTCTCCCTCGGTTGCGCCTGACCGTGATTCGACCCTTCATCTGCCTCGGGAGGCCTCTCCATGCTGCGCTCTTCGCGTACGATCGCGTCGCTCATCCGCTCGCTAGTCCTCGGTACCGCGACCACGACCACGATGGTTTTGGTGGCTGCCAGTGTCGTTGGTTGCAAGGACGAGAGTCAGCCCGACTACTGGGTGGAGAAGCTCGACGATCCCGCGTGGCGCGCGCGCGCCGTGAAACGGTTGGAGCAGTTCTTCGAAGACTCGGTCACCAAAAACGGCGATCTGAAGTCCGAAGGCGTACAAACGCTGATCGGTAAGACCGTCGATCCGCTGACCAAGACCTACACCGACGGCTACGACACGCTCGACGACAAGACGCGCGTGTCGCTGATCAAGCTGCTCGCCGCTTACAAGGACAAGCGCATCGAGCCCGCGGTGAAGAAGGCGTACGACGAGTTCGCCAAACACCCCGCCACGTCGAAGGACGATCAGGACCTGAAGTGGGCCGCGATCGCAACCGAAGATCTGAAGCTGACCTCGGTTTCCGATTCGCTTTTGCAGGCATTCCTGAAGCTGCGCGCCAGCACGATGCTGGGCGGCGTGGCCTACCGCGACGTGAACGACGCGATGCGCATCGCGCCGTCCAAGGCTTGGGTTCCCGCGCTGACCAAGCTGCTCGACGGCGAAATGGTCGCGCCCAAGACGTCCAAAGACAAGGACCTCATCGATCCGTATCGCGATCAGCAGTTCTGGCAGGCCGTCGCCGCAGAAATTTTGGGCCGCATCGGCGATCCGGCGGCGGTCCAGCCCCTCCTGAAGGTGATGCTCGACCCGGCCAAGGGTGACATTCAGTCGACCGCGCTGCTCGCCCTGGTGAAGATCGGCAAGCCCGCCGCGGATGCCGCGGTCAAATTGCTCCAGGGTCAAAGCCCCGACCTCAATACCTTCGCCGCACGGCGCATCAAGGAGGTGACGGGCACCGACGCCAAGGGCAAGCCGTACGTCGCGACGGCCGCGCTGATCGTCGGCACCATTGGCCGCGCTGACACGATTGGCCCGATGATCGCCGCGCTCAACGCCGAGACCGACGACGGCAACAAAGCCGTGATCGCGCGCGAGCTCGCCAAGATCCCGGCCACTGACGAGTCCAAGGAAGCATTCAAGAAAGCCTACGAGTCGATCGCGATCGACGCAGAGATCCCGAATGGCGGCGGCGCGCTCGAGTCGCTCACCGAGTCTGCGGGTCAGTTCTTCGATTCGTCCATGGTGGACTGGCTGCTGACGCGCGCCGTGAAGACCAAGGGCAGCGAGGAGGACAAGAAATCGCTGCAGCTCGCCATCACCGTCACCGCGCTCAAGCTCGCGAAGCCAGACCAGTTGGTGCAAGTCAAGGCGATCGCCGACAAGTACGGCACCAAGCTAGAGAAGGACGCCTACGTGCAGGTCGACAAGTTGCTCAAGGCCTGCGGCGACCGCGTCCCCTGCTACATGACCTCACTGCAAAACGGGGCGAACCAAGACCAAGCCAATCAGTTCGTGGGTATCAAATCCGCTTACATGATCGGCATCCTGGGCAACGAAGAAAACCGCGACCAAATCGTGAGCGGAATCGACTCGGTGACCAACGCCTCGGTGCGTTTCGTGGCCGGCGTCGTGATCGACCACTTGTCGCCGAAGGGCTCGAAAGAAGCCGCGGCCAAGCTGGGCGCCGTGATCGACAAGAACGCCAAATCCCCCGATCGCGAGAAGTCGTCCGGTGATTCGTCGCTCAAGACGGTGATGTACCGCCTCGAAGCGCGCGCGAACTGAGCTTCGGTAACCCGCATGTCGAGCCTCCGCCTCGAAGTCGCCACCGGCAAAAGCGCCGGCCGCGTTTTCGACGCGGAGCTCGACGTGGTGCGCATCGGACGCGCACCGAGTAACGAGCTCGTGCTCGACGATGCGCTCGTCTCCAGTGAGCACGCGCGCATCGTCAGCGGCGTGGACGGCGTCGTGCTCGAAGATTTGGGTAGCACGAATGGCACCTGGCTATTGCGCGGCAGCGAGCAGCTCGGGCTCGGCGAAGGGCAGCCGAGCCTCGCGCTGATGCCCGGCGACCGCATCGCCCTCGGCGGCTTGGATGCCGAGGGCGTGCAAGTGA
This sequence comes from Myxococcales bacterium, assembly GCA_040348785.1. Classification (GTDB taxonomy): domain Bacteria; phylum Myxococcota_A; class Polyangia; order Polyangiales; family Polyangiaceae; genus PMG-095. The sequence goes on along the minus strand of JBEQTH010000029.1, from coordinate 41,547 downwards.
AGGTCGATTTCGCGCCCGAGGTGGACACACTGCAAGTCGCGCTCGTGAGGCCGCTCAGCGAGCTGGGCGGCGGCGCAGCCCGCGTCTCGGGTGACGACCGCTTGCGGCTGCTCGTGCAAGCGCTGCGCGAGGTCGTGAGTCACGAAGGCGTGAGTGACGTGGTGAGCGGCATCGCCGACGCCGCGCTGCTCCTCGTGCCGCGCGCGACGCACGCGACCATCGTGCTCCGCAAAGATGCGGACGGAGACGAGGGCCGCGAACGCGCGCCGAGCTTCGTGCCCGTCGTGACACGGGTGCGCGGGCCGTCCGGGCCGCGCGCGCCGGAAGCCGCGGTGCGCGTCACGCGCAGCGTCGTGCGCAAAGTGATCTCCGAGCGGGTCGCCGTGCTCGCCGCAGACGCGCCGAACGAGGCGTTCAGCTCCGAATCGCTGTTGGGCGCCAGCATCCGCAGCACGATCGGTGTGCCGCTCTGGAAAGACGACGAGATCCTGGGCGTGCTGCAGGTCGACAACCGTGACGCGCCGGCCATGTTCGAAGCTTTGGACGTGGACGCGCTCGGCGCGTTGGCCGTCAGCGCCTCCCTAGCGATTGCCAACGCCGAGCTGATTCAAAGATTGAGCCTGGCGCGGGCCGAGCTCAAGAAAGAGAATCAGTACCTGCGCGGCCGCGAGCGCGCGCGCACCGGTGAGGTCCAAATCATCGGCGATAGCCGAGCGATGAGCGAGCTCTTGCGCCAGCTCGACAAAGTCGTCGATACGCGGGTCAGCGTACTGATCGAGGGCGAAACCGGCACCGGCAAGGAGCTGATCGCGTCCAGCGTGCACTACCGCTCGAAGCGCAAAGACAAGCTGTTCGTGGCCCAGAATTGCGCGGCGTTTCCGGAAAATCTGTTGGAGAGCGAGCTCTTCGGGCACAAGCGCGGCGCCTTCACGGGCGCGACCGACGAGAAGAAGGGTCTGTTCGAGATCGCCGATGGCGGCACGCTGTTCTTGGACGAGCTGGGCGAGATGCCGCTGTCTCTGCAGGCCAAGCTGCTGCGTGTTTTGCAAGAAGGCGAGATCCGCCCAATCGGCGCGACGCAAGCCAAACAGGTCAACGTGCGTATCGTGGCCGCCACGAATCGCAACCTGGAGACCGAGGTCAAGGCCGGGCGCTTCAGGGAAGATCTGTACTACCGGCTCAAGGTGTTTCCGATCCGTGTGCCGCCGCTCCGTGAGCGCCGCGACGACATCGCGCCGCTGGCTCGGTTCTTCTTGGCTCGCTACACACGCGAGATGGGCAAATCGATCCCCGGATTTGCGCAGGAGACGCTCGAAATCATGGGCGCCTACGACTTTCCGGGCAACGTGCGCGAGCTCGAGAACGAAGTGCAGCGGCTAGTGATTCAAGCCGATGACGGCAGCTACCTGACCCCGGAGCTGCTCAGCCCGCGGGTGCGTCAGATCGAGAGTGTGTTGCTCAGCGCGGGCGCGGCCAAAGGCTCACTCAAGGAGATGGTCGATCAAGTCGAGCGCCACATCTTGATCGAGGCGTTGCGCGAGCACGGCAACAACAAGACCGCCGCCGCTAAGACCCTGGGCATCACCCGTGAGGGTTTGCACAAGAAGCTGAAGCAACTCGGAGTGGGCTGAGCCGCCCACCCCGCTACCCGCGGCGCTACCGCTCAGTCGTTGACGTACTTGATGTCGTCGATGTCGAAGCGAACGCTGGCTTTGCCGGGATTCAAGGTCTCGACGAGCGTCCAATAGAAGCCGGGCTGCACGCCCTGCGAATCACTGTTGTACTTCACGTTCGCGAGCGAAATCGAATACTGAGTCCAGGTGGTGGTCAGGGTGATGTCCACGGGCGTGGCTTGGCTTGCGCCGAACGTCACCTTCTCGCCGCCGAGGTAGCCCCTGGCGCGGAACGCGACCTTCGTCATGCCGGCGGCCATGCACACTGGCGCATACTTGATGCCGGCAGGGTCGGACAGCCACGCCCACTTCACCACTCCACCGTCGGGCTCGGGCGTGTACTCGTACTCGTGGCATGAGCCGACGGCGTTGTCCTCGGCTGGATCGTCACAGTTGTCCGGCAAAACCCACTCGGCGAGCTGGTCGCTGAGGTCTTTACCGGTCACGCTGTTGTCGTCGTTGTCGTTGAAGCGGTCGGTCACGATGACTGGAGCGGGGGTAAGCGTCTTCCCGTCGCAGTACTTGGCCGGGGCACCCGCACCGCCGGCATTGCCTCCAGAGCCGCCCTTGCCGGCGCTGCCGCCGGCGCCGCTCGCACCCGAGGCACCGCTGGCGCCGCCACTCCCAGCCGGAGCGCCGGCGCTATTCGCACCAGCTGCACCGCTAGCTCCGCCGCTGGTTCCGCCCGCCCCGGCACCCGGCGCAGCGCCGCTCACGTTGCCCGCACCAGCGCTCGTGGCCAATCCCGCTGCGCCAGCCGAGCTGGCACCGCTGCTACCACCGGCTGGACTGCCCGCCGCGTTGGCGCCCGCCGTGGCAGAAGCGCCACCACCCGCCGGCGCCGGCGCGTCGGTGGAGGAACAGCTCGCAAGCACTACGACACCGAACACTAAGCAATATCTACGATTCATCTTCGCCTCCCGCAGGACCCCAAGGAATGACCTCGTTCATACGCGGTCGGCGGAGCGCTCGCAAGCGGGCGCCGCGTTACTGGATGCCGTATTCGCGCAGCCGGCGATAGAACGTGCGCCGAGGAATGCCGCTGATTTCGGCAGCTTTCACGCGATTCCAATTGCTCTCGCGTAGGGCTTCCAAGATCCGATCGCGCTCTTCTCGGCGGTGCTCGGAGACGCCCCCTTTGCGCAGCTTGATGATCGCGCCACGCGGGGTGGCCTCGCGCGGCGTGCGCACGACGGCCTGGTTGCCTGCGACCCAACCATCGGGCATGTCGAAGTCGCCGGCGTCCAGCTCCAGATCTTCGCTCAGCACCCAAGCGTTGAGCAGCACATTCTCCAATTGCCGTACGTTACCGGGCCAGCCGTACTGCGCGAGGCGTTGCAGCGCTTCCTTGGTGAGCCCGTTCTTTTCGCGTTTGTAGCGCGCGGCGAACAAACCCAGGAAGTGATCGACCAGCTGCGGAATGTCCTCGGGGCGATCACGCAGCGCGGGCACCCGAACCTCGACGACGTGAATGCGATAGTACAGATCCTCGCGGAATTTGCCCTCGGCCACCATTTGCGACAAATCGCGATTGGTCGCGAACAGCATGCGCGCGTCGATCTCTTCCTCGCGGCTACCGCCCACGGGACGCACCTTGCGCTCCTGCAGAACGCGCAGCAGGCCGGCTTGCATCTTGAGCGGCATCTCGCCGATCTCGTCGAGCAAGATGGTGCCGCCCTGGCAGTCGCGGAACAGGCCCTTGCGATCGCGATCGGCGCCGGTGAAGGCGCCCTTCACGTGCCCGAACAGCTCGCTCTCCAGCAAGTTCTCGGGGATCGCACCGCAATTGACGCCTAGGGTGCGCGCTTTGGAGCGCGCGGATGCAGCGTGAATGGCGCGCGCGACGACTTCTTTTCCAGTGCCGCTCTCGCCCGTGATGAGCACGGGTACGTCGGTGTCGCGCACGCGATCGATGAGCGCGTACACGCGGCGCATCGCCTCGCTGGTCCCCACTAGGCCCTGATAGCCGAAGTGGCCGTACAAGGTGTCGCGCGCATCACGCAGCTTTTGGCGGGCGCGTTTGAGCTGTTCGGTGCGGCCGTCCAAGAGCTCACGCAAGCGCTCTTGAGCTTCTTCCAGTTGGCCGTTGGCGCTGGCGAGCGCGTCGGCGCGCTCTTTGTTTTCGTTCACCAAGCGCGCGTTCTCCAGCGCGATCGCCACCTGATCGGCGAAGGCGCGCAGCGTGGGTAGCTCGCGCTCGAATTGGGCGCCGGGGCGCAGCCGCGTCTCGAGATACAGCGCGCCGATGGCCTCACCGCCCGGCGCGAGGATGGGCACGCACACCACCGACTCCAAATTCATTTGATGGACGGAGGCGTAGCCTTGCATGCGCGCGTCGCTCTGGGCGTTCAGGGTCAGCACCGGCTCGCCGGTGCGCACCACGGTCTCGGCGATCGAGCGTGAAAACTCGGCGTGGGCCGCGTCCCCGGCGCGGGAGCGCTGGGTGTACACGGTGAGCGCCCCCGAAGCTTGCTTGAGCAACACGAAGCCGTGCTCGGCGCGCGCGAGCTCCACGGCGTAGTCGGTGACGCGCTCGGTGAGCCGCACCAAGTCGAGCTCACCGGCCAAGCGGCTATTGACCTCCAAAATCCGCGCCAAGCGTTGCTCGAGCGGAGTCGAGCTCAGCTGCGAGATGGACGCGCTGGTGCCCGAATGCAACGAGCCCGTGCGCGACGGCAAGGCGGGCAGCGCGCGCAGCGCGCCGTAGGGCATTAGCTCGGTCGCGGCCACGCCTATCGCGTTCGGCACCGACGAGCGCAGCGTCCGGCGGCGCGCGTCGTTCCAATACACCTCGCGCAAGTCACGCGGGAGGCGCGCGCCGATCTCTTCGAGCACGGCCAACGCCTCTTCGCGATCGCGACGAGCGAGCAGCGGCTGCCCTCCCGCCTCCTCGAGCTCGGCGCGGGCTTCGAGCGCGCGCCAAACCCAGTCCTTTTGAGCGGCGGCGCGGGCGGCAGCCAGCGATTCGTCCAGCTGCGTGCGCGCGACGGCTTCGTCGCCGAGCAGGCTCTTCAAGCGCGCGGAGGCAAGCAAAAACAAGGAGCGATGCGCGGTACTGGAGCCGAGCTCGGCCTCCGAACGGCTGAGCCAGCTGCGCAGCTTCATCAGATCCGGGCGCGGCGTACGCACGGCCGCGAGCACGCCCTCGAGGCGCGCCTCCGCTGCATCCACGTCCCGCCCCAGGGCCTCGAAAGCGGCCACGCACGCCTCGTACTTTTGTACCGCGAGCTCGAGATTACCCTCGCGCAGCTCGAGCTCCGCCTCGAGCCCCAAGAGCTGCCCGCGCATCACGACGCTCAGCTCGGCGCGCTGCTCGCCGAGCGTCTCGATGTTGCCGCGGGCCCGCGCCAAGCGACCGAGAAATAGATCCGTATTGGCCAGGTTGAGCAGGCCTTGCAACATGCTCGAGCGGCGACCCGCGCGGCGACCCATGTCGACCGCGGCTTCGAAGCGCTCGATCGCGCCGGCGATGTCACCGCGCACTTTGAGCAGCCCAGCAAGATTTAGCTGAATCGTCGCCAGCGCGGCGGCGTCGCTGGCGCGTTCGGCCGCGACCACTGCGCGGCGATAGGCGTCGCCGGCTTCGTCACTGCGATCGGCGCGCTGGTAAACCAAACCGAGCGAAGCCAGGGCCAGCGCCTCGAGGCGCGGCGAGCCGATCTCGACGGCTTGCGCCTCGGCCAGCTCGAGCACCGCGCGCGCTTCCTCCGATTTCCCGAGCATGGATAGCGCGATGCCACGAAACGACAGCGCCTCGGTGCAAATCGGCGGGGGCTCGGCGAGCAGCGGCTCCAAGAGCGCGAGCGCTCGTTGATGACCGTCCAAGCCAATCTCGGCGCGCGCCATGTAGAGCGTGATCCGGAGCCGGTCCTCGTCCGTTTTATCGCTGCGCTCGGCCGCCTCTTGCAGCAGGCGCATCGAGCCCGAGACGTCGCTCATGCCCAAGAGCAAGCGCGCGCGCGCGATGAGCACGGGCACCCGCGCGTCGGCAACGAGCGCGTCGAGCGCCGCCTTCGCATCGATGAAACGCCCGCGATCCAAGAAATACTGCGCGCGCTGCAGCGGATCTTCCGGCATCGCCGTGGGCACTTGTACGGCGCCCAGCACGCGCTCCAAGTCATCCGCCGAAGCCACGGCGTCGCCGGCGATGATGCGCACCAAACGGCGCAGCTCACCGGGCCGACCGCCCGCAGCTTCGAACACGCGCTGCAGGAAGGCGGGCATCAACGAGGGCACGGCGCGCCGCACGAGCTCGATCGCCGCTTGCTCGTCGAGCGGCGGAACCACGAAATCGACCACGGGCGCCGCGAGAGAACCCCCGACCGTGACCAGGCGCGCGCCCTGCGCGCGGGCGGCTTCGAGCAGCGCCAGGCTCTCGGCGCCGAGCCCGTCGGCATCGTCGACCAACACCAATATGCCGCGCAGCGAGGAGTGCGCGCCGAGCTCGGCCTTCAAGCTCGAGCTCGAGGCCACGTCCTCGAGCCACGCCAGGGCGCTGCCGGCCACGCCGAGCGACCACGCCACGCGGCGCAGCAGCGCGGTACGGCCCGAGCCCGGCGCGCCCACGACGCGCAACCATTGCCCGGCTTCGAGCCCGCGCACACCCTCGAGCAGCTGCGCGGAGGTCGCGTCGATGCCCACCACGGGCCACAAGCCGACTTGGCCCGCCTCGGCTTCCGGGCTCACCGAGAGGCCAGCGGCGCGGCGCAGTGCACTGGCGAACTCATCTACCGAGGGGAAACGCTCGGCCGGTTGCGGCAACATCGCGCGCTTTGCCACACCGATGAGCTCGGCGAGCATGGCCCCGTCGAGGCTCGAGCGCCGGCTCTCGTTCACGATTTCTGCGAGGGTGACGCCGAGCGCGTACACCTCGGCGCGCACGGTGAGGGGCGCGCCGTGGAACAGCTCGGGTGCGGCGTAGCGGGGCGTGAGCCCTTCGGCTTGCACGCCGCCCTCACGGAACGGCGCCGCCAAGCCCAGATCCACGAACGTGGCGCGCCCGCCGAGCTCGACCACGATGTTGGCTGGCTTCACGTCACCGTGAAACAACCCCGCGCGATGCAGGACGGTCAGCTGATCGGCGGCGCGCGACAAGGCCGAGAGCGCGCGCAGCGTCGCCCCTTCGGCGATGATCTCTTCCAGGCTTTGGCCCTCGACCAGCTCGCGCACCAAGAATGCGCGGCCACTGCGCGGCAAGCGCCCGAAGCGCACCACGCGCGGTACGCCGAGCCCCTCCAGGCCGGACAGCGCCACGGCTTCGCGAACGAGCGCGGACATCTCGCGCTCGCTCGCTTCTTCGGCCAGCACCTTGAGCGCGAACTTGCGCGCCGAATGCCGGTCACGAACCGCCCACACTTCTCCCCCGCCACCCTTACCGAGCTGGGCGAGCGGCTCGTACCGATCGGGTAACTCGAGCTCTGACACTGACCCCTCGTCTCAGAGCCCGTAGTCAGCTCCGAGCCCCAGGAAGAAGCCGCTCGTGCCGAAGCCGGCGTCGAGACGACCGATGAAGTTGCGATGCGGCTTCCAGCGCAGACCAGTCTGCAGGGTGAGCCAAGGGAAGATCACCGGCTTGGAGCCACCGTTGGCCCAGCTGGGCTCGGTGTAATTGCCGTAGTGATTGTTGTCGTTGCCGCAGAACTGATTGTTGGGCGTGAACTGCGCCGAGCAGGGCAAGTAACCCGCGCCGGTGCTGTCGTTCGCGCCGGCGCCGGGATACGCCTGCGTGCGCCGCAGATCGCCCCACACGAAGCCGAAGCCTGCGCCCACGCCGTAGTTGAACGCGAACTCCGGAGCCAAGTCCTGACTCCACATGAAGTCGGCCGTCAGGTACAAAATCTTGATCTTGCTCTCGACGATTTCCCAGGCGTCGGCGCCGTCCGACTTACCTTTGAACGGCGTCGGGTCCATCGCGTAGGACGCGAACCAGGCGGAGAAATTGTACTCGAAGGCGTTCTTGCGGATCGTAAACTCAGGACCGATGCCGTGGGCGAGCACGGTTTTACCGCCGTCCCCGAACAGGTTGATCATGAATTTCGGCACGATGACCGCGCGGTAGCGCAAGCCCACGCCGTAGTAAGTCTTGCCCGGAAGCTCGACGGGGGAGCTGCCCGCTTCTGCATCGGCAACCAGGGCCGAGTCCTTGTTCGGTGCCTTCTCCTTTGCCTCGGTTCCCGCGGTGTCATCGGGGATCGGCGCGCCGGGTGCGTCCGGGTCTGGTGCATCGGGAGAATCCGGCGAAGCCGCTTTGGGGGCTTTGGTGTCCGCGGCGTCGGCGGCGAACGCGGGCGAAGCGAGCAACGCGGTAGAGCTAGCCAGTGCGAAAATAAGCGCTGAGGTGAAGCGGGGGGTCATCAAGATCTCTCCTTGCGATTCGAGGTCGATCGGCGGAGCCAAAAGCTGGTCACGGGTTTGGCCCCAAAAGCGGCCGGATAGTGCCATGGCACAGTGCCAAGTGGCAAAGCTTGCCGGTGTCCCACCGCGTCTTGATGTCCGGAAAGCGGATTTCCGATCAACTGCCCGTGGCACATGCGTGTCAGATCGATGTTCGCTGCCGAGACCTCCTTTGGTCTGCCGTCGCACACACGGTGCGCAAAGGTGTGCGTTCGACGGCCGTCACTTCGGCCTCACTCGCAAGGAGGGTGCGCAGACAAGGACAAGGCACCGCAAACAGTTGTCTCAGGGTGCGTATCCGACCTTTTCGTGCGCTCGAGCCTGAAGCTTCTAGTCTCGCGCTAGCTTTGCGCCGGGGGCGCTCGTATCCTAGGCAGATGGGTTCAAACGCCGTGCTCGGAGCGAGTGTCGCGGCGTGGGTCATTGCGCTGAGCGGCTGTAGCGCCAACCATTACGTGCAACGCGGCGCCGATCTGTACGGTGAAGGGCGCTTCGTCGAAGCCGACGAAGTGTTCGAACGCAGCGAGCCGCGCGTGGCCTCGGCCCCGCTCGAACAACGCGCAGCATACGCGGCCTACCGCGGCGCGACCTTCATCGCCCTCGGCGATCTGCGGCACGCCCAGCAGTGGCTGGACATGGCGACCCAGATCGAACACGAGCACCCGGGCACCTTGCCGCCCTCGGAACGCTCGTTCTTGGACGGCGCGCGGCGTGCCCTCGCCAATCGCTTACCGCCGAGCCCCCCACCCGCCACGACCGCGATCGCTTCATCGAGCCAAGTCCCTTCACCCAGTGTCGAGAGCGTGCCGCCGAGCCCGCCAGTGCAACAACGAATGCTCGTCCCGCAGTGACGCGCTGAGCAAGCGCTCTTCGCGCGAGCGCGCGCCGCGCGTCAGTTGGACGCGATCGCTCCTGCTTTCGACACGGTGAAGCTGAAATCCCGCTTCGGCCCGGCCACGGTCACCTGAATGGTGTCGCCATCGACGCGCGCAAAGCTCATGGCAACCGTCTTGTCGAAAGGCGTGCTCAGCGAATACGTCCCTGCTTGCGGCACCGGATCCGACCAACGGACCTGCACGGCATCGATGCCGAGATCCCAAGTGCCGCGCTGACCGGTCCACGTGCGGCTACCGTCGATCTGAATTCCTTCGCTGATGCCACCCGCGAGCGGCCGCTGCGTGCGGTCCCCCGTGCCCTGACCGGTGCGTCCGCTCGCCAAGTGTGTCCACTTCAAATCGTGCACCACGTGCCGCGACTGATCACTGAAGCTCCAAGTCACGTGCGCCGTGCCGTCGAGCTGAACCACGCCGTTCGACAAGTCGGTCCACACGTGATCGACGACCACCTCGTTCATGTCGTTGCGCGTGACCGTGATCGAGCTACGGCCCGTGAATTTTTGCCCGCGGTACAGACAATTGCCCGGGTTCACGCCGTACTCGATGGTCAGCGTGGCGTTGTCCAACGTCACGTCCGCACACGGCAACTGACTATTCACGAACGTCTTCAGCTCTGCCGCCGCGTTCTGCGCCGCGCCGCCAATCGTGAAGTTGGTCGAGATATCGACGCTCGCCGCCGCCAAATTCTCGGCTTGCGACGAATCCGAAGCCTGCTCCAGCGACTCCTGCGCCTGAGCCAACGTGAGCTCGTCTTTCTTCGGACAAGCGCTGAGAACGACCGGCAGAGCGAACAAAGCCAACGCGCGTTTCATGGTGCTTCCCGACTTTGCAGCGGCCATGCCAACGCCTCGGATAAGCGAAAGCCCGCGCTCCTCGGTGTTGTAAGACAACCACCCACGAACCCCCGTTCGCAGCCCCGTGAACCGCCGTTCTCGGCTCCGAGCTTGGGTTGATGGTCACACGACACGGCTCAACCGGCAAAGCCTTCGGCGTCGAGGTGCGTCTGCCGAGAGAGAGGGAGAGCCGAGGGCGCGGATGCGATCCAGCTCACATCCGGAACCGCTCGAGAGGGGTCACACCCTTGCCGCCTCGCCGGAGACCCGCCGCGAGCCGAAAAATTTCGTTGCACGCGCGGCGTGCCTCTCGAATTCAAAGAAGGAATGTGGGTGTCCTCGCCCATGGTGGCATTCCTATGCCGGACGGCAACTCCGCAGCACCATGCAGAGCCGTGTGGGATCATGAGTGGCGACTTGGCGGTTCAATCGCTTCTTTCGCCATAGGCCGCGGCGCGTGGACTTCTCCCTGCGACGGGTTGGGACGCAGCGGGTGCCCTCGATCCCCAAATGCGAAAGCGCGCTCTCCCTCGCGGGAGGCGCGCTTTCTTCAGCGCTGCTCGATGACGCCGGTCAGCTCTTGGCGTCGCCGCGGGCGAAGATGCTCGCGACGTAGTTCAGCACGTCGGTGGCGCTGACTTCGTTGTAGCCGAAGTAGCGCATGAGGCGCGACTTGATGATGTCGATCTTCTCTTGCGTCTCTTTGTCGACGACGGCGGAGACGAGCGTCTTGAGCTTGATGCTGTCCTTTTGATCTTCGAACAATTTCAGCTCGAGCGCGCGCCGCAAACGGTCGTTGGTTTGCCAGTCGAACTTCTTGCCCTCGACCGCTTTGGCACCGATGAAGTTCATGATTTCGCGCCGGAAGTCGTCCTTCCGGTTTTCCGGAATGTCGATCTTCTCTTCGATCGAGCGCATCAGCCGCTCATCGGGCTCTTCATCCTGGCCGGTGTAGCGGTTCTTGACCTTCTCTTTCAGAGCGTAGGCCTTGATGTTGTCGATGTAGTTCGCGGCAAGCTTGCTGATCGCGTCCTCGTCCGCGCTGATGGCGCGCTGGACTTCGTTCTTCACGATCTCTTCGTACTCGCGCTTTACGACGCCGATCAGATCGCGGTAACGCTTGCGACCATCTTCGTTGGTGATCAGCGAGTGCTGCGTGAGGCCCTTCTCGAGCTCGTTCAAGACCATGAACGGGTTGATCGTGCCTTCGCCCACGTCGCTCACGAGCGCGTTCGAAATCTTGTCCTGCACGTAGCGCGGGCTGATGCCTTCCATCCCCTCGCGCTTGGACTCTTTGCGCAGCTCCTTCACGGTGTCTTGCGTATAGCCGGGCAAAACTTTGCCGTCGTACAGCTTCATCTTCTGGAGCGTGGCTAGGTTGTGCTTCTTCGGCTCTTCCAAGCGGGAGAGCACGGCCCACATGGACGCGACCTCGAGCGTGTGGGGCGCGATGTGACGGCCGCGCACCTTCTCGTGATTGAAATCTTTCTCGTAGATCCGGATCTCGTCCGTGAGGCGCGTGATGTACGGCACGTCGATCTTGATCGTGCGGTCGCGCAAGGCTTCCATGAACTCGTTGTTCAGGAGGCGCTTGTACTCGGCCTCGTTGGTGTGACCGATGATGACCTCGTCGATGTCAGTCTGAGCGAACTTCTTGGGCTTGATACGGTGCTCTTGGGAGGCGCCGAGCAAATCGTACAAGAAGGCCACGTCGAGCTTGAGCACCTCGACGAACTCGACGATGCCGCGGTTGGCGATGTTGAACTCGCCGTCGAAGTTGAACGCGCGCGGATCCGAGTCCGACCCATACTCCGCAATCTTACGGTAGTTGATGTCGCCCGAGAGCTCGGTCGAGTCTTGGTTCTTCTCGTCCTTGGGCTGGAAGGTGCCGATACCGACGCGGTCCTTCTCGCTGAGCACGAGGCGCTTCACGCGGATGTGGTTCGCGACGACTTTGCCCCAGTCACCCTGATAGCGCTTGATCAGGCCCTGGAAGATGTAGCGGCTGGCGGGGTCGAGATCGCCGTCGATCCGGACTTTGAACTTCTCGTTCGAGAGCCCAAGCTTCTTGATCGCGCTCTCGCGCCATTCCTGAGGGATGAGGCGCAGTGGCTCTTCGTGCATCGGGGAATCGAAGACATCCGCTTCGCCGCTGGCGAGGCCTGTCTCGGCCAAGCCGACCCATTGAAAGGTGTACAGGGCGCCTTCGTGCGTCGTCGAATAGCGCTCCACGCCTTTCTTCAACAGGCGCGCGATGGTGGACTTGCTCGAACCCACGGGCCCGTGCAGCAAGATGACGCGGCGCTCGGGACCGTAGCCCTCGGAGGCGGCCTTGAGCACGTTCATCAAGCGCATGAGCGGGATGTCGAGGCCGAACACCGCGTCCTTGCCTTCGTCCATCTCGTCGCGGAAGAAGTTGTACCGAACGAGCTTCTTCTTGTTGTCGATGTACTCCTCGGTGCCGTAGGAGATCACCATGTCGTAGATGCGTTGGAACGCATTACGAGTGACCTGCGGGCGCTCGCGCACCAAATTCAGGTACTCCTCGAAGCTGCCCTCCCACGCAAGATCACGATAACGGTCGTAATCTTGCATCGCCGCGATCTGGGCGACCATGTTCGTTGCGACGGAACCACTGCTTACGCTTTGTTTTTCTTCCATCGATATACCAACTCGAGATTAAACCACACAAAGCGCCCCTCGTCATGGACCCACGAACGCGCGAGTTACCCTGCAGAATGGCGGGCACAATCGTCACTTGACGTGATCCGAGAGGAGCGCGCGAGAACGCGCTAAGATGTGCGACCCGTGACCACCGCCGCCCCGGACCTTCGCCTCTCCTTGAGCGTGCCAGCGTCGACACCGGTCGCGGCACATCCGACACGCCTGGATGACCCTGCGTTGTTCATCAACCGCGAGCTGTCCTGGCTCGAGTTCAACGCGCGCGTATTGAACGAGGCCAACGACGACAAGGTGCCGCTGTACGAGCGGCTCAAATTCCTCGCCATCTACGCCAGCAACCTGGACGAGTTCTTCATGGTTCGGGTCGCGGGCCTGCAAGCGCAGATCAGCGGCGAGGTGGAAGAGGTTCCACCCGACGGGCTCACCCCCGATCAGCAGCTCGCCGCAATCAGTCAACGTGTCCACGAGCTGACCGCCGAGCAGTATCGCATTTGGAACCACGGTCTGCGTAAAGAGCTGCGCGCGGCCGGTGTGGCGCTGGTCAACCCGGACGAGCTATCGGCGAAGGACCAAGCGGCGCTCGACCTGCATTTTCAGCGCGATATTTTTCCGGTGCTCACGCCGATCGCGATCGACCCGGTGCATCCGTTTCCGCACGTTCGGAACAAGAGCATCAACGTGGGCGTGATCTTCGAGAAGCGCGCGCACACCACCGAGCCGGCGTTCGGGCTCGTGCAAGTGCCGACCATGTTACCGCGCATGATCCGCGTGAACGTGGAGGGCACGCGGCGCGCGTTCGTGGCGCTCGAAGACCTGATTTTCCGGCACACGCGCATGATATTTCCGCAAATGCGGATCACCGGCGCGTACGCCTTTCGCGTCACGCGCAACTTCGATCTCGAGATCGACGACGAAGACGCGGACGATCTACTGCTCACGATCCAGAACGAGCTGCGCCGGCGTGAACGCGGCCACGCCGTGCGGCTGGAGGTCAGCGGGGAGGCGCCCTCGGACTCGCTGCATTGGCTGTGTCGAGAGCTCGACATCAATCCCCAACGCGACGTGTACGCGGTGAGCAGCGCGCTGTTCTTGGGCGACATGACCGAGCTGACGGCCAACGACGACCGCCGCGAACGCCGCGACGAGGCCTTCAGCCCGCAGTACGTGCCCCCACTGCGCGACTCGGACGACTTCTTCCACACCATTCAAGAGCGAGACGTGCTCTTGCACCACCCGTACGAGTCGTTCGAGGCGGTGATCGACTTCTTGTGGCAAGCGGCCGAAGATCCGAAGGTGCTGGCCATCAAGCAGACGCTGTATCGCACGGGCGGTGAGTCGCCGCTGGTGAAGGCGCTGCAGCGCGCAGCGGAGCTCGGCAAGCAGGTGACGGCGTTGGTCGAGCTGAAGGCGCGCTTCGACGAACAGAGCAACATTCAATGGGCGCGCGCGCTGGAGCGCTCCGGTGTGAACGTGATGTACGGGCTCCTCGGCTTCAAAACGCACGCCAAGGTGCTGATGGTGATCCGCAAGGAGCGCACGGGCCTGCGGCGCTACGTGCACCTCGCGACCGGCAATTACAACCAACAGACCGCGCGCTTGTACGAAGATCTCTCGCTATTTACCGCACGCGAAGACATCGGCGAGGACGCGACGTCGTTCTTCAACATGCTCACGGGGTACAGCGCGCCGGTGCGCTGGAACCGGCTCATCGTATCGCCTCTCGGCTTGCACGAGTCCGTGCTGGGCTTGATCTCGCGTGAGGCGGAGCATGCCCGCAATGGGCGGCCCGCGCGCATCGTGGCCAAGATGAACTCCTTGGTCGACGCGGACGTGATCGCGAGCTTGTACGCTGCGTCACAAGCGGGCGTGGAGATCGACTTGCTCGTGCGCGGCATCTGCTGTTTGCGTCCCGAGTTGCCCGGCGTCAGTGAGCGCATCCGCGTGCACGCGGTGATCGATCGCTTCTTGGAGCACGCGCGCATTTTCCATTTCGGGAACGGCGGGCAGGACGAAATCTTTTGCTCGAGCGCGGACTGGATGCCGCGCAACTTCCGACGCCGCGTGGAGGTGTTGTTCCCGATCTTGGATGAGTCGCTGAAAAAGCGGGTCATGGAAGAGGTGCTCTCGACCATGCGCTCGGACAATACCAAGAGCTGGCAACTGAGGCCCGACGGTGTTTACCGGCGCAACGAGACGACGGGCACCGCCGTGCGCAGCCAGGCGCGTTTCATGGAGCTTGCGCGCGAGCGGGCTCGCGAAAGCGAGGCCTTGCTCGGTTTGCAGTCGAAGCCGCTGACTCTGACCACGCCGCGCGCGCTCGACAAGCTGCGGCGCCACGCCGACAAAAAGCGCAAACGCAAGCCGCGCGAAGAGTGACTCGCGGCTTCGCCGTTAGTTCGCGGACGGGATCAAGACCAGCGGGTTCGTGGGCGAGCCCGAGTGCAGCGCGCCGTCACCGACCCAATAGAAGTAGGACAGCGCACAGTGCTCGTCGAGGTAGGCATCGACCAGCACCGCCGCGCCCGGGTTGGAATCGAAGCTGAAGCCGTCGATATCGCTGCCCGTCGATGCGGTCAGTTGGTAGCTCACCGCGTCTTGGGGGTACGGGATGACTTCATCGCCCGGCTCGAGATCGGTGCCCACGACGTTGACGATCGACGAGCCGTCTTCGGGCGTTACGATCACGTCCCATCGGCAATTGGAGCTCGTTTTCAGCGTGTCGCAACTGGTGCGGAGTTGCCAATGCCCGTCGGTCGCATACTCGACGAACACGCCTGCACCCTGACCCGGGTCCACTTCGAGCGTACGACCCGTGTCGATCGTGGACTCGGCGGGAGTGGTGGGCGACGGGCAGGTGGAGCCCGACGAGCCCGACGGGTAAACGCGGTGCACGTTGCCGTTGTCGTACGAGCAGCCGCTAATCAAGAGCAGCACGGGGAGACCGAAGGAAAAACGAATACGCATGAATCAACGCCTGCCGCCGGAGAACGAACGCCCACCGCCACCCGACGGAGCGGAGTGAAACGAAGGGGCGGAGTGGAACGAAGGGGAAGAGTTGAACGAGGGCGCCGTGCGGTACGACGGCGACGAATTGAACGAAGGTGAGCGGTACGCTGGGGAAGAGTTGAACGAGGGCGGCGCGCGGTAGGTCGAGGGCGCCCGGTACGACGTGGAGGGCGCGCTGTAGCGCGTGGCGGCCGCGGACGGCAGCGAGTAGCTGCGCGCCGAGGGGCTCGGCGCCGTGCGGTAGCCGCTGTTCAGGGGCGCGGTGTAGCTCGGGCGCGGCCGCGCGTACGAGCTCGGGTTTGCGTACGGCGTGCGGTAGCTGGTGCCCGCTTGATAGGTGGAGGGCGAGACGGGCCGGCTCCCCGCGCTGAAGGTGCGCCGGCCATAGTCGGCGGAACGCCCCGCGGCAGACAGCGAGCCCGGGCGCGGGCCGGCGTAGGCGGAGCGCATCGGCACGCGACTCGTGGGCGCGGCGGACGCCGGGATGCGCGCGCTCTGCAACGTAGGCCCGCGCGGAGCGGCTGAATTGGCCGGCAGCACCCGGGGCTGCGCAGCGACGTGCTGCACACGACCATCGGAATAGTTGCGCGTGTGCGCGGCCACGTCGTGGATCACGTACCGGTCGTGCACGATGTACGAGTGAACTCGGTACGAGAAGGCATATTGGTTCGGGCAAAACACGTACGCGGTGGGCGGGTACCACCAGAGCGAGACTGCGCTCCCGCCGTACCAGCCCCAAGCGGGGGGCATGGGGGCCCACCCGATGTAACCGTAATCATCCGTTGACACCCGCCACGTGACCCAAGCGTTGGCGTAGCGACGGCCGGCCACCCAGGCCCAGCCGGTACCCGGCACCCAAACCCAACGCCCGTAGTGGAACACCACACCGCCGAACGGGTAGTCGCTCTGCCAGATCCAGTCGTTGTCGTCGGTGAGCGCCCAGTGACCGGCGCTGACGTAGGGCGCGAAATCGTCACCGACGGCATCACGATTGGGAACCCAAACCGTGCCGTACTTCTCGTCCTCGACCCACGTACCGTACGGGTCGAGCGTGGGACGAAACTCGGTGATCGCGCGCGGATCGGTCTCGGGAACGTTGTCTTCTTCAGCGGGAGCTTGCGGGCCAGGTGTGGCCGGCGCCCCGTACGGAACCTGCGGGCGCGGTGCGCCCGACGGCATTGGCGGGGCTTGGGACGGACTTTGCGTAGCTGGCGGCGGCGCGGGGGGCCGATCGTTCGCCGTACCGTCATCGAACCAGCTGTTGCCGTCCTGCGCGAACGCGGGACGGCTGACGCTCGCAAACGCCAACCCGAGCAACGCCACGACGCCGGCAACTCGCTTGTCCATGTAGATGATCATGCTTCTTCCTCGAGGTCTGAGCAACCCGCGTGCCAGGAACCGCGTTCCCCGGCGCGCGCGCGGATCAGGAGGACATCAATCGTCACTGATGTGAGACGAGTTGCCTCGAGTCGGCATTCCAAAAACAAATGACGTGCCGTGCGCTTGCCACGTACCGGATTTGCGGGCTCGGGTAGTATTGGGCCCGCATGCTTCCCTTCGACGAGGCACTGAACCGCATTCTGGCGGCCGCCCCCGCCATGACCACTGAACGGGTTACGCTTGCGCAGGGCGTCGGTCGGGTGCTGGCGGAGGACCTGATCGCTCGCACGCCGCTGCCCGGCTTCGATTACAGCGCGATGGACGGCTACGCCGTGTCCGGAGCCGATTTCGCTGGCAGTGGTCCGTGGGAGCTACCCGTCCTGGGCGAGAGCCGTGCGGGTGCGCTCGCGCCACAGCTGAGCGCGGGCACCACATGTAGAATTTTTACGGGCGCACCCATTCCGGAGGGCGCCGACGCAGTCGAGATGCAGGAAAACGTGACTCGCGACGGAGGCTCCGCGCGCTTCACGGTACCCCCCGCGCTGGGCGCCCACATCCGACGGCGCGGGGAAGATCTGGCGGCGGGCACCGCCGCGTTGAGTCGGGGCACACGGCTGAGCGCGTTCCAGATCGGCCTCGCCGCCGCCGTGGATCGCGACGAGCTGCTCGTCGCGCGACGGCCGCGCGTCACGATCTTGTGCACTGGTGAAGAGCTGCGCGATCCGGGCTCACTCGATATCCCCGGTAGCATCCCCGATTCCAACGGGCCGAGCTTGGCCGCGCTCGTGGCAGCCACGGGCGCGGAAGCCGTGATCGCCCCGCGCACGGGCGACGATTTGAAAGCAACCGAAGCGGCGATTCGCGCAGCGTTGCAAGGCTCGGACCTGCTGCTCACCGTCGGCGGAGTGAGCGTCGGCGAGCACGACTTGGTGAAGGCCGCCTTGGCCAATGTGGGTGTGGAGCTCGAATTTTGGAAGGTCCAGATCCGCCCGGGCAAGCCGCTCGCGTTCGGTCGCTTCGGGCAAACGCTGATCCTCGGCTTGCCGGGCAATCCAGTGTCCGCCCAGCTCACGTTCGCGCTGTTCGGGATGCCGCTGCTCCGTAAAATGCAGGGCGATCGTCGGCCCGTGCCCGCGCGCAGCCGAGCACGGCTCAACAGTGCGCTCCGTCAGAACCCGGGGCGAACCGGTTTTTACCGCGCCCAGTTGCAGGGTGATTTGGCGATCACCGCCTCGAACCAAGCTTCGGGCTCGGCCGTGAGCTTGGCGCAAGCGGACGCCTTGCTGATCTTGCCAGCGGATAGCTCGGGGCTCGCGGCGGGCGAGAGCATCGAGATGATCCGTCTCGCGGAGCTGTGAGGCAACGGCGATGACCGACTCGCTCACGATCGGGCTGTTCGTCGGTGGTGCGGGCAAGCGCATGGGCGGCGTGGCCAAGGGTTTGCTGCGCGTGCCGGACGGCAGTGAGACGCTGATCGCACGTCTGCTGCGCGTGTGCCGCGCGGTGGCGCCCAGCGCGAAGCTGTATTTGGTCGGAGAAGCCTCGGCGTACGCAGAGCTCGGCCTGCCGTCGGTCGCCGACGAGCCCGCGGGGATCGGGCCACTCGGTGGGTTGCGCGGTCTGCTGTTGCGCGCGCAAAGCGAGGGCAGCCGGGCCGCGCTGGCTCTGGCCTGTGATCTGCCATTCCTCGACGAGAGCGTGCTGTCTGCGCTGTGCGCGCCGCTCACGCATGCGGCGCGCGTGCCGTTCGCGGACGCGTTTTTTCAGCCGCTTGCCGGAGCCTACGAGCCAATAGCGACGCTCCAAGCGATCGATCGCTCACGCGCGCTCGGCAAACATGCGCTGCTCTACGTCTTGCAGATCCTGGGCGAGCGAGTGGAGCGCTTCGAGCTCGCGGGCGCGCACGCGCGTACCTTGAAAGACTGGGACACGCCCGAAGACATGCGCGGCTGACTATTGCTCGTGGTGGTGGCCGTGGCCATGAGCCGAATGATCCGCACCAGGCTCACAGCGCGCGTCCTCCCAGCCCACCCAGTACGGACCACCCGGGCCGTGCTCGCGCTTCCAGATCGGCACGCGGGATTTGATCTGATCGATCAGGAGCCGGCACGCTTCGAATGCTTCAGCGCGATGCGGCGTGCTGGCCGCGCACACCACGGCGGCCTCGCCCACCGCGAGCGAGCCCACGCGGTGCAGCACGGCCAACCGGGCGCCCGGGATGCGCTCGCTGATTTCGGCGCCGATGCGGGCCATTTCCTTGGCAGCCATCGACGCATACGCCTGGTATTCGAGGCGCGTGACGGGTAAGCCGCCGTTTTCGTTGCGCACGGTGCCCACGAAGGTGACCACGGCGCCGGCATCCGGCCGAGCCACGGCGGCCACGACCTCGTCGAGGGAGAGCGCGCTTTCGCGGACCTCGAACAAGCTCATCGCGCGAAATCCCCCGTGCGCCCGCCGCTCTTTTTTAGCAACCGGGTCGGGCCGATCTCCATCGCGCGATCGATGCCCTTCAACATGTCGTACACGGTGAGCGCTGCGACCGAGACGGCGGTGAGCGCTTCCATTTCGACGCCCGTGCGATCAAAAGCCTCCACGGTCGCGCGCACCGCGATGGCGGAGCCCGCGTCATCCAGCTCGAAGGCCACGTCTAGCTTGGTCAGGGCGAGCGGGTGACACAGCGGGATCAGCTCCGCCGTGCGCTTGGCCGCCATGATGCCGGCGAGGCGCGCCGTGCCCAGCACGTCACCTTTGGGCACCGTCGCGCTCTTGACGCGCGCAAATGCGTCCGCGCTCATCGTCACGCGCGTCTCGGCCACGGCGCTGCGCTGCGAGGCCGGCTTCTGGGAGACATCCACCATCCGCGCGCCGCCCTGCGGGCCGAGGTGCGTGGACAGCGCGCTGTGACCGACGATCTCCAGATACGCCGCATTCAGCCGCTCGGGCTTACCGCGGCTGGCCACCTTGAGCAGCGCGTAGCGGTCCAGCGGGGAGAGCGCGCTCCACAACGCCGGCGAAATGGGCCGCGAGCTGCCGAGGGAGCCCGAGAGCGAATCAGGAACCGTAGCCAGGTTGGCTTCGGGCTCGACCGCGATGGGGATGGTTTGCCCGGCGGGTACCGCGGCCGCGACGCGCTGCACGTCGACGACCGGCTCGCTGCCGGCGGTGGTGATCGCGCGCCGTTTCTCGAGCGGTAGGCCGCGCCAAGCCTCCAGGGACAACTTGAGACCGGCCGCGTCGAGCGCGCGGCGCGCGGCCAGCGGCAGGAGATCGAGCGCGGCATCTACGCCGTCGAAGGAATAGAGTTTCACCAGCGCGAAGATAGCAGCGTTCGGGGGTCGCGTGAGCGCTCCGGGTTACAAAAGGCGCCCGGAAACGACCAAACCGCCCGAGCGATGTTATGTACCAAGAATGACAGCGGTGCGCGATCAACTCGGCAGGCCCCTCGCGGATCTGCGCGTCAGCGTCACCGACCGCTGTAACTTCCGCTGCCGCTATTGCATGCCGCGCGAGCATTTCGATCAGGAGCACCGCTACCTGCCGCGCGCCGACATCTTGAGCTTCGAAGAGATCACGCGCGTGGTCTCGGCGCTCGTGCCGCTCGGGCTGCGAAAAGTGCGTCTGACGGGTGGTGAGCCGTTGTTGCGCAGCGAGCTGCCTCGCTTGGTGGCCATGCTTCGAGCCTTGCCGGGGCTCGAGCTCGCGCTGACCACCAATGCTTCGTTGCTCGGCAAACAAGCACGAGCGCTACGCGACGCCGGCTTGGATCGGCTGACCGTGAGCTTGGACTCGGTGGCGCCGGAGGTGTTCGCGCGCATGACCGACTCCGATCTGCCGGTGTCTGATGTGCTGTCCGGGATCGACGCGGCGCACGCGGCCGGCTTTGGGCCGATCAAGATCAACGCCGTGATTCGGCGCGGCGTGAACGACCACACGCTCGTGGAGCTCGCGCGGCACTTCAAGGGCAGCGGCGACATCGTGCGCTTCATCGAGTACATGGACGTCGGCTCGACCAACGGCTGGCGCATGGACGACGTGGTCAGCGGGCAAGAAATCGTGGCGCGTTTGAATGCCGAGCTGCCGCTCGAGCCCGTCGAGCCGAACTACACGGGTGAGGTCGCCAAGCGCTACCGCTACCGCGACGGAAGCGGCGAGGTCGGCGTCATCACCAGCGTGACTCAGCCTTTTTGCGGGGACTGCGCGCGCTTGCGGCTCAGCGCGGATGGTCAGATTTTTGGTTGTTTGTTCGCCCGCGTGGGCAAGGATGTGCGGTCGGTGCTGCGCGCCTCCAGCGAGGATCAGCAGCTGAGCCAGACGTTGCACGATTTCTGGCAGGCGCGCGGCGATCGCTATTCCGAGCTGCGTTCGGCGAGCGGCGTGCGCTTGCCGCGGCTCGAGATGTCGTACCTCGGGGGCTGAACGGCGCGATGCGTCTTTCGTGGCTCTTGGTGGGTGCATTGGTCGGCGCACCAGCGGCGCGTGAGTCACCGTTCGTGCCGCTCGAGGTGGCGGACTTTTCTCCGTCCCTCGTGCACTTGCCGGAAGGCGGCGGCAAAGCGCCGGTGCTGGTCGTCACCCACGGCGCAGGCGGCACGGCTGAAGCGCACTGCGAGCTGTGGGCGCGCATCGTCAAAGACAAGGCGCTCTTATTGTGCATTCGCGGACGAGCGCGCAGCCCGGACCCCGCTGACGGCGAATACTATCCCGATCACCCGACGCTGGAACGCGAGACATTCGCGGCGCTCTCAGCGCTACGGGCTCGCTATGCCGCGCGCATCGCCGACGGCCCGGTGCTGTACGCCGGCTTCTCGCAAGGCGCGACCATGGGCGCGTTGATGTTGGTCGACCACGCCCAAGAAGTGACGCGCCTCGTGCTCGTCGAAGGCGGCTTTGCGGACTGGAGCGTGGCGCGTGCTCGCTCCTTTCGCGAGCGCGGCGGTGAGCGCGTGCTGTTCGTGTGCGGGCGCAAGGAATGCGCTGGCGCCGCCAAAAATAGCGCCTATTGGTTCAAGTTGGCGGGCGTGCCGGCACGCGTGGAGTACGTCCAGGGCGCCGGGCACAGCCACGACGGGCGGGTCGAGGCGCGCATCGTCGAAAGCTTGCCCTGGTTGCTCGAAGGCGACACGCGTTGGTAACGCCGGCGGACGGCGTTACTCCAAGTACAAGACCTCGAACTGGTTGGGCGGCAAGGGCGCCCCGCTGCCCCGCGTGCTGCGGAAGCTCGCCGTCCACACCTCGCTGCCGATGCGTGCGATTACTTCCGTGACCGACGAATAGATGTAATCGCGCTTCCAGCGGCTGGTCGGGATCACGAACGGCATGCCGACTTCGGCGGCGAGCGTATCTTTCGGAACCAACGAGGCGAGCGCCCCGTCCTTGATCGACGAGCGAACGAACAGCTCCGGTTCGCTCTCGTCAGGACCGGCGGAGCTGAAGTAGAGCGTGGCCACGAGCGAGCCGTCGCGCTCGAGACGAGTACCGAGGTAAGCATCGCCGTTCTGGAAGCTTTCGCTCGGGCCGCGCAGAATGCCGACCAGCGCTTGCTCGCGGAGGTGGGCGGCGGTAATGGCGTCACCCCGCGAAACGGCGATATTATGGGCGATCCGCAGCTGTTCGTAGCCAAGCGGCGGCGTCGCGGGTGGCTCGTTCGGGGTGAGGCCGAAGCGATCGCGCAGCTCCCAAGTCGCGTACGGGTCCGGCGTGATTTGGCGCAAAGCGTGGCTGCCCGAGACCCAGTATTCCTCGAGCCAGGAGGGCGCGACGCGTTGCACGGCGAACGCCGTCAGCGGCGTCGGGGGCGCGGCGCGATCGATCTGGAGGAACGGCCCGACGACGAGCGGCGCAGTCCCTCGAACGAGCGCCTCCTGCTCGTTCGGCCCCATGAACCGCAAATCGGCAATGTAGTAGCGGTCGCGCGCCGACGCAGACGCCGGCCCGCTCGGCCAACGCATCGCGGTCGAGACCGGGCGCTGCAGTGACCAATCCACCCATAGCGATTGGCGCATTCCCGGGTGCAGGCTGACGCCGCTCGGGTTCGCCATGCGCGCCGTGAGCCACTCCAGCGCCGCGACTTTGTCTTTGTCCGGCTTGGTGAGGTGCCCATTCTCGTTGAAGCGACCGCCCGAGCGGTGCGCGTAGCCGAGCGCGCGTAGGCCGTCCGGGAAAATCAGAATCGGAACGAGCGTGCCGACGGCAAGCGCCGTGTAGTAGGGGGATTGGGCGCCGAAGCGCGCCGCGAAGTGGCCAGCTTTCTCCGAAAATTCGGGCCATTTTCGGGCAACGAACGGCTGCACGTCGAGCGCGCTTTGAACGAGCGCGGCCCAGCCGAACGCAAAATACAAGGCAAAGTAGTGCGGCCAGAAGATGTGAATGTCCGCGCCTTGCTTGAACACCACGTACTGGAGCGCGGCCATCGCGAAAACGGCGAGTGGCAACGCCTCGACGTCGCTGCGGCGCACGAGCACGCGCGCCACGAGGACGGGCAGCGCGAGCTTGCCGAGCGTGATCGCAAGACCGGTGAACGAGACGTCGATCCAAAATTTGCGTGCGGCCAGCACCGCTGCCAGCGGCAGGTTCGAGCCGGTCGAGCGCACGTCCCCCGAGTGACGCAGCTCGTCCAATTGCCCGAGCTGGGCGAAGACGTACAGGTGCCCGCCGATTGCGATCGCGCAGAGCGCGATCCCGAGGCCCCACAGCGCCGCAACCTTGCCGCGCGCGGCACGCGCGGTCCAGCGCCCGAGCGCGATCACGATCACGAACAGCGCGCCGAACCAGGCTGCCGCGAAGAAGATCGCCGCCCAATCACAGCAAATTGCATACAAAATGCCGCCCAATGCCAGGGCCGCAAAGCGCTTGCGGTAGCTCTGGCGGAAACGCGCGTAGCCCCAGATGCTCAGCGTAACGCCGAAGATCACCGGCACTTCGAGCGAGTTGAAGTCGGAAAAGCTGAGCGCGATGGGCAGCGCGACGAAGCTCAATGCGGCGGTTGCGCCAGCCACCGGGCTCCAAATGGCGCGCCCTGCGAGGTACAGCACAGGCACGGTGAGCACGCTTTGGAGCACCGCTGGCAAGCGGCACGCCCAAGCGTGATGCCCGAACAGCTTCATGAACAGCGCGCTCACCCAAAAAATCCCCCATGGGTGATGGCAATAAAATTCGGCCGGCAGCGGAGGCGCGGCGATCGCGTGCGGAACTGGGCCAAGGACGCCCCAACGCCACATGTTCTCCGCGCTGGTGCACACCGCCGACGCCGAGGCGAAGTGCCCGGCGCCGAACGTGTCGGCGAGCTCCCAAAAAGCGGCCAGCGCGAACACGACCGTAGCCAGGGCGGCGCCGATCAGGCAGGCGCGCTCGAGCCGCCTTTCCTCGGCGATCATCCCGAAGTCGGCCTCGCGAGCCTGGCTTCGAGATCGCGGATACCGGCTTCGGATCCGATCTCGAAGAAGCGTTCAGGCGCTTCGTATGCGCGCAGCTTGCCAGAGGCGGCAAGCTCTCCCTGAATCGACTCGAGCGCGAAAGGTCGGTCGGCAGCGCGCTCGGCGATCACCGTGCGGCGCAAGGCGAGCGCGCCGTAGTCGATGAAGTGCAGACTCGCGTCGTCGCTGCCCTTGGCATAGCGCACCACTCGCTCACCCTCCACGGCACTATTGCTTCGATCCCACGCGCCATCGTTTTTGAACACGCTCATCGTGCCAAGCGCGCCCGGGTGCGCCTCGAGATCGCGGAGCGGAGCCGAATAATCGAACGGTAGGTAGCTGTCACCGTAGGTGACGAGAAACGTCGGCTCGAGCAGGTGCAACGCGCGGCGCAATGCGCCGCCCGTGCCGAGCAGCTCGGGGCCGTCCTCCGAGTAGGCCACGGTGACGCCGAACGCCGCGCCGTCCCCCAAAAACTCTCGAATCTGATCGGCAAAATGGCCGATGCAAAGCAGGACTTGGCGAAACCCGGAGCGCGCCAAGACCTCGAGCTGCCAGGCCAAAAAGGGGCGCCCTGCGATCGGGATCAACGCCTTGGGTAAACGCCGAGTACGTGCGCCGAGCCGTGTGGCGAGCCCGCCCGCCAGAATCACGACCTGCATCAGCCGAAGACCTGACGCGCCAGGGCGCGCACCGCGGCCTCCACGGCCTCGTCGCTCATCAGGCTGACGCGGAAGCCGAGCGCGGCGAGCTTTCCGGCATCGAGACGTGAGTGCGGCACGTCCCCGGGCCAACCGCGATCGCCGCCCGTGTAACGGATGCGCGCATTGGGGTACGGCGAGGCCGCGACGCACAGCTCGGCGATGCGGCGCACCGACGTGAAATCCGGCGGCGCGATGTTGTAAATGTTGAGCCGCTCGCGTGCCTGCTCGAGGCCGAACAGCACGCCAGCCACGCAATCATTCACGTGCACGTAGGGCTTCGATTGCCGCCCGTCGCCCAGCACTTCCAACTCTTCTGGGTTCCTCTTCAGCTTGTTCAGGAAATCGAGCGCGGCGCCGTGCGTCCCGCGCGGGCCGACCACGTTGCCGAACCGGTAAATCCAGGCCGAAAGCCCGAAGCACTCCACGAACGCGCTGATCAGCCCCTCGCAAGCGAACTTGCTCGCGCCATACAAGGAGATGGGTAACTTTCCGAGATCGCCTTCGGCGCAGTTGTCGGCCGTGTCCCCGTACATCGTGCCCGAAGACGAGAACACGAGCCGCTTGGCGCCCGTGCGGCGCATGGCCTCGAGCACGTTCCAAGTGGCGATCGTGCCCTGCTCCAAGTCGAGACGCGGGTTTTCCAAACCCCAACGCGCCTCGGGGTTTGCGGCGAGGTGAAACACCGTGTCATTGCCGGCCATGGCGGCTTCCAGTGCCGGCAAGTCGAGCGCATCCCCTTGCACGAGCGTGCACGAGCTTTCGAGCGCCTTCGCCAAGAACTCTCGCTTACCGACGCTCAGGTTGTCGAACACGGTGACCTCGGCGCGTGCCACCAGCTGCTCGACCAAGTGGCTGCCGATGAAGCCCGCGCCACCGACCACGAACACGCGCCCGTAGCTCACTTGCTCTGGCTTTCCCACTTCATGCCGTTCTGCTGCAAGCTCGGGTGCGATACCAAAAAGTGCCAGATCACGGCCTGAAACGCCTCACTGTGCGGCGTGACGGCGGCCGGGTTCACGGTGGGGATGATGACGCAGGCGTGCGCGGCTTGCGCCGTGTACCCGCCGTCCCGCCCGACGATCCCACTGATGCGTGCGCCGACGCGCTGGCCATACTCGAGCGCGCGCACCAAGTTCGGGCTCACGTTCTGCTCGCGATTGCCGCCACCGACCGAGAAGACCAGCAGCAAGTCGCGGTCCGAGAGCTTGCTCACCGCGAGCCAGGCCGCAAACGTAGACTCCCAGCCGTCGTCGTTCACGCGCGCGGTGAGCTCGGACACATTGTCGGTGGGCGCGTAGGCTTCGATGCCGCAGATTTTGCGAAAGTCATTGACCGCATGCGAGGCGTTGCCCGCGCTGCCGCCGACTCCAAGGACGAACAAGCGACCGGCGCGCTCGCGCACCGCAACGAGCTCTGCGAGCAAACGCTCGACCGCGGCCTCGTCGATCTGCTCCAGGATTTGGGCGGCTTCGCGGAAGTAGGCTTTGACCAGGGACATGCGTTTGCTCGAAGCAGCGTACCGCTTTTTCCGCCGATGTGGCAGGCTCGGCGCGCTGATGGGCCGCGCGCGCTTGCTTTGGTTGCTCCTGCCGATCGCGGGTCTCGTCGAGCTCGCGCTGTTCGTGCGCGACGCTCGCAGCGCGCCACGCAGCGAGGAATGGCAGGCCCTGCGCGCCGAGGTCGCAAAGCTCAAAGCGCCGGGCGATCTCGTGGTCGTCGCGCCCGAGTGGGCCGATCCGCTGGCACGCCAGGCGTTTGGCGACGCCTTGATGCCGATCACGGATTTGGCGCGCCCCGACGTGTCGGCGTACGCACGCGCCATCGAAATCGATGCGCTGGGCGCTTCCGCCCCGGAGCTCGACGGTTGGCGTGTCACGGCCGAGCGCACCGTCGGTCGTTTCGCGATCCGCACCCGCGAGAACCCAAAGCCGGCAAAGGTTCTGTTTTCGTTTCTCGACCAAGCACGTCCCCCGCAGCTCGCGGTCGGCGGCGCGGGTGTAGGCGAAGCCTGTCCGTTCACTAACCACGCCCAATCGAGCGCCGGCGGGTTGCACGGCCACTTGGCATTCCCACGCGAACGCTACGTCTGCGGCGGCGCGGAAGAGCACTTCGTGGGTGTGACTATTTTGGACGATCAGCAGTACCGACCGCGGCGCTGCTTGTGGGCCGAGCCACGCGGGACCGGAGCCTTGCGTTTGTCGTTCAAAGGCGTGCCCATGGGAACGCGCATTTACGGCTTCGCCGGGCTTTCGTACTTCATTTTCCGGGACGGCGCGCATGGCCCGACGACGATCAGCGCGCGCGTCGCGGGTGAAGAAGTGGGCCGCTACGAGCACCATGACGAGTGGGGTTGGCACGGCTTTCAGTTCGATACCACGCGCTTCGCGGGCCAAACCGCGGACGTCGAATTCAGCATCCAGAGCGACGATCCGGCCGAACGTCAATTCTGCTTCTACGCGGATACGCGATGAGCAACGCGCGCAAACTGGATCGCTGGGACTTCGCGTGCGCGGCGCTCCTCGGGGTCACGTACGTGGTGCTCTTGCTGTCGACCGTGCAAAATCTCGGGTACGCGCGCGACGAGGGATTCTACTTCCAAGCCGCGCGCAGCTATGAGGCGTGGTTCGAGCTGTTGCACACGGACTTCTCGCGCGCGCTCGAGCCGGGCACCGTGGATCGCTATTGGGCCGTGAATCACGAGCACCCGGCGCTGATCAAGTCCCTGTTCGCGCTTTCGCACCGCTACTTGTGGTCTGGGCTTCAGGTATTCAGAGAGCAAGGCACCGCGTACCGCTTCCCGGCGGTGGTGCTGAGCTCACTCGGCGTGGCGGTGACGTACGTTTGGGGCGCGCGCGAATCCGGGCGCTGGGCAGGCTTGGTGGCCGCGCTGTCGTTCGCGCTCATGCCGCGCGTGTTCCATCACTCGCATTTGGCGTGCTTCGACATGCCGGTCACGGCCATGCTGCTCATCACCAGCTACGCTTTTGCGCGCTCTCTGGAAGGCGGCATGGCGTGGACGGTTGCGACGGGCGTGTTGTACGGGCTCTTGCTCGACACCAAGCACAACGCCTGGCTCTTGCCCGGCGCTTTCGTTTTGCACTTCGTGCTCACGCGCGGCGCACACGCGGTGCGCGAGCTGCGCGCCAAGCGCTGGGCGGTGCCGCACGCGTTCTTGGCCATGCTGCTGCTCTCACCGCTCGTGTTCTACGCGTGCTGGCCGTGGATCTGGCACGACACCGTGCAACGCTTGCAGGATTACGCGCACTTCCACCTGCAGCACGAGTATTACAACATGGAGTTCTTGGGCCAGACGTACTGGAAGCCGCCCATGCCGCGGCTGTACGCCTGGGTGATGACGCTCGCCACGGTGCCGGGCGTTACTTTGATCCTGTTCGGCGTTGGCTTGGTCACTTGCTCGTGGCGGCGTTGGCCCGCGTCGACACCGCTGCTCTGGCTGCTGTGTTTGCTGATGTGCTACGCGCCCTGGTGGTCGGACCAGACGCCGATCTTCGGCGGCACCAAGCACTGGATGACCGCGTACCCATTTTTGTGCCTGTTTGCCGGGCGCGGTTTCGCGTTTGCCGCGCAGCGGATTGGCGCGCTGTTCGCTCATCAATCGTGGCGGGTCGCGGCGCCACCGCTGCTCGCAGCCTCGGTCCTGGTCGGCCCGTTGTGCATGACGCTGCACTCCGTGCCTTGGGGCTTGAGCTTCTACACGCCGCTCGTCGGCGGTGCTCCAGGAGCAGCGAGCTTGGGCTTGAACCGCACGTTCTGGGGCTACACCACGGGCGCAGTGCAGGGTTTCATCAATCGACGCGCGCCGAAACGCGGCTACGTGTACGTACACGACACGGCGCTGCAAAGCTGGGAAATGCTGCGCGCCGACGGCCGCATCCGCGGCGATCTACGCGGCACCTTGTCGATCCCCGGCTCGGCGCTCGCGCTGTATCACCACGAGCCGCACATGCACCGCGTCGAATACGAGACGTGGCTCGACTACGGGCACGCAGCGCCCGCCGCAGTCGGCACGTTCGACGGCGTCCCCGTGATTTGGGTGTACGAGCGTCAGCGCTGACGGTTGCGCCAGGCCGTATTGAACTCTTCGATCGTGCCCTCGGTGCGCGGGTTCCACAGCATCTTGCGCAAAATGGGCGGCGGCACCGTGACGATGTGCGCGCCGTCTTGGAGCGCCTCGTTCACGTCCATCAAGTGCCGCACCGAGCCGATCAAGATTTGGCTCTTGAGCCGTTCGCGATCGAGCACGGCGCGCGTGTCGCGGATGATCGGGCGCACGTCATAACCCATGTCGCGGATGCGTCCGCTGAACAAGCTGACGTAGGTTGCGCCCGCCAGCGCGGCCAGGTACGCCTGATTGAAGCTCATCATGCACGTCATGTTCGTGCTCACGCCGCGCGCCACGAGCTGCGTCAATACTTTGAGCCCCACCTCCGAGAACGGCACCTTGATACAAATGCGCTCGGGGTTCCAAGAGTGATACGTGGCGGCTTCGCTCAGCATCTCGCGCTCGGTCTCGTGCGTGAGCTCCACCGAGACCGACCCGCGCGAAGCGGCGATCACTTCGCGGATCCGCGGCTCGAGATCGTGAGCCGCGGACTCGCGAGATAGAATCAGCGGGTTGGTGGTGATGCCGGAGACGACGCCCCACGAGAAAATATCCCGAATTTCAGTGGGCTCAGAGCTATCCAAAAAAAGCACGCAGGCTCCTGGTCAAACGGACGCGAATGGACTCGCTTCGCGTGAGCCCTCGAACATAGCGCATCCTCAAGAGGCGACGATGGCTTTGGCCAGATCGTCGAAGCGCGCGGCGACGAGCTCCGGCCGGGCGCTCGCTGCTGGACCGGAGCGCAGCGGGCACAGCTCGCAGCGATTGAGCGGAAAAACGAGGCCGGAGCGCACTTGCGCCGCGTGGGCCGCCTCTACGTCGCTCGTGGAGTCGCCAATCATCCAAGTGCGCGCGGCATCGAAGCCCGCGCGCTCGATGCAATTCAGCAGCAGCCCCGGCTTCGGCTTGCGACACGCACACTCACCCACAAGGCGCACGTCGCCACCGGGTCCGCCACTTGGGTGATGCAAGCACACCTCGAGCGCGGCGATTTCGATACCCCGTTCGGCAAGCAGCGAAACCAACGCCTGGTTCGTCCGCTCGACGGCGGCCACGGAAATCTGGCCCTTGGCCGGGCCGGGCTGGTTCGTCGCGATCGCGAAGCCGTAGCCGGCTGCGGCGAGCAGCGTGAGGCCTTCGATCACGCCCGGCAGGAGCCGCAGATGGTCGGGGTGAAAAGCGACGGACACCGTGCCCGTCTCTTCGTCGCGCAGCACGTCGATCAGCGTGCCATCGCGATCCAAGATCACGCCGGGCCGGAGAGCGACGCCGCTAGCCACTATTTTCGGCCCTCGAGGTTGGCCCACGAGTCATACGTCTCGGAGCGCCGCGAGCCGACGCGCAGCGTGCTCGCGAGACGAATGAACGTCCACACCGTGCCCGAGATCTTGCGCAGCTTGGACGCGCCCACCCGCTCTTGATACTCGATCGGCACTTCCACCACGCCGTAGCCCGAACGCGCGGGCCAAAGCACGGTATCGATGGGCAGCGCGTCACCCTCACCGTCGAACGAGAAAGCGCGAATCACGGAAGAACGGTAGCCGCGCATGCCGCTGTGCAGATCGGCCACGGGCATGCCGTTGAGTAGCTGCGCCAGGAGCACGAACGTCTTGTTGGCCAAATAGTTCGGCAACGGCATCGCCGCTGGGCGCGTGCGCACGCGCGCGGCGTTCACCACGTCCACCCCGCTCTCCAAGATGCGACGAATGTCCACGATCACGGGCGGCGGATAGGTGAAGTCGCAGTCGAGATAGATCAAGGCCTCGCTTTGCTTCGCCGCCTCGTACATCAAAAGCTCCATCGCCGGCCCATGGCCGCGCGGCGGCAACTGGCGCAGCACGCGCGCGCCCATGCGCTCGGCGATCACCGGCGTTTGGTCCTTGAGCGAGCTGTCCACGAGCAAGAGCTGCGCGTCCGGTGCGTACTTGCGCACCTCGTCGATCATGCGGGCGACGCTAGGCTCTTCGTCCATCGTCAACATGCCCACCGTGAGCGATAGCTTGCCCGCGCGTGGCTTGCGGCGCGCCACGAGCACGTGCTGAAAGGCGAGCAAACGCGGAGCGAGCCGCGCGAGTGCGACCTCGAACGGACGCACGGTCGCCAGATACGCTTCGTACGCGGTCAGATCGCGAAACCCGCTGCCCGCCCCTTCGCCGTGACGCAACGTCAGGAAGAACTCGTCGTCGACCAGCAAGCGCAGGCCGCGCAGGAGCATCGGGTTCAGGCTGACCTCGAGCAACTCCAGGCCCGAGCGCTCGACGATGCGCAGCGCCTCGTCTCGAGAAAACAAGCGCGGCGCGGCGCCCGTGGACGTCACGTAACCGGCTTGGGGGCGATCGGCGTGCAGGCGTACGGGCCACGCGTCGCGGTTCGTGAGCGACACCAACAGCCGGCCCTCGTCGGCCACGAACTGGGCGTAGAAATCGAGCACGCCTTCCGGATCGCGCGCGCGTTCGAGCAGGTCGGGCACCAGCACGAGGTCGAACTTGCGTCCGCCGAGCGCCGCCGCGACTCGCGCGCGGTCCTCGGGATCGAGCGCCAAGACTTCGTCGAGCGCGCGGCCGGCGCGTTGAGCGAGCTCGAGATCGGACTCGATGCCGGTCACGTGCGCGCCAGCGCGGCGCGCCACCATGCCGTGAATCCCGGAGGCGCAGCCGACCTCGAGCACGGAGCGCGGGCGCCCCAAGAGAGCGGTCAACGCCGCGTTCAAACGTTCAGAGGGCTCTTGAATGGACAAATGGGCCGGGGGCGGACGCTACCGCGATCGACAAGCCTAGTCGACCATGGCAACGCCTGCTTCTATAGTGCTCCCGCAATGCATCGCGAGGCCGGATTCCCGTTGGATTATCGAGCGACGGGCTACGCGTACATCGAGCGCCCGAACAGCGCGCTGATCGAGCTCCTCTCCAAGCACGTGCTGAGCGAGCGGCCGAGCGCGCGGGTCCTGGACGTGGGCTGCGGCGCGGGCGCCAACGCTCGGCGCATCGCCGAGGTCGCGCCGCTGTCGCGCGTGGTCGGCATCGAGCCCAATGCCCAGGCCGCCGCGCTCGCCCGCGCCACGTGCAGTGAGGTGTTCGAGGGCACGCTCGAGTCGTGGTTCGCGAGCGAGCCGCAGAGCAGCTTCGACGCCATCCTGCTCGCCGACGTGCTCGAGCACATCGTCGACCCCGTTCGCTTCCTGCAGAACATCGCCGAGCACCGGGCGCTGCGCCACGCCACGCTGATCGTGTCGGTGCCCAACTACGGCGTTTGGTACAACCGGCTGCGCACCCTGCGCGGTCGCTTCGAATACGCTTGGTCGGGCTTGTACGATCGCACCCATCTGCGCTTCTTCACCCGCGCGTCGATCCATCGCCTGCTCGACTACGCGGGCTTCGAGCTGCTGGCCGACGCCAGCTCACCGTCGCTGGTGCAGTCCACCGCGCCGCTGCTGCGCCGGTTTTTCGAGCAGGACGTAGCAAGCGGCAATCACCTGGCCCTGGGGGATTCACGGGCCTTCAACGCTTATGAGCGCTTCGTCGAGCCGCTCGAAAAACGGGTCTGCGGGCTATGGCCCGAGCTGCTCGGTTATCAAGTGGTGTGCGTGGCCCGAGCTCGATGATGCACGCGGTCCGCCGAGCTCGCGAAGCCCTGAAGACTCCCGGAACCCCAGCGCGCTGGCTCGCGCTGGCCGCCGCAGCGATCGTGCTCGGGAGTACCCTGTTCAAAATCCTCGGGCCCATGCTCGAAGATTTTCATACCTTTGGCTTTCACGACTGGGACGTGGAGACCGCGTACCGTTACATCACGGTCGTCAGCTTGAAGCGCTATCACGAGGGGCCGTGGTGGCACCCCTGGTTGTGCGGCGGCTTCCCAGCTTTCGGTGACACCGAGAGCGCGACCAACTTCATCTCGCCTTACTTGCCGCTGTACTTGCTGGCCGACATCCGCACGGCGATTCGGCTCGAGGTCGTGGGCGGCGCGCTCACCGGGCTGTGCGGCGCGTTTCTCCTCGCGCGGCGCTACACGCAGAGCGCCGCGCTGTGCGCGCTGGTTGCGGCCCTGTACGTGCTCAACGGGCGCTGGGCGCTGCAAGCTGCGGCTGGCCACACCTGGCACCTGCAATACGGGCTCCTCCCGTGGGCGCTGCTTTTTTACGAGCGCGCGCTGGAGCCGGGCCGGCTGAAGCAAGCCGTCGCCGCGGGCATCGTGCTGTCGTGCATGGTGCTCTGGGGCGGCATCTATCCGCTCCCGCATTCGGCACTGATTCTGAGCGGCTATGCCGTGCTGCTCGCAATCGCGACGCGCAGCCCACGCCCGTTGTACGCGCTCGGCATCGCCGGCGCAGTCGCGATCGGTCTCGGCGCGCCGAAGTTATTTGCGATTGTGGATCGGCTCGATCGCGTACCGCGCCTGATCGACTCGAAGGAAGTGATCGGCCTCGCCGACTTGCTCGTGATGTTCACCTCGCCCGAGCAACGCTTCGGCTCGCGTCCGGTGCGCACGCCGGCGTACAATTGGCACGAGTGGGGCATTTACATCGGGCCGCTCGGCGTCGCGGTGTTGTGCGTCGCGATCGTGTTTGCGCGTGGCAACCGCGGCCAGTCGTTCAAGATTCTGGCTTTGCTCTTGTTGCTGCTCGGCTTCGGTGCGTTTCATCCGAATGCGCCCTGGGCGCTGCTCCACCAATTGCCGGTGTTCTCGCAGCAGCACGTGCCCTCGCGCTTTCATTTTCCGATGCTGCTCCTGCTCGGGCTCGCCTTCCTGACGGTCGTCGGCCCGCCCGTGGATCGCTGGCTGAAGCGATTTCCTGCGCTGGATTTGCTGTTTTTAATCCCGGTGACCCTGTTCTGCGTGGACCTCGGTCAAGTCGCGCGGCAACCCTTCGAGCAGGCGTTCTGGATGGAAAAGCCGGATCAGATCCCGACCCTACCGCTGTTCGAGCATCACACGAATGCGCCGGTGAACTACGTGCGCCGAGACTGGGCGCAGCCGATGTTACTGTCGATGATGGCGAACACCGGCGTCATCAAGTGCTACGGCGTCGACCCGCGCTTCAAACCGGGCGCGCAGGGCGCCGATGCCCCGGGCTATCGCGGCCGCGTGTACCTCGAGGCTGGCCCTGGCACGGCCGAGATCAGTGAATGGTCACCGAACCACGCCGACGTGCGCGTCGCGGGCGGCAGCAAAGACGCGCTGCTCGTGTACAACATGAATTTCGATCCCAGCTGGCGCGCGAATGGCAAGCCGGCGCTGGAGTACCGCGGTATGGTGGCGGCGCGCCTCGAAGGCGGCGAAGCGCAGGTCACGTTCCGCTATTTTCCGCGCACGTTGCCGTTCACGATCCCGCTCTTTTTGCTCACTCTCGGCGCCTCGATTTTCGCGCTCAGTGGCAAGCCTTGGCCACGAAACTGGCGCGTCCGAACGGCGCGCAGCGAGTCGAAGGCCGCGCTCAGCGACCCCGATGCAGGTTCGCCACGATCTTCGCCCCGTCCAGATCGAAGCCAAAGCGCAGCGGACGCAGCCCGCGAGCCATCAGTGAATCCTGCACGGCGCGCTTCTCCGCAGGGCGAACGTAGAGCATGAAAAAACCGCCGCCGCCCGCGCCGATCAACTTGCCGCCGATCGCGCCGGCTTTGCGTGCCACTTCGTAGTGCTCGTCCAGCCGCTCGTCGCTCATCTTGCTGGCGAGCTTTTTCTTGTGCTGCCAATGCTCGTGAAGCAGCTCACCGTACAGGTCCGTGTTGCCCTTCACGAGCAGATCGTAAACATCATGCCCGAGGCTCTTGATGCGGTGCATGCCTTCGACCGTCGCGCTGTCGTTGGCCGTTACGCGCGCGCCTTGCTCACTGAGCACCAGCTTCGCGGGCCGTTCGACGCCGGTATACATGATGAGCAAATTGTTCTGCAGCTCGTCCATCACCTCGTCCTTCACGGGCACGGGTTCCACGTGCACGGTGCCGTCCGTGTCGATGGTGAGCGCGGTGATGTTGCCGAAGGCGGCGATGTACTGGTCCTGCTTGCCCACCGGCTCGGCCAAGCGTTCCATCTCGATCCGACACGCATCCTCCGCCAGGCGCGCGGAGGACACGAAGTTGCGCTTGTAAGTGTAGAGCGCGTTGAGCAACGCGACGGTGAAGCTGCTGGATGAGCCCAGACCGCTGTTCGACGGCAGATCGGCCACGCTGGTGAGCTCGATGCCGCGTTCGATGCCAGCCATCTTCAGCGCCTCGCGGAAGATTGGATGCCGAATCGAGGCCACGTCTTGCGTGAGCTCGGTCTCGGAATAGGCCAGGCGAATGCTGTCGTAGAAGCGCCGGTTCGCGGTCACGTATACGTAGTGATCGATGGCCGCGCTGACCACGAAGCCGCCGTAGCGCTGGTAGTAGCTCGGGAGATCGCTCCCACCACCGCCGAGCGAGAACCGAACCGGTGCGCGAGAGACGATCACGATATTTCTCCGGCTATTGGCATAGCACACGGGGCTATGGGTATGCTGCCGTGAACCCGCCGATGACGCAGGATTTCCGCCCCGAAGACATGGTAACGGCGCAGCGCGCTTTCGTCGGCTTGCTTCTGGCATTGCTGTGCACCGCGAGCCTGCTGATTGCGAGTGCTGTTCCGAGCCTTGCCCGAGCCCGCGCGGCGCTCGCGGCGCGCATTCCCCCTCGCTTTCGCGCTCCGACCTTGGCCGCGCTGCTTGCGCTGTTCATCGTCGGCTCGAGCACCATCGCTTATCGCTGGCTCGCGGCGAACGCGTTCCCGTTTCTGCTCGCTGATTCTTTGACGCCAGACTTCGCGCCGAAGCTATTGCTCGAGGTGTGCACGCTATTGCTCGCCCTGGGCCTCCTGTTGAGGCTGCTCCGAGCCCGGGTGCCCGTGGCGCTACGCCTGCTGGGTGAGGCATTGCTCGTGCCGTGTGCGTTCGCGATCGGGCTAGCGATTACCTACCTTGCCTTGTCGTTGACGGAGCTGGAGGTTTGGGACGGCTTCAAGCGCGCGGCGTTCTTCTCGGCGGCGGCGTGGGCGCTGCCGGTCGCGCTCGTGCCGGGGGTATACCGCGCGCGCGGCTTCGCGATCGTGATGAGCGTGTTCCTGCTGCTCGTGTTCGGAGATCTGATTTATCTCCGTTATTTCGGCAACATCTTGCCGGTTTTGGCGATCGGCGCGGGCGGCCAGATCTGGGACGTGCGGGACATCATCGTCAAGTACACGCGCGGGCGCGACGCTTGGCTGCTGTTGGTCGTGGTGACGAGCGTCGTGCTGCCCTTCTTGTGGCCGCGCGCGCCCAAGCGGGACGCACCGCTCGCGCTGCGCGGCGCGCTCGACTTGCTGTTGGTCGGCGCTTGCGTGGCGATGCTGCTCCCCATCCCCGGCATCGTGCAGCGGTGGATGGACAGCGATCGCTCGTGGCGCGTGCTCAATGGTACGGATGCGGTGCAAGACTCGGGCATCGTCGTGGCGCACATCAAAGAGGTCGCGCGTTCGATCCGCGACGCGCGCTTGCACGGCACCATCACCGATGCCGAGCTCGGCAAAGTGCGCGCCTACCACGAAGCGCGCGCCCAGGGCCCGACGGACGATCCCGACTTCGGCATCGCGCGAGGCACGAATCTGATCATTCTGCAGGTCGAAGCGATGCAAAAATGGGTCATCGGCGCGCACGACCGCGGCCAGGAATTGACGCCGTTTTTGAACCAACTCCGCGATCGCGCCTGGTTCTTCGACCACCTATACGACGAGACGGGCGATTCATCGACGGCAGACGCCGAGTACATGGTGCTGAACTCGCAGTTCCCGATCCCGCAGGGCTCGGTGGCCTTTCGGCGGGACGAGAACCACTTCGTTACGCTGCTGCACTCCTTCAAGGAAGCCGGGTACACCACGTTCGCGGGCCACGCCTACGCTGCCGGGATGTGGAACCGCGCCGTGCTCTACCCGCGCTACGGCTTCGACCAAACCGCGTTCCGCGACGAGCTGGGTGAAGGTCCGAAGCTCGGCTGGGGCATCGGCGACAAATTGTTCTTTCAGCGCGTCGAGCCGCACTTGGAGCACCTGAAAGCGCCGTTCGTGAGCCTGCTCATCACGCTCACCTCTCATGGGCCGTATCAATACGTGCCCCCCGCGGAGCGCAAGCTCAACATCGGCGCCATCGAGGCCACGGACTTCGGCGGCTATTTGCACTCGATGCGCTACAACGACGAAGCCATCCAGCAGTTGTTCGCTCAGCTAGAAAAGAGTGGGCTTTTGCCGAACACTACGCTCGTGATCTACGGCGATCACGATTCGCGCATGAAGTTCCCCGCGCACCTGGCCGCGGACACCGACCTCACGCCCGACACCCAGCGCCGGCTCGCCATTCGCGATTACACCACCAAACAGATCCCGCTCTTCGTCGTGCTGCCCGAGCGCTTGCGCGCTCGGCCACGCGTGATCCATACGCTCGGTGGACAAGTCGACATTGGCGCGACCATCGCTCACTTGTTCGGGCTAAAGCGCCCTGGCTCGTTCATCGGTCAATCGCTGGTTCCGGAGCACGTGGGGCACGCCTCGCGCATCGATGGTTCGGGTGTGGACGGACAGCACATCTACATTGCGCCCGGCGGCGGCCGCTGTGAATCGTTCCCGGACTTCAATCGCGTCGAGCTCGGTGCGTGCGCCGAGCTCGGCCGCAAGACGCAAGAAGAGCTGAACATGAGCTGGGACGTGACGCTGCTCGACTTGGCGGGCAAGCTCGCCGGCAAGACCTTCGACAAGGCCGCGGCCCGGCGCTGAGCGCTGGCCGCGCCGCGTGGATTTCTCCCTGCACCGAGCTGAGTTGGCCGCGTGAACCAAACCCAAAGCGTGCTCAAGACGCGGTGCGCTGATAGATGTCGAAGTCTTCGATGCGTTTGACGAATTCGTAGCGATTGTCGATGAACGCTTTGAGCTCGGGGAAACCGGGCAGCTCGTCGTGCGAGTCGAACAAGTGGCCCGTCACGGACGGGAAAACGTCGTTGTGTTGGACGATGACCATCGCGGGGCGGCTCTGGTTCAGATCGCGCATCAGCTCGCGCCGGGCGTAATCTTTCTGCCATTCGCTGCGCTGGGGCACGTCGTAAATGAAGCGCGTTGCGGGCGCGCGCTCGGAGAACCAATAGATCGATGGTTCGAAACCCCAGACGAAGATGGTGTCGGCGCTGCGGGTGCGCGAACGCACTTCGAGACCGACGTCGCGATCGGCGGCGAGATTGAAGTCTGCCACCCATGACAAGTCGCGATCCACGGCTTCGCGCGAGGTGTAAGGGGCGATGCGGAACGCGTACTCGAGCCGCATCACGGCCCGTTCGCTGTAATCTTGCGGCAGATCGCGGCTCGCGGTGCGCATGCTGATTGCGATCGCCACGAACGACATCCACGCCAACACGCCGCCGAAGCCGCCGTTCATGCAGCGACGCCACAGCTTGTACAGCCCGAGCCCGGCCAAAAACCCGATCAGCTGCAAGCTCGCAGCGTAGTGATAGGGGAAAAACTTGCCCTGCATCGCCACGCCGGCAATCTGAATGGCGAGGATGCCGAGCACCAAGAACGTGCCTTCACGCTCGCGGCTATGAATCGGCGAGATGGCGGCCATCGAGAGCACGCCCGCGGCGGCAAGCGCCGAGAACTTGAAAAATGCCTCCTCGAGCGCGTAATACAACATGCCCGCGGCTTGGCGATCTTTCCAACCAAGCGCGGTATAACCGGGGGTGAACTCGGCGAGCGTCCAATGCAGCGCGGGCCATGCGCCGCGCGCCCAGAACCACAGCCCGCACAGCACGATGGGCAGCGCTGCGCTCGCGCCGATCGCGACCATGGCGAACAGGGCATGCTTCGTCGAACCGGTGCGCTGCTGCTCGCGTTTCGCGAGGTAAGCGCCGCACACGAACGCACCGCCACCGAGCGGCGGCTTGAACAGAAACGCGAGACCGAAGAGCACACCCGTACCGAGCCAAACCCAGCCGCGGCGGCGTTGGTGCGGCGGGGCGGTCGCCAGCACGATCGCCGCGAGCGTCAGGTAACCGCCGAAAACCTCGGGCTGGGCGGTGTGCCAAAACTCGAGCTCGGCTTGGAGCAAGGCTGCGACGGCGCCGCCGATCAAGCCCGCGCGCGGTCGCTCGAAGAAGGTGTCGGCCAAGCGCATGAAGCCGAACACCGAGGCGACCATGCCGATCACCTCGAGCAAACGGATCGCGATCATGCCGCGGCCGAACAGGCCTTGGGCCAACGCGAAGACCAGGAAGATGCCTGGCGGCTTGAAGTCCCACAGATCGCGGTACGGCATCTTGCCGTGCAGCACGCCTTCGCCGACCAGCGCATAGATGGTCTGATCTCGGCCGAAGGAAAAGGTCAGGATCTGGATGGCACAGAACGCGATCACCGCCCAAGCGACCCAAGGCAGCCAAGCGTCCGGATCGCGGATCGAAACGCGCGGCGTGAGCTCTGCGGCTGACGGTCGGACCGAGGACGGACCCATGGCGGACGCAAGCTAGTCAGCGGACGAGCGCGCTGGCTAGAGGTGTCAGCGATTTGAAGCGCGCTCGAGCGGTTGGGTCGAGCTTTGGACCCGCAAATGCGGGCCATCTTCGACGCGCATTTTCTCGATCAGGCGCTGAAAATGCTCGACCGGCTGGGCGCCCTCGACCGCGTAGCGCTGATCGAAAATGAACAGCGGGACGCCGCCAATGCCGTGCTCACGAGCGAGATCCAGGTCACGCGCCACCTCTTGCTTGCCGAAGCCGCCGGCAAGGGCATCGATCAGCGCGGCCCGATCGAGCATCACTCCTTCGCGGTCGAGCAATGCAACGAGCTCGCCAAGCTCACACAAGTTTACGCCTTGTTCGAAGTAGCCGCGGAACAGCGCCTCGACCGTCGGCTCGGCGAGGCCCTGGGTGCCCGCATAACGAATCAAACGGTGCGACAGCTCCGTGTTCGGCGCGCGCGCCTGCTTATCGAAGTCGAATGTGATGCCCTCGGCCCGCCCCACCTCGGTCACGCGCTCGAAAATCGCTCGCACCCGCTCCTTGCCGCCAAACTTACGCTCGAAAAATGCGGCCGCCGGAGCGCCCTCTGCGGGTAGGCCCGGCTGCAACTGGAAGGCGCGAAATTCGAGCTGCGCGTGCACGCCGGCCGCCCGCAAGGCACGCCCCAGCCGGCGGATGCCAATGAAGCACCACGGGCAAGCAACATCCGAGAAAATCTCGATCTTCATCAGGAACTTTCGAGCTGTGGCGAATGGCCGTCGCCGGTCGCGGCGGACTAACGGCGCGCCGCACAGGTCCATTCCCCGGTCACAGAGCCCCGTCCGCTCCGGCCGGCAAATCAGTCCAGGCGTATAGGTTAATTTCCGGCGCAAAATCGGCTGAGGCAGCCGGTGCCGCGCGCCGGGACGGCAGTGCGTCGCGTCACCCCAAAGGGTGCGGCCATACACAAACCGTCGCACGGGCTTCACCAACGAAATACCTATCGAACCCGGTACGAACCGGGCGCACACTAACCCTCTTCTTCGTGGCTACCCGCGCGAGACCCTAGGCGCCAGCGGACGTAGAACGGCAGAGTACGGAGAGCGACACTGCAATTTGGAGTCGCTCGTTGCGTTGTGAGGACCGAATCGTTTCTGCTTTGTTGCAGAGCCAGCATCGTCTAAGTCAGCTCGGTCACATCTTCGAGCGGTCACGGATTCCATCTTCACAAACGCAACCGTCGGAGTTACTTCTCAATCAACGGTTGAGGGGACGGCCAGGAATTCGAAATGCAAATCGTCGTCAAAGGTATGGTGCAAGTCGCAGGATCGACGTTCCGAATCGTCCGCATCAAGCGCGGCCACTACGACGTGGTGCGCATCTTGGATGATTCGCGGCTCGGCTCGTTCTGGTGTGAGCCGACCTTCGCGCTCTCGGCGTCTGACGACCAAGACCTGCTCCGTGAAGTCGCGCGCAGCGCGATACAGGGCGGCAAGTGCACTTGGGTCGGCCGCCTCGACCTCACTGGCTGATCGCTGAGCGTCGCGCGCTCCGCGCGCAGCAGCTCGCCGAACGTCCGGGGGGACGGGGAAATCGCCGCAGCATGTTCGCTCGCGGTTCTTTCGGCTTGACCGATCGACCGCGTGCCACTTGGATGGCGTTCCTTCGCGCCCCTAGCTCAGCTGGATAGAGCATCGGACTTCGAATCCGAGGGTCGTAGGTTCGAATCCTACGGGGCGCGCCAATCTACGACGTCTGCAAGAACTTCTCCCTTGGTGGCTTCGGGTGGAGTCGTACTGGACGCCGACATCATGGCAAGCGCCGCGCCCGCGCGCGCTTCGATGATGATTTCGTCTTCACCGACGACGATGTGGTCGACGAGATTTTGCAGGTAGACCCGTGCAGTTGCCCGGTCACCTCCGAGGAACGCCTCGCGTAGCCGGCCCTGGAAGCGCTGGATGGTCTCGGGTTTGTACAGGTACGGC
>JBEQTH010000015.1:0-79283 GCA_040348785.1 Myxococcales bacterium | reverse complement strand
CGTGGGAGCGCTATCCGGATGCTACCTCGAGCAAGCTGCGCCAAGCGCTGGCGGGTTACTCCGGCGTGAGCCCCGAAGAAGTGCTCGTGGGCGATGGCAGCGACGAGATCATCACCATGCTGCTCTCGGCCTTCTCCCAGCCGCGCGATCGCTCGGGCAGCGCCGTGGTCATGACCACCACGCCGAGCTTCGTGATGTATCGCATGAGCGCGCGGATACGTGGCCAACGGGTACTGGAAGTGCCACTGGATGCCGAGTGGGATTTGGCGCTGGATTCGCTGCGCCGCGGCATCGAGCACGCGCCGCCCAACTTGATCTTCATCGCCACGCCCAATAACCCCACGGGAAACCTGGCCAACCGCGAGCGGCTCGAAGCGTTGATTCAAGCCGCCCCGCAATCCGTGGTGGTGATCGACGAAGCGTACATCCCGTACTCGGACGGTGATCAGCTGGACTTGTATCGCCGGTATCCGAACGTGCTCGTGATGCGCACGCTGTCCAAGGTGGGCTTCGCGGCGCTGCGCGTGGGTTGGCTGATTGCGCGGCCAGCGCTGCTCGCCGAGATCGACAAAGTGCGTTTGCCGTACAACATGAATACGCCCGCGCAGCTCTTGGGCGCCCTCGCCGTGACCGAGCTCGCCCCGGAGATCGCGAACATCGTTCGCTACGTGGTCAATGAGCGCGCTCGGCTGACTCGTGAGCTCGGCGCGCTGTCTGGAATCAAGGTGACGCCCAGCCAAGCGAATTTCCTGTGGTTTCAGAGCGAGCGCCCCGCGGCGGACTTGTTCCAGGGCCTGCAGCAGCGTGGGATTTTGGTGCGCAGCTTTCACAATCGCGGCGGGCGTCTTGCGAATCAGCTGCGCGTGACCATCGGCACTCGCGAAGAGAACGAGCGCTTCCTCGGCGCGCTGCGCGAGCTCACGTGATCCGCATCCGCTTCATCGCACTCGTGCCCCTGTGTGCGCTGCTCGCTTGCAGGGAGGGCTCCGGCAGCGTCACGCGCATGGCCGATGGCGTGCGCTACGAGGGCCGCTTCGTCAATCCCGAGGCGTACGCGGCCTACCTGTTGGGCGCCGAGCGCGAGGCGCGCGGCGAATACGGAAGCGCGCTATCCGCCTACCAAGAAGCCCACGCCGAGGATCCGGATAGCCCCGAGGTGTGGGCTCGCATCGGCGCCGTCCGCTGCGCGGCGAGCTCGGCTGAGGGCGGCCCTGCCGCAGCGCGCACCGCGTTCGAGCGCGGGCTCGAGAAAGATCCGGAATACTTCGGCAATTACTATGAGCGCGCGCGCTGCGCCGAGCGAGCGCACGACTCGAAGGCCGCGCTCGGCGACGCGACCGCCGCCGTCGCGCGCCGGCCGAGTGACGAGCCGGCGAACCTGCTCGTTGCGCGGCTGTTGCAGGCGCTCGGCCGCGGCGCGGAAGCGCGCGCGTGGCTCGAAGCATTCGAGAGCTACCAAGCCGCGTCGCCCACCGGGGTTCGTGCCCTGGTCGCGGCGCGCGCCGGGACCAAGCAGGCACCGAGCACGCCCAGCCCGCGAGTCGCGGGCGCCCTCGACGAGCTCCGTGTGGGTAGCGTCGAACGAGCTCGCGTGCGAGCGCAGACCGAGCTCGATGCCGATCCCACGAACGCGGACGCTTGGATCGCAGGGCTCGTC
Source organism: Myxococcales bacterium (assembly GCA_040348785.1). Lineage (GTDB taxonomy): Bacteria > Myxococcota_A > Polyangia > Polyangiales > Polyangiaceae > PMG-095. The sequence goes on along the minus strand of JBEQTH010000015.1, from coordinate 77,626 downwards.
GCTTGTGACGCTCTGCACGACGAGCCGTGCTTCGAGCGCGTGCTGGGCAGCCTGAAAATGCCGAGCCTAGCGCCGAGCCCGATCGCCCTCGGGTATTTGCGTGAGCTGCTCGCGCGCCGAGCCGGCGCTCGGCTCACCTTCTGAGCCCCTAACGCTACTTGGCCGAGCTCGGAGGCGCGGGCGTACCCGCCCGCTGTGCGTCCCAGGCCTTGCGATCGAAGCTCAGCACGAGCGGCACTTCGACCAGCTCGCCTGCATGCACTTCGACCTCTTTTTCGACCTGAGCCATCGTCGCCGGAAGCAAGGCCGAGACCTTCACCTTGCCCACGGGCACGTGTGGGATAACGAAGTGCCCATCGAGACCGGAGACCGCGTGCGTCGGGAACTTCACGACCAGCACCTCGGCCAACATGAACAAGCGCATGCTATCGGTGAGCTGATAGCGACCGGGGTGCTCCGGGTACAGGTGGATCGCGTCCCCGCGCGGCAATGCGACGAGCTGCGCCTTCAAGCGCGCGCCCATCAAGTCGGGGACGTAAGGCCGTGAATCACGACTGCGCACGTCCAGGCTCTGCCCGAAGGTGAGCACGTACGTGCGCGAGCTCCACGCGCAGCCGTTGGCGTCCGCGAACTGCGCTGGCACCTCTTCCGGCACGTAACCGGCGTAGCCCGTGACCCCGACCACTACGTCCGCCAAACCGCGGCCGGGGCCTTCACGGAACAACTTGCCGTACGTCTCCTTGGCCGCAGCGCAGTCGCTCGGAATGGCGGCCAGCACCTCGGGCATGTCCGGAGCCGGATCACCGGAGATGGTGATGACGCCGCCGATCGTGCCGGTGGGGCCGCTGTATGGCGGATCCCCATTCGAGTTGACCGCCGCGCTCACGATCTTGGGATCGATGGGCAAGGACGAGGCGATCGGGGCGGGCAAGCTCACGCTGCCCACCGTTACCGGATCGGGTTTGGGTTTACCCTTACAGCCGCTGAGCAGCACCCAGCCCAGGCACAGCGAGCCGAGCATGCGCCCGCCCAGACGGAGGCCGCTGCGCACCATCAGCCGTGCGTGAGACCCGCCGCCGCCGCGAGGTCGAGCGAGGAGCTCGGCAAGACGCCGAACAACAGCACGAACACCGCCGCCACGATCAACGCCACCACCACGAAACCCGAGCGCATCGGGGTCGCGATCGGCGCGCCCGGCTCCGGCTCACGCATGTACATGTAGACCATCACGCGCAGGTAGTAATAGGCGCCGAGCACGCTGTTCAAAAGGCCAATCACGGCCAGGCCATTCAGGTGCGCGTCGACCGCAGCGCTGAAGATGTACAGCTTGCCGAAGAAGCCGGCCGTCGGCGGGATGCCAGCGAGCGAGAGCAAGAAGAACGAGAAGGCCAGGGCCACCGCTGGGTGACGCTTGCCGAGCCCCGCCAAATCTTCGTAGCTCACCGCCTCGGCGCCGCGCCGACCGCACAGGATCAGCGCGCCGAACGCGCCCACGGTCGAGACCGTGTAGGTCAGCATGTAGAACAGCACGCTCGAAGTGCCCTGCACCGATTGCACGGCGACCACACCCACGAGCGCGTAGCCCGCGTGCGCAATCGACGAGTACGCGAGCATGCGCTTCACGGACTCTTGGCGACCGGCAATCACGTTGGCGACCAGCATGCTGAGCACGGCCAACCCGGCGACCACTGGCGGCCAACCGCTGCCCCAGCTGGTCAAGCGCGGGTCCCCGAAGCCGACCACCAAGATGCGGAGCATGACGGCGAACGCCGCGCTCTTCACGGCTACGGCCATGTACGTGGTGCTCGGCGTGGGGGCTCCTTCGTAGGCGTCGGGCGTCCACATGTGGAACGGCACGGCGCTGATCTTGAACGCCAAACCGGCGACCACGAGGGCCAGCGCGACCAGCACGACCGGCACGTTGACGGCGCTGTGCGCCTTGCCCACGGTGGCGATCGCCTGACCAATGCCGACGAAGTCCGTGTGGCCGGTTGCGCCGTACAGCAGCGCGCCGCCCATGAGCGTCAACGCGGCCGCAAAGCTGCCGAGCAGGAAGTACTTGAGCGACGCTTCGCTCGCCCGGACGTTGCCGCGGCGCAGGCCGATCATGCAGTACACGCCCAGCGACATCGTTTCCAAGGCCACGAAGAAGCTGAGGAAATCGCCCGACGCGGCGAGCGCCATCGCGCCCACGGTGGAGAAGACCAAGAGCGGAAAGAACTCCCCGCGATCCAGGTTGTGCTCGGGCAAGTAGCCGCCGGCGAGCAGCGAAGCGAGACCGCCGCCCAGGCACAGCACGAAGCAGAAGAAGAGCGTGAAGCGGTCGATGATCAAGTAGGGCGCGAGCGACTCGACCCCGGGGATCGACTCCGGCCCGACCTTCCACAGGGCGACGCTGATCAGCGCGCCCGCGAACAGGATGACTGCGCTGCCGAGCGCGAGCTCATCGGCGCGACCCGCGCCGGCGTCGGTCGAGACCATACCGGCTTGGGCACCGGTGAGGGCGACCGGCTTGCCGAACGCCTCGGCCAACATCAAGAGCAGGCCGCCGATGGCGACGGCCAGGATTGGGGAGACCGCGAGCAGTAAGTTGAAGTTCATGGCGCCTCCGCATTGAGCGCTTGGGCTTGGGCTGGCGCGGGTGCGTCAGCCTTCTTGGTCGGGGCCTCGGGGTAACCGGTCTCTAGCGCGCCGCCGCGGCGATCCGAAAGCCGGGGCGTGTCCGAGGTGCCCTGGTCCAGGTAAGACTTACGCGAGTCGGTGTAGCGCTCGAGCACCGCGCTGACGCCATCGGTCATGCGGTTCAAGAACAAGCTCGGGAACAACCCGATCACGAAGATGAGCGCAATGAGCGGCGCGACGGCCACCGTTTCGCGCACGTTGATGTCGGTCAGTCGCTTGTTCTTCGGGTTGCTGAGCGGGCCGAAGAACACGCGCTGCACGACCGAGAGCATGTACACGGCCGCGAGGATCACGCCCGCGGAAGCCAGCCCGGCTTGCAGCCGCGCCTGACCGCCCAAGGTCTGCGACACGAAGGTGCCCATGACGATCATGAATTCACCCACGAAACCGTTGGTGCCCGGCACGCCGATGCTCGACATCGTGACGATCACGAAGATGGCCGTGTAGATCGGCATCACCTTGGCGAGACCGCCGAACTCTTTGATCAAGCGCGTGTGACGGCGGTCGTAGATCACGCCAACCAAAAGGAACAGCGCGCCGGAGGAGACGCCGTGGTTCAGCATCTGCAGAACCGCGCCCTCCATCCCCGCCTGGGTGCCGGCAAACAGGCCCAGCATCACGAAACCCATGTGCGCCACCGAGGAGTACGCCACCAGGCGCTTCACGTCGTCCTGCTTCCAGGCCACGAGCGCGCCGTACACGATGCCGCCGCCGATCGCGATGCCGGCCAGGGTCGCCGACGACATCCACGCCACGCCACCGAGCATGCCCATGCAGAAGCGGATGTAGCCGTAGGCGCCGAGCTTCAGGAGCACCGCGGCCAGAATCACCGAGCCGCCGGTGGGCGCTTGCACGTGCGCGTCCGGAAGCCAGGTGTGGAACGGGAACATCGGCACCTTGATTGCGAACGCCAGGAAGAAGGCGAAGAAGCACAACCAAGACGCGGTGTGCGGCATCACCACGCGCTGCAAGGCGAGGTAGTCGAAGCTCGGGTAGCCCGCGAGCTTCGTGTAGTTCCAGACCATGTACAGGATCGCCGCCAGCATCAGCATGCTGCCGACCATCGTGTAGATGAAGAACTTGTAGGCGGCCTTCACCTTCTCGGTGCCGCCCCACACGCCGATCATCACGACCATCGGCACGAGCAAGAGCTCCCAGAACACGAAGAACAGAAACAGGTCGAGCGAGATGAAGCAGCCCATCATCGCGCCGTGCAGCAGCAGGAACGCGAAGCACAGGTCCTTGATCCGCGTCTTGAGCGAACCGAAGGCGACGTAGGCCGCAATCGGCGTCGTCAGCGTGGAAAGTAGGATCAGCCACATGCTCACGCCGTCGACCGCCACGTGGTAGCGGATGCCGAACATCGGGATCCACTCGGCGATGTGCTGGAAGTGCCAGCCGCGCGACATCGGCGAAGAGAGCAGGCCGAGCGAGGCCAAGCCATCGAGGCCGAGGATCAAGAAGGTGAAGCGCTTGAGCAACACCGGCGACTGACGCGGCAAGAACAGCAAGAACGCCGCGGCCAGGATGGGCAAGAACACGATCACGCTGAGCAGGTACTTCCACTCGTGCGGGTTCTCGTCCGCGACGGGGGCCGTTGCGGAGGGCCAGAGGCTGCGCACGAATAGCAGCGTCAGGACGGCGATGATGCCGAGCGCCACCCGCTCGGCCGCGCCTTGGCGGCGCGGAATCAGCGCGCCGACGGTGAACGCCAGTACGTACGGCGCGATTTGGAACAGGGCCGAGGCGAGCGGATTCATTTCGCCACCTCGTTCGGCGCGATCTGGCGGATGTTGGGCAACTGCCGGACCTTACCGGTAGGGGGAGCCGCGGGATGGTCACCGGGCATCGGAGCTGCCCCCGACAGATCCTGCGCGGGACGTTCAAAGCTGAACGAGCGGACCGCGGTCCGGCCGAACGCATTCTTCACTTCGAGCCGCACGGTTCGATTCTCTTTCGCTGCCAAGTTGAGTGACGCTTGCGTCCGGGTACCGAACTTCTCGCTGTCCCATTTGCCGTCGTTGTTGAGATCCCAGCGGTAGCTGTAACCGAGACCTGGAGCCGCCGTGACGTTGTACACGCCCGAGTCGTCATTCGTGGCAAGCTCGGCGTCCGCGCGGGGCGTGACGACGAACCAGCCGACACCCGCCAAGCCGAGCACCATGACCGCCGCGTACGTCTGCACGCGACCGGTCTGGAGGAAGCGCAGACCCGTGCCGCTCGCCGAGACGAGGAACGTGCTCACTCGCGCGAGCAGGAAATCCACGATCCACTTGTCGGCCCAGGCGAAGAACTCGGCCAGCGAGTCCACCGCGCCGATCACGTACTCTTCGTAGATCTCGTCGATGCGCCACTTGTCGAACACCAGGGCGTGCAACCCCGGCATGCTTTGCACGAAGTTCTGCGCGGGCTTGCCCTTCTGCATCACGTAGATGAAGTAGGCGATGCCCGAGCCGCCAGCGAAGGCCAGGAACGCAAGCCCCAAGAACGGGTACTCCCAGCTCTCGGCGCCTTCGATCAACTGCACCGCGCCGCTGGCCTTCTCGAACACGGGCTCGAGCCAAGTGTCCAGCGGCGTGATGTGCAGCGGCGCTGCGTTGAAGAAGCCCGAGAAAGCAGCCAGCACACCGAGGATGGCGAGTGGAACCCACATCTGCCAAGGCGACTCGTGCGGCGTCGGACCTTCGAGCTTGACCGACGGATCGTGGGCGTGGTGGCCGTGCCCGTGATCGTCGTGGCCGTGCTCGTGCTCGGGCTCTTTCCAGCCCTTCACGATCTTCCAGCCCTTGAAGTCACCGAAGAAGATGCCGATGAACAGGCGCGTCATGTAGAACGCGGTCATCAGCGCGGTGAGCAAGCCCATGGCGTACAGGGCGGTGCCGAGCCAGGTCGGCCAGATGAACACGTCCATACTGGCTGAGCCATCGCTCATCTTGGCCGTAGCGATCGGGTTCTTGATCGTCGAGGTGAACGCCTTGAGCAGGATCTCGTCCTTGGAGAAGAAGCCGCTCGTGCCGGGCAAGCCCACGATGGCCGCCCAAGACGCGGCGAACGTCCAGAACGTGATGGGCATGTACTTGCGCAGGCCGCCCATATTTCGCATGTCCTGCGAGGCATCCGTATCGTGGATGCGCGCGTGCATGGCGTGAATCACCGAGCCGGCGCCGAGGAACATGCAGGCCTTGAAGAAGGCGTGCGTGATGACATGGAAGAAGCCGGCCGTGAACGCGCCCACGCCGACGCCCAAGAACATGTATCCGAGCTGGCTCACCGTGGAATAGGCGAGCACCTTCTTGATGTCGTTCTGCGCGAAGGCGATGCTGGCCGCGAACAATGCGGTCAGCGCGCCGGTGAACGCGACCGTGGCCATCGCCGCCGGGCTCAGCACCATCACGAAGGACAGCCGGCACAAGAGGTACACGCCCGCCGTGACCATGGTCGCTGCGTGAATGAGCGCGGACACCGGGGTTGGGCCGGCCATGGCGTCCGGCAGCCAGACGTAGAGCGGGATCTGCGCGCTCTTGCCGGCGCAGCCGAGGAACAATGCGAGGCCGACCAAGGTGGCCGCGCTCACGTAGCGCGGCAAGTTGACCCACTGCTCCCAGGACGAAGGCAGGATGCCGGCGGCGGGTACGTGCGTGCCGAGCGGCCAGACCTGAACCGGCGTGAGCAGGTTGTGCGCGCCCCCCTGGATCCCAGACCAATCGAGCGAGCCCGTGTAATAGAGCAAGAGGCCCATGGCCACGAGCAGGCCGAAGTCACCGATGCGGTTGGTGACGAAGGCCTTCTTGCCGGCGGCGGCGTTCTTGTCGTCTTCGAACCAGAAGCCAATCAGCAGGTAACTGCACAGACCGACGCCTTCCCAGCCCACGAACAACACCGGCAAGCTGTCCCCGAGGATCAGCACCAGCATCGAGAAGATGAACAGGTTCAGGTAGGTGAGGAAGCGGTGGTAGCTCGGGTCGTCCGCCATGTAGCTGGACGAGTAGAGGTGAATCAAAAAGCCGACGCCGGTGACGATCAGCGCCATCGTGCCGCTCAGCGCGTCCACAGAGAACGCGACGTTCAGGGCGGTGGAGCCGCCGTTCTGGGTGCTGAGGTGAAACCACTCCCAGCCCTTCCAGTAGAAGCGGGCCGCTTCCTCCCCTTCTTGCGCGTGGCCGAGGGCGAAGAACGTCACCACGGCCAGGACGAAGGAGATCGCTATGACGCTGAGCGCCAGTAGCGTCACGGCCTCTTTGCCGAGCCGTTTGCCGAACACGCCGTTCACGGCTGCGCCCAGGAGCGGGAGCAACACGATGAACGCGAGAATCGTGTAGTCGTTCGCGGGGAACAGAGCCTCGATCGCTTGCATGAGTGATAAGCCCTAAAGGTTCAGTGACGGAGCTGGTCCGCTTCGTCGCTTTGGACGCTGGACTTCAGCCGGTAGAAGGCGAGCACGATGGCCAAACCGACGGCGACCTCGGCTGCGGCGACAGCGATGATGAAGAAGGCGAAGACCTGACCGTTCAGGTCCTGCGAATACTGACGGTTGTAGGCCACGAGCGTGAGGTTCACGGCGTTGAGCATCAGCTCGATGCTCATCAGCTGGATGAGCATGTTGCGGCGTACCAAGAAGCCGACGCAGCCCAACGTGAACAACGCTCCCGAGACTAGGATGTAGTGCTCCGTATAGTAACCGAGTGCGTTGATGTGCATCACAGGCCCTCCGCGGCTTTGGCCGCAGCTTTTTCGGCTTTCGTGGGGAGCGGGCGTTGCGCGTCGCGGGCCATCAGCGGGCCGTGGAACATGCGCGCGGTCGGGCTCTTGCTCTTCACCTCGCGGCGCACGTGCGGCTTGCCACGCGCCACGGCGATCGCACCGACGACGGCCACGATCAGGAGCGCCGTGGTGAGCTCGAAGGGAATGACGTCGCCGTTGAAGAGCAACGTGCCGAGCGCCGCCACCGAGCCGAAGCCCTCCGGCAGCTTGTGGAAGTGCGTGGCCGGGATGTCCGAGCGCGAGATCAAGTGCGCCGCGCCGAGAGCCATGACCGTGAAGAACGCGCCCGCGCCGTAGCGAGCTACACGCGCGCGGACCACCGTGCCCTCACCGTCACCGGCGTCGGGCCCGAGCAGCATGATCACGAACACGAACAAGACGACGACTGCGCCCGCGTACACGATCAACTGAATAGCGGACAGGAACTGCGCGTTGAGCTCCAGGAACAAGGCCGCGATGCCGACGATGGTGATGAGCAGGCCGACCGCGCTGCGGATGGGGCTGCGCGAGGCGATGGTCATGAGAGCGCCGCACAATGCGACGACGCTCGCCACGACGAAGAAAACGTTCCCGACGGTCATAGCGTCAACCTTCGCGTCTGCGACTTACCGCCGCTCACGATGTAGTCCTCGAAATGCTTGCGATAGCGGCGCACGAAGGCCAGCGCCGGCGTGGCCGCGCCATCGCCGAAAGCGCAGATCGTGTTGCCGGTGATGTTGCTGGCGATCTCGTGGATCTCGTCGAGCTCGGCGATCGAGCCCTTACCTTCCACGATCTTGTTCAAGATGCGCTCGATCCAACCGCAGCCCTCGCGGCACGGCGTGCACTGGCCGCACGACTCGTGACGGTAGAAGCGCATCACGTTGTGTAGCGCGAGCACGGGATCCACCGCGTCACTCAAGACGGTGACGCAGCACGTGCCGAGCATGCTGCCCGAGGCGCGGAACGTATCGACGCCGAGCGGGATGTCCAAGATCGATTTGCCGCGGTAAGCGTCGTAGCGCGGGTCAGGCGGCAAGTTCGGCACTTCGTCCGGCAAGTGCACGGGGCAGGACGAGCCACCCGGGATCACACCCAAGATCTTGCGCCCGTCCGGCAGGCCGCCGGCGAGCTCGAAAATCAGCTCACGCATCGTGATGCCGACGGCGGCTTCGAAGATGCCCGGCTTCTTCACGTGGCCGCTGACGCCGAACAGGCGCGCGCCGCCGTCGTTGAACGGGTGCAGCTCGGAGAGCTTGCTGAACTCGTCACAGCCCATCTCGAACGCCGTCGGCATGATGGACAGCGTTTCCACGTTGTTCACCGTGCTCGGGCAGCCGAACGCGCCGTACTGCGCCGGGAACGGCGGCTTCAAGCGCGGCTCGCCGCGGCGCCCTTCGAGCGAGTTCAAGAGCGCGGTCTCTTCGCCGCAGATGTACGCGCCGGCGCCGGTGTGAACGTAGATTTCGACTTCCCAGTCTTTGCCGAACGGGTTCTTGCCCAGGTAACCCTTGGCCTTGGCCTCTTTGATGGCGCCCCACAGCCGCTCCTTGGAGAGGTGCAGCTCGTCGCGCACGTAGATGTAACAGGCGTGCGCGCCGATCGCGTACATGCCGATGATGCACCCCTCGACCAGGGCGTGCGGGTTCATCTCCATGATGGAGCGATCCTTGAACGTGCCCGGCTCGCCTTCGTCGGCGTTGATCACGAGATAGTGCGGCTTCTTCGATTCCTTGGGCATGAAGGACCACTTCGTGCCGCAATCGAAGCCGGCACCGCCGCGACCGCGGACGTGTGCCTTCTTCGCTTCTTCGATGACCGCCTCGCGGGTCATCGACAATGCTTTGCGTACGCCGCGATAGCCGCCGGCGGATTCATAAGCGGAAAGCGTCCAACTGTTGGGCTTTCCGTAGGAGTGACTGAGGTAGGTGGTCTGCTTGATCATCGGGAGCTTAGGAGAGTGGCGATGTGAGCCGAAGCCTCAGCCGTCTTTCACGAGGGTGTCGATGATGCGGTCGACCTCTGCGATCGACAGGTTCTCGTAGTATTTCTTGTCGACTTGGATGACCGGCGCCGTGCCGCACGCGGCCAAACATTCCGCGGTGCGCAGGGTAATCTTGCCGTCCTTGCTCGTGCCGCCGGCGTGCACACCGAGCCGCTTCTCACAGTGGTGAAGGATGTCCTCACCGCCGCGCAACGCACAGGACAGCGTGTGGCACACCCACAGCTGGTGCTTACCGGGCTTCTTCTGATTGAACAGCGTGTAGAAGGTGACCACGCCTTTGACGTGGGCAGAGCCAAGCTCGAGTTTCTGGGAGACGAACTCGATCACGTCGTCCGAAACCCAGTTGTCGTTGTTGTCCTGACAGAGATGCAAAACGGGGATGCACGCCGCCATTTTATTGGGGTAGCGCGCCATGATTTCGTTGAGCTTCTGCTCTGCTTCCGCACTGAGGGCGAATGCCATGATTTCCGAGGGGTGCGGGCCGCGATGTCCGTCTTGCGGAGCGCGAGCCTCGTCGTTCGAAGTGCTGGGTTTTACCCGGGGTACCCCGGGCGAGGCGAACCGTAGTGACCCCGAAAGCGGGGTGTCAAGGGCGGAGAAAATGTGAACGCGATGATGACGTGAGTCCTTGTACCCGCTTGAGAATTGGGCGAGAGGACGTGTAGGCTGCGGCTCCCTGGTCATCTAAAGAGGTGCTGAGTGTTTTGCCCGAATTGTGGGACTGAGAATGAGGAGGCGGCGACGACCTGCAAGAAGTGCGGGTTCAACCTAAAGGGTGCGGCAGCCCCGAAGTTCAAGGGCACGATGCTCATGATGAACGCGCCGGTGATGCCCAAGCCGGCCGCCCCGGCCGCCGGTGCGCCGCCTGCAGCAGCTCCTGGCGCGCCGCCCGCTTACGCACCTCCCGCTGCGCCAGCCCCCGGAGCCCCACCGGCCGGCGCACCGGTCGCCGCTCCGCGCCCGCAATTGAAGGGGACGATGCTCGGGGTCGCTCCTCCTTCTGTCGGTGCTTACGCTCCGCCGCCTGCTGCCCCAGCCGCTCCTGCCCCCGGTTTTGGCCCGCCGCCCACGGCCCCGCAGGGTTTCGGTCCTCCCCCCGGTGGTCCCAACTTTGGCCCGCCCCCCGGGGCTGTTCCTCAACAAGGCTTCGGTCCGCCTCCGGGCGCACCGCCCGCGGCCCCGCAGGGTTATGGCCCTCCGCCTGGCCAGGGCTTCGGCGCACCACCCCCTGCTTACACTCCGCCGGCCGCTGAGCCGCCCGCACCCCCTCCGCATGCTGCGGTCAACCCGCTCGGCGGAACGATGGTGGCTGACGCAGGCAGCGGCGGCTTCAACCCCTACGGTCAGCCCAACCCTTACGGTGCGCCCCCGGCAGCTCCTGCTGCTCCGGCAGATCCGTACGGCCCGCCCCCCGGCGGTTACGGCACTCCCGGGCCGGCCCCGGGTGGCTATGGCGCGCCGCAAGGTGGCTACGGGCAACCCGCTCAGCCTCCCCAATACGGCGGTCCTCCGGCAGGTGGCTATGGCCAGCCGCCGCAACCACCGCAGTACGGCGCGCCAGCAGGTGGCGGCTACGGCGCTCCCGCCGGCGGCTATGGCGCTCCGGGCGGCTTCAGCCCGCCCCAAGATCCGTATTCACCGCCCGGTGGCGGCGCACCGATGGTGCCGATGGGTGGCTACGGCGCGAGCAGCGGCGGGCAGCGTGGTCCAATCGGCAAGATCCGCAACCCGATCATGACCATCGTGCTCAGCATGATCTGCTTCGTCTACGCGTTCATCCAGATCTGGAGCATGTTGAACGAGCTCAAAGCGTTCCGCGGCAAGGATGATCTGAATCCGATCATGTTCTTCATTCCCATCCTCGGTTACATCGAGCTGTGGAAGCTGAACGCGAAGGTATTGGACGCCAAGCAGATGGCAGGCGTGCCCAACGCGCAGGTCGCGAGCCCCGTCTTGTACCTGTTCTTCGCGCTCTTCTTCTTGCCGGGTGACTTGAACGAGGTCTGGCAAGCCGCGAGCGGCGGTCAGCTCCCGCCGCCGTCCTGATCTCCGGGTCCGCGTTAAGAAACGAGGCGCGCGCTTTCGGGCACGCGCCTCGTTTTTCTTTTTGGGGTGCGCCTGCTCGGCGAGCAGCGGCGAGCGCCCGAGCCCACTCTAGATAAGGCCCGCGAATGGCTAAGTCGGTGGATGATCGCGGTCGAGGCGCCCGGCTGGCGAGGCGCGACGAAGGCGCATACTGCTGTATGTAGCTGAGGAGCAACGAAGCCGGCCGGGATGCGTCGGCCGGGAGAGCGATCGACTTAGCGATTCGCGGGCCCTAAGCTCGAGCACCGTGGATCGCAAACAGCTGCACCGAGCCTTCGGCGTGCTCGCGCTAAGCGGCGTGTTCGCACTAATCGTAATCGAGCGGCTGCCCTTCTGCCCGATGGCCACGGTGCTCGGTGTCCCCTGCCCCGGCTGTGGGCTCACGCGCGCAACGCTCGCCTTGCTGCGTGGGGATGTGCACGCCGCGCTGGCACTGCACCCATTGGTGTTCGTGCTCGCGCCGTTGTTCTCTGCGGCGGCGGCCAGCTCCGCCATCAGTTACGTGCGCGGTCCGAGGCCCGGGCAAACGCCGCAGCTTTGGTTTGCGTCGCGCCGTGCGACCTTCATCGCCTCCGCGCTGCTCGTCGTCACACTCGGGGTTTGGGGGGTGCGCTTCTTCGGCTACTTGGGTGGCCCAGCGCCGGTCACGACCTTTCGAGACTGGCGCAGCGCGCGCTCCAATCGCTAACCGAGATCAATTCGCCGGCGCATCGCTTCCAGGCAACGCTTCGTTCAGCGGGGTCAACCCCTCACTCTGCAGGTACTCGCGGTAGGCCGCTTCTTTACGCGCGCGCTCTTCATCGCTCAGCGGCGCGATCACCGAAGAATCTTCGCCGACCACGGGCGCCTGCGCGTCGCGCTCGGGCTCGGCGCGCAGCACCGCGTTACCGTCCGCGTCGCGAGTCGGCAACGTGGCGAACACTCCGCGCGAAGTTAGCCCGAAAATCGGGCTCGCGCTGGGCCGCGGCGCCAAGGGCACGTCCGCCCCCAACCGCGCCGGTGTGAGCCAACTATGGGCGAGCTCGCGCACGTGGATGCGCCCAGTGCGGTCACCGTAGACGGTCGCCGCCCCTGCCGCCAACACGGCAAAGACGAGCACGCCCGGCCAGCGCGCGTGCACGCCCGCGATGCGGATCTTCGCGTCGTCTTCGTCGACCAGGGGTGCGTCCGGCTCGAACTCGACGGTCTCGTCGGGCGGAGGCAACGGGCGAGCTCCCGGGTTGCGGCGATGCTCGAGGTAGGCGGTGAGCGCCTCGGCAAGCTCGTTCATCGACGAGTAGCGGGCCGTGGGCAACTTCTCCAAGCAGCGCGCGACGATCGCGTCGAGCTCAGGGTCGATGTCCAGCTCGGGGCGCACCGCGCGCAGCGACAGCGGGGCGGCGCTCAACACGTGACTCAGCACCTCGAGGATGCTGTTGCCCTCGAACGGCAGCGTGTCGGTGAGCAAGCGGTGCAACACCACGCCCACGGACCAAATGTCGGTGCGGCTATCGATGGCCTGCGGCGTCGTCACCTGCTCGGGAGACATGTAACAAGGCGAGCCCATGCTGTCCTGGGGACCAGTCACCGCCATGGCTCGCGGCGAGCCAAATTGCTTGGCCAAACCGAAATCCAAGACTTTCACGATGTCCTTGCCCGGCCCGCCCGACCACAGAAACAAGTTCTCCGGCTTGATGTCGCGGTGAACGATGCCGAGCGAGTGGGCCTCGGCGAGTGGCTCGCAGACCTGCAGCACGTAATTGACGGCTGTCTCGACGTCGAGCGGCCCATCGCGATCGACGAGCGCGTCCAGATCGATCCCATCCAGGTGCTCCATCACGAGGTACGGGCGGCCGGATTCGAGCTGCCCGACATCCATCACGCGCACCACGTGCTCGCTGCGCAGCGCCGCTAGTGCCCGGCCCTCGTTCAAGAAGCGCTCGACGATGGCCGGTTTGCCCGCGAGGGCGCGCCGCAAAAACTTAATCGCCACGGGCTGCTCGAGCTGCGCATGCCGCCCCAGACACACGACCCCCATGCCGCCTTCGGCGAAGATGCGCTCGACCAAGTAGCGCCCGCCCAGGAGCTCGCCCTCGGGCACGGGCAGCTCGGTTTCCGGTCCTCCTTCGACTGCGTCGTCCGCGCCGCTCTGCTGTTGTTGGCGATTCGAGACGCCGCGCACGCCAGTGTTCGTCAAGGCATCAGAAACCGGTACGGTAGGAGCTAAGGAGTTCACGGTGCCGCACCTTGCGAGACGCGTGCCGTACGAGGCGGGGGCAGCGCAGCCCGCATTTCACGCACAAAGGCGCGGCTCGCCGCTGCACCTACAGCGACGAATTGTCACACTGAGCCCGCGAGCCGGCGCAACCTGCTCCTGTCACGTGACTGCAGCGGAGCCCCACCCTCAGGTTTGGGGGCCCGGCCCAAACAGCTCCTCCGCTCAAATGCTCAAACGTTGAAGCGGAAGTGAATCACATCCCCGTCGCGGACGATGTAGTCGCGGCCTTCGATGGCAAGCTTACCGGCTTCGCGGCATTTGGCCTCACTGCCGAGCGCGATCAAATCTTCCCACCAAATCACTTCGGCCTTGATGAAGCCGCGCTCGAAGTCGGTGTGAATGGCGCCCGCAGCCTGCGGCGCGGTCGAGCCCTTGAGCACCGTCCAGGCGCGACACTCTTGCTTGCCCGCGGTCAGGTACGTGATCAAGCCGAGCAGCTGGTAGCCGGTACGGATTACCGAGTTCAGCCCCGGCTCTTTCAGCCCCACACTCTCCAAAAACTCAGGGCGATCGGCCGGTTCGAGCTCGGCGATCTGCTCCTCGAGCGCCGCGCAGATCGGCACGACTGGCGCGCCCTCTTCCTTGGCGAACGCCACGAGCGCTTGATAATGCTTGTTCCCCCCGAGGTTACTCAGCGACGCTTCATCCACGTTACCGACGTAGAACATGCGCTTGCTGGTGAGCAGCTGCATGTCACGCAAGATGTCTTTCTCTTTTTCGTCGATGGTCAGCGAGCGCGCGGGCTTGCCCTGATCCAAATGGGCCGTTAGCCGTTCGCACAAGCCGACGGCGAGCTTCTCCGTCGCGTCGCCACCTTTGGCCTGTTTGCGCGCGCGGTCGAGGCGCTTCTGCGCCGTGTCCAGATCCTTCAGGCACAGCTCGGTCTGAATCGTGCCGATGTCGGCGATCGGGTCGACCTTGTTCTCGACGTGCACCACGTTCTCGTCTTCGAAGCAGCGCACCACGTGAGCCACCGCGTCGACCTCGCGAATGTGGGACAAGAACTGATTGCCCAGGCCCTCACCCTTGGAAGCGCCGCGCACCAGGCCTGCGATGTCCACGAAGCGAATGCTGGTCAGCACCTCTTTGTCGGAGCTGTACACCTTGGCCAGCGCGCTGACGCGCGCATCAGGCACGGCGACGATGCCGACGTTGGGCTCGATCGTGCAGAACGGGAAGTTTGCTGCTTCCGCCTTCGCATTCGACAGCGAGTTGAACAAAGTGCTTTTGCCGACGTTCGGCAGACCAACGATTCCACAGGAAAAACCCATCGCGCCGCTTCTTTAATGTCGCGAACCCCAAGTTGCAAACCCGGCGGCCGAAGGCTGCAATGCGGCCGCAAAAACGAGGGCTCGGCCCCACGCGGGCCCTAGGCTCGGGGTGCGACCTCTTGCTCGACGAAGCGGCGCAGCAGCGCGCGAGATTCCGGAGTATCGCGCGTGCGGTGGGGGCCGCGCGGTCCGTCGAGCGCATCCGCTTGCGGCGGACCGGAGCGCGCCGCCCAATAGTAACCGGTGATCTCGGCGTCCATCTCGGGGTGGAATTGCACGCCCCAGGCACGCTGGCCGAAGTAGACCAATGCGTGCTCGTCTTGCGCGGTGCGGGCGAGCACTCGTGCGCCGGGCGGGAGCGTGACCACGGAATCGACGTGCGTCATGTTCACGGCGAATTCCGCCGGAGAATCCGCGAGCAACGGGTCTTCGGCCAGCACCTGTAGCGAAACGGTGCCCACCTCGAGGCCGCGCGGATTCTTGCTCACCAGCCCGCCCAAGGCTTGCCCAAGCAGCTGATGACCAAAGCAGATCCCGAACGTGGGCAGCCCCGCGGGCACGGCGCGCGCCAAGTAGTGCTCGACCTCGACGATCCACGGCTCGCGGGTTGGCACGTTGGCGGGCGAGCCGCTGATGATTAGCCCAGAAAAGCGCTCGAAATCGGGCAGCTCGGCTCGCGCGTCGACCTCCAGCCACGGCCCGAGCCAGGCATCACCCGCGGCCTCGCGGATCATGCGGCCGAAGCTGCCCCGGGCGGCCAAAGCCGCCGGGATGGGCTCTCCAGCAATCAAGATCGCGAGCGGACGCATCGCTCGTCTTATGACATTTTTCCAGGCGCCCCGGCGCAATCGCGCGCGTTTCCGACTAGCGTGTATGGTGTGATTTCCATCGCGGATGTAACGGCCGTGCCCCTCGACATCGAGCTGAAGGAGCCGTTCGGAATTGCGACGGGCGCCCAAGAGCTGGCGCGCAACGTGTTCGTCACGCTCACGCTTTCCGACGGCACGACCGGCACTGGCGAAGCTGCGCCGTTCCCTGCCGTGAACGGCGAAACTCAAAGCGAGGTACTGAGCGCCTTGCACGGCGCGCGCTCGGCCTTGGTCGGCCTCGATGCACTGCGCTGGCGCCCCGCCGCCGTCGTGGCCGAGCACGGCTTGCGCGGCACCCCGACGGCCCTGGCCGCCTTCGAGAGCGCGCTGCTCGACGCTCTGTGCCGCCGTGCGCGCACCTCGTTGTGGTCGTTCTTCGGTGGCGCCCAAGCCGAGCTGGTGAGCGACATGACGATTCCAACCGGCACGCCCGAAGGAGCACGGGCGGCCGCCACACGCGCCGTTGCCGCTGGGTTCAGCACGTTGAAGGTCAAAATTGGCGGCGTGCCGTTCGACGATGATCGCGCACGGCTGAACGCGATCGTCAACGCGGCGCCCAGCGCGCGTCTGGTCCTCGACGCGAACGCCAGCTTGACGGCCAAGGAAGCGCTCGCGCTACTCGACGCGCTGGGCCACGACAAAGGCCAAGTCGCGTTGTTCGAGCAGCCCACGGCGAAACACGATCTGGATGGCCTGCGCCACGTGCGCGAGCACGGCGGCGTCCCAGTCGCCGCGGACGAGAGCGCGTGCTGCGCGGCGGACGTGCTGACCTTGATCAGCGCGCGTGCGGTCGATGCAATCAACATCAAGACCATGAAATGCGGCATCATCGAAGCCTTGGACATGATTGCGGTCGCACGCAGCGCGGGCCTCGGGCTCATGATCGGCGGGATGGTCGAATCGAAGCTGTCGATGACGGTCTCGGCCTGCTTGGCGGGCGGCATCGGCGGCTTTTCGCACGTCGACCTCGACACGCCTTGGTTCATGAAAGACGCGCCCGTCGAAGGCGGCTGGACCGAGCAGGGTCCGACACTCCACCTCGCTCACCTGACGAGCGGGCACGGCATCACCTGCACGCTCGTTTGACACACGCCACGCGCTGAGCCGATCGGTTGGGCGGCAGGGAGAGCAGGCCACCATCGGGGATCGGGCGCTTTGCGTCCCGCGTCGCGAACCCCAATTCATCTCGGCAAAGCCGCCCAAACGTCGACTGCCGTCGGCTCTCGGCGCCCTTCGCCCGGCACGAGGGCGAGCGCTCGGTTGACACTACTCGGCCGGGAAAGCACAATTTGCTCACTCGCGGCGAGCCCACGGCTGCCGCTCTCCCTGTGCCTCCAGTCCTTCCCAAACCCTCTTCGCCTGCACCGCCTTCGACGCCCTCGGTAGACCCTCGGCAGCTGGTTCTGCCGCTCGTCGCCGCCGGTTCCGGTCAGCCCAGCGCTCGCTCGATAGCTCGCTCCGATCGCGTGTTCGTCAACCGTGATCTGCGGTTCTCGAACATCGATTGGATCGGCTTCGACATGGACTACACGCTCGCGATCTACCGCCAAGAGCGGATGGACACGCTGAGCGTGGAGCTGACCATCGAGCGCATGATTCGGCGCGGCTACCCGGCGTACCTGAAGAACCTGAAGTACGACATCCGCTTTCCAATCCGCGGCCTGCTCGTCGACAAGCGCTACGGCCACGTGCTGAAGATGGATCGCTACAAGGTGGTCCAGCGCGGATACCACGGCATGCGCCGCTTGCCGACCGAAGAGATCACGGCGCTCTATCACGACAAGCGGATCCGTCCGCACACGCCGCGCTATCATTGGATCGACACGCTGTTCGCTCTGAGCGAGGTCACGAGCTACTCCGCCATCGTCCATGCCATGGAGACGCGCGGTGAAAAGCTCGACTACGACAAATTGTTCGCCGATGTGCGCGCCTCGATCGACGAAGCCCACGCCGAGGGCGCCGTGTACGCCAAAGTCACGGCCGACATCGGGGCCTACATCGAGCGTGAGGTGGAGCTCGCGCGCACGTTGCACAAACTGCGCTCCGGCGGAAAACGGCTATTTCTGCTGACCAATTCGCCGTTCGGTTATACCGAGCAGGTGATGACGCACCTGCTCGCGGACGTCATGCCCGAGTACCCGTCGTGGCAGCACTACTTCGAGTTCGTGATCTGCTCCGCGGGCAAACCGCGTTTTTTCCAAGACGGCCGCCCGCTCATGGAGCGCGACGGCGAGGTGCTGCGCCCGGTGCGCGACAAGCTCGAACGCGGCAAGGTTTACGAGGGCGGGAACTTGGAGGAGTTCGAGCGCTTGGTCGGCATGCGCAGCTCGAGCGTGCTGTACGTCGGCGATCACATCTACGGCGATATCTTGCGCTCGAAGAAAGAATCGTCTTGGCACACGCTGATGGTCATCCAAGAGATGGACGACGAAATCGCGGCCTACGAAGCCTGCTCGGATGACCTCGGTCGGCAGCGGAGCTTGGAAGAAGCGCGCAACAAGCTCGAGGACGAGCTCCGCTTCCATCAGGGGCGGATCAAAGAGCTGAGCCGCGCGGTTCCCGCGCCCAGCAGCGAAGACGAAGCCGAGCGCAGTCGCCAAAAGCGCGGGCTCGAGCGCGTGCGCGCCGAGCTCCGCAACATCACCGCGGAATACGAAATGCTCGCCGAGCGTATCTCGCAACGCTTCCACCCCTACTGGGGCCCCCTCCTCAAAGAGCAAAACGAGATGAGCAGCTTCGGGCTGCAGGTCGATTTGTACGCCGACATCTACACCCGCAGGGTGTCGTGCCTGCGTGCCTATTCGCCCCAGCAGTACTTTCATTCCCCGTATGATTTGATGCCGCACGAGCTGTGACCGGCGTGGCTGGCCACGGAGCCGGTTATTGACCGGAAAAAGGCCGCTGCAGGTCGCGGCCCCCTGAAGATGACGAGCGCTGCGCAAAAGGCCCTCCCGGCCGAACTGTGCTACGGGAAGGCCCGCTACCATGCGAGCGCAACAGACCAAAGGACTTGTCGGATGAATCTGGTTGAGTGGCTTCAGGGCTTGATGACGAGCTTCGGGGCGCAGTGGGTCATGTGGCTCATGATCGTGCTGAGCGTGATTTCGGTGGCCGTCATGCTGGAGCGCGGCTGGTTTTACTTCTCGCTTCGCGACGACATTCCGAAGCTGGCCGCCGATCTGCGCAACCTCTTGCGCGACGCGGATCTCGACGGCGCGCTGAAGAGCCTGCAAGCCTCGCCCAGCGCGGAAGCCGCCGTCGTGGTCGCCGGTCTGCTCGAAGCCGACCGCGGCATGAAGGCCGCTGACGAAGCCATGCAAGGCGCCGCCGCTCTGCAACGCATGAAGCTCGAACGTCGCCTCGCCTACCTGGGCACGCTCGGCAACAACGCACCGTTCATCGGCTTGTTCGGCACCGTGATCGGCGTCGTGCAAGCGTTCCAGCAGCTCGGCAAGCAGGGCATGACCACTGCCGCCTCTGCCAGCTCGGCCGCTCCCACGCAGGTCATGGCCAGCATCTCGGAAGCGCTCGTCGCCACGGCCGTCGGCCTCGTGGTCGCGATCCCCGCGGTCGCCATGTACAACGTGTACCAGCGCATCTCGCGTTCGATCTTGGCCAACACCGACGCCCTCAGCCACGTGCTCCTGTCGTATCTGGCCGGCGTCGAGGCTGGCAAAGCGCCGCTGCCCGCTGCCAAAACGGAAAAGGGCAAAGCCAAGTCCGCGCCCGCCGAGGAAGACTGAAGCATGGCCGGCGGCAGTAGCAACGACGACGACGGATTGATCGCCGGGATCAACGTCACGCCGCTGGTCGACGTGACACTCGTGCTCCTGATCATCTTCATGGTCACCGCGCGCATCATCGTCTCCCAAGGCATGCCGATGGATTTGCCGAAGGCCGCCAGCGGGGAGGCCCTGCAGCAGGTGTTCTCCGTCGAGCTCTCGGCCGACGGCAAGACGCGCGTCGACTCCGAGAACCTGGCCAGCGACGAGGCCATCACGCCGCTCGCCAAAGCCGCCAAAGCCAAGACCGCGGATTTGCGCGCGGTGATTCGCGCAGACCGCAAGGTGGAGCACGGCCGCGTGATTCACGTGTTGGATCTGCTCAAGCGCGCTGGCGTCGCCAAGATCGCATTCGCGGTCTCCCCGTCCGACAAGGGCACTCCCGTCGAGACCCAGCCGGGTAAGTAGCCGTCGCCCCATTTCGATGACGAGCCGCGCCGAGTCCATCGCGACCCCAGAGACCCGAGCCACCGCGCGTGGGTTGGTCGCCGATCCGCTCGGTCCCATTTTTTCGCTCGGCCGGCGCGAGATCAAGGTCGGCTTGATCGTCGGCGTCATCGGCGCGCTGCTGCTACACGGAGCCGTCGGCGCCAAGGCCGCCAGCACGCTCGGTGATCTGAATGCCTTTGCGGTGCTCGTACGCGCCAGTGTTCAGGAGCGGCTCAGCTCGCAAGTCGACATCGACCTGACCGAGCCGCCACCGCCGCCTCCCCCGCCCGCACCAGAGCCGGAGCCCGAGGCGCCTCCGCCCACGCCAGCTCCCGCGGCAGCGGCGCCGGCAACCGACACGCCCCCTCCGCCGCCCGCCGCCGCCGAAGCCGGCAAAGTGCTGACCCAAGATCCCGATCCCAACGAGCCCGTCGATCTCACCGGCGACGGCTTCGTGAGCGGCACGGGGGATCGCTTCGCCGGCGGTGTCACCGCCAGCAACGGCACCTCGAAAGACGCCGTACGCGATCTGCGCGCTCAGCCCGACGGCGTCGGCAAAGCCCCGCCCGGCCCCGTCGCCACCGTGCCCACAGGTCCAGACTTATCGCGCCCCGCCTCACCGCTCGGCGGCAGCTGGAACGACTGTGAGTTCCCCGCCGAAGCCGACATCGAAGGCATCGACAGCGCCGTCGTCCAGCTCACCGTCACCGTCGGCCCCAACGGCCGCGCCAAGTCCGTCACCATCCTGCGCGACCCCGGCAACGGCTTCGGTCAATCCGCCCGCAACTGCGCGTTCCGAAAGACGTTCAACACCGCTCTCGATCGCGCCGGCACCGCGATCACCATGTCCACCGCGCCCTTCACCGTCCGCTTCACGCGCTAGCTCGCCCGTACACGTGAACGTGAGCGTGAACGTGCCCCGCGAATAGGCCGCGTCCGCGACCGCTGCCACCTCGCCGGAGCCCCATTGCGCCGCGAAAATAGGGTTCGGGCCCGAACACTTTTTTTCAACAGGGAACAAGGGTGTTGCTCCGCAACCGATGGCCGCTTCAAGCCAGCCCGTCCTCCCTTTCCGCGGCTTTTTTAGTGGGCGCCCGCAGGACACACGTCGCACCTCGCTGACCGCGCACAGGTGCCCGTAGGTCGCCACGCACTGGCGCACGCGGGCTACTAGGAGGCGACCCCAATCAAGAGAGCCGACTCAGGAAGAGAAGAGAGCGGGCACGGGCACGGGGAGAAGATCAGAATTTGCCGCTGATGGATAGGAACGTGAGCTTGTTGTTCGTTTCGCGGAGGCGGCCGAGCAGCATGCGAACGATGCTCCACAGGACTTCGTACGCGAGATCCTTGTGCAAGAAGAGCAAGTCGTCGAAGCCGTCTTTCGGGATGGCGAGCAGCTGACACCGCTCATGCACCCTCGCATCGGCCGAGCGCGGTGATTCATCGAGCAGCGCCATCTCGCCGAAAATCTGGCCAGGCCCGAGCACGGCCAGCGCTTCCTCCCCCATTCCGGGCACCTCGCGGCTGATGCGCACCTTGCCTTCGAGGATCAGGTAAAGCTTGTCGCCCGCGTCCCCGTGCTGAAAAATCTTGGTGCCGAGGGCATGGTTCTCTTCGGTGGCCACCTTGGCGATGAGCTCGATCGCCTGCGGCTTGAGGCCGGCGAAGAGTTCGATTTTGGCGAGCTGCTCGATACGGTCGTTCATGATTCGGCGCGGCGGGCGAAGCACGAATGACGTGCGGGGCGGGACTGTAACTGAAAGCCAGTGGCACCACGAGAAAGCGGCAGCGCGGCCCTCCGTGGCATTGCCTCGAGCCGAGGGGAAGTTTTCGAGGCGCTTGTGTCCTTTCAAATACAAAAAAGGACGAAGCCACGCTCTTGGGAACCTGTGCATAGCCTCTGGGGGACTCGTTGACGGCGAACAAGCACTTGGAATTGCTCCGTTTTTCAACTAATCTTCTGTGCACGCAGCACAGAATTTGACGTCTTTACACCTGTTCAGTATCCTACGCCGGCTATGCAAGGCTTGACCGCTCGCCAAGAACAAACCCTGGACTTCATTCGTCGCTCGATCGAGGAGCGCGGCTACCCGCCAACGCTCCGCGAGATTGGCGAGTATATGGGCATCCGTTCGACCAACGGCGTCAACGATCACCTCCGTGCGCTGGAGCGCAAAGGCTACCTGCGCCGTGAGGACATGAAGAGCCGGGCGCTCAAGCTCGTCTCCGGCATGGGCACCACGCCCGAGCCGGTGAAGGCCGCGCCGGATGATGACCTGATCGAGGTGCAGATCCTCGGCCGCGTCGCCGCCGGCCTGCCGCTCCTGGCCGAAGAGAACGTGATCGACACCGTGCGGGTCGATCGCATGTTGGTGCGCGGCGGTCGTGAAGTGTTCGGCCTTCGGGTGACTGGCGATTCGATGATCGAAGCCGGCATCATGAGCGGTGACTACATCTTCGTGAAGAAGCAATCGACCGCGGAGCGTGGCGACATCGTGGTCGCGCTGATTGGTGACGAAGCCACCGTGAAGCACTTCTTCCCGGAGCGTGACTACGTGCGCTTCCAACCCGCGAACTCGCAGATGGCACCGATCCTCGTCCGCGCTTCGGACTTCAAGTCCACCATGCTGCTGGGTAAGGTCGTCGGCGTCTATCGCCGCCTCTGAGCAACGCATCCGGCGCAGCTGCACGCTGACTCTGGGCGCCCGCTGACGCAGGCGCCCAGTTGCGTTTCAGCTGATGGAACGCAGCGCGCGCGACGACCGAGCGCGCGCAGGCACGTTCACTTCAAGATACCGTCGATGGTCGACGTGCCCTTGCCGACGGCCGTCACGTTGCTGCCAAACCCCTTGGCCAGGGTGAGCAGATAGTCCCCGTGCGGGCGCGTGACATTCATCGACTGGCCGAGCTTGAACGGTGAGTTCTTACCGCCGATCAACATGTAGGGCAGGTTCCTGTTCGAGTGCTGCCCGCCCCCATTTGCGTTGGGGCCGCCGAACTCGGATGCGAATAGAACCGTCGTGTTGTCCATCAACGAGCCGCTGCCGTCCGCTGTGGACGACAGGCGGTCCAGGACCTGCTTCATCTGACCGAAGAACCAACGGCGGATGCGAACGCGATCACGAGTCGAGCTGGCCGGGGTGATGTTGGCGCCCGCGGCTTGGAAGTCCGCGTTCAACGGATGAGCAAGCCCGTGCTCGCCCGCGCCCTTGTTCTCGAAGTTGGGCAAGAAGTCGTAGCGGTAGTCGGTCAGGGAATTGCCGGAGATCTTGTTGGCTCCCGTCGCGCCCCAGTGCAGCGCTACCGCCGGCGCGTAGTCCAGGGCGAGCGCAGTGACAGCCAGTTCGCGAGCGAACGGTGCCACGTCGGACAGGTGCTTCAGATCCCCTTCGTACGCCTTCATGTTGGCGTCGTTCGGGTTCACGACCGACGGAATGGTAAATGGGGTGGTGCTGATCGGCCCCGATGAGTCGGTGCCCATCTTCATTTGCAGCTGCTCGAGATCGTGCACCGCGGCAAGGTACTGGTTCAAGCGATCTGCCGCCGCCGATCCAGCAACGCACTTCATGGCCGTGATTTGGTCGGCCACTGCCCCGAGCGCCGCGATGCGGCTCTTGCTCTTCAAGGCTGCAGCATCCGGCGTGGTCGGCGTCGTCGTCCCCGTGCCGCCGCCGGTGCCGCCCGTCGCGGCCCGTCCGCTCACCGAGTCGAGTAAGACGCGCGCATCCGTCGTGACCGACGAGGTGATCTCGACCATCGCCCCGCCAGCGGTGTCGCGGTACGGGTGGCCCGACGTGCTCAAGTGCGTCTGCTTCACGTACACGCCGGTGCGGAACGCGCCCACGATGTGCCGCGACGTCTTGTTGGCGGCCGCCATGATCGCGTCGATCGACGGACCGCCCGGATAGTTCTTGGCCGTGATCTCCTCGCCCGTGAGCGTCGAATCCACCGAATACCCGTGATCGCCCGCGCCCGCGTTGCTGAGGCCGTTGATCAGCAGGATTTGGCTGGAATAGCTGGCCAGGGGTTGCAGCACGAACGTAGGGCGGTCGGCGGCCGGGATTTGGCTGTCGAAGCTGGTACCGCTCAACGCAGAGTCTTGCGCGCGGTCGGATCGGATCGTGAGCGGCCCGGTCGTGTTGTGCCAGAACCACTCGGGGACCAAGCCGTCCGGGATCCAGAAAATCAACAAGCGCTTCTGGGTGACCGTCTGAGCCGCGGCGCGGCTGATCAAGCGATCCCAAAGCGGGAAGGAGATCGCCAAACCGGCGAGCCCTGCGGGCAACCCCTTGATTAACGTACGCCGAGAGCTGAGTGGAATCATGGTTTGCTTTTTCATTGGGCCGAGCACCATGCCGTTGCGGACTGAGATCGCTTTTCTAGGCTGACCACGGCCTGTCCGACCGCGTCGGCCAAGGAGCCACCGGACTTCACCACCGCCGAAACGTCGCTGACCGCCGCCGAATCAACCGTGTCCGGATTTTGTTCCAAGAAGAACGACAGCAGATTGCGCGAGAAACAATCGGCATACGCTTGGCTGTCTGCGATCTTGTCGAACATCGCGGGCAGGTCCGCGAAGGTGCCCGAGACCTCACCCGTCCCGTTCACCACCGGCGCCGGTGAGCCCGCGGTGTTGTCCAGATCCAACGGCGCGAATGCCTTGCCAATCGGGTCCATCATCGAGTGACACCCCATGCACCGCGGATCGGTGGTTCGGTCTTTGACCTCGGTGTCGAGGCACACCACGTTCGCTGGCGGCGCAGCGACGGGCTGACACAGAAAGTTCGAGCGGATCATGTGACCTCGGAAAATCGGGCGGCGACCGGGGTTCGGGTGGCGCGTCGCATCCATGAACAGCTCTTCCGCCAGGATGCCGCGCCGAACGGTGCTCGCCCCCCAGGTGACCGGCACCACGTCCGTGGTCGCGGTCGTTGCGGGCATTGCGTAGGCCGCAAAATTCGATTTCTGGATGAAGCCTTGCGTGCCGTTCGCGAATGACTTCACGCTCATGTTGGTCGTGAGCGCTGTCTTCACGAACGCCTGCAACTCGGCATACAGCGGCGAGGTGGCAAGCGAGGCATTGGGGTCGGCCAAGCGAGCGTCGAGATCGACTGCCAGCCACTGCGCGAGGAAGCGCGCCAAAACAGGCACGGCTCGCGCATCGGCGCCGAGGCGCGCCGCCTGTTCCTTCAAGCTGGCGCCCAGATCGGTCGCGGCGACCTTGCCGGCCGCAACGAGCTCGGCGTCGGGCGGTGCGTCCCACAGCGCGAAACCCAAGAGCTCCGCCAGGCCTCGGCCACGCGCGCCTGGGTCATCGAGTGGTGTCGACCGGAACAAGAAGCTCGGACTGATCAACGTCGAGAGGACCATGGCGCGCGTCGCGTCTTGCGATGACAGACCTGCGCCTTCTACCGAGATCACGATATTGGCGAGTGCTGTGAGCTCGGCCGGCGAGAGCGCTCGCCGATACAGGCGCTCGATCGGCGCCTGGTAGCTGGCTGCGACGCAGGTGGCCGCGTTGGCCGCCGTACACGCGGGCAACTTCGCCGGCACTATCGCGTCGGCGAGGTCCTCACTCGCGAGCATGTAGACTTGGACCGGATCGATGGGGCTGATCGAGGGGAACACGTTCGAGGTGAACGGCCCGACGCGGCCGTCGTCGGGGATGCCCGTCACCGGCGCATCGACGCCGTACGCGGCCTTGATCGTGGCTTGGTACTCAGCGCGTGTGAGCCGCGTGTACGGGCTACTCAGCACGCCCGGGGTCGCCGGAGGACCGCCGCCATCGGCGCCGGTTCCACTGCCAGTTCCTGCCGCTGGTCCAGTGCCAGGCGCGCCTCCACCAGGAAGACTAGTGCCCGCGCCCCCTGTCGCGGGGCCCAACGAAGGGCCGTCGCTGGCGACCGACCCAACGCAGCCCGCGAGGGACAGCACGGAGGCAATTGCGAGAGCGCCCGCAAACAGCGGCGCGAACGCGGGACTTGTATCCAGCATGATTTTGCTCCTGCGAGTCACTGTCGAAGGCCGCGCAGCGGCTCGAGCTTCACCGGTACCCACCCCCTCCCTAGGTAAGGAGCCACGAGAATTAGGCGTTTTATTTTGCGATTCTTTGAAGCCGTTTTCGTTTTTTGAAGCGTCCTCGTTGGAAGATTCCAGGCGGCGGTCGCGCGCTGATCGATGCGCAGCAGCGCCCTCGACGATCAGCTGCGTCGACCCGGTCGTTCGAATGATTGACTCGACTCGACGGGCGCACCCGCCGGTTCACCTGTCGGCAGAGGTAAGCACCTCACCCACAGTGCAAGCTCACCTTGGGTTTGCTTCGTGCGCGCTTCTGGTGAGCCCTAGGTGGAGCGCATCAGTTCGCGGCAGAGCGCATTTGTGCCTCGTGGCAAGCACAGCGCGGTTGACGCCGAGCGAGCCAGATTGCTAGCGTTCTCGCGCTAATAGACCACGCGACTGCGGGTCTCAGTTCTCGAGGAACGGCGACCGTTGCGAAGTGTCAACCACAGTCATCTCCCAGCGCGCAGGTGGGCGTCATCGCTCCTGCTCGCGTGCGGCCTCGCGTGCGGCGGCTGCGGTAACGCTCTTTACGCCGTGCAGGCGAACTCCGCTTCGGGAAAGCTCGAGGAAGCGCGCGAGCTGGGCGCCGAGCAGTACGCCCCGTACGAGTATTACTACGCCAAAGAGCACCTTCAGAAGGCGCAGAGTGAGGCGGCCGAGGCTGATTATAGCGACGCTGTAGATCTAGCGGCGACCAGCGAGGAGTACGCCGACAAGGCGATCCGTCTCGCGCGCGAAGCGCATCGTGGAGCGGGCCGATGAAGTCCCTCGGCCGAGCTCTTGCGGTGCTCGTTGCCACTCCGTTCGTTTTGGCCAATTGCTCGCAAGCGTCGAAGCTGCACGGCCAGATCGCGGGGCTCGATAAAATCGTCGAGCAAGCCGAGCGCAATGGTGCGATTCGCTGCGCGCCGCGGGAGCTCGCAATCGCGCGCAGCCAACTGAAGTTCGCGAGCATCGAGCTCGACCAGGGCTTCGTGTCCAAGGCTCAGGCTCACCTGGCCAAGGCCGAGCCCAACGCGCGCGCGGCGGATTTTCTCTCGCCCCCTCAGTACTGCGCAGCCCGCGGTTTCATCGAGCCCGCGCCCGGGGACCGAGACGGCGATGGCTACCTCGACCCCGCCGACCAGTGCCCGGACAAGCCGGAGAGCTACAACGGCTACCACGACGACGACGGGTGCCCGGATGATCCCGACACCGACGGCGACGGCGTGCCGGATTCGCTCGATCAGTGCGAGCTCGATCCCGAGGACAAAGACACGTACCTGGACAATGACGGCTGCCCCGAGGCCGACAACGATCTGGACGGCATCCTCGACGCCGCCGACAAATGCCCGAACGATCCCGAAGACCTCGATGGCTACGAGGACGACGACGGCTGCCCCGATCCCGACAACGACAAAGACACCGTTCCGGACGTGAAGGATCAGTGCCCCAATGAGCCGGGCTCGAGCACGCAGGAGCCGCTCGGCTGCCCCGGCAATCGTCTCGTCGTCGTCACCGACTGCGAAGTGAAGATCACGCAGCAGATCCACTTCGAATTCAACAAAGACAAGATCCGCCCGGAGAGCTTCCCCGTGCTCGACGCGGTGGTCGATGTGCTGGACAAGAACCCAAATATCAAGCTCGAAGTGCAAGGTCACACCGACAACAAGGGTGCGGCCGGTTACAACAAGGACCTCTCGAACCGCCGCGCGCACTCGGTCATGAAGTACCTGATTGCGCACGGCGTCACGATTGGCCGGCTCACTGCCGTGGGTTACGGCATGGAGCGCCCGATCGTCGACAACGGGACCGAGGCCAACCGCGCGCTCAACCGCCGCGTTCAGTTCGTGCGCTCCGAAGCCGCCAAGGAAGGTTGCCCCAAGACGGGCAGCCAATAGCGGGGGGATCCCCCGAAGAGCGAAAAGTCCGCGCTCAGTAGACGAAGACGATCGCTAGAAGACCGAAGAATAGACACGAATCCCGGACCCAGTTGATCTACGAAGGGTCCCAGCCGCATTAGTTTTGCGCATTAGTTTTTGCCGGCGCTCGGGCGACCGGCCATGATTCAGCCCGCAACTTCTGGCCCCAACGTGGGGCCCCCGTTTGGAGGACTCCGTGTATCGCCGATTGCCGATCCGACTGCTGTGCTTGGCACTATTTACGTTCTTCACGCTCCCGGCGTTCGCGCAGTACACGCGAGACAATGCCGCCTCGAAGAAAATCGACGAGGCCATCAACGAGCACTACCTGGCGACTGACTTCGACAAGGCAGAGGGCGTGCTCACGGGCACCATCACTGCCTGCGCCGAAAAGTGCAGTCCCGCAGTCCTCGCCAAGGCTTGGATGTACGTCGGCATCGTGCGCGGCAGCGGCAAGAACGACCAATCGGGTGCCAAGGAAGCGTTCCAGAAAGCGCTCTCGACCGATCCCGGGGTGAAGCTGGACACGCAGCTTGCGACCCCCGAGACGCAAAAGACGTTCGAAGGCCTCGGTGGTGCCGGCGCGGCCGCGCCCACCGAGACAGCGAAGCCCGCGCCCGCTGCCGCCGCGAACGAAGACGCTGGCGATAAGGGCGGCCTGAAGTGCACCCCGGACGTGCGCGAGCTGCAAACGCGCCGCCCGATCCCGATGGAGTGTACGAGCGACGAGGAAGTCGCCAGCATGGAGATCCGTTACAAGCCGTTCGGCGGGGACGCTTGGAAGTCCGTCAAAATGAAGAAGGTGAACGACGCCTTCCGCGGCGAAGTGCCGTGCGACGCCACGGGCGCCGCCGGGACACTGAAGGTCTACGTGCGCGCCAAAGACGCCTCCGGCGAGAGCGTCGATTCGTTTGGCTCCAAGGCCAAGCCGGTCGAGTTCACGACCAGCGAGTCGAGCAGTATGGAGCCCCCGAGCTACCCGGGTGAAGCCGCTCCGACCCGTTGTGTCGCCAAAGAAGAGTGCCCGCCGGACTTCCCGGGTTGCGGCGCTGGCGCCCTGCACGGGAACAAGGACGCGGGCGCGTCCTGCAGTAGCTCACGTGAGTGTAAGGAAGGCCTGCTGTGCAGCGAGGGAACTTGTGAAGCCGCGCCCTCCTGCGAAACCAACGCAGATTGCACCTCGGGCTCGTGCGTCGACAACAAGTGCGCGGCTCCCGAGGACGAGGCTCCGGTCGCCACTTACAAGAAGAATTGGATCGGTCTGCACTTCGCGCAAGACATCGCCATCATGGGCGGCACCAACGTGTGCGGCGCGGATGCGCGCACCAACCAAGGTTACGCCTGCTACGAGAGCGGCTCGAGCACGGCTCCGTACAACGGCGACCCGTACCCTGGTGCCGGCATCGCCACTGGTACCGTGGTTGCGACGCGACGCTTGCTCGTGAGCTTCGATCGCGCCTTCATGCCAAACCTCACGGTCGGCGCGCGCGTCGGTTTCGCGTTCAGCGGCGGCCCGCCCGCGGGCAAGGCTCCGGACAGTCAGGATCGCGGTGGGGAGTCTGCCGGCACCAAGTTCTTGCCCTTCCACGTTGAGCTCCGCGCGCAGTATTGGTTCGGCAAGGGCGTGCTCGGTAAGAAAGGCCTGCGGCCGTACGTGCACGTCGGCGGCGGCATCGCGCAGGTCGACGGCAAGGTGAAGGTCAAGGTCGCTGATTGCCCGAACGCGCTGTTCTCCGCACCCAGCAGCGACTCGAGGTACGCAACCGAGGGCGACCAGTGCGCCGCGGGCGTTGGAACGCACACCACTACGCCGTACGAGCTCGACGCTTGGCGCAAGATGGGCCAGGGCTTCATCACCCTCGGTGGCGGCGCGGTGTACGCTTTCAAAGAGAACATCGGCGCACAGCTCAACGTGAACCTGATGTACATGCTGCCCACGTCAGGTCCCGTGATTCAGCCGTCGCTCGGCGTTGTATACGGGTTCTGACTTTGCTGCTCCTTGCGTTCGGCCGTCACTGACGGCCGTGCGTGCTCACCGCTCCGCCGCTCCGCGCGCCGGGACCCTCAACGACTGGCCTCCGCCAGGCGGAGGGTCCCCCGCCGCTACGACACAAGCCGGTTCCCCGAGCGGAGTAATACGACGCTGCACACAAACTTGGGTGCGCGAGCCGCTTCGGAACACCCGAAGGGGTGCGAAGCGCAGCACGCTTCGCGCCTAAGCGCGCGCGAGGCCGTACGCATGCCCGGGAATACGTCGAGCTTTCTGACTTTGGCACGATCAGATCGCGATCGGCGAATGAGGCTGGGCCCACGAGAACCGACCGAACGGGCGCGTGCTACTTCTCGACTTTAGCGCGATCGGCCCAGCGCTCACCAGCCGAGCCTTCGCAAACGCAAGGGCACAACCCGCGCGCCGAAGGCGCCGCGCGTCCTTTAACGCCGCGACGGCGCACTACGCCCAATCTTACGCAACACGTCTTGCAAATCATCCCACACCTCGCGCTTGGCGGCCGGTGTGCGCAGCAAGTATGCGGGGTGGAACGTGGGCATCACGTCGATCTGGCCGCGGTAGGTCTTCCACTTTCCGCGCAGGCGCGTGATGCCTTCGGTCGTGCCGAACAGGCCCTGCACGGCAGTCGCACCGAGCGCGACGATCACGCGCGGCTGAATCAGCTCGAGCTGCTCGTTCAAGTACGGCAAGCAAGCGGCCATTTCGTCCGGCTCGGGCTTGCGATTGTCGGGCGGCCGGCATTTGACCACGTTGCACACGTAAACATCGTCGCGACCGAGGCCCATGGCCTCGATCATTCGGTCCAGCAATTGGCCCGCTTTGCCGACGAAGGGCAGGCCCTGCGCGTCCTCGTCCGCGCCGGGGCCCTCGCCCACGAAGCACACGCCCGAGCTGCCCGTGCCGCGCGCGAACACGGTTTGCTTGCGGTGCTTGCTGAGCCCGCATTTGGTGCACGAGCGCACCGCCTCCGACAGCACTTCCAGGCGTTGCCGCGCGTCCCCTTCGGCGCGCGGCGTGTTCGGAGCCGGACCCGGAGCGGCGGGCATGGGGGGCGGTGCGACCGGTGCGTGAGCGACGGACACTGCCACCGCGACGTCCGCTGCCGGCTGCGCAGGCTCGGCCAACGAGGCTGATGCGAGCGCTGCGCGCTCCAACCCCGTGGCGCCGGTGCTGGCTTGCCACTCGAGGTGAGCGCGCAGCGCACGCGTCAAGAAGTGGAGCTCGCCCCGCGCCGCGTCGTCGCTCATCAGTGCCCGTTCGCGGCGAGGAAGCGCTCGGCGTCGAGCGCGGCCATGCAGCCCGTACCGGCGGCAGTGATGGCTTGGCGGTACGTCCAATCAGCCACGTCGCCGGAGGCGAACACGCCGGGCACGCTGGTGCGGGTGGTGCCCGGCTCCACTTTCAGATAGCCGTTTTCATGCACGGCCAGCTGCCCCTTGAACAAGTCCGTCAGCGGGGTGTGACCGATGGCCACGAACAGCGCGCCCACGTCGAGCGTGCGCACGTCCCCTGACTTCAAGTCCTTGACGCGCACGCCGGTCACCTTGTCCTGCGAGACGTCCAGCACCTCGGTCACGACGTGGCTCTTCAGCACGCGAATCTTGGGGTTGGCGAAGACCCGCTCTTGCATGGCCATGGAGGCGCGAAAATCATCCCGGCGATGGATCAGAGTCACGTTGCCGCATAGGCCGGAGAGGTAACTCGCCTCTTCCATCGCGGTGTCTCCGCCGCCAACCACCACCACGTCCTGCCCGCGGAACAGGGCACCGTCACACACCGCGCACGCGCTCACGCCCTTGTTCTTGAGCTTCTCTTCCGACTCGAGCCCGATGTAGTTGGCGCGCGCGCCGGTGGAGATGATCAACGTCTGCGCTAGGTGCAGGATGTTCTCGTCCTCACCCACCCACACTTTGAATGGCCGCGATGACAGATCCACCTTCTGCACGTCCGCCGTGATCAGCTCGACGCCTTGGTGCTCGGCCTGAGCTCGAAAGTTCCCCATCAAATCTTGACCGGTGATTCCCTTCGGAAAACCGGGGAAGTTCTCGACCTCGGTCGTAAACATCAACTGGCCGCCGGGGATGAGCCCACCCGCGTTGAACCCCTCCACACACAACGGCTTCAAGTTGGCACGCGCCGCGTAAATGGCCGCGGTCAGGCCCGCTGGGCCAGAACCGATGATCAAGACCTTGTGGAGCCGGGGTTCGCTCATGGCGCTCGGTCTAGCATTTGTGCCGCCCCGCGTGCAGGTCGCAAGGACGCTCGGCAAAGCTTTCTAGAGGAGTAGGCGATCACGGCCGCATGCGACGTCGGACCCTCCCCCGCGCGCGGTGGCTCGGCTTCGAGGCGCCGCGTCCGGGGTTGAGGGTCCCGGCGCGCGCAGCCGCAAAGCGGCGAGCACGCACGGCCGTCAACCGACGTCGAGTGCGAGGAGCATCAATCCATGATCGGAGATGCTTTGAGCGCGGCTTTGCCGTCTTTCACGTAAACGCTGAATTTGACGCGCGCCGCGCCGGTGCGCGTGAGCAGGTCCTCGTTCTTTTTCTTCAGTGTTTGTTCGAACTTTTCGTAACTGAAGCCTTCGGTGCTTTCGCCGCACTGCTGCTTCAAGCTCACGAAGTCTTGGAAGACCGCGCGCCATTCGGCAAGCTCACCTTGGGCGTCGAGCCCTGCACCCGGGCGCTGCGGGGGCGTGGGCAAGCGGCGTGCGGCGGAGGCGTCTTCGCTGTTGAGTGTCGAGTCGAGCATGGCAGCGGGGGGGCCACCGGGGCGACCCGGCGGGCGCGGCAACTTCGGGTTCGTCGGTGCGTTGGGCACCGAGCGCGGCGGCGTGACGATCGGACCCGACGCTGGGTTCGGTAGGCTCGAGGGATCACCAGGGAAGCTGAAGGCGCTCATCTGCGGTTGATCCGGGATGTCGCCTAGCACCTGCTTCATGTCGGCGGGGCCGCGGCGCGGGCCGCCGCCCTTGGCCATCACTTGATCCATGCCGTCGTTCAAGTCGGAGGCGATCTTCCTGAACACGCCGCGGAAGCGGCTCGGCTGCAGTTGATCCGTCTGACCTTTGGCCAGACGCATCGCCTCGTTCTTGAAGATGGCGATTGGGCGGGTGTGCTCGAAGACCGAGAACAAGATGCCGATAGCCGCCGCGGCAATCGCGACCAAGATCGCGATCGGCAGATTGGCTTGGGACTTGTCTTTCTCGTCGGCCGTCTTGAAGAAGCCGAACACGCCGTCGACGGCGACTGGCAAGCGCGCGACGGCGAAGCCCGCGCCGAGCTGCCACGCTTCACCGGGCAAGCGCGAGTACTGCACGCCCAAGTTGCCGCCGATCGTGCGCACCTTGCTGCGGCCCTTGTCCTTGTACTCGCTGTCTTGCTCCAGCGAGGCCATATCGCCCACGATTTGATCGAGGGCGCCGGTATTGAAGCCCTCGGGGGCGCCCGACGAGGCGCGCTCGCCGTTGGCGTAGAACGCAATCGCCGCGCCCGTGCGCGACGACAGCTCGCGCGCGAACGCGTCGTCGACGATGCGCGCACCGATGATGGCGCCCGCGGGCAGCGAGCCCGCGTCGTACTCGACGGGGCGCGTCACCACGCGATAGATGCGATCGAGGATCAGGGTGTCGTCTCGGACGTAGCCGCGCAGGGCGTCGGCCACGACGGGGTAACCACCGAGCTCGAAGTCACTGAGGCCACTGGCTTGCTCGTAACCCAGGTACGCGACCACGCGGCCGCCCTGGTCGACCGCAAAAACGGCGTCGAACTGCTCGTCTTTGGGGATGGAGGCGTTCACCTTCTTGAGCGCGGCGAGCAGCTTCTCCTTCGACTCTTCCGGTACCTTGGCCTCGGAGTCGGTGGACTTCTGTAAGTATTTCGCGATGTCTGGGTCCACGCCGAATTGAATCAAGCGCCCGGAACGCTGACGCGCGTCGTCACGCAGGTACCAAGCGACGACTTGCGAATCGGAGGATAAGGCCTCACCCATCGAGCGCGCGCCGGCGCGGTTGTACATGCTGGTCGCGATCGACAGCAGAAACACGGCCAGCCCGAGGAACAGCCCCAGAAGCACATACCAGAATCGTGAGAGTACCATCGCTATTTGGCGCCTTCTGCGTCGCTTGCCTTGGGCTTGTCGTCAGCAGCGGCTGGCGCCGCACTCGAGTCGTTCACTTTGATCGGGAGCTTGAGCTCCTGGTCCTTCTCGGTCACGGTCACCGGAGTCGCCGCGCCCACCTTCTTGCCGGCGAAGTAGGCCTGAAGCACGTAGTCGCCGGCTTCGGCGATGTTCACGGAGAACTCGCCCTTCATCGAGGGGTAAGCCACGCTCGCCACGTTGGCTTCGGCCACGATCCACATGCGCAAGCTGGGCGCCGCCTCGTCGCGGATCTCGAACACGCCAGCTTCGGGGACCGACCAATCACGGGTCGCGCCGGACTTGGTTTCGCTCGACGCGAAGGTCTTGATGCCCACGCCGTACAGCTTGTGTTTGAACGGATCAGTGTTCTGAAACGTGAGGCGCGTGCCGGGCGTGACCACGATGGTCACGGGGGTGGTTCGCCCACCGCCGATGCGGATCAAGACGGGCGGCTGCGGTTTTTGCGCGCCTTGGGCGATGGCGGCGATGCACAGCTCTTTCGGGATATACGGGAACGGGCGGCGAAACTCCGCGCGCACCGTGGGCACGGGCTCACGGAACGAGTAGCCGTGGTTCTTCGGATCCTTGGCCTCCGCCCAGACCGGGTTCTGCAGGTTGCGGAAGCCGTCGAACCGACCTTTGACCCGCGCGGCGTCCGCCGTGCTGGGCAGCGCGACGAGCCCAGCGACCAATACGGGAAGCCAGGGCGCACACAGCGCAGCGATCCGTGATGACCCTTCAGGGTTGTGACGAGCATTCATTGCCGCGTCACGGTAATCTAGGGCGCGAGACAACGGAAGACCGTTCGCGGTTTGCGTCCCGGTTTTTGCCTTTTGATAAACGACGACCGCCCAAACCAGTAGGGCGCCCGAGGAGGCGGCCGAGACCGAAGCGGATGTCGAGCCAAATCGCCGCAGGGCGCGCTGAGGCCTAGCAGAGCTAGGTCGAGCACCACGGGCGGCGAGGTGGCCGGGAGACGCGAGAGCTCGGCCGCCGACGACCAGCCCTGCTGGTTTGTCAGGAATTCATTACCGACACAAAAGGCGAATGGGCCGGCTGTTAAACCGGCCCATTCATAGGCTCCTGACCGCGTGAGTCGCGAGGCGTATGTAGTACTCCGAACCCCTAGCTTAGCTAGGTGGGAAACTCTTATTTCGCGGCTTCCGGCTTCCCGGTGAGGTTTTCCGGGCCTAGCTCTCCACCACGACTCGTCTCCCGATTCAGAATGCTTGTAAGGGATTCGTTAGTACTGCCTCCCGGGCTCTGCAGAGGGAGCCGACTTTCATCGTATGGACGGCGCTCCCTTTGTCAATTGCCGGGCGCGGCGAGCTAGCGATTTTTCTCAAGCATTCTCCCGTGTTCCGTCAGCTCGAACGACGCGCTTTCCGACGCGACGCGGCACCGGTCGCGGCGTCAATCGGCGAACCGGCCGAGCCTTGACAGCGGGGCCTGAAACGGCTGCCTCGCTGGAGTAACCAAAAACTGGGCCGATGGGCTCGTGATCCTACACCTTCCGCCCATGAGTTTCGCCGAGATCCCCGCAGAAGTAGATGGCTTTGGCTCGGGCGAGGTCAGCCTCGTCGGTCCGGAGGTACTGCGGGAGCTGCTGCGCGCCGCGGATGACGACGGCTACCTGTCGGTCGTGCTGAACCCGCCCGGGCCGGGGCAGCGCGGGGAATTGGCGCTCGTGATCTCGGAAGCGATCGACGGCGCGCTCGAGCAACGCGGCGCTTGTCCCCCGGGCATCGGGGCTGCGACGGACCTCGGCGCCTCGCTCAGCGATCAGCTGTATCGCGCGCGCCTCGTCGAGCTGCGCGGGCTCGCGCTGGCTTTGCCGACGCTCGAGGGGATCGCAAACCTGGCGGGTGCGTTGGACGCCGAAGACAGTGCCGTGCTCCGCTGGTGGATGGCTGCGACGCGCGAGCGTCCGGTGCGCGTGTACATCGATGCGCGCAACCGCTACGCGGGGATCTACGATCGCCCGACGCCGCTTCAGGATTTGCTCGAGCAGCGCTCGCGGCGGCCCTCCGCCCCCGCGCCGGCCTTGGATCCCGAAGTGAGCGCCAGCTCCGACGCGATGGAGCTGTCGTCTCCGCCACCCGTGGTCGCTGAGCTCGCGGCGCTCCCCGAGCGCGAGCCGGCCCCCGACTTCGAGCCGGAAATCTTGGCTGCGATGGACGAGTCCGAGCCTGCGCGGGCCGTGGACCGCGAGCCGCACGGCGCCCCCGAGCCCGAGCCCGAGCTCGACGCGGAGCCGGAGATCACCGAGGAGCACGCCACGCCGGACGTCGAAGCCGCCTCGCACATCGCCGCGGCGCAAAACGCGATCCTCGAGCTGGAGCTCGCGCCCGTTGCGGCGGCTCATGCCCCCGTGCGCAGCGAAGAAGCTCATGAAGCCGTCAGCGCGTTCGAGGCCGAGGACATCGAATTCAGCCGCGGCCCGCTGTTCCCGAACGCCGAGAGCGAATGGCGCACCTGGATGCACGATCTCGAGGCCGCGCGTGGCCCGAAGCCGCTCGCCGTCGTCGAACGCATGTTCGTGACCAGCTACGTTCCGCTGTGCGACGCGGTCGCGCGCGGCATCGCCGCGCCGGAAGCCAAGAAGACGCTCGACACCTGGTCGGCCAGCTTCGAGCAGAGCTACAAAGAAGCGTTCGATGCGCTGCGCGTGCGCGGCAAGCGCCCGACGATGGTGCTGGATGTCCCGGAATTGGCGCTCCGGATGGGCCGTTTGCACGGCGCGCGCTCGGTGCAGTTGGTCTTGGTCGATGGCTTGCGTTTCGATCTCGGGCTGCGTGTCGAGCAACGCTTGCGCAGCCTGCTCGGTCAGACTGCCGCGCTCACCGAGCGGCTATTGCTGTGGTCGGCGCTGCCAGCGACGACCTCCGTGCAACTGGAGCTGATCGGGCGCGGCCCCGAAGCGCTGCGCGAATTCACGGGCAGCGTCGAGTCCGAAGTTCCGGTCGCGCGCGGTCGAATGGCCACGACCCTGCGTCGGATCAAGGCCGGGCACCGCGAGCTGCTCAAGCTCGACGTGGTCGAGTCGCGTGTCTCCGACCCCTCCGACGGCGCTGAAACGGAGCGCTTGGACGACTTGGCCGACGACACCGCACGCGCGCTGGGCTCGTACATGAAGCGCCTGCCCGCCCGCACCTTGGTCATGGTCTTCGGTGACCATGGGTTCGTGCTCGATCCGCGCGGCGGGGGCACCACGCGCGCGCGCCATGGCGGCGCTTCGCCCGAGGAAGTGCTCGTGCCGGCATACGCCTGGCTGGTCGGCGGCGTTCACTGACCGCGCTCGTAACTGTTGCGCTTTTGCGCACTATTTGAGCTCAACCGTGGGCCGGGCGGACCGTTATTTGATCATGAGGACCTGCGCTCATGGTGGACGACAGTTACGTACGGGGCATCGAGCAACTAGTCGCCGTGGTGCAGGAGCTGTCGCGCGCTCGTACCTTGGACGAAATCCAGGTCATCGTGCGCAGCGCGGCGCGCCGGCTCACGGGGGCGGACGGGGCGACCTTCGTGCTGCGCGACGGCGACAAGTGCTTCTACGCCGATGAGGACGCGATCGAGCCGCTGTGGAAGGGCATGCGCTTCCCGCTCGAGGCGTGCATCAGCGGCTGGGCGATGCTCAACGGCCGCGCCGCGGTGATCGAAGATATCTATGCCGACTCGCGGATCCCGGCCGACGCCTACCGCCCCACGTTCGTGAAGAGCCTGGCGATGGTGCCCATTCGCGCGTCCCAGCCGATCGGCGCGATCGGCAACTACTGGGCGACCCGGCGCATGCCGACGGCCGGCGAAGTGCGGCTGTTGCAAGCTCTCGCCGACTCGACCTCGATTGCGATCGAAAACGTGCAAAACCAGAGCGCGCTGATGCACGCCGAGCTGCAGCTGCAACAGGCGCAGAAGATGGAGGCCGTGGGCAGGCTCGCGGGCGGCGTGGCCCACGACTTCAACAACGTCCTGTCCGTCATTTTGAGCTACGCGACGTTGATTCGCGATGACTTGAGACCGGGCGAGCCACTCCGCGCCGACATCGAAGAGATCAAGCTCGCCGGTGAGCGCGCGGCGGATTTGACTCGCCAGTTGCTGGCCTTCAGTCGTCAACAGGCGCTCGAGCCCAAAGTGCTCGATCTGAATCAGTTGCTGAGCGTCATGGAAAAAATGCTGCGCCGGCTACTCGGCGCCGACGTCGAGCTGACCACGTTGCCCGCCGCACGGTTGTGGAACGTGCGCGCCGATCCGGGCCAGCTCGAACAAGTGCTGATGAACCTCGCGGTCAACGCGCGCGACGCGATGCCCCGAGGCGGCAAGCTCACGATCGAGGTCAAGAACGTGCGGCTCGACGCGGACTACGCCGCCGCACATCACGAAGTTCAGCCCGGTGAGTACGTGATGCTCGCGGTGTCCGACTCGGGCACGGGCATGGACAAGGCCACGGTTGCCCGAATTTTCGAGCCCTTTTTCACGACCAAAGAGAAGGGCAAAGGGACCGGGCTCGGCCTCGCCACCGTGTTCGGCATCGTGAAGCAGAGCGGCGGTCACGTGTGGGTGTACAGTGAGCCCGGCATGGGGACGACGTTCAAAGTCTACTTTCCGCGCTCGGAAGGCGAAGTCGCCTCGAGTCACGCGGACACGCCGGTGCCGAGTGCCTCGCAAGGCAACGAGACCGTGCTCTTGGTCGATGACGACGATCAGGTCCGCGCGGTCGCGCGCGCCATCCTACGCCGCAACGGCTACGTCGTGCTCGAGGCCTCGAACGGTGGCGAAGCGTTGCTGATCGCCGAGCAACACCCGGCCAAAATCCACCTGCTGCTGACCGACGTGGTGCTGCCGCGCCTGAGCGGCCGCCAAATCGCCGAGCGCATCACCAGCGCACGCTCAGCGATCAAAGTGCTGTTCATGTCCGGCTACACCGATGATGCAGTACTCCAACACGGCATCCTGGAGTCGGACGTGGCGTACCTGCAAAAGCCACTCACGCCGGATTCACTGAGCCGCAAAGTGCGGCAAGTTTTGGATGAGTGATGCGCGCTCAGTCCGGCTCCGTGCCGGACGGGGCGACCGGCGGCGGGCTCGAGGGCGAGCCAGGCGATGCAGCAGCGGGCGCGACCGAGCTAATCGGACTCGAGCCGCTGGCGCCGCTCGGCATCGGATTCTGCTCTTTTTCGAGGTACCGAAAGATGGTGCGAGGGTCGACGCCCAGATCGCGCGCAGTCTGCGTGCGGTTGCCGTTGTTGCGCTCGAGCACTTCGAGCACGTATTGGCGCTGAAAGTCTTCCTTCGCCTTTTCGAGCGGGACGATCACCGACTGGGCTTCGGCGCCCAGATCCAGATCGGCGGGGCCGAGCAAGGTTTGATCACACAGCACGAGCGCTTTTTTGATGCGGTTCTCGAGCTGACGGATGTTGCCCGGCCAGGGGTATTTCTTGATTGCGGCCAGGGCTTGCGGTGAGAAGCCGCGCACGGCGCTCTTCAGCTCGTCCGCAAACTTGCTCAGCAACGCCTTGGCGATGATGAACACGTCGTCCCCGCGCTCGCGCAGCGGCGGTAGCCAAAGGTTCACGACGTTCAGGCGGTAGTACAAGTCCTCACGGAACTCGCCCGACTTGATCATCTCGTCCAAGTTGCGGTTGGTGGCTGCGACCACGCGGATGTCGCATTTTTCGGGGCGGTTGTCGCCGACGCGGAACACGACTCGCTCTTGCAAGGCACGTAGGAGCTTCACCTGCATGCCGAGCGGCAGCTCGCCAATTTCGTCGAGGAACAGCGTGCCGCCGTCGGCCTGCTGAAATTTGCCGGCACGGCTCGCGATCGCCCCGGTGAAGGCGCCCTTCACGTGGCCGAACATCTCGCTCTCGATCAGGTTCTCGGGGATTGCGCCGCAGTTCACCGTCACGAACGGGCCGCTCTCGCGGTTCGAGCGGCGATGCAGCTCGCGCGCGATCAGCTCCTTGCCCGTGCCGGTCTCGCCGGTGATGAGCACGCTGATGTCCGTGGCGGCCACCTTTTGCAGCTTGCGGAACACCTCCATCATCGACGCGCAGGCGCCGATGATTTCGCCGAAGCGCTTGTCGAGTAGATCCGCGCTCAGCTTCTCTTTGTCCGCGCGCAGCGCGCTGAGCAGCATCGCATTTTGCAAGATGAGCGAAGACTGTGCAGCGAAGATCGTGAGCAGGTCTAGCTGCCGGCGATCGAACAGATGTTTGATCTCGTCATTGGCGACGTACAGGGCGCCGATCACTTCACCTTGGCTCACGAGCGGCGCGCACATCACGCTCGACAGCTTGAGGGAAATCACGCTCTCGCTCTTGCCGAAGGTGGTGTCGGTGAGCGCATCACTCACGATCACCGGGCGCTTGGTCTCGATCACCTGGCGCACGATGCTGTCGCTGATCACGCCCGAGGCGTCTTGAATCGCCTCGCGCTGCACGTTACGCGACACGCGCACGCGCGGTGTGCTGTCCTTACCCTCCGATGGGTCGACGAGCAGCACCACACCACGCGCGGCGCCGGTGAGCTCGATGATGTCGTCGAGCAAGGTCTCGAGCAGCTCGTCCACCGAGCGGCTCATCATCAGGCGCTCGCTGAACGAGTGCAGGCGGCGCAGGCGGGCGATGTCGCCCGTGTCACCGTTGTTCTCGCGCTCCTCGGCTTCCGGGGTGGACGGCAGCTCGGTGAACATGCTGAAGCCGAGCAACGCTTTGCCGAGCGTGATGCGATCGCCATTGGCGAGCCGTGCGCGCCGCTTTTTCTTGCCGTTGATCAGGATCTCGGCTTCGCGGTCCACTTCCTCGAGCTGAAAATCTCGACCGTTGAACACGATCTGCGCGTGATGGCTGGCCACGCTCGCGTCGGGCAAGTGAATGTCGTTGCCGAGCGCGCGGCCAATCGTCGAAAGCGGCTTGTGCAAGGCCATGAGCACGGGAGCCCCCTCCGACGGAAAGAAACGAATCGTGGCCATGCCGCGCGAAAGGCTAATGCCCCACCCCATAAATAACAATACTTGTCGTGTTTTGTTGCTCCTCGTGCAAGCGGCGTCGGACTTTGATGCTCCGCGCCCCGTCCGGCAAATGACGGCCACGCGTGCTCGCCGCTCCGCGGCTCCGCGCGCCGGGACCCTCAACCCCGGACACGGCGCCAAAGCCCGCCGCGCCCGGGGGAGGGTCCAACACCGCTCCGCGTCGCAGTCCGTTTCCGTGAGCGGAGTAGTACGACGCTGCCTAAAAACTCGGGTGCGCGAGCCGCTTCGGAACACCAGGAGGGGTGCGCAGCGCACACGCTTCGCGCCGGCGCGCGCGCGAAGCAAGTACAGCCGAATGCCCGGAAATACGTCGAGTTCAACCGACGTTGGCACGATCAGATCACGATCGACGAATGAGATGGAGACCTACAAGAACCGACCGAACGGGCGCGTGCTTTCCCTCAGCAAGGCGCGATCGGCCCAGCGGTCATCGGCGGAGCGTGCGCAAACGTAAGTCTCCAATCGCGCGCGAAGCACCGCGCGTCCTTACTTCACGCGTCAGGCCGCGCCCCTATTCCAACCGACCGCCGAGGGAGAGCATGGCTCCGTTGGACGTGGGCATCGGGAGGAAGTAGTCGAGATGGGCAAAGTGTGAGCTCGACTCCGCATCCGCGCTGTCTGTTCCCGTCCCCGCCAAGAGCGCGCCAGCGACGATGCCGAGAGTGGTCGTGGTGCCACTGAAGATTAGCCCACGTTTCGCAGGCGGGCCGCCGTTGCCGGCGTACGCGAAATAGACGGGCAGCGAGACTGCGGCGCCGACGCCCGCGCCGATCCACATGTACTCGAGCGCGCGGTAGCTGGGAATGTACACCGTGGACAAGCCGGCTGCGGCGGCCAACCCGACGTTGAAGCCAATCAAGCCGCCGAGCGCGGCGCTGTCGTTGGCCCGGCCGTAGCCCAGACCTTTGCCGGAGGCGCCATAGCCGAACATGGCGCCCACTGCCGAGCCCCACACCACACCGCTGGTCGTGAGCAAGCTGCTTTTGGGTGACGGCTCTTGCAGGTAGCCGAGCGCAAAGCCGCCCGCGCCGCCCAACGTGGCACCGATCGCCGTCGCGCGTGACAGGCCGCGAAAGCCCCAGGCGTCTGCCTTGGTGCTGGACACGAACTGATAGCTCGCGATGCCGATGCCTTCTCCGGCGCCGATCACCATGCCGCTGGCGATCGCTGCGGGCAGACCACGCGGCATGCTCGGGTTGTCGAGGAAGTACACACCGACCGGGGCGGCCACGCCCAAGATCGCGGGCGCGATCAAGAACAGGCCCGGATCCTTGATCTTGGCCTCGGCGCCGAACCAAACGCCCATCCCGACGCCGTACACCGCGGCTGTGCTGTAAAGTACGGTGATCTCACTGCCGCTGCGCTTGTTGGACGCAGGGGCAACGTACACCTGCTGCGGAAACTGCTGTGGAAATTGCTGCGCTGGCACACCGACCTGGGGAACTTGCTGCTGCGGAACCGCTTGCGGAAACGGCGCGGGCTGCACGGTCTGCGCGAAGAGAGCGCGCGGTAGCGCAGCGAGCGCCGCGAACGCGAGCGCGAAGTGAGCGAGTCGTCGGTTCATGTTCATTCCCTCGTCAGGGGTCGCGACAGGACGGCGCGCACCGCTTCTGGCACCGGTTTTTGCTCGAACAGCACGCGGTACACTTCACCCGAAATCGGCAGCTCGACCGAAAGGCGTTCCGCGAGATGATACGCGCTTTCGGCGGTGACTACCCCCTCGGCGACGTGACCCAAACCCGAGAGCGCGTCCGCGAGACCCGTGCCCCGGCCGAGCTCGTAACCGAGCGTGCGATTGCGGCTCAGCTCGCCGGTACAGGTCAAAACCAAATCGCCCAGGCCCGCGAGACCCGACAGCGTGTGGGCTTGGCCCCCTTTGGCTAGCGCGAGGCGCGCGACCTCGGCCAGGCCGCGCGTGATCAAGGCGGCGCGCGTGTTGTAGCCGAAGCCCAGGCCGTCACAGGCGCCTGCGGCGATTGCGATCACGTTCTTGAGCGCACCGCCCACTTGAACGCCGATCGGGTCGTCCCCCGCGTAGACGCGAAAGCGATCGCTCGACAAGCGCTGTTGGACTCGCGTCGCGAGCTCGTTCGAGTGGGCGGCGGCCACCAGGCTCGTCGGCAGCCCCAGCGCGACTTCTTTGGCGAAGCTGGGACCAGACAGGACCACCGTGCGCTCGTGCGCGGAGGGGCCGAGCACGGCTTCCGTGACCTCACTCAACAACATCAACGACCCTGGCTCGATGCCCTTGCTGGCGATGATCAACGTCGCGTTACGCTCGATGAACGGACGCGCGAGCTCGAGCGTGTCGCGAAAGCCTGCGGTGGGTACCACCAAGATCACGGCCGAAGCGCCGCGCAGCGTGTGCTCCAAATCAGCGCTGACCGCCAGCCCGGGGGGAAGGGGGAAACCGCGCAAAAACGCCTGGTTCACGCGGTCACGCTGCATG
Source organism: Myxococcales bacterium (assembly GCA_040348785.1). Classification (GTDB taxonomy): domain Bacteria; phylum Myxococcota_A; class Polyangia; order Polyangiales; family Polyangiaceae; genus PMG-095. The sequence goes on along the minus strand of JBEQTH010000015.1, from coordinate 33,918 downwards.
GCCTCCGCGTGCTCGGCCTGCCACGTCCAAAGCCGCGTTGCCTCACCGCGCTCGCTCACGAGCCGTGCCAGAGCCGTGCCCCATGCACCAGCACCGAGAATCGCCAGATGACCCATTTTTCGGCCTCATCTTTTCGTGTCAACCGGGCAGCTTGTCAACTCGGGCCGACGTTTTGAGGCCGAGACCGCGAAACCTGCTGATATGCTGCGCCGCGCATGCCTGCTTTCGCCCGCTTCGTCCGACTTGCCTCGCTGAGCCTCGCTGGCCTCTCCCTGCTCAGCGCTTGCTCATCCGAATCCCTGGGCTCGCGCGCGGTCAGCGTGCTCGGCGCGGGCGTGATCAACGATCCTGCCAACAAGACGCTGCGCTTCGACATCTTGAAGTTCGGCCTCGACACGTTTTGCGGCGAGATGCTCAAAGGGGGCGCGCCGCTCAAGTTCGGGGACGACGAGCCCGTCTTGGGCCGCTTCTTCGCCGAGTCGTGTGATTCGCAGGTGCTCGACGACGAAGCGCACAAGTCCTTCGTCGTGCAATACACGGGCAAGGGCTACGCGTGGACCAACGTGACGCAACGCATCGGCTTCAGCTCACGCGGGGTGATCGAGTACGCCACCGATTTTCAGCTCCATGACGGGGCGATGTACGTGTATTTCAGGCCTCGTATGATCGATGGCGCCGGCTTTCAAACCACGCTCGTCGAGTCCGCGTTGGCCCAAGGCGGCATGGCGATTGCGGGTGTGAACCCGAACGATCTCGGCAAGCACATCGTCGAGAGCCAACTGCGTCGTGGCTTCACCGTGATTCGTCGAGACTCGTCCGGCAGCACGGATTTCGCGCTCGGGATCGTGCCCGTGGGCGAGCAGCCGTTCAAGCCGTTCGAGGTCAAGCGCACCGACAAGCAGATCTTGGCCAACGAACGCACCGAGGTGCACGTAGGTCAACAAGACTACGTGGGCGCGTTCGAGGTCACCGACTCGAATCAGGCGCTGTTCCTGACCGTGGCCGTCGACGGGAGCCCGAACGCAGATTTGCTCGTGGTCCCCAAGCCCGTCGGAGATACCCTGCTCGATACCTATTTGCGCCACGCGGGCGGCGCGTCGCTCGCGACGCAAGCCCTGCTCGACGACACGGCCACGCAAGCCGGCGGCCTGTGGCGGCGCTTCGTGAACCTGGACCCGGGCCGCTACTACCTCGTCATCGACAACAGCGCCCAACTCGGCAAGACGGCGCCCGACACCAGCGCCAAAGACGACGCCGCCGCCAAGGTCGATTACCTCGTCCTGGTCGGGGACCGCCTCTAGCCACCTTCCCGTCCCGCCCCCAAACGCCCCTAAATGCCACAGCCAAGCCGGCTTGGAATACCGGGGGCCAGGCGTAGGTTGCCCCAATCTGGTCTGCCGGCTAGAAACGGCGCACTCGAGCTTTTGGCGCGCGAGCCCTCTTCTGTGAACGCAAAAATTTCTCGCTACGTGTTCTGGCCACTGTGGTTCGTCGTCGTGCCACTCGCGCTGTGCATGCTCGTCGTGTGGCTGGTCAAGCCGGCTCAGGATTTCATTCCGGTTACGCTGTTCGAGCGCTTCCAATGGGAGGTCCGCGACCAGCAGGTGCCGGCATACATTCTGTTTTTCACCATCTTCGAGATGGTGCTGTACAGCTACCGCCACTCGCTGCCCTTCGTGGGCGGCCCCGGCGGCAGCAGCCGCAACGACGTGCCCCGCGCCATGCGCGAAGAGTTCGAGCACGCCGGACAGCTGCTCGAAGAGTCGGAGCGCATTTTGCGCAAGAACCGGGCGCGCGTGGAACGCGAGCTGCCCGCGGCCGCACGTGAAGAGCTGCGGGACTCCCTCGAAGAGCTGCGCGACGCAATGGCCGCCAAGCCGTTCGAGGCCGGCGCGTTCAGCGCTGCGTACGAGCGTGCGAGCCGGCTCGTGGGGCGCAAGCTCAGCCCGTGGCAAAAGGGCGAGTTCCGGGAGTATGTGGAATCCATCGCGGTGGCAGTCGGCGTGGCCCTGCTGCTGCGCACGTTCGTGGTCGAAGCCTTCAAGATCCCGAGCGGCTCCATGCTGCCCACGCTGCAAATCCAGGATCACATCTTCGTCAACAAGCTCGCCTACGGCCCGGCGATTCCGTACACGAATTTGCGCCTGTTCAACAGCCTGCCGCCCGCGCGCGGCGACGTGATGGTGTTCGAGTATCCGGATCCGAATCCGAACAACGAGCGCCAAGATTTCATCAAGCGCGTGATCGCGCTCGAGGGCGACACGCTCACGGTCGAGAGCGGGCACCCGTTGATCAACGGTTGGCGCATCCCCAACTGTCGCATCGGCGAATACAGCTACCACGAGGGCACGGACTCCTCGGTCAAGACCAGCGACCTGTACATGGAGTTCCTCGGCAAGTTCGCGTACATCACCCAGTTCGAAGACGATCGCCAAGCCGACCCGCATCAGGGCCCGTACGTGGTGAAGCCCGGTGAGACTTGGGTGATGGGCGACAACCGCAACAACAGCAGCGACTCGCGCGCTTGGAACGGCGGTCAGGGCGGCGGTGTCCCCGACGCGAACATCAAGGGCCGGGCGATGTTCGTATGGCTCAGCTTCGGCTCGGACGGCGGCGTGACCTGGGATCGCCTGGCCACCAACGTGCTCGGCAAGCCGCGCCTGCCGAAGGGCGCCTCGCCCGAGCTGCTCGCCGGCATCGAGAAGTGTCTCCGTGAGCGGCCGCCGCTGAGCCAAACTCTGCCGCCACCACCGCAGGCTCATTGAGCGCAGGCTCGTCGCGAGCGCGCTGGTTCATCGGGGCTTGCGCCCGCTCGAACCGTGATTTCGAGTGCCACTAACGAGGAGGATCGGAAGATGGGACGAGCGATGCATCACTGGACCCGCGGCGTGTGTGGGGTGCTCATGTTGAGCAGCTTTTTGGCTTGCAAGAAAAAGTCGGACGAGCCGGCGCCGGCGGCATCGGTTTCGCCTGCGGCAGAGCTCGCCGCGGCGGCTGCTGCCAGCGCTGCCGCCGCTCAGGCCGCAGCGGCCGCGAACGCCGCAGCAGCGCAAGCAGCCGCGGCCGGCGCCCCTGCCACTGTCGACGCCGGCGCAGCGCCCGTGCTGGGTGAAGTGAAGCGCTTCGCCGACAAAGAGAAGGTCGCAACGGGCAACACCAAGATCCTAGTCGACGCGAGCAAAATCTACGACGAGCCTGACGCCAGCAAACCGTCTGTTGCGCTGCTGAACAAAGACCTCGTCGTCACTCGCCTCGCCACCCTGGGCACCGAATGGACGCTCGTCGAGTTCCCGTCCGGCGTGGGCAAGGTCTCTCCCGGCTGGATCGAAAGCAAATCACTGGTCGGCGGCGGGGGCGTGACCTCAACGGTTGCGAACGCCAAGCCCACGACCAGCGCGGCGCCCGCTGCCTCGGCGAGTGCGAAGCCGGCCGCCACGGCGGCCGCCTCCGCTGCCCCAGCCGCGACCACGACGGCCTCCGCTGCGCCCAAACCCAGGACCAAGCCGGGCGCCATCTTGCGCGCGCCCGGGCGCTGAGGGTCGCTCAGCTTTGAGGTACCCGGCCAAGAGTATGGCCAGGGATTGCAAGCAACGCTCGTTCATCTGGGCTGTCTTACGCCCGCAGCGAAACTTCTCTTCCCAGAACGCTTCCGGGTGCGTTCATCCCCCGTGCCCGATCTTCTGCAGGTGGGGCGCTCGGAGGGCACGTGCCGCACCTCGCAGCCGAGCTCAGGTGCCTGCTGACGTCACGCACTGGCGCACGCGGGTTGCTTTGAGGCGACCCCAATGAACTGAGCAGGCAAGCGAAGAGGGAGATCGGGCACGGGCACGGGCCAGAGTTACGGGTCGCTGCGCGTGGGTGGGGGGCGGTTCAGGGAGATGCCGAGCTTGCGCGCTTGCTCGCGGGCAAAGTGCGCCAAGACCAGCGTGGCCACCACGGACACGAACCACGTTGCATCGACCAACAGGCCGATGTGCCGAAAGCTCTCGGGGCTGATCGGGTTGCGCCGCACGAACCACAGGAAGCCGAAGTGAAAGACCTCGCGGAAGAAGCTCGCGTAGATGCCGGGCACGTAGGCGGAGGCGGTCTGACGTTGCCAACGCTCGAAGTTTTCCAGCGTGACCTCGGGATGCTGCGCCGCGCTGCGGCTCTGCGCGTCGAGCTTGCGGATGGTGAACATCACGCCCAGCAGCACGGCGACGATATCGAAGGAGTCTAGAAACTTCATCCAAACCGCGACCTACCCCGAACTGGCCGCTGAGTCGAACCCGAATCCGCGCTGCGACCCGGTTTGTGCATCGTTTTCGAGGGCAGCTCGACGGTTTGCGAGGCTCGTGGCAAACCCGCGCCGATGGACGGCCACGCCACGACTGCCCTCACCCCGGCACTGCCCGCGGGCGATCCACGACGCCGTTTCGGACGCTTCTCGCGTTTTGCGTGGGCCCTGCTCGGCTACACCCTGCTCGTGATCCTGTTCGGGGCCGTGGTGCGCATCACGGGCTCGGGTGCCGGCTGTGGGCAGCACTGGCCAAGTTGCAATGGTGAGCTGCTCCAGCTGCCGCAGACGTTGAAGACGGGCATCGAGTACGGCCACCGCGCGACCTCGGGCCTGAGCGTGATCGCGATCATCGCCCTGCTGGCTGGCGCATTTCGGCTGTACCCGAGCGGGCACGCCGTGCGGCGCGCTGCTGGCCTGGCGTTCTTGATGATTCTGGTCGAGGCGCTAATTGGCGCCTTGCTGGTCAAACTGCGGCTCGTCGAGCACGACGCCTCCTACGGGCGGATCGTGGTGCTGCCGTTGCATTTGCTCAGCACGGCCCTGCTCACGGCGGCGCTCACGTGGTGCGCTTTCTTCGCCGACGTGGACGCGCCAAGCGCGCAGCGCCTACCGGGCCGCGTGCGCGCGCTGCTCTTGTTCGCCGGGCTCGGCATCCTGCTCGTGTCGGCGACCGGCGCCGTCACGGCCCTGGGCGATACGGTGTATCCGGCGCAAGCCAGCGGCTTCACTGCTCGTCTGCAAGAAGACCAAGGCGCGAGCGCGAACTTGCTCCAGCGCATGCGTGGGGTTCATCCGTTCTTGGCCATCGCCGTGGCGGCCTACGTGGCCTATGCGGCGGCCCTGCTGTGGGGCTTCGGCAATCACCGCGGCGTGAAGCGAGCGAGCCTCGCGCTCGCGCTGTGCGTCTCGCTCCAAGTGCTCGCCGGCGCGCTCAACGTCTGGCTCTCCGCGCCGGGGCCGATGCAGGTCGTGCATTTGCTGCTCGCGAATTTCACTTGGATCTCGCTGATCGTGCTCGCGGCTGCTGCGCGCCAAGCGACGGAGCCGGGCAGCGCATAGCCGGCTACGGCCGAGGCTCGGGCTCGGAGGGTGCCACGGGGTCGATTTCGGCGCGCTCGACGAGCCAAGCGCCGTTCGATTTTCGCAGCGCGACGCGCGTGCGCCGAAGATCGCGCCGCTGCTCACCGGAGCCGCTCACCGTGAGCAGCAAGTCCATATCGACCCGAGCGCGCTCGCCAGCCACTTGGATCTGAAGGCTGTTCAGCGCAAAGGTCAGCGGAGCGCCGCCGAGTAGCTCCGTGGCGCGGGTCGACACTTCGGACAGGCCAGAAAGCTGCTCGTCCAGCTCGACGATGCGCAGACGCACCTGCGAGTCGAGGGCCCCGGGCAGCGCCCGCCTGAGCCGCTCGAGGGATGCTTCGTCGCGCGTCTGATTCACACGCGAGCACAGCTGCTCCAAGACCGCCGCGATCCGCGTCTCGTCGCGAGGCACGAGCTGATACGCGAGCACGCCCAAAGCCAAACAAGCCGCGACGAGCACGAGCGGGCGGCGAGCGAGGCGAGACACGGCGGCAGCGTACCCGTTCGGCGCCGAAAAAAGATGCTAAAAGGGCGCCGCGAATCCATGTCCGTTTGGCTCGAGCAAGACCTGAAAATCAGCGGCATCGTGCTCGTGCCCATCGGCCTGGGTTACGTGCTCGGTCGGCTCGGGGTACCGCGCAGCGCAGCACGTCGCCTTTTCGCGTTCGCGTTTTACGGCTGCCAGACGTTCATCACGGTAGCGGCGATCTGGATCGCCCGGATCCACGCCGAGGCGCGCGTCCTGCCGCTGCTCGCCCTCGGCGGTTGGTTGGTCACCGCGGCGGCCGCGACCCTCGTGAGCCGCAGGCTGAGCGACGAATCACCGCGCCGCGGCGCGTTCATTCTCGGCATGACCCTGAGCAACAACGGCTTCACGTTGCTCGGCCTCGTCGCGATTGCCGTCTTCGGCGACGCCGGGCTCGCTCAAGCCACCTATGCGCAGCTCTTGTACACGCCGTTTTTCTTGCTCTGCTGCTTTCCCATCGCGCGCGCCTACGAGCGAAAAGCCGAGCAACGACCGCTGGCAGCCTTGCTGCTCCGCAATGCGCTCGATCCGCGGGTATGGGTGGTGCTCTTGGCCGTGGGGCTCGGCTTGTGTCTGAACCTGGGGCACGTGGCGCGACCGCCGGTGGTCGCTACGCTGACTCGCGTGTTGATTTTCGTCGGCACCGCGGCTTCCAGCATCGCCATCGGGTTGCTGTTCAACGGCTTCCACCTGCGCCGCTTTTGGCGCGAGCACCTGCTGTCCCTACTGTACCGCAGCACGATCTACCCAGCCCTGTTTTGGGGCGCCGCCCGCGTCGCGGGCCTGCGCGCTCTCGACGCAACGATCCTCGTGCTCTACGGGCTCGTGCCGAGCGCGCTCCTAGCCAACATGCTGGCGGTGTTCTTCGACCTCGACACCGACCTCACCGGCTCGATGTTCATCGTCAGCACGCTGCTCTTTCTGGTCTGCGTGCTGCCGCTGTTTCTGATCGCGGTCGCTCACTAGCCGGATTTTTGGCGAGGTTGGAGCAATTTGGCGATCAGCCCCGTCCAACCGGTTTGGTGCTCGGCACCGAGACCACGGCCGGTGTCGCCGTGGAAGTATTCGTAGAACGTCACGTAGTCGCGGAAGTGCGGATCGTTCTGGAGCAGCGCATTCTTGCCGTAAATCGGACGGTTGCCATGCTCGTCGCGGGCGAACAAGCGGGTCAGGCGCGCGGCCAGGTGATCGGCGATCTGATCCAAGGTCAGGTAGTTTCCCGAGCGCGTGGGGCATTCGACTTTGAAATCGTCCCCGTAATAGTAATGGAAACGCTGCAATGACTCGATGATCAAAAAATTCGCGGGGAACCAAATGGGCCCGCGCCAATTCGAGTTACCGCCGAAAATGCCGGACTCCGACTCACACGGCGAATAGGCCACGCGAAAAGTCTCGCCCTTGGCTTGGAGCTCGAATGGGTGGTCGCGATGGTAACGCGAAAGGCTACGCACGCCGTAGTCGGACAGGAACTCTTGGTCGTCCAACATGCGCAGCAGCAAGCGCTTCATGCGATGGCCACGGAGCAGCGACAACAGGTGACGCTCGCCGTTCTGCGTCTCGGTCCAACGCGAGACCAGCTTCGCCAAGTCCGGGCGGTACTCCAGGAACCATTTGAGCCGCGAGCTGAAGCCCTTCAAGGCCATCATCACCTCGGACTGCAGTACTTCCACCGCAAAAAGCGGCATCAGGCCGACGAGCGAGCGTACGCGCATCGGCAGCGGCGGCTGGTCTGGCACGTGCAGCACGTCGTAATAAAATTCGTCTTGCTCGTCCCACAGGCCGACTTGAGCGCCAATGGCGGTCATCGCTTGGGCGATGTGCAAGAAGTGCTCGAAGAACTTGCTGGCGATGTCCTCGTACGCCTCGTTGGCCATCGCGAGCTCGAGCGCGATGCGCATCAGGTTCAAGCAGTACATCGCCATCCAGGCGGTGCCGTCCGATTGATCGATGTAGCCACCAGTGGGGAGCGGCTTGCTGCGGTCGAACACGCCCACGTTGTCGAGGCCCAGGAACCCGCCCTGGAAGATATTGCGACCGTCGGCGTCTTTGCGATTCACCCACCACGTGAAGTTGATCATCAACTTGTGGAAGATGCGCTCGAGGAAGCGGTGGTCGCCGTCGTCGCCGCGTTGTTTGCGATCGATCTGAAACACGCGCCAGGCGGACCACGCGTGCACCGGGGGGTTCACGTCGCCAAACGCCCACTCATAGGCCGGCAGTTGGCCGTTGGGGTGCATGTACCATTCGCGCGTCAGCAAAATGAGCTGGGATTTGGCGAATTCCGCGTCGATGACCGCGAATGGGATGCAGTGGAACGCGAGATCCCAGGATGCATACCAGGGGTACTCCCACTTGTCGGGCATGGAGATCACGTCCTCGTTCGTGAGGTGATCCCAATCGGCGTTGCGGCCGTGCTTGCGTTGCTCGGGCGGCTGGGGCTGAGTCTCGTCACCGAGTAGCCATTGCCGCACGTCGTAGTGAAAGGTTTGCTTCGACCAGATCATACCGGCAAAGGCTTGCCGTTGAATGCGCCGTTGATCTTCGTCCGTGATCTCGGCCTGGAGCTCGCCATAAAATTCGTCGGCTTCCCGCTCGCGCGTGGCGAACAGCGCGTCGAAGTCGGCGAACGGTTCCGCGTGCTCGTCGAGCGAGAGCCGCAAATGGAGCTCTCGTGTTTCGCCGGGAGCGAGCTCGAACTGGTAGTGAGCGGCGGCCTTGGTCCCGCTCGACTCGGGCGACACGGCGTCGCGCTTGCCGTGGACTACGTAGTCGTGGAACGCGTCCTTGGGGCATTGCGGACCGCCGTCGGTACCGAAGATGCGCTTGAAGTTGGTCTCGTTCTCGCAGAACAAGAGTTGCGGATCGCCCTGACAATACAGGCGAAAGCCGCCCAGCTCAGGGTGCTGCAAGTGCACCGTGCGCGCGTCTTGCGCGAACAAGTACGGGCGTTTGGCGTCCTTGGTCCAGGACCAGGTATTTCGAAAGAAGACCTGCGGCAAGAGGTGCAGCCGCTTGTACTCGGGTCCGCGATTGACGGCCCGAATGCGGATCAAGACGTCGTTCGGCCCGACCTTGGCGTATTCGACGAACACGTCGAAGTAGCGGCCTTCGTCGAATACGCCCGTATCGATCAGCTCGAACTCGGGCTTGTCGCGGCCGCGCCGGCGGTTCTCCTCGAGCAGCCAACTATACGGGAACTCGGCCTGCGGATACTTGTACAGCATCTTCAGGTACGAGTGCGTCGGAGTCGCGTCGAGGTAGTAGTACTGCTCCTTCACGTCCTCGCCGTGGTTGCCCTCGTCGTTCGTGAGCCCGAACAGCCGTTCCTTCAGGATCGGATCGCGCTCGTTCCACAGGGCGAGCGAAAAACAGATGCGCTGCCGGTGATCGGAGTAACCAGCGATGCCGTCTTCGCCCCAGCGGTAAGCGCGGCTGCGCGCGTGATCATGGGGAAAGTACGCCCAGGCGTTGCCGTATTCGCTGTAGTCCTCGCGAACGGTGCCCCACTGGCGCTCGCTCAAATACGGGCCAAAACGTCGCCAAACGGAGTTGAAAGCGGAGTTTTCCGAGAGGCGCTTGCCCTCCACCGTTCCGGGGCAAGTCGTCATTACGGGCAAGTCGCGCCGACGACCGTCGCCGCGCGCTTTTGACCTTCGTACTGCTTTTCACACAGGTCTTCCGACAAGAGACCAATGCCGTTACAAGCTTGCGCACCCGCCGCTGCGTTCGCCCCTGCGGTCTTGGCCATCACAGCCTGACAACAGGCGACGGCTTTGGCGCAGGTCGGGCTCATCGACGCAGGTGTGGGCAGCGCGGTACCCAATGCGCCCGCACTGGCCGCAGCGGCAATCGCCGTCTCGGCGGCGCTCACTTGGCTCTTCATGTACAGGTAGCTGGCGACGCTGCCCGCGATGCCAAGCACCAAGAGCCCGCCACATCCGATGCCGACCCACAGCAACGCCTTGCTCTTCTTGGCGGGCGGTCCGCCTGGGCCGCCCGGCGGTGGGTAGCCGCCGTAGCCTGGTTGCGGGGAACCGTAACCGGGTGGAGCACCGGGAGGACCATAGCCACCGGGACCGGGAGGGGCACCCGGGGGACCGTAGCCACCGGGACCAGGAGGTGCGCCGGGAGGACCGTAACCACCCGGCCCCGGAGGGGCACCGGGCGGGCCGTAACCACCGGGCGGAGACCCGCCGGGGGGCCCGTAACCACCGGGGGGCGGACCGCCACCTCCGGGCGGGTAACCGCCGCCGGGCGGACCGCCACCTCCCGGTGGATAGCCGCCGCCGCCGGGCGGATAGCCGCCGCCGGGCGGTCCGAAGGGTCCGCCGCCACCGTATCCGCCAGGTCCTTGTTGAGACATTGGGTCCTTGGATCGATTTCGCTATCACGCGCCGCGCGCACGCGGCAAGTGCGGCCACATGGCCGTTCGAGTGGCGCCGAGATGCTTTAAGTTTCGCGCCATGACCATGAGGAACGCCCGAGTCACTGCGGCCACGCTCGCTGGCGCTGGCGCGCTCGTTTGCGCGACGGCACTGCCATTGAGCGCCGCGCACGCCGCGCCTGCGCCGAGCACGAGCGCAACGCCGAGCGCGGAGCACGCCAAACCGAAAGCCGCTGATCCCGTCGCCAAGATCGCTTTCGAGAAGCTCAAGCTCGCCAACGGCCTGACCGTGATCCTGCACAGCGACCGCAGCTTGCCGCTCGTGGCCGTGAACGTCTGGTACCACGTCGGCCCTCAGAACGAGCCCGTGCACCGCTCGGGCTTCGCGCATTTGTTCGAGCACCTGATGTTCGAAGGCTCGAAGCACGTGGGGCACGAATTCGATCGCATCCTAGAATCGATCGGCGCCACCAATAGTAACGGCACGACCAGCTGGGATCGCACCAATTACTTCGAGACCGCGCCCAGCGAGAACCTAGAGACCCTGCTCTGGTTGGAGAGCGACCGCATGGGCTACATGATCGACACGCTCACTCAAGAGCGGCTCGACGTGCAGCGCGACGTCGTGAAAAACGAACGCCGCCAGAGCTATGAAAATGCGCCCTACGGCCCGAGCTCGCTCGCGCTCTTGAACAGCCTGTTCCCCGAAGGCCACCCCTACAACGGCGCCGTGATCGGCTCGATGCAAGATCTCAGCGCCGCATCGCTAGCCGACGTCACCGAGTTTTTCAGGCAGTATTACGCGCCGAGCAACGCAACCCTGTGCATCGCGGGTGATCTGGACGTGGCCAACGCCAAGGCGCTGGTCGAGCGCTACTTCGGCACCCTCGCCGACCGCAAACGGCCACCAGCGAAGGCCGTGCCCTACGCTCCCCTGCCCCAAGCGGTGCGTTTGGTCGTGAAAGAGCCGGTGACCTTGGCTCAGGTGTCGTTCGGCTATCGCTCGCCGCCTGCCTATTCGAAGGACGATCCCGCCCTGGAAGTGGCGATGGCGATCTTGGGCGGAGGCAAAGCCACGCGCCTCTATCAACGGCTCGTGGTGCAGACCAAGCTCGCGGCTGACGTGAGCGCGAGCTTGGAGTCGAACCAACTGTCGAGCATCGCGTCACTGAGCGCCACCGTTGCCACGGGGAAGTCCCCCGCCCTCGTCGAGAAGGAGCTGGACGCGGTGCTCGCGGGTCTCGAGAAGGGCGGTCCCACCACGGCCGAGCTCGAGCGTGCCAAACGCCGCATTTTGGTGGGTGCGCTGTCGAATTTGGAATTGCTGAATGGCCCCGGCGGTGAATCGGGACGTGCGGGGCTCTTGCAGCGCTTCGATCAATACACGGGTGATCCGGGCTACTTGCCCCAATGGCTCGACCAAATCGAGCAGGTGAAAGGCAGCGACGTGCAGCGAGTCATCAAAGCCTCCCTTCGCCCGGAGGCGCGGGTCGTAGTGCTGACCGAGCCCATTCCCGAGCCAGCCGGCAACGGCGCCGCCAAGGAGGCGCCATGAACGCGCGGCACCTGTCCCTCGCGTGCCTGATGCTGCTCGCCGGTTGCGGCGCGCCGGCGCCCACGCCGGTCAGTCCGACAGTGCCGCCCAGCGCCCCGCCTAGCGCGTCCAAGGCGCCCGATCCGGAAGCGTTCCGCGTCACGCCGCCGAAGCCTGGCGCGCACCCCGCGGTCGTGTTCCCGACGCCCCAGCAGAAGACGCTCCAGAACGGCGTCACGCTGTTCGTGCTGCCAAAGCCGTCGGCCATCACGACCTTGAGTGTGGTGGTGCGGCATGGTGGCGGTTCGGTCCCGCTCGGCAAGAGCGGTTTGGCCGCGCTCACCGCCCGCATGCTCACCGAGGCAACGCAACGCTACTCGAGCTTGGCCCTGGCCGAGGCGACCGAGTCGCTCGGCTCGGGTCTAGACGAAGACGCCGGCCGAGACGAATCCCACGTCTCGCTGTCGACGCTCACCGCCGACGTCCCGCGTGGTCTCGAGCTATTGTCGCAAGTCGTATTCACTCCTGCATTTCACCCCGCCGACTTCGCGCGCGTGAAGGACGAGTGGCTGGACGGTTTGCGGAGTGAGCGCCAAGAGCCAGCTCGCTTGGCGTCACTGGCCGCGCTACGCACGTTGCTTGGCCCGGTCGCCGGCGCGCCGGTATCCGGCAGCATCCCCGACGTGGAAAAGCTCAGCGTCGCCGATCTCGTCGCGTTCCATCGCCGCGTGTACGTGCCCTCGAATCTGGCCGTGATTGCCGTCGGCAACGTGACGCTCGATGGGATCGCGCCCGACGTCGAGCGGTTGTTCGGGCACGTGACGGGCCCAGCGTTCCCGGCCCCAACGGCCACGGTGGCGCCCGAGCAGCCGAGCAAATTGCGGGTGCTGATCGTCGACCGAAAAGATTCGGTGCAATCGGCGATCTTCGCAGTGCAGCCGTTTCCCAAGCGCTCCGAGCCCGGCTTCGAGGCGCGCGACATCCTGGGGACGCTGCTCGGGGGGCTATTCACGTCACGGTTGAACCTGAACCTGCGCGAAAAACACGCCTACACCTATGGCGTGCACGGCCAGGTGCTGGGAGCTCGGCAGTGGGGCGCGTTCTTCGTCGCCAGCGACGTGAAGACCGAAACCACGGCGGACTCATTGTTCGAGATCCTCACGGAGCTCGAGCGCGCCAAAGATCCGACGCGCGGGGCGCCCATTGAGGACCAAGAAGCTGGCCGGGCGCGCACGGATCTGATGCATTCGCTCGGCGCGCGGCTCGAGCACACGAGCAGCATGGCCGACGCTTTGCGTACCGCCTTCGCCCAAGGGTTGCCGTCCGACTACTACGCGAAGTACCCGGCGCTCGTGGCCCGCATCCCGACCAGTGAGGTGGTCGAGCAGGCCAAACGGCTCGAGCCGCAACGGCTGCTCGTGATCATCGTCGGGGACCGCTCGAAGATCGAGCCGAGCTTGAAGCAGCATGGCTTCGAGGTCGAGATCGCGAGCCCGACGCTCGTCGAGTAGAGCTCAGTGCTTGCGTTGCGGCTCGACCGGTAGATCGTCGAGCCGCACCGAAGGGGTCGCGGGCTCGACTTGCGCTGGCGGCGTAGACGCCGGCACACGCGGCCCGTTCATTGGTGCCTCGACGCGACTGGTCGCCTCGGGCACGCTCTGCGCATCGGCGTGCCCGTCCGTCGCGAGGAACGCGACGATCCCTCCCAGCACGAACGCGGCCAGGCCGAGCGCACCCCACACGTAGAGCGGCCGGCGACCGAGGCCGGCCTTCTTGTGCCGATTGCGCTCGATTTGCGTGCGCAGGTCATCGAGCGCGCGCCGGTCGCGAATCACTAGCGTGGCTTCGGCGCTGGACTTGGGCGGCGCACCGCCGCGCGAGCTGCGGTCAGCGCGCGGCGGCTCGGTATCGCGCCGTTGGGGGTGATCGGTAATGACCACGCTGCGCGATTCCTCCGACACGTTCGCGCGCGGTTGGGGCGCGTGCGCGTCCGTCTGTTGGGCGATGATCGCGTCGTCCCCGAGCTCTTCCAGGTCCTCGAGCGCCTGGGGAACGGTCTCGTGGATCGACCGCGAAGGAGGCCTCCTGCTCGTGCCAGACACCTCGCGACTTATACCGAGAAGCCGGAACGTGCGCCAGACGCGCCAAACGCGAGCGCCGACGGACGCCGAGCGACCGGTCTCGAAAGCCGAGCGACCCCCGCCCACATCCCCTTACAAGGAGGCGCTGCAAAACCCGCAGGGTTACGCGCATGCTCGTGCTACCTTGCAACGCTTGTGGTTGCCGAGATCTCCATCCTGGTCGTGGATGACGACGCCGTTAGCCGGCACGTCCTCGAGCAGACGCTGCATGACGCCGGGCTGAACCCGGTCGTGATGTCGAGCGGGGAGCTCGCGCTACAATGGCTCGAGTCCCACGTCCCGACCGTTGTGCTGCTCGACTTGGTGATGCCCGCGCCGGACGGCTTCACGGTGCTGGAGCGGATGCGGCAAAATCCCAAGTTTGCCGACACACCCGTCGTAGTGCTCACCGCGCTCGAGTCCGACGCCGAGATTTCCCGCATATTCGCGTCGGGCGCGGACGATTACGTGCACAAGCCGTTCCGGCCCGCCGAGCTCGTGGCCCGCATTCGCGGCCAAATGCGAGTCCGAGAATACGTCGACCGCTTGAACCAACGCGAGCGCGACCAAGAAACGGTGCTCGAGCTCACGCAGACGCTGGCCTCCACGCTCGACATCCGTGACATTCTGTTTACGGTCGTGCAGCGCGTGGCCGCCTTCGCGCGGGTCGACCGCTGCAGCATCGTGCTCTTCGGTGAGTCGGGCAACGTCGGCTACGTGCTGGCCACCAGCGACGACGAACAGCTGCGCGATTTGCCCATCGATCTGGCCAAGTATCCGGAGATCCGCGAGGTGCTCACGACCGGTCGCGCCCTGGTGATCCGTGACGGCTCACAGCACCCGTTGCTGGCGGTCGTGCGCCAAGATGGTCCGAATATCGGCTTCAACTCCTTTGCTTTGCTGCCCATTTTGCACGACCACGGTGCAATGGGCGTGCTGTTCCTGCGCTCCAAGGGCAAATCCGCGTTCGATGACTACGATTTGTCGCTCATCACCACGCTGACCAACGCGATGGCGATCGCGCTGCGCAACGCCCGCATCCTGCAATCCCTGCGTGACGCCACCGAGAAGAGTCGCTCGGCGCGCGCAGAGGCCGAGCGGCGCGTGCAGCTCTTCCAGCGCTACGCCGACTTCTTCGAGAGCGCAGCCGACGGCATGGTCGTGATCGATCGCGAAGGGAAAGTGCTGTTCGCCAACCCTCGGGCCCGCGAGATCACCGGCTTCAGCGAGACCGAGCTGATGGCGCTGCGCTTCGAGGATTTCTTGGCGCCGCTCGAGCGCGACCGCGCAGCGCGGCTCTTGCGCGGCTTCCTGGACGGCATTTACCCGCGCGGCGTCGACATTGCGATCACCGACAAGTCTGGCGAAGAGCGCACGATCAGCGTCAGCTTCAGCTCGGTTTTGCACGAGGACAACGCGGTCGTGTTCAGCTTCCGCGACGTGACCAAGGAGCGGGCGACCGCGATCGAGCTCAAGCAAACCAAGGAGTTCTTGGAGAGCGTGATCGACAGCTCGGTCGACGGCATCGTGTCCGCGAACCTGAAGGGCACGGTGCTGCTCTACAACCGCGCAGCCGCCCGCATCTTCGGCTATTCCCCGAGCGACGTCGTAGGCAAGATGTACGTCGGCAAACTCTACCCCCCTGGCGGCGCGCACGACATCATGCGCAAAATCCGGGATCCCAATGTGTCGGGCTACGGTAGGCTAGAGGATCACCGCGTCGACATGCTGAACGCCGATGGCGAACCGATTCAGGTCCTGCTTTCGGCGTCGCTCGTGATCGACAATGGCCGCCCCATCGGCTCGGTCGGCATCTTCACCGATATCCGCGAAAAGTTGCGCATGGAAGCGCGCTTGTCGATGGCCCAAGAAGAGCTGCGCTCGCGGGAAAAGCAGGCCATCGTGGCCGAGCTTGCGGGTGCGGCAGCGCACGAGCTCAATCAGCCGCTCACGTCGGTAATCGGCTACGCGGAGCTGCTGCGCCGGCAATTGGAGGATCATCCGCAGCTGGCCCACGCCGCCAGCGTGATCGTGGGCGAGTCGGAGCGCATGGCCGAGATCGTGCGCAAGGTCGGGAAAATCACCAAGTACGAGACCAAGAGCTACGTGGGCCAGGCCAAAATCTTGGACCTGGAAAAGGCGAGCGAGAACGAGGGCGAGGATTTGCCGCAATGAGCAGCGAGCCCGAAGAGCTCACCCCGCCTCCGCCCGCGGCAGCTCCCGACGCGCGCAGCTCCGAGCCCGCGCAATCGGGTCGTCGTCGTAGCTCCGAGTCGCCCTTGGCGCAGTCTTGGCGGGACGTGCTGCTGCGGTTGTCGTTGAGCCTCCCCATCGACGCCGAGCTGGATCAGCTCACGCGTGAGTTCGTGGACGGGCTGTCCACGTTGCTGCCCAGCGCGGCGTTCGGCGCGTGCGTCGTCTGCAACAATGGCGCGGCGCCCGTGGTCATCTCGAGGCTACCGGTGGGCATGTCGCTCAACCTCGGCCGCGATCCGACTCGCCTTTTCCCTGGTTTTCATGACGAACGCATCTTCGAGCTCGAAGACGGCGCGGTGGGCTCGACCCTGCACTTGGCCAGCGCCCAGCAGGCGCTGAGCCCGCTGCAGATGCAGATCGGCACGCAAGCCGCGCTCGTGCTCGCGGCCGCCGTGCGTCGCGCCCGGCTGTACATGCGCGCGGAGGAATCGGCGCGCTCGATCCGCAAGCTGCAGGCCCAGGTGATCCAAAACGAGAAGCTCGCCTCGCTCGGTCAAATCGTGGCGGGCGTGGTGCACGAGCTGAACAACCCGCTCACCTCGATCATCGCCTATTCGGACTACCTGAAGCGCAAAACTTCGGGCCGGGCGCTCTACGAAGACCAGGAGGATGACCTCGAGCGCCTACGCCGCATCGGCGAAGCCGCAGCCCGCATCCTGAATTTCTCGCGCGACCTCGTGGCTTACGCGCGCCCCGCCGCGGACGTGCCGGGCACCGTTCAAGCCCAAGAAATCGTCGAGAAAGCGCTCATTTTCTGTGAGCACGAGTTTCAAGGCGCCAAAATCCAAATCCTGCGTGAGTTCGACGCCCAGCTACCTCCAGTGCGAGGCATGGCTGGCCAGCTCACACAGGTGTTCGTGAACTTGTTCACCAACGCCGCGCACTCGATGTCGGAAAACGGTGGCGAGCTGCGCATTCGCATGCACGCCGATCACGCGCAGCACACGCTCACCATCGAAGTCGCCGACACGGGTACCGGGATTGAAGAAGACGACATGCACCAAATCTTCGAGCCCTTCTTCACGACCAAGACCGATGGTCGAGGCACCGGGCTCGGCCTCTCGATCGTCCGCGGCATCCTCGACGCCCACGGCGGTACCGTCCACGCCGCGAGCGCCGTCGGCGAAGGCACCATCTTCACGCTCACCCTGCCGCTCGCGGTAACGGTGCCGAGCATCGCGCCGCGGCGCTGAGCGCAGTCGCCTCGAAGCCACTGCCCTTTCGTTGATCACGGTGCGCACGGCGCAGCTTCCTGGGGAGCGAGGCAGGATCGGGCATTGACGGCCGACCGCTCACGGCGAGCGCGCCACCCGGGGTGCTGATGCGAAAATCGTAGTATCAATTCACACTACGATTTTTTTCGAAATGGCTCCTGCCGCGTGAAGGCGGGGCTCGAATGTCTGGGCATTGCGGCCGACCACCGATCGTCGGCCTAATTCTGCGGCTATCTACGGCCCGGTGCCCGCCGTCGAGGTGAACGAGGCGCGTCTCGCACCCATAGCGCAGGTCGATACTGATCAATCGCCGAAGCGTTGAACCGAATCAGTCGCGACGTTTCGGATCTCGGTTATCGAGACGCCCCCGCGCAGAGCTTTACTTCACGATCCGAATCACGAGCACCAAAATGCCCTTTTTGTGACTCTGCCCAGCGACGATGAAGGCTTGGCCGACGTGCGCCTTTACTTCGAGCAGCGGCAGGAACTCCTTGCCGTTGGGACGGTTGATGCTGGCGGAGAGGCGCACGGAGTCTGGGCCGGGCTCGTCCACGAGGCGCACTTGCAAGGTTCGGCCGTTGGGGAGCTTGAGGACCGCCTCTTCCTTCTTCAGGGGTAAGCGCACTCGATCGAGCAGCTGGTAGCTGTCGTAGTTGGAGAACGGCGACTTGGAGAGCTCGGGCAGCTTGCCGATGCGCGGATCGATGCCCTTCTTGTCGTTCGTGGCATGCAGGATCAGCACCTCGGCGGCGAGGCTTTGATCCGGATCGGGCTTTGCCGAGGGCGCGGGGCTTGCCGAGGGTGCGCTCGAGGCGACGGGCTTGGCGGACGCTGAAGGGCCGTTATCGGCGTAGGCCGGCAACGTCAGCACGGCGACCAACGAACACAGCGCAAGCGCGACACGCTTCATAACGACTCGGACCTGTCCTCATTGTCCTCGTCCGGCTCTCCGTCATCGGGCATCCAGACCACGGGGGTTTCCGAAGAATCCGTAGAGACCACGAAGACTGAGCCGGTATTGCCACCGAAATCCACCGACTCGATCGTGGCGGGCGGGAGCTTGGGCTCTTCTTCTGCCTGAAGGGCGGCGACGAGCTCGGGGGCCGCCGATAGGTCAGGCGCCGCGCTGGGCGAAGCAGGCGAGTGCTCCGCGCTCGCGACATGCGAGCCACGTGCGGCGACGCGCGACGGTGGCGCCGACCAGGAGCGCGCCACCAGCACCGCGCCCGCGGCGATCGCCGCGCCCAGCGACACCCAGGTGGCGATGCGCGGCAAAAGTGACTGCACGCGCGCGGGGGGAGGCGATTGAAACCGCGCTTCGCGCTTCGGCGCAATCGCGGCCATCACGCTATCGCTGATGTCGAAGGACTCCACCGCGCGCGAGTCATTCGATGCGCGCACGAAGTTGCCGAGCTCGGCGTAGGCCTCGAGCTCCTCCAATAGCGCGGGCTCTTGGTCGAGCGCGGCCTCGACCTCACGCGCTTCGGCCTCCGAGACCTCTGCGTCGTGATAGCGCATGAGCAGCTCGCGCGACACGGTCACGATTTGGCCCCTTGCAGGTTGGGCGCGACTTCTTCTGCGTAACAGTCAGCGAGCGCGCGTTGCAGCTTTTGGCGAGCATGAAACAGCCGGCTCATGATCGTGCCCTTGGACACGCCCATGGCCTCGGCCATCTCCTCGTAGCTCAAGCCTTCGACTTCGCGCATCACGATGACCCCACGATGATAGACCGGCAAAGCATCGAGCGCGGCTTCGAGCTTGTTTCGGATTTCGGCACGCCGCAGAACATCCAAAGGGTCGGCCCCGTCGATGCGACTGAGTAGGGGGATGTCTGCCTCGTCGATCTCACGGCTCTCGTCGAGCTCGGCATCCCGGCGCGAGGGCTTGCGCATGAGGTCGATCGAGAGGTTCGTGACGATGCGGTACAGCCAGGTGAAGAAGGTCGATCCGCCGTGGAAGGAATCGAGCCCCCGGTAGACGCGCAAGAATGCCTCTTGCACGACCTCTCTGGCGTCCTGCTCGTCGCGGAGCAAGCCGAGCGCGATCGCAAAAGCGCGCCGCTGGTGCCGTTGCACCAGCTTTTTGAAGGCGACCGGATCGCCTTTCTGCGCGCTTTCGATGAGTACACGATCTTCTTCCGCTTCGAGCTCTCGGCTCGTTCGGTTTGACGCCGAAGGCGCGGCGCTATTCACGGCCGTGACATTTCGATCAGTGTTTGGCCCGCGCGCGGGCTCGGCTTCCAGCGCGAGCGCGCCAGCGTCCACGAGGGAGCTCAAGGAAGCACGGGCCTGGGACGCCATCACGCTCCAGTGTACGCGCTGGGATCGCTGGGGATCCCCGCACGAAGCCTTTGATTGGCGCAGATTTCGAGGAACATCCGACGAATTTCCAGCACAGCAGCAATTGAGCGCTGCAGGCCTACGGGGCGTCGTCTTCGGGCGCGCGCGCGGCTTCGTCCGGAAGCTCGACCAGGGTGACCTTGAGGTCGAAGACCCGACCGCCGCGAGACACCCGCAGCGTGACTGGTTTGCCTACACCGGCGAGGCTCGCGACCCAGCGCAAGCGCTCGGGTCCCGTCAGCGCCTCCCCTTCGAATGCCTGAATCACGTCATCGACCTGAAGGCCCGCGCGGTCAGCAGGGCCGCCGGGAGCCACGAAGCGGACCAGCGCGCCGTTCTCGTCGCTCAGCTTCAGGCGCTCCATGTCCTCGGGCAACACGGAAGCGACGCTGACCCCGATCGCGCTGCGCTTGATGTGGCCGTCTTTGAGCACCCGCGGCAGGAGCTCCTTGACCATGTTGATCGGGATCGCAAAGCCGATGCTATTGGCCTGCGCCCGAATCGCCGTGTTGATTCCGACGACGTTGCCCGCGGTGTCGAGCAGCGGGCCACCGGAGTTACCGGGGTTGATGCTCGCGTCGGTCTGCAGAAAATCGTAGTAGCCCGACTCGTCCAGGCCCTTCACGTCCGAAATCGTGCGGCCCTTGGCCGACAGAATGCCCGCCGAGACCGTGTGCGCGAGCGCGAAGGGGTTGCCGATGGCCACGACCCAGTCGCCCACGCGCAGCGCGTCCGAGTCCCCGAGCGGCAAGAACGGCAGGTTCTTCTCTTCGACGCGCAGCACGGCGATGTCGGTGCGCGGATCTCGCCCGACGACCGTCGCGTTCACTTCTCGCTTGCGCCCAAAGATGACGTGGATCTCGCTGGCCTCGTCGATCACGTGGTTGTTGGTGATGATGAGCCCATTTGGGTCGTAAACGAACGCCGTACCGACGCCCTCGCCCACGACGCGCCGCCGCCCGGACAAGCCGCGCCGCTCCTGCAGCGTCTTCACGAACACGACCGCGGGATCGGCCTTGGCTGCCAGATCTGCGAAGCTCTGTGGGGCACGGGCGCCGGGTAGCGGAGCAGGCAGCGGCGAGATCGTGGGCAGAGCCGTAGCGCTCACCGGCACGGCGCCCGAGGGCAATGCCGCCGCGCCGGAGCTGGACGAGCCGCCGACAGGCAGACGCTTGCAGCCGAGCAGCGCGCAGCCCGCCAGCAGCGCGACCAACAGAAGGGGCCGGCCGTGGGTCACTTGTGCTTTTGCGAGACTTCCACGTAGCGGACGCGGAGGTCGTAGAGCGCCTGCGTCAGCACTTGCTCTTCGGCCCCCGTCAGATTTCCGTGGGTCTTCTCTTGAATCAACGCCAAAAGATCAATCGTTTGGCGGGCCAACGGCAAATCCACATCGCTCTTCTCTTCCGTGGGATGAGGAGCATCGCCCAAGTGCAATAGAGCCGAGTGGCTCAGTGACACCACGAACGTGGTGAAATCGACTGCGGGCAGATTGTCCGGCTGTGATCCGGACTTGGATTCGCCGTGGCCTTCGGTCACTGGTCGCTCTCCGCGCCTTCGTCTGCGGGCGCGGCCGCCGGTGCGCTTTCCGACGCGGGCGCGGGCGCGGGCGCGGGCGCCGCTTCGGCCTTGGCCTTCTCGGCAGCGGCAGTTTTGGCGGCGGCCTTCACTTTGATCTCGTCCTCGTCATCATCCTCGTCGTCGAGGTCATCGAGATCGTCGTCGTCGTCGTCGATGTCGTTCAGCTCGTTCTCGAGCGAACGGACGGTGGGAACGTGTGCCACCGGGCGCGGAGCGGTGCGCGACACCACGCGCTCGACACGCTCGGACTCTTTGATCAGCGCGGGCTGCTTGAGCTCGACCTCGACGAGGAGGTCGGTCACGTCCGCTGCGGCTTCGATGTGCTTGGCGAGCTCACCCTCGGTCAGCAAACCACGCTTGAGCATTCGCTCGCGCACGCGCACGTCGTACTTGAAATTCTCGGGAATCGGCATGAGCTCTCCGTGTCAGTCTGAATCCGGATCCCAACCGGGGATCCGCTGAGTAGTGGCAGGTTCTCGGCCGCTCGGCCATGCCTGCGGGTGCTTTCCTAGCGCCGGGATGGCCCCCGAAGCAAGCTCTGCGGCGTAATCAGCTGCTCCGGCTCCGATTGCTGAGCAAGAATGCGCTGTTCGGCGGCCAAGAGCTCCGATTCGGTCGCGGGGCGGACTTCTTGGGCCAGGACCTCGAAACGCAGGGTTTGCCCGGCCAAAGGGTGGTTGCTGTCGACCAGCACCCCGCCCTCCGACACGTCCAAGACCTGGAGCAGCACGGGGCGGCCGTCTTCGTCCTCGGCCTCGTAGCAATCGCCCGCTGCCACGTCCTCCGGGAAGTCCGAGCGATCGACCTCGACCTGGGCCGCGGGGTTGCGCAGGCCGAAGGCGTGCTCGGGCTTCAGCAGCACGGTGCGCCTTTCGCCTTCGGCGAGCCCGTCGAGCTGGTCTTCCAACTCCGGAAAAAGCACGCCGTAACCGATCAAGACGCTGAGCTCGCTCTCGTTCGTCTCGATCAGCGCGTCTTCTTCGTCGAAGACCTGATAGCGGAGCACGGCCCACATTCCGGGGCTCAGTTGATAACCGCTCGACGCAGCTGCCATGTGCGCCCGCACTAGCACGAGTCAGGGTCCGAGTCCGCCCACAATCTTGCCCGCGATTGCGCTGGCCGCGATCACGCGGGGGCTCGCCAGGTACACGCGCCCGGGCCCGCTGCGGCCCGGGAAATTGCGATTCACGGCGCTGACCGTGACTTGGTCGGCCGAGCTCGAGGTGCCTGGCCCGGCTCGGATGCAAGCGCCGCAAGAGGGATCGAGCAGGCTCGCGCCGACGCGTTCGAAGAGCTCGATGTAGCCGCGCTCGAGCGCGTAGCGGCGCACGCTCTGCGACCCGAACTGAAGATAAAACAGCACCCCGGGCGCGACGCGCAGTCCGCGCTCGAGCGCCTCGCGAATGACGCCAGCGTACAGGTCCATGTCGCTGGTTTTGCCCCCCGTGCACGAGCCACCGTAGGCAATGTCGATGCGTACCTCGGAGCCGACGCGCTGCTCGAGCTCAGCCAGCGGAATGCCGCTCCGCGGATCGCTCGGCACGGCAACCATGATCGGCACTCGAGACAGATCGAGATCGATCGTGAATGCGTACGATGCGTCCGGATCCGCGCTGACGATCTTACGTTCCAGCGACGCTCGATCCAGGCCGCGCGCGCCCACCAGGTACGACACGACCACGTCATCGGCCGCGATGATGCCGGTGAAGGCGCCGGCTTCGACCGCCATGTTCGTGAGCGTGGCGCGCTCCCCCAAGCTGAGATCGAGCAGGCCCGGGCCGGAGAACTCCAGCACCTTGCCGACTGCCCCGCCGCCCTTGATCTCGGGTTGCGCGAGCAAGCGCAGCATCACGTCCTTGGCGCACACGCCTGGGCTCAGCGCCCCCGTCAACCTCACTCGAACGCTTTCCGGCACGTCCACCCGCACGTCGCGAGTCAGCCAAGCGTTGGCCATGTCGGTGCTGCCGACGCCGAACGCCAAGCAACCCAGCACGCCCGCCATGCAAGTGTGCGAGTCGGTACCGACCACGAGCTCACCCGGCAAAGCCAGGTCTTCGATCACCTTGTTGTGGCAGATGGCTTCGCTGCCCGCGGCTTGGCCGTCGCGTTCGACCTCGCCGAACAAGCGCACGCCATGCCGCTCGGCAAACGCGCGCTGCACGGTGACGAGCTCTCGAGACTGCTCGACCAAGCCGAGCGCGCGATGCTGAGCCGGCATCACACTTTCCAGAAACGTCAGGTGGTCCCGAAACAGCACCAGCGAATCGGGGTCGGCGACTTTGACGTCCTCGCCGAAGCCGGCGCGGAACAGCGCGTCCGCCATCGGCGTCACGTACTCGTGACTGAAACGCAGATCGGCGCGCGCGAAGAGCCCGTCGCCCGGCGCAACGGCGTCGACGCCGAGCACGTCTCGAGCGGCGTCGCGCACGGCGTGAGTAGCCAGAATTTTCTCGGCTAGCGTCATGGGGCGTGCCGGGCGAACCGGCGACTCGGGGGACGAGTCGCCGCGCAGGCGCGCCGCATTGTACGCAAACAGGCCACCCGCCTCGACGATTGCGCGCGAGATGGGCGAGAGCTGCGCCGAGAACGCGCTGAGCGGCAGGGCCTCACCGCGCTCCAACCGCTCCAGCAGCGAGAAATCACTGCTCGTCAGGAGCCCGATATTTTGGCAATTCTGAAGGTAGATCTTCTCGAAGCTCGGCGCGAACACGACGCGCACGCCGCACGAGAGCTCGGCGTACGGCGCGGTCTCGCGCGAGCTACCACAGCCCTTGCTGGGCCCGCTCACGATCACTTGAAACCCGCCGCGCAGCACCGCGTCGCGCTCGATTAGCCCGCCACGCAAGCCGACCAAGCAGTAACGGGCCAAGGTTTGGTCGTAGTAATAACAAGCCCAAGCCGGAGTGAGCTCGTCGGTGGAGATATTGGCCAAAAGCGGCCGCCCAGGCTCGAAGCGCAGCACTTCGCCGGTGAGCTGCCTCTGCAGGAGGTCTTGGTCTTCGGTCAGATACAGCACGCGGCCGCTCAGGCGAAGGGTGCTCATGGCTCGGCGCCGAGCGCGGGCTCCGCGAGCGCTTTTGCGGCACCGCACAACACCGAGAGCACGCCGAGCGCGAGCTCTCGCTCCGTTGCGGAAACGCCGCGCGCCTCGGACCGCTCGAGCAAGCGAGCCGCACGCGCCAAGAACTCCCCGCGGTGCTCTGCCGGCACGGTCAGCGATAGGGTTTCGATTGACACCCGCGCGAGTGTAACAAATTTAGCCGCGGGCTCGAATTTCTGCGCAATTCGCCGCAATCCGAGGCGGCGGATGGGCCTTGCTTGTTCGGTGATGTCCGGGGGAAGCTCGCGCCGTGCTCGGTGCCCAGAGGTCATGCGCAAGGCTTTTGCCCGCGTCGCTCGCGTTGATCGCGTTGTCCGGTTGCCCCAAGCCGAGCGCGGAACATTCCGATCCGCCGCGCCCGTCGCCGGTCACGGCCGCGCCGAGCGCCTCGACGAAAGCCGCTCCGAGCAAGAAGATCGCCGAGCCCCTACCTAACGAGCGCCTCGATATTCCCGGAGGCAGCTTCAACGTCGGAAGTCGCCCTGGCGATCCGGGCCGCAACCCGGAGCTCGAGCCGCGCCAGACTTCGATCGAGCTCGGCCCGTTTCAGATCGATCGTTTGCCGTACCCGAACGACGGCAAGAGCCCGCCCCTCACCTCGGTGACGCGCGAAGAGGCCAAGCGGGCCTGCGCCGAGCGCGGCGAGCGCTTGTGCACGGAGCTGGAGTGGGAACGCGCCTGCAAGGGACCGAGTAGCACGGACTACGCGCTTGGCGCCGAGTGGGACGCGCGTTGCGCGAGCGAGCCCCTGAGCTGTGCGTCGGGCTTCGACGTGCTCGGCTTGGGCGGAAACCTGCGCGAGTGGGTCGCCAGTGAGGTGCCGAGCAAAGAGGGCTCGGGCGCGCGAGCGCTGGTGCGCGGCGCGCCACCGTCTGCCGCCGGTCCCGAGCACCGCTGCGCGGCACGCCACACCTTGGATCCCGACACGAAAGCCGAGGACTTGGGCTTCCGCTGCTGCAAGGGCGCGCCCAACGCGGCCATCGTGCCCGAACCGAAGCTCGGGGAAACCTTTTCGCACGGCAAGATCAGCGCTGAAGCGTTGGAGAAGGTCTTCAAAGCCGACCCGCATACCGCGGCCATTGCCAGCGTGAAGTTCTATCGCGAGCCGGATGCGGCGAACACCGTCGTGGCCCGCGGCCCGGGCGACAAGAAGGGCTTCTCGTTCACGGTCGCGCCGCTGGTTTGGCGCCCAGTCGCCGGCGCGGAGTTCTTGCTCGTCGCCGGCAAGGCCAACGACAACGACGCCTTCGTAGCCGTGCTCCACGTCTTGGGCGACGATGCCTACTCCGTCGCCACGAGTTTCTTCATGAAGAACGAGCCCGGCCCGGTCGCGTTCGCGTACAGTGACTCGATTCGTCCGCGGCTGCACTGGAGCACGTGCTGGGGCTGCCCGGGTGAAACGGGCAAAGTCCTGTTCCGCCCGCCAGAAAGCGTCGTTATCTTTCAGCCATGAGCTTCAGCGTGGGTAACCCGACGTTCACCTGCGAGCAGGTCGCCTGCCCTGCTGCGATCACTCGGAAAGCAGCGCTTTCGGAGCCCGGCTGAGCCGACCGCTCGGCTCAGGCCAAGCCGACGTACAGGTGCTGCACGTCGTCGTCTTCGTCGAGCGCCGCGAGGAACGCTTCGACTTCGCGCAGCGCGTCACCTTCGAGGGACACGGGGTTCTTCGCCACCCAAATCATGCTCGCCGCGGTGACCGACCAGCCGCGACCAGCGAGCGCCTTCGATACGACGTCGAGATCGCTCGGTTCCGTCAAGAAACGGAACAGACCATCGTCTGCGGCTTCTACCTCTTGCGCGCCGGCTTCGATGGCCGCCTCTTCGGCGTCCTCACCGGTACTCGGCGGTGCGGCCTCGACGGCTCCACAGCGATTGAAATCCCAGCTCACCGAACCGCTGGCCCCGAGCTGCCCCTTTTTGAACAGCAGGCGCATGTTGGGCGCGGTGCGATTCTTGTTGTCGGTCAAACACTCGACGATGACGGGCACCTGGTGGGGCGCGAAGCCTTCGTAGAACACCGTCTCGTGTTGTGCTTGGCCGTCGAGCAAGCCGGCGCCCTTCTTGATCGCGCGTTCCAAGGTCTCGCGCGTCATCGAGGCGCGCTTGGCTTGCTCGATCGCCAGCCGAAGCCGTGAGTTGGAATTCGGGTCCGGGCCGCCGCTGCGCGACGCGACCATGATTTCCTTGGCTAGCTTCGTAAATAACCGGCCTTTGGCGTCAGCGCCCTGCTCGCGACCTTTTTGCTTCCACTGCGCACCCATGCGCGGCGTTTAACAGCTCACCGCGCAATGCTCAACTCGAAGGCGTTGCCAGACCCGCTGGGCGGGCTCACCGCGCGAACTTGGGCGCCGGCCGCCTCTGCCGCCAGGCGCGCTGCGAGCAGCCCCACCCCGCGGCTATAGCGCGCGCCTACCTGGCCTTTGGCGGAGACTTGCCCCTCGGCCGTGAACGCTTTGTCCAAAAAATCGCTCGACACGGGCGCGCCACCATCTTCCACGAGCAGCTTCATGAGCGCGCCGTCGCCATGCGCGGAGACACGCACCGGGGCGCCGTCTTGCGCGTGCTGGATCCCGTTTCGAATCAGGTTACCCAGGGCACGACCGAGCATCTCCCGGCTGGTCGCGAGCTTGACGTCCACGTCCGCGGAGGGCGTGAACTCCACGCGCACACCGTAGCTCGTCGCGAGCGAGCGCGAACGGGACAAGGCATCCGCGATCAGCTCGCGCACGGTGAACGAGTTTTGCTCGAAGCGCCGCTCGCCGCGAAGCGACAACGCGATCAGCTCCACGTTGTCGATGATGTGACCGAGGGCCTCACAAGACGCCGAGACGTCCTCGAGGGCTTCTTTGGCGTCGGGGCTCGTCGCCTCGCGCGAGGTCTGTAAAAAGCTCGCGTTGCTGTGCAGGGCAGATAGCGGGTTTCTCAGATCATGCACGATGAGGCCCAAGAGCCCACCAATCAGGTCCGATTCCAAACGCTCTGTCGCCATGAACTACGTAGCGTACCGGCTTGTGCGCGGCGGCGTAAGCCCTTGGTCGCGAGCGGATCGAATTCGGGCGCTCGGTCGCGCGCACGGGGCGACGCGCGCGAGATCACGCGCCAAACGTTCGAGCGCGCTCACAAACCGTTTCGTGCCAGAAACGCCGCAATACGCTGCGCGATTTCGAGATGGTGCTCGAGTGGGGCAAGGTGCGTTCCGTCAGGAATCACCTCCAGCTCGGCTCCTGGAATGGCCTCTGCCATCGCTTCCGAAACTGCCGCGGGGGTGAAGGAATCCTTCGCGCCAGCAATCACCAGCACCGGCACGCGGACGTCCGCCAGCAGATCCTCCGCGGAGTGCTCGCCTGCCGCGCGAAGCATACGCAGGAACAGCTCGAAATCGACGATGGAAACATGTTGGAAGTACGGCTCGACGTCCTCGAAGCGGACCCGATGCAGGTTGATGTCACCGGTGAGCCGGGCAACCGCTATGGCGATCTTGGGCGGAACACTGGACCAGATCGCACGCGCCACGATCGGATGCATCGTGGCAAAATCGATCAGGTTCGGCAGCACCGAGGCCAGCATCTCGCTGCCCTTGAAGGTGTAGGTCACACGCCCGAAGCTGCCGCAGAGCAACACGAGCGCAGCAATGCCGTCGGGCCGGCGACGATAGGCCTCGAGCGCGACTTGAGTACCGAGCGAGTGACCGATCAGCACGACCTTCGGATCGCCGAGCTCACGGCGCACGGCGTCTACGTCGTCGGCGAGCGCCTTGACGCCAATCTGATCCGTGTCCACCGGCAACCCGCTGCGGCCGTGCCCACGATAGTGGGAATGCGCAACGGAGACCTTGCAGGTGAGCGAGAGCTCATCCCACAGGTACTTCCAAATGAAGCCGTCGCAAGCGAGCCCATCACACAACAACGCCGTCAGGCCGGGAACCGCCGCGTTGGGCGGGCCGGCCCGATGGTGGAAGTAGAGCCGCGTTCCGTCAGCACCCCGAGCAAAGCCCTCTGATGTGAGGGAGGCGACGGGCGTGACGGATGCACCAGGTGCGGCAGCCGTGCCAGAGACGCCTGCCACGCCCGACGAGGACGTGGCAGCCGAGGCACCCGAGTCAAACTCGACCCGAGCGCCTACCATGGCATCAGGTTGCGGCTTCTTCCTCGTCGTCACTGATGTCGTTCACACTCGGGATCTTCTTGATCTCGAGCCGAGCCATCTTCCAGGCTCGCTGTACTACCCAAGAGAGTGAGCGATCCAGGCGCGCGGCCTCATCCTTGATTTCCTGAAGCATGGCTTCCGGAAAGTACAGGCTCTGTTTGCGCTTATCGCTGCCGGCAGTTTTGTTGGAGTCGTGGTCGGCCAAGCGTTTACCTCTGTGTGGGGGGGTGTCACCCGACACCAGGAAAAAAGTTAGTACCACCTCCAGGGCCGCGAAATCAATCACGAAATGTGAGCCCCCGCCATCGGCCGCGATTATGGGTACAAATCCGCTTAGAATCGCCTGAAAGCGCGCCAAAGCGGGGGGCGCGCGTGTATCGTAGCCGCCCCATGCCCGCAAGATCACGCGCCTTTTCGGCGTTCCGGCGCACCGCACCCCTGATTTTAGCCGTCATTTTCGGGGTCTTTTTGAGCTCGATCCTGTCCAGCGCTCACGCCGGAACGGAGCGCGAAAGCCCCTATCGGGTGGTGGAGCAGCTCGGGCGAGTGCTGGTTTGGATCGAGAACGAGTACGTGGACCCCGTTGATCGCAAGCGGCTGCTCGAGGGTTCGATCAAAGGCATGGTCGCCGAGCTCGACCCGCACTCTTCGTACATGCCGGCGGAGGACTACGCGATCTTCCAAGGCGACACCGAGGGGCACTTCGGCGGCGTGGGTGTCGAGGTCGACTTCGGCGACGAGTTCGTGACCGTGATTGCGCCGATCGAAGGCTCGCCAGCTGAGCGCGCTGGAGTGCGCCCGGGTGATCGCATCTTGGCAATCGACAACGTGAGCGTGCGCGCGCGGCCGTCGATCGAGCTCGTGCGCCAGATGCGCGGCGAGCCGGGCAGCCACGTGCTGCTCACGATCCGGCGCGCTGGTTCGGAAAAGCTCATTTACCTGACGCTCACCCGGCAGGTGATCACGGTCGCCAGCCTGTCGAGCAAGCTGCTCACGGGCGGCGTCGGCTACCTCCGGATCAAGACGTTTCAAACTGGGACGCACGCCGAGTTCCTCGACCACTACGCCAAGCTGCGTCGCGAAAATGGCGGTGATTTGGCGGGAATCGTGCTCGATATGCGCAATAACCCCGGCGGGTTGGTGAACGAAGCGAGCGCCATCGCCGATGATTTTCTGAGCAACGGCGTGATCTACACCACGCGCCGCCGGGGCAAGATCGTCGATGAGGTGCGCGCCGATGGCGGAGGCGCCGCGCGCCGCGGCCCGATGGCGGTGCTGGTCAACGAGTTCAGCGCCAGCGCGGCCGAGCTGGTCGCGGGCTGCATTCAGGACAATCATCGAGCGACGCTGGTCGGCGCCAAGACGTTCGGCAAAGGCTCCGTGCAAACCATCATCGATTTGCCGGACGGCGCAGGCCTGCGCCTCACCACCCTTCGGTATTACACGCCGAGCGGGCGCGCGATCCAAGAGCAAGGCGTCACGCCCGACGTGCTCATCCCCGGTGCTACGCCCGCCGAGACGTTCGGTGTGGTGCGGGAGGAGAACTTGGACAATCACTTGCCGCCGGTCGAAGGCGCAGCGCCCAAAGTCGTCGCACCCTCCGTCGCGGTGCCACCCGACGCCCCCCCTACCAAAGACAAAGACGCTCCTGCCCCGGGTTTGGAGGTCGATTTGGGCGTGGCGCGCACGGTCCCGGTGGATCCGCGTACTGGGCCGGACGCAGCGCTCGCCGTCGCCTATCAGATCGTGACGGGGGCGTTCAATCGCGACAGCGTGCCGAAGATCGCCGCCAGCGCCGCCGCGAAGGCGTCCGCCCCGCCGAGCAAGTGACGCTCAGCCTTTGCTGCGGTTCTTCACCTCGTTGGGAGCCGTGGCCATGGCGGCCAATAGCTCGCGGTTCATCTTGGCGATGAAGCCAATGTTGATGTCCTTGGGGCACGCCGCTTCGCACTCCTTGTGGCTCGAGCAGTGGCCGAAGCCTTCGGCGTCCATCTGGGCGACCATCTTGCGCACGCGATCTTCGCGCTCGGGGGCGCCTTGGGGCAAGAGCGCCAGGTGGCTGATCTTGGCCGCCGTGAACAGCGCGGCGGAGGCATTCGGACACGCCGCGACGCAAGCGCCGCAGCCGATGCAAGCGGCGGCCTCGAAGGCCAAGTCCGAATTGGGCTTGGGCACGGGCAGCGAGTTGGCTTCGGGAGCCGCGCCCGCGCGCACCGAGATGTAGCCGCCGGCTTGAATCACGCGGTCGAGCGCGCTGCGATCCACGACCAAATCACGGACCACGGGGAACGCCGCAGCGCGCCAGGGCTCGATCGTGATCTCGTCGCCGTCGTTGAACGTACGCATGTGCAGCTGGCACGTGGTGGTGCTCTTGGCGGGGCCGTGGGGCACGCCGTTGATCACCATGCCGCACGAGCCGCAGATCCCTTCGCGGCAGTCGTGGTCGAAGGCGATCGGCGCTTCGCCCTTCTGGGCGAGGTCCTCGTTCACGACGTCCAACATCTCGAGGAAGGACATGTGATCGTTGATGGCCTTGGCTTCGTAGCGCACGAAGCCGCCCGGATCCTTGGGGCCCTTTTGGCGCCAGACGTTGAGCACCAGGTTCATCAAGCGCGCCATTACTTGTAGCTCCTCTGGCTGGGATGCACGTATTCGAAGTTGAGCGGCTCTTTGTTCAGCTTGGGCGCGTTGGTCGCACCGCTGAACTCCCAGGCGGACACGTACGAGAACAGCTCGTCGTTCCGCTTGGCCTCGCCCTCTTCCGTCTGATGCTCTTCACGGAAGTGGCCGCCCGCCGACTCTTCACGGGTCAAAGCGTCGATGCAGGTGAGCTCGGCGAGCTCGAAGAAGTCCGCGACGCGGCCCGCCTTCTCCAGCATGCCGTTCAGCTCTTCACCACTGCCGACGATGCTGAGATCGCTGTAAAACTGCTCGCGCAGCTGCGGGATCTTGCCGAGGGCGAACTTCAGACCTTCTGCGGTGCGGCCCATGCCGCAGTAGTCCCACATCAACGTGCCGAGCTCGCGATGGTACGACTCGGGCGTGCGCTTGCCGCCGATCGTGAGCAGCTGCTTGATGCGCGCTTCGACCTCCGCGACCGTGCGCCGCACCTCGGGGTGCGACTCATCCACCCCGCCAGGCTTCACCCCAGCGAGGTAGCTGGGCACCGTCACTGGCAGCACGAAGTAGCCGTCGGCGAGGCCTTGCATCAGCGCGCTCGCGCCCAGGCGGTTCGCGCCGTGATCCGAGAAGTTTGCCTCACCGCCCACGAACAAGCCGGTGATGGTGCTCTGCAGGTTGTAGTCCACCCACAGACCGCCCATGGTGTAGTGGATGGCGGGGTACATGCGCATCGGCACTTCGTACGGATTCTCACCCGTGATGCGCTCGTACATCTGGAACAAGTTGTCGTAACGCTCGGCGACCGTGTCACGGCCCAGGCGCTTCACGGCGTCGCCGAAATCCAGATACACGCCGCGACGCACGCCACCGACTTCGGGGCCTACGCCCTTGCCCTGGTCGCACATTTCCTTGGCGCGCCGCGAGGCGATGTCGCGCGGGACCAAGTTGCCGAAGCTCGGGTACTGTCGCTCGAGGTAATAGTCGCGGTCCGCGTCCGGGATCGTCTTCGGGTCCTTCATGCAATCAGCCGCGTTCTTCGGGACCCAAACGCGGCCGTCGTTGCGCAACGACTCGCTCATCAAGGTGAGCTTCGATTGGTAATCGCCGCTTTGCGGGATGCACGTCGGGTGGATTTGCGTGAAGCACGGGTTGGCGAAGTACGCGCCGCGGCGGTGCGAGCGCCAGGTGGCCGTCGTGTTGCAGCCCTTGGCATTGGTCGACAGATAGAACACGTTGCCGTAGCCGCCGCTGCACAGCACCACCACGTCGGCCGTGTGCGCTTCGATCTTGCCGGTGACCAGGTTGCGCGTGACGATGCCGCGCGCCACACCGTCGATCACGATCAGATCGAGCATTTCGGTGCGCGGGTGCATCTTCACGGTCTTGGCCTCGATCTGCTTGGCCAAGGACTGATAGGCACCGAGCAGCAGCTGCTGCCCCGTTTGGCCACGCGCGTAAAACGTGCGCGCCACCTGAGCGCCGCCGAAGCTGCGGTTGCCGAGCAAGCCGCTGTACTCCCGCGCAAACGGCACGCCCTGCGCCACGCACTGGTCGATGATGTTCACGCTCAGCTCGGCCAAGCGATACACGTTCGACTCACGCGCCCGGAAGTCCCCACCCTTCACGGTGTCGTAGAACAAGCGATACACGCTATCGCCGTCGTTCTGATAGTTCTTGGCGGCGTTGATCCCGCCCTGCGCGGCGATGCTGTGCGCGCGGCGCGGGCTATCCTGGTAACAGAAGCAGGACACGTTGTAGCCAAGCTCACCCAGCGTGGCAGCAGCGGCGCCGCCGGCGAGGCCCGAGCCCACCACGATCACCTTGTACTTCCGGCGATTGGCCGGGTTGACCAGCTTGGCCTTGAAGCGGGCCTCGTTCCAGCGCTGCTCGATGGGGCCGGTTGGTGCGCGAGCGTCTAGTTGCATCGGTTGGTTTCTTTCGAATTCCGCAGCGGAAGCTGGTTCCGGGTCACTTCACCAGACCGAGGAACACGGTCAGCGGCAAGAACACGTTGCCGGCGGTGACGAGGAAGGCGAGGCCCCGCGCGATCAGCTTGAGGCGCGCATTGTAGCGCGGGTGATTGAACCCGATCGACTGCAGCATGCTGAATGCGCCGTGATAGAGGTGCATGCTGAGGCCCAGGTTACACAGCACGTAAATCAGAACGACCCACCAGATCGAAAATGCGTTCTTCACGTTGGAATACGCATCTTCCGGCACGTGATCGTAGTTGCCGAGGGCCACGCCAGGGAACGTGAAGTGCGCCAAGTGGAAGACGATGTACGCGAGCAACAGCGGCCCGGTGTACTTCATCATAAGACCCGCGTAGCTGGCCGCGAGGTTCTTCTTCACCTTGTAAGCGACGGGCCGTGCGGCCATGCTTTTGCCGTATAGATCGAGCACCAGGTACACGTGCACGAGCAGCGAGACCAAGAGCAACGAGCGCACGCCCCAGAGCAGCAACTTGTTGTGCTTGATGCCGGCGGCGTAGGCGTTGAACACCTCGGGACCGAGCACCACCTGCAGGTTGCCGAGCATGTGCCCGATAACGAAGCCGAACAGGACAACGCCGCTGACTGCCAACGCCGCCTTCTTACCGACGGACGTATCGAACAGCGTGAGAGCTTTTTGTATAGCCATGTCTATCGAGCATGCGCGCACGGAGCGCCGTGCCACGAGCAATTGGGGGTGCTTTACCACTTGCGGGGCTCGAGTTCACCCCTTCGAGTGGACGCTTTGC
>JBEQTH010000117.1:0-116051 GCA_040348785.1 Myxococcales bacterium | reverse complement strand
ACCGTCCTGGTCGTTGTGGAAGGAACCGGCGTGACTGGCGGCGAGTGCCGTATCGACGGCGTCGTGTCGCCTGAGCTGCTCCAGGCATTCTCGAAGTTAACCTGGCCCGAAGGGGCGCCCTCGTACATGTTTAAGCTCTTCTTTGTCGGCATCCCGGGGAGCGACTAAACAGGTCGACGCCCGACAAAGCGTTGCAGCAAGCGGGCTTGTCGCTCGCCTGGGTGCTCGCTCTGGCTTTGGCAGCTGAACGCCGGTACGTCAGGCGGACGAGGCGTGAATTCTGCGTGGCGTCGGTGTAGGACACGCAAGAATGGCTGTCGTACCCCTCGCGCGAACTCTCGTTGACTTGCTTGCGGGACACCAAGTTGAGGCCGTCGTCAAAGACGACCTCGTGTATCTACCGGAGCTCGATCGCTGGGCGAACCTCTGGATGCACCAGACCGCCGGCGGCCATTACCTGGTCGAGGTACGCGCAACTGCCTCCGCCGATGTCACTATCGCCGATAGATGCGCGGCTATCGGCGCCACGTTCGAGTCTGCGAGAGACGATGGCCTC
This sequence comes from Myxococcales bacterium, assembly GCA_040348785.1. Lineage (GTDB taxonomy): Bacteria > Myxococcota_A > Polyangia > Polyangiales > Polyangiaceae > PMG-095. Next base: position 115,495 of record JBEQTH010000117.1, on the reverse strand, counting down.
CGGTCGTTCTGTTCAGGTACTTTTCACGTCCTACTCGCCGCGCTCTGGGGTGTGTTGGAGCTTGACCAAGTGGATCATGAGGTTCGGCTAGTACGCGACCGCGCCTGGGACGTCTATTCGGGACCGTGTACGCTTAGGAACAGTGGCGAGGGAGAGCACCTGGTGCTCCCACAGGATCTCGTGGAGCTCGTACCCAAACAGCTCGAGCAGAGGCTTATTGACTCGCGGGTACACGCTGTACGGCTGTACCTCGGCGTGCTGAACGGCGCCGTCACAGTGGAGGCACTCGTCGACGACGAAGACGACCCCGCTCTGGCCGAATTGTTCGCCGGTGCGGCATGGCGTCTTCCAGAAGCTGGCTTTGCATCTCTCCGTTGGTTCATTGCGGCTTGCCCGCGCTCGAGTGGGCCATCACACCACACGGAACGCGCTGCCTGCACAGGATAACCGCGGCGTTTGTCGCGGCCCAACGACGGCGTGAACCTGACGCGGTTCCGCTTCGCTCGACCCGCGCTGCTTAGGCCTGGTACGTTGGGCGGGCGAAGGTGACTCGCTATGCCAGCGCTCTATGAATACCCGAACGTCTTCAATACGGCCCTGGTCATCTTGGAAGAGAAGGGTTCCGGTGCTGGGTGGACGATACGACCGAAACGTTTCGATGTGAACGACATGCCGGTCGTTCCGTTATGACTGGCAGACGCAAACCGTACCGCGAGGCGATATGACTGGCAGCGTTCAACGACCGGAACCGTCCGCGACCGCTCAGCTGCTTTGGTCTGAACGCTACCCCTCCGCGAGTATTCTGTTTTGTGGCGGGTCGGTTGTACGCGGAGAAGGGTTCCCATCCTCCGACCTCGATGTCGTTGTCGTCTTCGAGCAGATCGCAAACGCCTGGCGAGAATCGTTTACTTTCAGGGCTGGCCCGTCGAGGTTTTCGCGCACGACCCTGGGACCCTCGCCCATTTCGTGGCCCAGGACTGCGCGAACGGCCGCCCGTCGCTCGCTCAAATGATTTCCGAGTCGGTCGTCATTCCCCTCGAAACTCCTGCCTCCGACGCGATTCAGACGTGGGCCAGAGGCGTGGTCGCAAAGCGACCTCAAGTCCCGGCATCATCATCCTTGGCGGAAGATCGTTACTGGCTCACCGATCTGTTGCACGACTTCCGCGATGACCGACCCCCGGCTGAGTTGCGCGCGGTGGCTTGCAAGCTCTACCCGCTCGTCTGCAACTTCGTCTTGAAGACCCGCGGGCACTGGCTGGGCTCGGGCAAGACGTTGCCCCGCCTCGTCCGAGATGCTTCACCTGAGCTCAGCGACCTTGTGGAACGGGCGTTCGAAACGTTCTTCAGAACCGGCGATCGAGCTGGAGTTCTCCAAGCCGTTCAACAGGTCCTCGATCCATTCGGAGGAGAACTCTTCGACGGCTTTCGCCAGGATGCGCCCGCTACGGCTCGCCTTGCCGCGTCGGAGATCCCATGGCTGCGCGGATAGCACTCGCAGGCATCGCGCCGCCTGACTAGGAGTCACGGCATATCTGGGAATCGGCGTGCTTAGCCCAAGCCGCTGACCTCTGCTACCCTGAGCGGAGCGATGCCGCTGCTGAGCCGTAACTCGCACTCCCGGCGCGGTGCAACCGATCTGAGCCTCACGCGTCGAAGCGCCACAGGGAATCGCCCACGGACTCGCGTTTCGCGGAGCGAGGTCGCTCGATGACCCCCGACACGGATGGCGGGCAGAGCCCAAGCAAGTACCCCCCCTGGCTTGCCGACGTTGTATCCGCAGCCATATCCCTGACGATCGCGGCTTGCTTCGCTGCCTACCATCACCCGCTCTTAGCCGCGGCGTTCGTCATCACGGCTTTCTCGGGCTTCGCTAAACGCCACGGCATTGGCACGTCAGGCGGACGCGCCGTATTCGATCTCATTGCGTTCAGCGCATTCTACATCTGGTGGACCCTACGGTGACCGACTCGGCCACGTTGCGAATCGCAAGCGATTAACGCCTGACCGTTCGAATGGTCCAAACGACTGAAGCCCACATCGCAGGCTTCAGTGCCGCTGTCGATGCCGTGGCGCGCGAGCGACGTTACCTCGGGCTTGTTTCAGGCCCGTCAATCGACCAGAGGGCTGCATTCGTGAACGCCATTCTGGCGGGAGGCGGCGTCCAATTCGTAGCCGTTACCGCGACGACCGAGGTCGTAGGATGGTGCGATGTCGTGTACGCCCAACTGGATGGGTGCCATCACGTAGGCAAACTGGGCATGGGACTATTGCCCGCGTACCGTGGTGCTGGTTACGGACGCCAACTCGCCGAGGAGTGCATCGGAGCAGCTTACTGGTCCGGTATCGAACGCATCGAGCTCGAGGTTTTCGCTAGCAATTCCGTTGCGATTAGTCTCTACGAGCGACTCGGCTTTCAGCGGGAGGGCGTCAAGCGGCGAGGGCGCAAGCTCGACGGCGCGTACGACGACAACATACTGATGGCTCTATTGCTCGCGCCGACCGAGTCGACCCCGGTCCCATAAGGGCCGTCGGACGACGCAAGATTTCACGGCTCGCTCCTGTTAACGTGCCCCACCAAACGCGATGTCATGGGAGCTCGATCACGTCTTCTTCGCATCCGTGGATGCCGATGCGGCAGAGCGTGAGCTCGCGACGTTCGGTTTCGCCTTCACGGTTCGTCGCGTCCACGCGGGTCAAGGGACGGCCAACGCTTGCGCAGTGTTCGAGAACGCATTCTTCGAGCTGCTGCGCCCGCACGACGTTCACGAACTGAGCTCCGAGCTGGTCCGACCGCTCGGCCTCGCGGAGCGGCTTCGCTGGCAAGAAACGGGGGCGTGTCCATTCGGCCTCTGCTTTCGCCCCACCGGGGCTCCCACTGACCCCGGAACGTGGCCCTTCGAGACCTGGGGCTACGCGCCGCCGTACGTTCCCGCCGGGACGAGCATCCCGATTGTCACGCCGCCGCACGCACTCTCGGAGCCTCTTCTCTTCATTTTGAATCGACCTGCAGCTTCGGCCAGCGCACCGCGCGCAGGAGGCGCGCTACCCGGCGGCGCACTCCAGAGCTTGACCGGCGTACGAAGCTATATCCCTCGAGTGGGCACGAGCTCAGCGGGTGTGCGGTGGTTCTCGGACCACGGCTTCTTTTCACTCGAGGAAGGGCCTGAGCTCCGGCTCGACTTGGAGCTGAACCACGGACGCGCTGGGCTCACGCATTCGTTCCGGCCGAGGCTTCCGCTCGACGTTCGCTCGTGAGCCGCTAACGCTTTGAAGCGGCCCCGCCCCGGCGTACGGGCCTACCTAGCCCGCAGCAACCGATCGATGTGCTTGTGCTCCCACGCCAGCGCCCGATCATGGTGACGGAACTCGCGCTCGCGGCTGGCGAACTCGGGGGGGTGGATGAGGGTGCGGCCGCCGATGCGGACCTCGGGCATCACGTGGTGCAGGAGCTCGTGGAACACGATGTAGGATACGAAGTAGCGGGGCACCCATTCGGCATCCAACACGGGGTGGACGCGGATCAGGCGCTCGGAGGCGCTATAGCTGCCGAGCTTGATGGTGCGGCGCTGCTTGGCCTCACCGGCGGGGCGCGTGCGGCGGCCCCAGGTGATGAGGACGTCGCTGATGGTGCCGCCGAAATACGTGTCGTTGAGCTGGGCGAAGATCTCGCCCAGGTCGTGGACGTGACCTTCGGCTTGGAGCTTTACCGTGGCGCGACGCGAGGCGCGGATGCGGTGGGTATTGGTGGAGATGAAGTCCCCGATGACCTGCGAAGCGTCGCGGTCGCCGTGGACCACGTAGGCCACCAAGGCATCCAAAATGCGGGGCTCCGCCCCCAAGAACATCATGTTCACGCGCACGCGCAGGCGGCCTCGTGCCCGCGTCTGCGTTACCATGCGGCGGCGGTTGTCCGTGACCCCGAGCTGCACCGGACCGCCGAACGCCGCCTCTAGGCGACGCTCGAGGCGCTGACGCGCGCCCTCGTGGATGAAGATCTGCGGACCGGAGGGCAGGAAGTAGAGCGGGACCTGCGCTTGCCCATCCGGAATGCGTACCGCAGCGGTCGCCATGCGCGGCACGGACGCACGCGTGCCTCGACGCCGACGGACGCGACCAACGGAAGCGGGGAGCCAAGGGAAACGCAGTTGAGGAGCCATGGGACGAACGCGGCGAGAGCCTGAAATTGGGACTAAGGGACGAGATCGATAGCGTCAAGGAAACGAAAATACCCGTGTAATTTCAGTGGCTTGACTATGAAAATGCCGACACCCGCGCCGGCGCCCCTAACCCCGCGAACCGCCACGACTTCCATCTCCCTGGTCAGAGTTTTGCGCCCACAAATGGCACGCGAAGGCCCGCGGGCCGCACCGACGAAATATCCCAACAATCCGAACAAGTTATCCCCAGAACCGACATCCCCCCACCTCACGAACGACAGCGACCTACACCACTCACTCGCAATGCGAGCTCCGGCGCACGCTGCGCGCAAATGCTGCGCAGCCTCAGTGCACGAGCTCACCGCGCGACGAATGGATCACGGACGCATCCGGGCTGCTCGGATGCGGTGCAAGTCCACTCGCCGCGCGGCTTTTATCCAGAGACGAAGCGCGACTTAGCTGGGACGAACGTTGCCGCGCTTCGCATTGGGGTTCGCTGCGGCGGCTCCGTTGGCCGGGCCACGAGCTTCAGGTGCTGCGGCGTGCCCCGCCGCCTCACCTTTTCCCGTTGGCTTCGGAGCCTCGGAACCGGGCGCATTCACATTCGGTGCTGCCGTACCGCCACTGGTGATGCCGTGGTGCAGCAGCAGCTTTTGCTCGATACGGTGCATCAGGTCGGGGTGCTGCTCCAGGTAGGTCCGGGCATTATCCCGACCCTGACCGATGCGCTCACCGTCGACCGAGAACCAGGCGCCGCTCTTCTGAATGATGTTCAGGTCGGAAGCGAGATCGATGATCTCCCCCGAACGGCTGATGCCCTGACCGTAAAGGATATCGAACTCGACCTCACGGAAGGGGGCGGCAAGCTTGTTCTTGACCACCTTCACGCGGGTGCGATTGCCGACCGCGACCGGATCTTTACCCGCGGTGATGCTCTCTTTGATGGCGCCGATGCGGCGGATGTCCAAACGCTGCGAAGCGTAGAATTTGAGCGCATTTCCACCCGTGGTGGTCTCGGGGCTGCCGAACATGACACCGATCTTCATACGGATCTGGTTGGTGAACATGATGATGCAGTGCGAGCGGTTCACGGAGCCCGTGACCTTGCGCAGGGCCTGGCTCATCAAGCGGGCTTGCAGGCCGACGTGCGAGTCACCCATGTCACCCTCGATTTCCGCTTTGGGCACGAGGGCGGCCACGGAGTCGATCACGATCAAGTCGACCGCGCCGGAGCGCACCAACATGTCCGTGATTTCCAAGGCCTGCTCCCCGAAATCCGGCTGGCTGATGAGCAGCTCGTCCGTCTTGACGCCGAGCTTCTTGGCGTAGGTGATGTCCAGCGCGTGCTCGGCATCGATAAACGCGGCCACGCCGCCTTGGCGCTGCACATTGGCGATGGCATGCAGCGTGAGCGTGGTCTTACCGCTCGATTCCGGGCCGTAGATCTCGACGATGCGGCCGCGCGGGTAGCCGCCGATGCCGAGCGCGATATCCAAACCCATGGAGCCCGTGGGCACCACTTGCACGTCGCCACCGATCTTCTCGCCGTCTTTCAGGCGCATGATGGCGCCGTCACCGAACTCCTTTTGGACGCTGGCAATTGCGAGTTCGAGCGCTTTGGTTTTCGGCTTTTCGTCCATGATGGTGCGACCTCTATAGCTAGCAACGCTAGCGCGATTGGCGGGGTTTGACCTCGACCGGTAGGAAGCTTCTACTGCTCGGCTGTTCAGATGTCAACGCCAACGCCGGGTGCGCGGACATTGCTTGGCCAGGCGCGTTTCCTCGACCGCGCCGAGCCGGCTGATCGGGCCGTTTTCGCGGGATCCGAGCCTCATAGCTCGGGGGTTCCGTCGCTCCAATCACACGTCTTCGGGCAGTCAGTCCCGCCCTCGTCGTGGGCGCCTTCGGAGAGCCAGGTGAGGAGGGTGTCCTTCTGCTCGGCCGTTAGCGGCTTCACGGGAGGCATGACCGTCTTGTCCCCCATGTACGGCATGAAGTTGCTGGTCACCGCGCGCTGCATTTTCTTCCACACCGCTTCCGAGGTCGGCCGAGGAAAGCCGACCTGGGTGTTCTCGTAAGTGAGGAGCGGCATCGCCGCTCCGTTGAGCGTCGGGTCTTGATGACACTGCTGGCAGACGCAATTGATGACCCGGTACGCATCGCACCAAGGCACGAGCCCACTACCGACAGCGCCCGCTGCGCCAGGCGCGCCGCCTTCACTCGCTCCCGCTTCACCCGCGGCGCCCGATTCCGAAGGTTGAGCGCCGCCCGCGCTCGACACACTGCCCGCGCTCGACACGCTGCCGGCGTTGAGGTCCGGGATCTCGCCGCCGCCCTTGCGCTCGGTGCTCTGATCGCCGCAACCTGGAAAGAACGCGACCAGGGCGCTCGTGACCAGGGCGGCCATCAACGCGCGAGCAGACGTCGCAAATCCGAAGGGCATCGATCCCGCGGAGTCTAGGGCAAAGTCGGCACGGAGGAAACGCGCCGTGCGAGCTACGGACAGTACGTGCCGCGATTCCAAACATCGCTGCGCTGGTTCATCAAAAAAGCGTAGATATCGGCGATTGACTGATCTTTCAGGTCGTTCCGCATGAATGGAATCATGAGCAGGCACAGCGGCTGACCATTGCGGTCCTGAGCGAAGCGCACGGAATCGTAAAACTGCAGATACGTCCAACCGCCGATGCCTGCGGTCGGCGACCCCGTGATGTTCGGTCCAAAGAGCCCCTCACCGTTCTCACCGTGACAGGCGTTGCAGGCCACGATGGGGGAACGAAAGGCTTGCCGGCCCGCATTCGCGTCACCGAACGGCGCGGGACCGGTTGGGCCCGCACCAGCGGTGGCGGGTGCGCCGGCGGACGCCGCACCCGCTGACGGTGCGCCGGCCGACGCTGGCGAGCCTGCAACGGATGGAGAGCCTGCGCGCGACGGGGCACCCGCGCGCGACGGGGTGCCCGCTTCGCCGTCGTCGAGGACCTCCAGTGATCGGCCGCCGCAAGCAGCGATGATGAACACCCCGACGACACCCAATATCCAAGCCCCGTTGAACCGCACACGGGGTAGATAGCATCACCGCGGTCGATCGGCGACCGATGCGACGTCAGGACAGGTGCGTCGCCGTTCTTCCGTGCTCGCGAACAGTTACTGGCTACTCCGTCGCCGAAGACCCATGGGCACGTAGGGCTTTGGCTCGGCAAAACCTCGCGTGATCGCCTCCTGCGCCAGCTGGAGCAGACGCACGCGGTCTTCTTCAGTCCATTGGCAAGAGCCAAAGTTCGCTGTCGCGCGCCAGGCTCCGATTGCGACCACTCCGCACGCGATGTTCGCCTTGGGACACTCACCCAGAGGTGAGCCAGTCTTCAATCGTTGACGGTTCTACGCCCCAACTGATGAGGATCGGGGCAGCGACCTTCACACTGACACGGCCAGCCGCCGACGACTTGAACAGACCTTTGCGCGCGGCGATAGTTTGCTCCAACTGCGCGAGCCCTCAGACCGCCTCGTCGCGACCTGGCTGGGTCGCGGCGTGCTTCACGAACCGAATCAACTGCGCATGAGCTCGCGGTGCATCCAGGTGTCGCAAGGCGTTGGCGAGGTAACTGCCAGCGTATGACAAGCGCGGACCACCGAAGATCAGCTACGAAGCTCAGATCCGAGTCGGGGATGATGCGTCCGCGTTGCGGGTAGAACGACTCAGGCAAGGCGGAAGCGCCTCTCTCGCATTCCAAGTCGTGGGTCTGGCCGCTGAACCGAACAGTGGACCGCTTCCCTCCGGCGACGCGGTGCGGCGTTTTTGCGCTGCCACTCACGCGCTCGTTCGACAGAACGTGTACAGATCCGGTCTTCACCGCTAGGGTTACCGCCTCGTACATGCCCACTGCTGTACCCGTCCGCCCAAACGCGAGCCGGCTATTCATCGGCAGCGCGATCGGCTTGCTGTCACTGCTCTTGCTGTGCGCTGCCACCGCCGCGGGGTACGCGTCGGCCGTACGCTGGGTGGACCACACGCTCAGAGTCGAACAGGAGCTCGATGCCTGGTCCAACGCATTGGTCGAAATCCAAAATGACTGCCGGGGGTACATTGCTACTGGCAACCCCATCTTCCTTCGAGACCGCGCTCAGCTGCTCGCAACGGAGCGGGGCAAGTTACGAGCCCTGCGCGCGCTGGTAGCTGACAACCCAAGTCAGCTGAGCGCCGTGGAGCGCGCGAATGCGGACGCTGAGGCGCTACTCAGACGTCTGGAGCAGCAGCTGCGCCTAGTGGAAGCTGGAGGGCGAACAGAAGCCATCGAGCGTATGGCAACCGGCGAAGGCAAGCGGTTGACGGACCATTTTCGCGCCGAATTGGCGAACATTGGCGCGAACGAAGAGCGCTTTCTTGACCAGCGCCGGGCTGTTGCGACTCGGCGCGCCTGGGCAACGCTGTTTGGCGCGCTCGTTGTTGTGATTGCTGCCTACACACTCCTTTTGTTTGCTTGGCGTCGTGAGCAGAGCCACGAAGCACGCGTTGCGGAGATCGCTCGGTCGGCTCGATTTCGGCTCCGTGCGTTATCTGACCTCGCTGCCGCACTGGCGCTGGCGCGGACCAGCAATGAAGTCGCCGATGTGGTGGTTGAGCACGGCATGAATGCTGCTCGTGGTGACACGTGTACACTTTACGTGCTGGACGACAAGCAGGAGGCGCTGGAGCTGCTCCGTGCACGGGGGGTCGACGCCGAGATAGTGGAAAAGATCCGCCGGATCAGCGAAGGCGGCACCCCCGGCAATCCAGGCGCATTCGCGGCGTTCATGGAGCGACGTTCGGTCTGGGCAGAAAGCCAGGGCGACTACGCCAGGATCTATCCGAGCCTGGCCAACACGAAGGTAGCGGGTCGCCGCGCCAGGGCTTTTTGGAGTGTGCCGCTCGTTGCGGAAGGGCGCTCCGTGGGCCTGCTGGGCGTCGGGTTCTACGAACCGACGCAATTCTCGCACGACGAGCGCGCCTTCATCGACACGCTCGCGCACCAGTGCGCCCAGGCGCTGCTGCGTGCTTCCCGCACCGAAGCAGAGGAGAAGACCCGGCGTTGGTTCAGCACCACCCTGCGCAGCATCGGCGACGCCGTGATCGCGACCGATAACGAAGGCAAGGTGACCTTCTTGAATCCGATTGCAGAAGGCCTCACGGGTTGGACGGAAGCGGAAGCCATCGGGCAACCGCTGGATGCGGTCTTTCACATCATCTCGGAGCGCTCTCGGGCCGTCGTCGAGAGCCCTGTCGCCAAAGTTCTGCGCGAGGGCAAAGTCGTTGGCTTGGCCAACCACACCGTGCTGCTGCCCAAGACTGGACCAGAAATTCCAATCGACGACAGCGGAGCCCCAATTCGCAACGAAGCCGGGGAGATGGTCGGCGTCGTCTTGGTGTTTCGCGACGTCACCGAGCTGAAGCGCCACGAAAATCAAAACGAATTTTTGGCGAAGGCCGGCGAAGCGTTGGTAGCGTCACTCGACTACCAAGCGACGCTGGCTACGGTCGCCCGCTTCGCCGTGCCGCGCTTGGCCGATTGGTGCGCGGTGGATCTGTTAGAGCCCCGCAGCTCGAGGATTAAGCGGGTCGCGGTGGCTCACGTCGACCCTGCCAAAGTGCGCTACGCCGAGGACCTAGGGCTTCGCTATCCGACCCCGCCCGACGCTCCGACCGGGGTGCCGCAAGTCATCCGCACCGGAAAGTCAGAGCTCTATCCAGAGATTCCGAACGATCTGCTCGAAGCAGGCGCGCGCGACGCCGAGCACCGGCGCATCATTCGCGAGCTGGCACTGAAGTCCGCGATGGTGGTGCCCCTAGGGGCGCGCGGCCAAACGTTCGGCGCCATGACGTTCGTGTACGCGGACTCCGACCGCCGCTACACCAGTGAGGATCTGGCCTTTGCCGAGGACTTGGCACGGCGGGCTTCGATGGCCATCGAGAACTCGGTCGCGCTGAAGGACGCCGATCATGCCCGCGATCGCGAGCGCTGGCTGCGCGAAGAGGCGGAGCGTACCAACCGCCTCAAAGACGACTTTTTGGCCACCGTTTCACACGAGCTGCGCACGCCGCTCAACGCCATTCTGGGTTGGACCTCGATTTTGCGCGGCCGAAGCATCGACCCCGAAACGGACCGCGCGCTGGCCATCGTCGATCGCAATGCTCGCGCCCAAGCCAAATTGATCGAAGATGTGCTGGACGTCTCGCGCATCGTCAGCGGCAAGCTGACACTGCATCTGGGTCCGACGAGTGTCGCAGCCGCAGCCCACGCGGCGACGGAGACGGTGGCGCCGGCGGCTGACGCCAAGGGGATTCAGGTCGTATCCGAGATCATGAGCGAGGCTTTGTCGATCACTGCCGACGCGGATCGACTGCAGCAAGTCATCTGGAATTTGCTTTCGAATGCCATCAAGTTCACCCCCAAGGACGGGCGTGTTTTACTGCGGGTGTTTCGCGAAGCTTCCGACGTCTGCGTCTCGGTGGAGGACAGCGGTGAAGGCATTCGGAGCGACATGCTCTCGGCGATTTTCGAGCCCTTCCAGCAGGCGGACGCTTCGACGACGCGCCGCCACGGCGGCCTTGGCCTCGGGCTTGCGATTGTCAAACAGCTCGTGTCAGCTCATGGGGGCTCAGTCGAAGCTCGGAGCGACGGGCTGGGCAAGGGCGCAATCTTCACCGTGCGCCTGCCGGTGCGCGCAGTGGCCGTCACCGCAGGCGAAACCAGCAGTCCAGTGGCGAGCGCGGTGCCCGATCCATTGGTAGGGGCCGCGCCAAACGTGAGGCTCGACGGGCTCAGCGTCTTGGTCGTGGATGACGAGCTAGACGCGCGCACCCTCCTGCATGAGATTTTGCGCATGCACGGCGCAGCCGTCACCGTCGCGGGCTCGGCAGCAGACGCCCGCGCTGCACTGGCGCTGATGAAACCAGACGTACTCATCAGCGACATTGGCATGCCAGACGAAGACGGTTACTCCTTCGTTCGAAGGCTGCGCGCCGAAGGGGTCCGCATGCCGGCCATCGCGCTCACGGCTTACGCCGGCCAACAAGACGCTCAGCGCGCCTTTGCCGCCGGCTTTCAGAAACACGTCACCAAGCCCATCGACCAAGCGCGCCTCGTCAGTCTCGTTGCCAACCTCGGCGGCCGAAGCGTGTAGACGGTGTTTTGGAATGGCTGTGTGTCGCTCGCCGCGCGAACAACGGGGGTGACAGCGCCCGGGGGCGGGCTTCTGTAACGCCTTGTTGGCCCGCCTGAGCGGAAGCTAGCTTGGCCGTTGCAGCTCTGAGCCTCCCCGCACCGCCGCCGCTGGCTTGGACGATCGCCGCTCCGCCTCCGCGCTACTCATCGCCCAGGCGCATTGTGAAACAACACGAGCGAAGCCTTACTTCCTCCGGCATGATCGCGCCCGTAACGATCTGCCCCCACATCGGGAAGAGCGGCGTTCAGCTGATCCACGAGCCACTTGCTCTCGGCTTTCGAACCGCGGTTTGAAGGAGCCGATCGCGTTTGCCGTGTCGTTCGTCGGCGCCGTTTAGCCGTTCGTCAGCGCATCATGTCGACCGCGGCTCCGAGCAAATCCCTGAGGGTCCGGTTTTCGCTTGCGAACTCGCCCGGTGTGGCTGGCCGCGTCGCGGCCTCAACAATTTGAGCCCGTTTGCGCCCTCGAGCACCAGAAGATCGCGTTTAACCCCAAGGGACTAGTCTCAATGAAAGTCGAGCCGCTTTCGTTGCTCGACGTTCCGCCGGAAAACCTACAGGCCTTCAAGGTTGCCGCGTCGGAGCTGGCGAAAAGCCCGAACAATCTGGTGCAACCCGAGCACGGTCTGTACACTCTACCCGGCACATCGCATTCGTGGTCAGGCGAAATGTACACTCTGGCTTTGGACGGCCAAATCGTTGCGAAGTATATCGCCGACGACTGACCGCGCATGCTTCCGCGCTTCCGCATTGCTGCGGGTGCTATGTCGAGTTGGGCCCCGGCAACGCCACCGCGCATTTCGAATCGTCGTTCTTCACTGAGTTCACCAGGGTCGACACCGGTACGAGGTCAAGGTTCGCGTCCGGCTCAAGCAACTCCCGCCAGCGGATCGCGGGATTGGTCCACGCCATGCGGGCGTCCGCGGGCAAGATCACCGGCATCCGGTCATGTACTTGCCCAGCAACGCCGCGGGGCGTCGTGGTGAGGATCGCGCACGCATCCACGAACCGGTCGCTGGGCATGAGCGCGTGAGCGCGCGGTACCACATGCGCGCGAACGCGAACGGCTTACCGTCGGGGCGCCGGATCAAATAGGGCTGCTTGATCGGTTTCTTCGCTTCGGGGTCTCCGCTAATCTTCCACTCGTAGAAGCCGTCGGCAATGATCAGGCAGCGCCGCCCGTGGATCGAGTCCCGATAGAACGGCGCGTTCAGCGACTCGACACGCACGTTGAAGCGCCCGCCTTCGGGTTCGGTAGCTTGAGGCCCCAGCGCGAAAACTCGAGCTTGACGGCTCGCGGATGACCGCGATCGGCTGTGTCGGCGCAATGTTGAAACGCGGCACGAGCTCGGGCGCGTCGCCGTGAAAGTCGAAGGTCTCCCAAGCTCGTCGCCGGGAGTGCTCAGCTTGTAGCGACCGCACATCGGTCGCTATCCCGCCGCGTGTAGACACTCGGCCCAAGCGAGGACGATCTGGGCCGCGGAGTCGTTGCAAGACACAAGCAGCTCTAGCAGCGCCGCGGTCGCGCGCTCAGCCTTTGTCCACGTCGCCCGGTGGCCAACAGTGTCGGGTTTCGTGCGGCTCAGGTCGAGCGCGTCGACGAACAGAGCCCCCACGTCGGCAAGCTTCGCGAGCTCATTAGGCGGCGCGCCGGCCGCGCGTCGCCAGGCGTAGAGCGCTCTATTCCGAGCAAGTCGCGCACGGTGTCTCGCGGTACCGGTTCGCTGTGGCGGGCCATGTCTCGATCAACGTGCACACTGTAACCGCGTCAATTGTTCAGTTTTCGAGCTAGGTCAGGAAACGGCACGCCACTCGTTTTCGCGGGCGGGCGCGGCTCGACTTTCTTCGTCTGCCGCTCGCACCACCGCGCGATCAGACCAAGCTCGGGCTCGTCGCGTCCGAACTCCGTCTCCTCGTAACGGACGTCGCCGTCTTCGAGCGCTTGTGTAGTCTAGCACTCATCGTGCTGCGTGGTCTCGACAACACGGTTGTACGGCGCGGCCGCGATTCCACTCGTCGATCTTCGCCCGGTTCTTGTCGGTTGGCGCGAATGGACGGATAGCTCCATGCCCAGCTGGGTCAACTTCGCCGGCTAACTGTGCGGAAGCACACGGCGCATCAGCTGTGCCAGCGGCGCGCGCCGATGAAAGCGGCGAGGTCGATTGTTGGCTTTGGGCTCCGTGTTCACACTGTCACTTGGACTCGCGTGACGCTCAACGCCACTAGACTTACCGTGACCCACGGCCGACGCGAGCGGCGTGAGGCCGTTGACCGTAAACCGACCGCTCAATGCAGGTCCTATCGATGATCGGCAGATCGCAGGTGGGCAGCTATGACGACTTCTACGACGCTCTAGACGAACATCATGCCGGCGACGGAGTGGACGTCAAAGTGCTCCGGGCCGGCAAATTCGTGACGGCGCGAGTCACGCTAATTACGGTCGGCATGCCGCTAGAAGGGCGCGGGTTGAGCGTACGGCGCATGCGCAGAGTGCGCATTCATGCGCCGCGCCTGAACGCTCGCCGCCTAGTAAGCACTCCCACTCGCTTCATGGCGCAAACTGAGCGCAGCACGTGGCAATTCGCCATTCGTCGTGGCGGTTCAGCACGGGGCCGGGCGTCTTCCTCCAGACGGCTAGGATCCGCAATGAATCAACCAGGAGCCGTTACGCCCTCGGCTCGTCGGTGAGCCGAGACACATGGAGATGGCAGTTTCTCCGTGGTGTCATCGAGCGCGCGCACGAGCCCAGGTCAAGCAGTTGTCAATGAGAATGGTAGAGAACTAGTGGCTTCCCCTGCGTGCTGACCAGCGGATGCCCGCGCCACAGTTAGGCTCAACCAGGACTCGCCACAGATCCGGCAGTGGCCAACCAGGAAGCGCGTCAGGCGCGCTCTTTGCAATGGGCCGCACGCCCCCCCGTAGCGCCAGGGAGACTCGCTCGTTGGCGTTGCTGCGCATCCCCGATCACGGAGTTCCATGGCCCCCAAGAAGCCCGCCCCCGGCGAAACGTCTGCACCCGGATCCGACAATCAATCAGCCAAGAATTCAGGCGCAGTTACCAGCGCGCGTTCTACCGTAGGCGGTCCCGCCGGCAACGACAGCGCGCCGGGCGTTGCCGACGCCGCTACGGCAAAGATGGAAGGAACTCAGGAACTCGCAGCCGCGATGCCGTTCAACACGAGCAAGCCAGGCGAATATGGCCAGGCCGCCGAAACGCCGCAGTCGGGTGCGGTTGCAAAGCCGGCAGACCCGCGGGTCACCGGCAGCTCGCTTACCGAGGGCATCTTGTCGCCCAAGGTTGGCGCGGGCAAACCGAACATTGGGTTCAATCCGGGAAGCTTGCCGCTTGACCGCGTGCGCGTCGACTCGAGTGACCAAGCGCTCACTACCAACCAAGGAGTGCCAGTCGCCGATAACCAGCACTCGCTCAAAGCAGGCCTACGCGGTCCCGCGTTGCTGGAGGACTTCATACTACGCGAGAAGATTACGCACTTCGATCACGAACGAATCCCAGAGCGTATCGTGCACGCCCGTGGTTCCGCGGCACATGGCTATTTCGAGTGCTACGCGCCCATGACGAAGGTCACGCGAGCCTCGCTGTTCGCCGAGACGGGCAAGCGCACGCCCGTTTTTGCGCGCTTCTCTACGGTTTTGGGTGAGCGGGGATCCGCCGACACGCCGCGCGATGTACGAGGCTTCGCCGTCAAATTCTACACCGACCAAGGCAACTGGGATCTCGTCGGCAATAACATCCCTGTTTTCTTCATCCAAGATGCGATGAAGTTTCCGGATCTCATTCATGCTGCCAAACCCGAGCCCCATTTCGGCATCCCCCAGGCGGCCACCGCACACGACACCTTCTGGGATTTCGTTTCGTTGATGCCCGAGTCGACCCATATGCTGATGTGGGCGATGTCGGATCGCACGCTGCCGCGCAGCTTGCGAATGATGCAGGGCTTCGGCGTGCACACGTTCAGGCTGGTGAACGCGGAAGGCGAGTCGACGTTCGTGAAGTTCCATTGGCGGCCAGTAGCCGGTACACACTGCCTGGACTGGGACGAGTCCGTAAAGATTGCTGGTGCGGATCCCGACTTCCACCGCCGCGACCTTTGGGAGGCAATCGAGGCGGGAGCATTTCCCGAGTGGGAGCTGAGCTTCCAGATGTTCACCGAGGAGCAGGCGGAAACCTTTAGCTTCGACGTTCTTGATCCCACCAAGCTCGTTCCCGAAGAGCTTGTCCCGCTCACGCCAGTGGGAAAGATGGTGCTGAATCGCAACCCAGACAATTTCTTCGCCGAGACGGAGCAAGTGGCTTTTTGCGCGGCGCACATCGTGCCCGGTTTGGATTTCTCCAACGACCCCTTGTTGGCCGGGCGAATTCATTCCTACCAAGACACCCAAATCTCGCGGCTCGGCGGGCCTAACTTCCACGAGATTCCTATCAACGCTCCGGTCGCGCAGGTCCACAACAACCAGCGCGACGGCATGCATCGCCAGGCCATTAATCGGGGGAAGGTTTCGTATGAGCCCAACTCGCTAGGAGGCGGGTGTCCGTTTCAGGCTGGCAGCGCCGGATTCACGTCCTTTCGCGAGCCGATCGAAGGGGACAAGGTCCGCGGGAAGGCGGAGCGTTTCGCGGATCACTACACCCAAGCGACCCTGTTTTGGAATAGTCAGACGCCGATCGAGAAAGCGCACATCATTCGCGGCTTTCGTTTCGAGCTGACCAGGGTTCAGGTCCCTGCGGTGCGAGAGCGCGTTGTCTCGATGCTCGGGAACGTGAACGCGGAACTCGCGGCGACGCTCGCTGAGGAGCTTGGGATGGATCTGCCGAGCCCCATGCCAAAGGCAACGACCACCGTGACGAAGCCGGAAGTGGAGGCGTCGCCCGCTCTATCCATCTTCGCACAGCCGGGCGATGGCCGCATTCAGACTCGTCGCATTGCGATTCTCGTCGCGAACGGCGTCGACGGAGATGCCGCGCGCACGCTTCACGCCGGGTTGGTGGAAGAAGGCGCCGTGCCTCGTTACGTCGGCCCGCGCTTGGGCGCTGTTCAAACGGAGCAGGGCGACACGTTGCAAGTCGAGGTCACGCTCGAGACCATGCCGTCTGTGCTGTTCGACGCGGTCGCTGTGCCGGGCGGGAACACCGCCGTCGTTATTCTCGGCAACGTCGGTCACGCGCTCGAGTTCATCAAAGATCAATATCGCCATGCTAAGCCGATCTTGGCGCTCGGCGCGGGTGCGGACCTGGTGGAGAATGCAGGAGCCCCGGCGGTGCTGCCGTCCGGTGACCCCGACCCGGGAATGTTAGTAGGGCGGCACGCAAGCGCAGCGGACGCACTGCCGGATTTCATCGCGGCGATCGGCCGTCATCGTCACCACGAACGAGAGATGGATCCACCGGCGGTCTGACGCGCCCTTACCGAAGGAAGGAAAATCAGATGAATCGGAACCAAGTCGAAGAGCTCGTACTGCAGTCACTGGAGCATGAAAAGGGCGGGCTTGAAGTATACGTCGCGGCGATTTCTTGCGCTGTGAACCCCGATCTCAAAGGCGAGTGGAAGGAATACCTGGAACAGACCCGGACGCACGTCACCGCGCTGGAGGAGGTCTGTAAGGCGATGGGGCTTGATCCAGACCAAGAGACCCCTGGCCGTGCGATAGTGCGCCGTATTGGTGGCGCGCTCGTCGATGCGATGAAAGTTGCGCGCTCAAACGGCGACCCGGCGGCAGCCGAACTGGTTGCCTGCGAATGCGTTGTGCTCGCGGAGACAAAGGACCACGCGGACTGGCAGCTACTTGGAAAGTGCGCCGAACATCTCGATGGTCCGGCAGCAACAGCACTGAAGGCAGCCTACGACGAAATCGAAGACCAAGAGGACGAGCACCTGTATCACACTAAGGGTTGGTGTCGCGAATTGTGGATCCAATCTTTAGGCATGAACGCAGTCCTGCCTCCGCCGGAGGAAGTCCGTCAAGTAAAGACGGCGATTGGGGCGGCGAAGGCGGAGCAGGCGGCTGAACTCGTGCGACGGTAACGGGCCAGAACTTTCGACCAGCGCCGGACCCGTGCTGCAGACCGACGCCTGAGTCGTGCGCAAAAGACGCATTTTAGGCTGTCCCACGGGGTTGCCGAACACGTGCCGACGGCCGCCCTCGGGGCCACCATTTCGCCGACTTGCCGGCGCTGTTCAGCAGAGCTGATCGGTCCGTCGCATCTGCGAATTAGATCGTTCTCGGTGCGCCCCCCTACTTTTCCCACGAGAGTCCGCAGAGATTTTTCGGTAGCTCAACGAGAAGCTTGACCAGATGCGTCGCCGCCTTGTGGCTGACGATTGCGCACCACGGGGCCGTAGATGCGACGCGCCAACACAAGCTCCGTCGTCGCCATCTTGAAGTTGCTGATGATGCTCGGAAATCGGTCGACGGTTAGGCTGTCCAGGCTTTCATTTGTGAAGAGAATTGCTGCGATCAACATGCCGTCGACGTAGCTACCGGCCATTCCGAAAACGGTTTCGACGTTGTGTAGAGCGACAAAGTCTTGCGCAGGGATTACGAAATTCCCTCGGAAATCGCGAGCTGTCCTGGCGCTGGGGACATAAAAGCGTTGGTTGGTGCTGCCTAACATCGGACGCGAATAGATCGGGCCGCCGTCGTCGAGTCGCGCGAGGTCGACCTTAAGCGCGGACATGAGTTGCGCGATCATTGGTGCACCCTCGACCATCGCCTTGCTGAGCAGCGGAATAGCCAAGTGGCCCGAGGACCGCTCTCGCGCGCGCCAGGCGAGCTCAGCGCCATGCGAACCGAGCAGGGAAAGCACCGGCGTTTTGGGCCCGAGCACGTCGCGCGCCCCCAGCCGCTCAGCCAGGCGAACGGCGAACTCACTTTCGGTTGCAGGCAACGTCTCGAACGGAATAACTGCGAACACGCGTGCAAGTACGATGCTGGGAAAGGTTTCGACGAATAGCGACGTGAAGCGTTGAGCAGCGTCGGTCAGTGAGGTCTCGTGTGAGATCTCATGCGCAACGCGTTCGCGGAACGCGTTAATGTCTTCCCACTTGGCTGTCGCCAAAAGCATGCACAACTTCTTATCATTCTCGCGTCGCAACAGATAGCGTCCGGAAGCGTACTGCTACTCGCTGCATCATCCAGCCGCGCGTCATTTCCGCCCCGCCAACGTCGGGCGCAAGCCGCTTCGCCGTTGGGAGCGTACAGTCCAGTTGGCTTATGGCCACCCTCGGTTGCAGCTGCGTCTGCGGTTGCGGCACCGGCGTCGGCTGTGTCGCCGCCACCGCCTGCACGACGAGGAGAGCTTCGCAGCCGTGCTGGGCCCGGCGGCAGACGATTGGATGCTGCCAACTGAGAGAGCGACCGAGATCGCTGAACGTCTCAGAATCGCGTCGCAGCGCGCGAGGCCCGTCGTCCGCTCGACGCGCCATGGTAGATCCAGTGACGAACCTACTCAACGCCGCTCCCCGATCTGCGGAGCGCTCCGCGAAGCAGTAAGGGCCAAGCGTGAGGGGACAGCGCACGGAATATTCGCGCGCACGGCTTCGGACCAAATGTCACGACTGCTGGGACAATTCACGACTGCAAGCGGCCGTTGCTCCGAAGCTGAAGGAGCCGCGACAGAATTCTCCCGTGTGCAAAGGAGAGGTACGGTTCTTGCGACAGGATCCCGAGTGGTGTCGAGTTCTGAGGCACATGTCTTGTGGCTCGCAGCTTTCGATAGCTTCGCCTACTGAACTTTGAACGGGAGCGCGCGGATTCTGGTGCTCGAGAGCCGACCCAGCCGTGCTTTTAAAGATGCATCAGAAACGACGACTAGGCGCTTGGCCTGACCACGGTGGGACACACTTCGCGATCTGGACAGATAAAGCCAGCGACGTAAAAATTCGATGGAGGGACGAAAAAGCCGGTGAATGCGCCGACTTCGCGCTCGCGAGGCGTGCAACAGAGCCACACATTTATGAGGGCTTCATTCCCGAGTTAGCTGCAGGGGCGTCGTACGACGTAATCGTAGACGGCATAGTGTGCGTGGATCCTTTTGCTCGGTCGCTACCCAACGGTGTGCACGGACCCGCAGTGGTCGAAGAGCTGCCGCGTCCGACGAGCCCCAAGCGTGCAATTGAGCTCGAACGCGGCGAAGTCTTCTATGAACTGCACGTTGGGACCTTCACTTCCGAAGGAACGTTCGCGGCCGCCGCGTGTTTGTTGCCGCGGCTTGCCGAGCTCGGCATCACGGTCGTGGAACTGATGCCGATTGCCGCGTTCGCGGGTAAGCGTGGCTGGGGCTACGACGGGGTAGCGCTAATGGCACCTTTTGCGCCGTACGGCACACTTAACGACCTGATCACGTTGCTCGATGCAGCACACAGCTGCGGACTGAGCGTTGTCTTGGACGTGGTTTACAACCACCTTGGGCCAGACGGAAACTACTTGCCTGCTTTCTCGGACAGCTACTTCGATAGCGAACGCGAAAATGCCTGGGGTAGGGCGCCGGCATTCGAAAAAGCGGCATTCCGGCGTCTCGTGTTGGAAAGTGCCCGCTATTGGTTGCAGGACGTCGGATTCGACGGTCTCAGGATCGATGCCGCGCACGAGTTAGAGCCAGGCGGCGATCCTCACATCTTGCTAGACCTTTCGATGATCGCAAAGGCTTGCTCGCCCCGGGCGATTCTCACGGCCGAGGATGATCGCAATGATCCAACCGCCCTATTCGAGCTCGGCGTTGATGCGGTTTGGAGCGATGATCTCCACCACAGCATCCACGCGCTGCTCACCGCCGAGCGCGACGGATATTACGCTGCATACCGGGGAGACTTGGCGGAGGTTGCACGCATCATCGAGCGCGCGCAGTTGTACGAGGGCCAAGTTTTCTCCGTGACCGGCCGCCCCCGAGGCAAACCGTCTGCGGACGTGCCTCGACACAGGCTCATCTACTCGCTCCAGAACCACGACCAAGTGGGAAACCGCGCGCTCGGCGAACGACTGCATGCGTTATGCAACGTTTCGCAGGTCGAGGCGGTGACACTATTGCTTCTTTTCCTTCCGGGCACGCCTCTGCTCTTCATGGGTCAGGAGATCGCAACCGACACTCCTTTTTTGTACTTCGCGGACCATGCGGGCGCGCTGGGGGATTCCGTGACCAAGGGTCGCCAAGAAGAGTTTGCGCACTTCGAAGCCTTTCGGAATGCAGACCCGAAAGACATTCCGGATCCACAAGCAGAAGCGTCTTTCCTTCGCAGCAAAGTTCGGCACGATGTCGAGGGCGCCGAAGCAGTTTGGGACTTTCACCGTCGCGCTTTGATGCTGCGTCGCCAGGACCCTGTCTTGCGTGGCAAGCAAGAAGTGAGCGCGGGAGTCGAGGGAACCGTGCTGTGGGTGCTGGCGCGTGGTGCGGCTGGGGGCCGGCTGCTGCTGCTGAACATCGGCGGCCCGGTCGTGCTCCAGCGCGCGGGTGCCCACGCCATGGTGGGAGCTCAGCTACTGCTATCCACCAAGCCGATCCTGCATGATGGGGCAGGTCTGGATCTGCCTGGTGAATGCTGCGCGATTTTCGCGCTGCATGAGACATGACTATGCGAGTCCCCCGAT
Organism: Myxococcales bacterium; assembly: GCA_040348785.1. GTDB lineage: Bacteria > Myxococcota_A > Polyangia > Polyangiales > Polyangiaceae > PMG-095. Next base: position 94,537 of record JBEQTH010000117.1, on the reverse strand, counting down.
CCACCTACCGCATCCAACTGAACAAGGACTTCGGATTTCGTGATGCCGCACGCATCGCTGGCTACGTCGCGCGACTTGGCGCAACCGAGCTGTATTTATCGCCGATTTTGAAAGCGGCCCCTGGTAGCACGCATGGGTACGACGTGCTCGACCACGAAACGTTGAACCCCGAGTTGGGAGGGGAAACCGGATTCGCCGAGCTCGTCGCTGCCGCGAGGTCGCACGGGCTCGGAATAACGGTAGATTTCGTGCCGAACCACATGGGCGTCGGCTGCGACGGCAACCCATATTGGGACGACATTTTGAAGCACGGACGGGCGTCCCGGTTCGCCGAATATTTCGATATTGACTGGCGCTACCCAAAGGAAACGCTAGCCGGTAAGCTGCTCGTTCCCGTGTTGCCGGAGCAGTACGGCATCAGCCTCGAGCGTGGCGATATTACGCTAGCCTGGGACGGGGCCGCGCTCAAAATTCATGTTGGTGGGAGAAAGCTTCCGCTGAGGCCGAGCTCGCTTCCTACCGTGCTCGACCGTTGCGCGCGCTTTCTCGTCCAGGCACAGCCAAAGATCGCGGAAGGGTTGCGTCGGATCGCGGGCTTGTGCGAATCGTTGGTCGAGTCATGCAAGGACCCCGACAGGGCGGCTTACCTTGCTTCGGCGGAGGCCGCCGAGAGCGGGCTTGCTGAGCTGCTAGGCGGGGAAGGGGCTGCTTCGGCTTTCTCTCGGGCTCTCGAGCACCTCAACGGCGTCCATGGGGACGCGACCAGTTTCGACGCCTTGGACGAGCTGTTGCGCATGCAGGTCTATCGACTCAGCTCGTGGCGTCTTGCGCTCGAGTGCATCAACTATCGGCGGTTTTTCAACGTCAATGAGCTCGCTGCGATTCGGGTGGAGCTGGCCGAGGTATTCGAATCAGCCCACGCGAAGCTATTGCGCCTCGTCGCGGACGGCTCGATCACGGCCGTTCGGCTCGACCACATCGATGGGCTTTACGATCCAATCGGCTACCTAGTCCAACTCGACACGGCACTTCGACGCGCCACCGGAAAGCGTGACACGACTGCGCCGCTTCACCTCACTGTCGAAAAGATTCTCGCCCCTGAGGAACGCTTGCCGAAAGCGTTTGTCGCCCACGGCACGACGGGATATGAATTCATCCGTGTCGCGAATGGAATCTTCGTCGATCGCCGAGCAGAACAGAATCTGACGAGCCTCTACCGTCGCTTTACTGGCGACCACCTCAGCTTCACCGCGCACCTTTTACAAGCCAAACGTGACATCCTCGGCTCCCTGCTAGCGAGCGACGCCACGAAGCTGTCGCACGAGCTCGAGCGCCTGGCGGAGCATGATCGCAAATCCAGGGATCTGACGTGGCGGAGCCTGCACGACGCACTGGTCGAGGTGATGGCAGCGTTCGCAGCATATCGCAGTTATGTGAGGCCCAACGCCGAACGAACGCGCGATGACGAAGCCATGATCAACCGAGCGGTTGCCGATGCGCTGCGGCGAAACCCGACGGCGGCTCGGGGCCCGTACCAATTCCTTCGGTCTCTACTGCTCCAGACCAACGAAGCGGTAGACGGCGCAGCGTTCGCGATGCGGTTCCAGCAGACCACCGGACCCGTAACCGCTAAGTCGCTGGAGGATACGGCGTTTTACCGATACACGCGGTTCATCGCAGAAAATGAGGTCGGCTCCCAGCCCGAGCGGATAGGGGTCGACGTCGAAGAGTTTCACGCTCAGAACGCGGCGCGTGCCACCACCGCGCCGCTGTCTTTGGTTGCGGGTTCGACGCACGACACTAAGCGCGGTGAGGAAGTCCGGGCCCGTCTGGCAGTCATATCCGAACTGCCAAATACGTGGCGCCGTGTGGTGCTCGAGCTCGCTCGCAACGTGGCTAGCTTCCGAGCAAATGTTGCGGGGGAAGACGCTCCGAGCCGATGCGACGAGTATCTGTTCTATCAGACGCTACTCGGCGCCATGCCTTTCGGCGCGGCTGCTGCGCAGTTTCCCGCCCTAGAAGATCGACTTCAGGGATACATGCTCAAGGCATGTCGCGAAGCGAAAACGAACACATCTTGGCTAAATCCCAATGAAGACTATGAGCGCGCCCTGGCGGACTTCGTCTCCGGGGTGCTCGGCTCGCCCACGCTGCTCGCGCCATTGCTTCGTTTCAGTGCACGCATTGATTCCTACGGTGCGTGTAACGCGCTCAGCCAGGTCGCGTTGAAGATGTGCTCACCCGGCGTACCCGACACCTACCAAGGTTCCGAGACTTGGCACCAGGTTCTCGTCGATCCCGATAACAGGCGCCCTGTCGACTATGTAGACCTTTGCTCGCGGCTCGACCAGCTTGAGGAGCTCGGAACAGAGCGCCTGGAAATCGCGAAAAGCTTGCTTGAGCGCTTCGAAGATGGGTCCGTGAAGCTATTTCTCGTTCGTGAGCTGCTGCGACTCCGCACCGAACAGTCTAATTTATTCGCTGGCGCTTACGTGCCGTTGGACGCGGGACCGAATAGCATTGCCTTCGCCCGCGTCCAGAGCGACGAAGCCCTGCTGTGCGTGGTGCCGCGCTTTTCGTTCCGGGTCACGCGTGGACGAGCGCGTTGGCCACTCGGCGACAGCTGGGGAAGCCAGGCGGTCGATGCACCTGAGCTCAACGGCTCTTTTCAGAACGTGCTTACGGGTGAGAGCTTGGCGATTCGAGGCGGCGCGCGTCTGTCGGATGTCTTGCGACATTTTCCGGTAGCAGTCCTCCTCCGCGAGTAGCGCGGCGGCCTGACCTGGCGGCTTGGGCGCACGCATCTTGCACGCACGCAAATCATGACCGGTGAGTTAGGGCACGCCTACGTCGGAATTTCTGGCTGGAGATACCCGCCCTGGCGAGGGGTGTTTTACCCGAAGGGCCTCACGCAAGCGAGGGAGCTGCATTTCGCCAGTCGTCAGGTTTCGACGATCGAGGTAAATGGCTCGTTCTACTCACTCATCAGTCCAACGTCTTACCAGGCGTGGTACGACGAAACGCCGGACCGCTTCATCTTCTCGGTGAAGGGAGCCCGGTACATCACCCATCTAAAACGTTTGAAGGACGTAGAGGTCGCGCTGGCGAACTTCTTCGCGTCCGGGCTTCTTCGGTTGCGTGAAAAGCTAGGGCCGATCTTGTGGCAGCTTCCGCCACAAGTCGTATTCGACGCTGAGCGCTTACGGCACTTCTTTGGACTGTTGCCGCGAACGACTGAGGAGGCCGCAGCTCTCGCACTTGGGCACGATCACCGACTCGCGAATAGAAACGAAACCCGAGCGCTCTGCCAACAGCCCATTCGTCACGCCCTGGAGGTACGCCACCCGAGCTTTGCAGTGCCGGCGTTTGTTGACCTTCTGCGCGAACATCACATCGCGATGTGCGTCGCCGATAGCGCTGGGCTATACCCGTGCATACGAGAGGTCACGGCGGATTTCGTTTACGTCCGATTGCACGGCGCCACGCAGCTTTATGCCAGCGGGTACGGTCCGTCCGCGCTCGCGCGTTGGGCGGGCGACATTCGAACCTGGCTCGAGGGCCGCACGGCCGAAGGCCGTACACGCAGTGCCCGCCGCGGCTGCGACGTTTTCGTCTACTTCGACAACGACCTGAAGGTGCGCGCGCCGTTCGACGCGATCAACCTGCAGCGACTGTTGGCTGGACAAGTCACGAAGCGCCTACCGGCTGGGCTTACCAGTCGTGCCCCCGCGCCAATCGTCGCCGGAGCGTCCTGGAGGGGTGTTGGGAAGCGGCGCGTAAACATCGAATAGTTGCGCCTACGGAGGCTCCCGGTCGGCCGGCGCTTCGTAGTGCCGCATGCGTGAGCCGACCGTGATCCGCGAATTCGAATTTGGCTCGTCCTGCATGAAGCCCGGAACCGGTGGCGTGCCGTCAGCGGCTACCGTAAGGCGGGTCCGTGTCCACGGCTGCCGCCGCGCGCCTGAAGCATGGCATTCTATCAGGTGCACGCGCTACCCGCACGCGCCCCGAGCGAGATCGATAGTGAGTCTTCTCGGCAGTGGGCCATGTGCCACCATCGGGCTGGGATATACAGACAACCAGCAATCAGGCGAGCGGTTTGAAGCGGAGAAGTTTCCGCTCGAATCCCGGAAAAATCGGGCGTGGACGATGATGACCGTCGTGCTTCCACGGTGTTTTTGCGGAAATAGTAGTCCTTCGTTCCGGCCGTCTGAACGATGAACACCTCTTCCGCGTCATAGTGCCAGCCAAAACCGTGCGTGCCACCCGGCGTCGCGAATACTTGGATACGCACACTGGGAGCTCCGAAGCTGCTGCCCAGCGAACGGGCGAGCGCCGCTAGGGGAGGATCGTAATCTTCGACGCGCCGCAAGCAAACCCCGACCCCGTCGTGCATGAGGCCACGGAGGCCCTTCAGATCTCGAGGAGCCGGCAACGCCAGCAGCCGCCCACGAGCGACCACCAGAACGTCTCGGGTGTCAGCGCTCCGCAACAGTCGACCGATTGATTTCCAGCTGCAGAGGTCTACCTGCGCACGTGCAGCGCCTGGCCTGGCCCAGGCGTTTATTCCCAAGAAGCGGCGACGAAAGTCACCTCCAGATATTGGGTGCAACCATTCCTGGAGCACGCTAGCCATGAAGACGCTTTCATTCACGCAGCGACCACATGTGTCGCGTTAACCGTTGATAGCGCGAGGGACGACGATGGAAGTGCTCGACTGCGCGGCTACCCCAACGGCGAGCCGCCGGTTATGCCCAAAATCTCGCCGTTGATGTAACTGGCCTCTGCGCTGGCCAAGAACACGTACGCGGGCGCAAGCTCCGCCGGCTGCGCCGGGCGCTTCATGGGCGATTTCGCACCGAACATCCGCAGCTTTTCGCCCTCGAAGGACTCTGCGATGAGCGGCGTCCAAACGGGGCCCGGGGCGACAGCGTTGACGCGTATGCCCTGTTCAACCGCAGACAGAGCAAGACCCTTCGTGAATGCCACGATCGCACCTTTGGTTACCGCGTAGTCGAGGATTGGTGGGCTCGGATTGTAGGCTTGAATCGATGCTGTATTGATGATCGCGCTCCCCACAGGCATGTGAGGAAGGGCTTCGCGAACGAGATGAAACATCGCAATGATGTTGACGCGAAAGGTCCGATCAACACGTTCCGGCGTGAGCTCTTCAATCGACTTCGCTGCCTTCTCCTGATGTGCAGCGTTGTTTACGAGGATGTCAATCCGCCCGAATTCTGCGACGGTGCGTTGTATCACTGCTGCGCATGAAGTCGCTTCAGCGAGGTCGGCTTCCACGAGTAGCGCGCGCCGGCCCGCCGTCTTTACGAGCTCGGCCGCTGCGCGAGCATCGGTTTCTTCTGATGGAAAGTAGCAGATCGCCACATCAGCGCCTTCGCGAGCGAACGCTAGCGCTACCGCGCGCCCAATCCCGCTGTCACCCCCCGTGATTAGCGCCGCCTTGCCGCTGAGCCGGCCCGTCCCCACGTAGGAAGACTCGCCGTGGTCAGGCTGCTGCTGCATAGCGGCTTCTGTTCCGGGAGCCGAATTCTGATGAGCTTCTTCGTACGGAGGCTTTGCGCCTCTCTCCCTCGGATCATCTTGGTCCATCTTTTGCGAGCCTCCATGAGCGGCCAAACCTGAAGCGCTCTGCACGAGGTGTTCCACTGCGGTGATGTGGACTTTGGCGTGTTCCTTAGGGGGGGACGCCGCCGCGCGGCCGCGGAGCTTGCGACGACGCGTCGGTGCGAAGGTGAGCGGCACGTCCGCGGCCGGCGCCAGAAGCTGCTGCAGCACGTCTTCTGCGGCAACGACCCTGGCTCCCGCCCGTTCGTAACGCCGCTTACAACTCGGGCAATCGAAGAACGTACCGGGTGCCGAAATTCGCTCCAATTCCCCAGGATTTCGGCATTTGGAGCAATCTCGTCTAGTATAGTCGAGGCTCATTCGGCCCATTTAGATCAACCGAATAGCGTGTCAATATCAAACGGGGCCGACGCACAGTGCCCTTTGACTAGCCGGCATGGGTGGCAGTCCGCGGGGGCGCAGCGACACGCGGAGTGATCAAATGCCACGGGTGTTGAGACATTCGGCCCGCCCGCCTTAGCGCGTACACGCTTCGCTCACTGCCTGGCCGCGCAGCGCGGTATGGACAATCGGCGCGCGGCTTGCATCGCAGTAGCCCTACACTCGAGCGCGCCGAGACGGTAGCTAGGACCGTCGAGGCCAGTTGACGGGACGTTCACCCTTGCAACGAGGAGACAATGAAGGGCACACCTAGCTTTTCGGATCAGTTCGTCAGTCCAGAGCCTAAAACCCAGTGGACAGCAGGACTGGGGCGCGCGATACGTGACGGCCGTAGGCTTCCCCAACGGCTTCAAACCAATGTCAGTCTAGAATTGGTTCAGACTGTCCTGGGCCTCTGGCTAATCCTTGGGCCCTCCCGCAAGGTCAAAGTGGCACTGCGAGTCCCGTACGACCCTGCCGGCTTTCAGTCGTTGCAGGTAACTAGGCGAGAAGCGGACGTACTGGAGATCGCTGGGACAGGCGGACTCGGCGAGTTTGACATCCGCATTGCGATGGTCGGCCCATCAGGAACGATGCTCCGATGCACCACCACGCTCACGCCGCGATGTCCGTTGCGACTCGCCGAAATGCCGCACGACATGTGTGTACTTGATACCAGGTTTGAACCTTGGCCAGAGAAGGCGCGCCTAATGACGTGCCAAAAGGGAAACACGGCACCCCAGGCTTTTCTTCAAGTACCTGGCAGGCCGGGCGCGACCATTTTTTATTTTCACAACCTGACGGCGCTTGCGGAGCTCTTCGCGAGCACCGGCGCGAACGCTACGGGCTGCGTTTCGGTGCGCTGGCCCGAGGCCGGCATCGCGTTGCCCGCGGGCACCGGCGAGCTCCCGGCGAAGAGGCCGGTGGTGACTCAAGACGCATTCCTAGAAGTGCAACGCGGGGTGCCAGAAAGCGAAGCTCATGCTGCCGAAATGTTCCTTGGAGCGCTCGCGAAAGTGTACGCCGAGGTGGGTCAGCCGCAATTCGAATACTACGATTGGCCAGCCGCCGCCCGCCGCTCGCTGCGAGCCCTCACGGCGAAGACGGGCTGCTGCCGAAATGTCGCCGGCAAGCTTTACGTCCAGGCGTACGTGAACTGCGATAAGAAGCCCCCCGAAAGTATGGTGCAGGGGGCACTAGCGGTGCCGCTCATGGAATACGAGGCTTGGCGCCGCCGCTCCGTGCCGTTGCTCAGGAAACTCGCTCACTACCCCGCGAGCTTTTATGACAAGCGACTTCGCTCACCCGTCCGTTGGTTGGCCGGTGCCGATTTCAAAAAGTCCGAGCGAAGCGAGGAGGAGCACCATTTCCTGATGGACTCTTGGTACCTCCTGCACACGCTGCTGAATATCGGGCGAATCGCAGAGCTTGGTCACGCCAGTGCTCGCGACATTTTCTTGGATTCAATCGCCACATTGATCCGCACGGCACACCACTTCAACTACGACTGGCCCGTGTTCTATGATCAGCGTACCCTGAAAGTGCGCAAGCGCGAAACCGAAGATGGTAAGGGCGGGGAGCAAGACGCAGCCGGCCTGTATGCTCACGTGATGCTGCAGGCTTACGACTTTACACACGACCGCAAGTACTTGCGCGAGGCGGAGACAAGCGCGATGCGGTTGGAGGGCCTTGCCTTCGGCGTGCTGTACCAAACGAACGCTACCGCCATCGCTGCAGTCGCACTGGGTCGGCTATGGCGACTGACGGGGAAGTCCGCCTATCGGGAGCTGAGCACTGTGTGCGTTGCTAGCATCATGAGCCACCTTTGGCTGTGGAATCTAGGCTCCCAAACACGCACCTTCATGGCCCTGCCGCCTTTGCATGACGCGCCGTACGTTGCCTTCTACGAGGAGGCTGAGGTTCTGGCGGCGCTTCAAAGTTGGCAGACCGTGATGGGCAAGGAAGTACCTGCTGGAATGCGATCACTCCTCGCTGAGTATCAGCAATGCTTGCTCGCGCGCGGGCACTTTTACTTTCCGACCGACCTACCGCGGGACGCCGTGGAATCGTCCCCCAAGGAGGGTCCTATCCATCCACGGCTTCCGATACCGCTCGAAGGTCTCGGTACTTCGAGAGACAAAGCGGGAACGGTAGGACAAGCCGTCTACGCGGCAGGGGCGGCCTTCGTCCTCGCTGCACGCTGTTGGCACAGGCCGCGCGTTGCTCCGCTCACGATCTTCTGCAGCTACCCAGTGAGCGAACTAGAGCAAGGTGGAACGCCAAAGCAAGGCAACGTCAAATTCGACGTAACCGGGGTGCCCGAGTTGATGTGTACCCTGACCGTGCTACGAAGCGGTCGCTCAGGTTCCACGATCGAGTTAACTTGCGACGGTCGTCGGCGATCTTGGTCAAGGTTGGGCAAGAATGGCCGGTCCGTTACCATCCCGGGTGGCTCGCGCGTCCTGATCTCGTGGCGCTAGTGACCTGCGTGGCGTTAAACGTAGTTGATGACTAAAGAAATACGCCGGCCGTGGCGCTGACGGCCTACGCGCGTGCAGAAGGCAACGTGCAGAAGGCAAAGCGAACCTGTGCGCCAGTACATCGCACCACGCTCGATGCCCAATGGCGCAACGCGGACAAGTGCTACCCCGAGCTGGCACGCCCACGATTTCCAAGCGACAACACATACCTCTCTACGGCGAGGCATCTATGGCACCCGATGCGCATGATTGAGCTGAGTTCGTATGGTTAAGATGCAGTTGTCAGCATCGCGCACGCGTACGATTTGGTCTGCGTCCTCGACAGTGAGTGCGAAGTCGAACGCTTCCTCAAATGCCAGGGCGGGGTAGTCACATCTGCGCGCTCAATGCGCAGGCCCGCGACAGTGGGCACCTAATCAAACGTCGCGTCGCTTGTGCTATAACGCTACGCTTTCGGGCGAAATGTCACGCGACCTGCGGCGTTTGAGAAGGATTCCGTTCGACAGAACGATGGCGAGCGCATCCCGATCGCGGTTGGTTGTGTCGCGACCGACGTCGCCCGGGTGTCCATCGGATCTCATCCGGCCGCGGGTCGGTACCGCGCTACCGTGGGTTCGCCCGCTTTCGCCCGCTCTATACAGCGTGCCATCTGGATTGCGTGGCGCCTCGTCGTAGTTCTGGCGGTCGACTTGCTTGGCGGCCATTTTGTCACCTAACGACGGGAACAACTTAGCGACGGTGGTGTTGAGCTTGGACATGCCACCGACTTTCACGTCGCGCGCTGGAGAAGTCGCCGCTGACAAGGTCGCTTGCGCGACATCCGTAGGCTCAATTTGGGGAGAGGGCAACTTGGGCTCCTCGGACATGTAGTTCTTCGCGTGCTGCGGATAAGGCGTGTTCACAGCAGTGGGCTGTATGAGCGTGATGGAGACGTTGGCGTTCTCGACCTCCACTACCTCGACGCGCAGGGCGTCTGTAAACCCTTTGACAGCGTGCTTGGATGCGGAATACATCCCTGGAGCGGCACTACCGCGTCGGAAACCTCGCTGCCCACATTGATCAGCGCACCTCCTGACGCTCGCAAATGGGCAAGGCAGCGAGCGAGCCATTCACGACGCCCCAAAAGTTAATGTCAAACAAGCAACGGCTGTCCCTTTCGCTCACCTCCTCGAGTCGACCATAGATTGCGACGCCAGCATTGTTGACCCACATATCGATCCGCCCATAGTTGTCGATCGCAGCTTCCGCGATGCTTGCAACGTCGCTCACGCTCGAGACATCCGCTGTCACCGCGATGGCTTCACCGCCCGCCTCGTTGAGCGCGGCTTCGATGTCCTGCAGCTTCAGAGAGCGCGCCGCCAGGACGACCTTGGCTCCGTGCTTGACCGCTTGTTGAGCAGTGGCGAGCCCGATCCCGCTTGCGCCCGTAACGACGATGACCTGTTGATCCAACAGTTTTAGAGAGTGGCTCATGTTCGGATCCTCTCACACGTCCGGAACTGCAACGGCTGTTCCAACGAACGCGGTCCGGACCGAGATGCGATAAGGACCTTGATCGCTTTGTCGGCTGCCGTCTAAATCGCGCCATCATGAAAAAGTACTTCAACCAGCTGGCGGAGAGCACGTCCCGAGCACTGGGCACAGCTTGGGCCTTCGTCATCGCCGTCGGCACTGTTGTCGTTTGGGCGGTCAGCGGCCCCGCCTTTCATTTCAACGACACGTGGCAACTGACGATCAACACTGGCACCACGATCATCACGTTTTTGATGGTTTTCCTGATTCAGAATACGCAGAATCGCGACGCTCTCGCCACGCAGCTTAAGTTGGACGAACTGGTGCGCGCGGTAGACCAGGCCAGGAACAGCATGGTCAACCTGCAAGACCTGACGGACCAGGAATTGGACGCGCTCGAGTCGGAGTTTCGGAAATTGGGCCGGCGCACGAACACAGCCCACAGCAAGCCGTGAAGGCGTCGCTCGCTGGAAGCCCCACCGCACCGTGGCATCGGATTTGCAGTGAGCGTTCCTCTTGTCGTCAACTGCCCACGCTCTACCTACGCGGCTCTGGCTTGTTCGCCACGGCGAGAGCGCCGGTAACCTGGCGCTCCTCAAGGCTGACAGCGCCGGCTCGGCAACGATTGAAATTGAGGGTCGTGACGTGGATGTTCCGTTGTCGGAGCTTGGCGCACGGCAATCACGGGCCGTCGGCCGTTGGTTTCGAGAGCAGCCGCCGAGCGAGCGCCCCTCCGTAGTCATCAGCTCACCGTATGTCCGCGCGCTCCAGACAACTGACAACATTGCTCTCGAGCTGAGCGTCGGGAACTTGGAGCGCTTGGTAGACGAGCGACTACGCGAGAAGGAATTCGGAGAGCTAAATCGGTTCACGAAAGCCGGAATTATTTCGCATTTCCCGGAGGAGGCGCGACGCCGAGCCGACCTTGGAAAATTCTATTATCGACCGCCCGGCGGCGAAAGTTGGTGCGACGTCGCGCTCAGGCTGCGTAGCATTTGGCAAGACATACAGCTCAGTTATGGCGGTGAGCGGGTACTCATTGTTGCGCACCAAGTTGTGGTGCTTTGCTTTCGATACCTGCTCGAAAGCCTCGGGGAAGAACGCCTCATGGAAATCGATCGCGCGGGCGACGTGGCGAATTGTTCCCTCACCTTCTACAAGGCGGCTCAGTCGCTTAACCGGGCCCGGCTTCAGCTGCAGGAATACAATTTCGTGTCGCCGCTCGAGGATGCGGGCGAAACGGTCACGGTGTCTCCGGATCCGGCAGGCATCAAGTGATTGCAAATGGGACCCGCCCGCCGACACGCATCACGGCCGCGTTGCTGCGTAAGTGGCCACTGCCAAGCGCTCACCCGAAGCTCGGCAAAGAAGGCCGTGGCGATGTTCTGGTCGTCGGGGGATCCCGCCAAATCCCTGGCGCGGCTATCCTCGCCGCGGTTGGCGCGCTGCGCGCTGGAGCCGGCAAACTGCAAATTGCGACCGCTGAGTCCGTGTCCGGCTTGGTGGCGGTTAGCGTTCCTGAAGCGCGGGTCATTGCGTTGCGCGAATCACGCGCGGGAGAGCTTGCTAGAGGCTGCCAGGACATTTTGGCGAAGGAGATAGACGCGGCCGACGCGATTTTGATCGGACCAGGGATGTGCGACGAAAGGGCAGCCGTCGATCTGTTGCGTCACTGCGTTCGGGTGCGCACTCGGTCGCCCCTGGTGGTGGATGCCGCAGCACTGCGCGTCTTTGCGCAGCAACGCCCCTTGCGTGACCGTCAACCCCCGGAAATCATCGCGACACCGCACGCCGGTGAGATGGCAGAGCTCTGGAACTGTTCGCGGGCGGACGTGATGAGACATCCGCTCGAAGTAGCGCGAGCGGCCGCAGCGCAACTTGGCGTCGTAGTTACGTTGAAGGGCGCGCAGACCTTCGTCGCCGCTCCGGACGGAACCGCTTTTCACAACCTCGCGGGAAACGTGGGGCTCGGGACATCGGGCTCTGGCGACACGCTTTCCGGGGTGATCGCCGGCCTGTGCGCGCGAGGCGCGAGCGGCATGCAGGCGGCGGCGTGGGGCGTGTACCTCCACGCCAAGGCCGGGGACGTCCTTGCGCGCCGCATGGGCCCTCTGGGGTTTTTAGCCCGTGAGCTCCTTACTGAGATCCCGCTGCTCCTCCGAACGATCGCTGGGTAACGGAGATCGCATGACACCTCGTGGGCCGACAAGGCTCGCACGCAAGGCGAAGGATGTTCAGGGCGCGTTCGCTGTCTGGACTTCGCGGCCCGCGTACGATGTCAATCGTTAGGCAATTGAGGCCGGTTGCTCACCTCTCACCGAGAGCGTCGACGACCATTTGCCCTCGCGTCGGTTTTGCGGAAACGAAGCAAATGACCAACACTGTTCGCTACCTTGAGGCCGTCCCGAGCCAAATCCCAAAGGCGTGAAAAGGGGCCGGTCTCAGCATCCAGCTCGTCAGTGCCAGGATTGCAATGATGATATAGCCGATAGACAGTCGCCGCTTGTGGCGAAAATACTTCCGCGTGATTTTTCCCGTAGATGCCGCTGAGGGACAGCCGGTGCCGGCCGCTCAGCGAGTCGTTTATCAGCGGTGCTCCAAGACTACGCGAATACCCCGCACCGAGTACGAGACAACATTTTTTACTGCTCCGCCATTCTCGCCGTCCGAGCTCGGTCGCGGTAAGTTGTTCAATCTGGCGGGCCAAAAGATCGATCATCCAGTGAGCAGCGCGGGTGTCAATTGGTCAGTCTCCGAGCTAGGTCAAGACGAGCTAGGTCAGGAAAAGGTACGCCGCTCGTTTTCGCGGGCGGCTGCGGCTCCACTCCCTCAGCGACTTTGGCGCACGGCAGACACCCGATGTGGGGAACCGCAGGCTGCCAGGACGTGGCTTTGTACGCGGGCTGTTCGCAAAAGGCCCGCGCGATCTCCAAACGTTTACGATCGCTCGCCGACCAGCGCGCAGGCGCACGCGCGGCCCGCGGCTGCCGCACCGCCATCGGTGGCATGTCGATACTTTCCCATGCTTCGCACAGCGATTTTCGTCAGCCATGCCCGACTGAGGAGCGACGAGTAGCACCATCAGCATGGTAACGGAGCGCAGGATGGGCAAGGCGGAGATCGCGCAGCAACGACCATTCGTTTCGCGCGAGCTGTCGCACGCGGAATGCCATCGATCCTGACATGGGTTAGGCCAACGTACCGGCGTTCAGGTGCGGGCGCCAGAGGGAGCGACCTGCTGGAAACACCAACTTAGACAGCCGTGCTAGCTTTGCGCATGTTCGCCGAGACCGAGTTTGCAGATCACATCGTCTCCCGCTTTGGCTCTCAAGTCGCGATTCTGTACGGTTCGGCGGCGCGCGGCGAGGCACGAAGCGGTAGCGATATTGACGTCGTTTGCTTCGTCGACGGAGCCGCGCGTTACCCCGAGTCATACCTATGGCGCGGCGTGCTTGTTGACGCTTGGGTTCACCCTCTGACCGATGCGGCAAACATCGACGATTTTCTCAAATTACACGACGGTCGCGTCCTTCATGATCTAGACGGCCTCGGGCAGGGCCTGCTGGCGAAAGTCGCGGAGAGGATCCAAGGGCCACGAGAGAAACTGGACGCGCGGCACGAGCGCCATCGGAGGGCATGGGTCTGGAAGATGTTTGACCGAGCAGTTCAGCAGGGGGCCGAAGGCGACTACCGAAGACATTGGCTTCTGTTCGACCTCCCCGAGACGTGGTGCGACCTCGCGCAACACCACTACCTTGGACCAGACAACGCGCTGAAAAAATTGAGGGCCGCGGCACCTCATGTTCACGAGGCGGTTACCCGCGCGCTCGCCGCTGGCAGCTCGCTGTCGGAGATTGAGCTCGCAGTCTGCGCAGTAGTTGGCCTGCGGATCCCGCCGGATGAGTCTGCTTAACGTACTAGGCTCAAGCAGCGCGGTTCGAGCGAAGCGAAATCAGCGCTTGCTGCGAGCCGTTGCTGCGCGGCTGCGAATCGGCGCTGGCCTTGCGCGATTGCGTTGGAGCAAATATACTCTAAATATACTACGCCAACGAGCGTGCACATCCCGAAGCCTCTGCTGGTCGCGGTCGATCGCAGGGCGCAGGCCTTGAAAATCAGCCGAAACGGCTCATCGTGCAAGCACTGGAGCGGGAAGTCACAGAGGGATCGAACTGGTCGCCAGACTTCTTCGGTCAGCTCGAGGCCGCACACACGGGCGTTGAAGACGCGGCGGACGAAATGCTGAAGGCGATCCAGAGCCAGAGGCACTCAAAGAAGCCGGTGCGATTGTGAAGTACGTGCTCGACACCAACGTGGTGTCGCTACTGATGAAGGGCGACCCGAATGTGATCGGGCGTTTAAAGGCAACCTCACGGGCTGACGTGTGCATGCCTCAGCCTGTCATCGCCGAGATCAGCTACGGAATTCAACGACTGTCGCGGTCAAAGAAGGCCGCTCTGGCCTCCCGGTTCGACCTACTAAAAGGTGAGATCGGGCGTTTGGCTTGGTCTGACGAAGTCAGTGAGGCATTCGGAGGGATCAAATCCGGACTTGAGCGGAAGGGCGAGCGGATTGAGGACTTCGACGCCGCCGTAGCCGCGCACGCCTTGGCGAATGGGTATGTTTTGGCCACTGCGAACCGGAAGCACATGAAGCGTGTTCCCGGTCTGCAGGTCGAGGATTGGTCCGAACCGCTCGAGACGTGACCACCGTCGGGCAACGGAGCAGGCCTAAGCAGCTCGGGTCGAGCCAAGCGAGATCCGCGTCTGTCGAGCGGTTGTTTCCGATGTGGTGGACCGCAGCCTGGCAGGGCCTGGCTTCGTACGCAGGCTGTTCGCAAAAGGCGCGCGCGCTCTCCAAACGTTGACGCTCGCTCGCCGACCAGCGCGCGAACGCACGCGCGGGCCGCGGCTGCTGCAACGGTCTCGGTGGCATGTCGAAACTTTCCCATGCTTCCCGCTCAGCGATTTTCGTCAGCCACGCCCGAAGTTGCCGCTACCGTCGGGGCGCGCAGTGAGGCAATCTTCTTGGTCGGAATGGCAAGGCGCCCGAGTTACGTGCGGCCCGCGCGCGGCGAGCAGATTTGGCGCCTGTCGTCGTTGTTGTTGGCGCTTGCGGGAGTGGTGGCTTGCTCCGGCCGCGCGGAGCGTGGCGATGAACAGACGAACGCCGGCAGCGCGGGTCGTTATGCTGATGCTGGGGGCGGCAACGCACCGAACACCGACGAGCCCCACCCTGTCGCCGGGCAAGGAGGCAGCACGAGCACAGTGGCTGACGCAGGAGCGTCAGAATCAGACGCTGGCACCGGTGCAGTAGACAGCTCGGGTGGCGACGGAGGTCATGGTAGCGCTGGGGGGAACGGTATCGCTGGCTCCGGCGCGCAAACACCAAGCGAAGCAGGGACGACGAGCTCGGGCGATGCAGGCGCCAGTGGTTCCGGCGGCGGTAGCAGCGCGGGGCGTGCTGGGGCTAGTGGTGACAGTGGCTTCCCGTTGGGCGGTTCGAGCGGAAGCGGAAGCTCCGGCGGCACTGGCGGACAAACGGGGGGCAGCGGCGGCACTGTCAGCGAAGCGGGCGGGGTGGGCGGCACTGGCGGCGCAGCCAACGGGATGGGCGGTATTAGTAGTGGGATGGGTGGCACCGGAGGCGCGGCCGCCGGAATGGGCGGGGCCGGATCGGTCGGTGGTCCGTGTCAGCATGGTGGCACCGAAGTCATTCTCGCGAACAGCGACACGGTCTGCGATTGCCCCACCGGCACTTGGGCTCGAAGTGCGAAAAGACGACGCTGCAGGTCGCCGCGGCCGACGTGCACTCCTGCGCCTTGGAGAGCGACGGTCGTGTCGTCTGCTGGGGCGACAACTACTACGGTCAAGTGGCTTCGAGCTCCGGTCCGTTCACGAGCGTTGCAGCGGGTGATCGCTATACCTGCGGCTTGAGGACCGACGGCACCCTTTCTTGCTGGGGCAGTGACGACGTTGGGCAGATCGAAGCCCCAACGGGTACGTTCGTTGGCTTGAGCGCCGGAGCAACACACGCATGTGCTGTGGACGCCAACGCGCATGTCACGTGCTGGGGTAGCAACGGCAAAGGGGAAGCGACGCCGCCGTCCGGAACGTTCGTTAGTGTTGCGGCGGGTGGCGCGCATTCCTGTGCCTTACGCAGCGACGGGTCGGTCACCTGCTGGGGTGACAACAGCAAGGGACAACTGGCCGCACCGCTCGGTATATTCGTCAGCGTCGTTACGGGCGGGAACCACAGTTGCGCATTGAAGTCCGATGGGGTCGTCTCCTGTTGGGGAGAAAACGTGTTGGGCGAGACGAGCACGTATCCCGGGCTCTTCATGAGCATGTGCGCCGGCAATACCTACACCTATGGCATCAAGACCGACGGCAGCCTGGCAGGCTGGGGCGGTGTCAGCGGCTTCCAGCCCCCTTCTGGCACCTTCTCGAGCATCAGCTGCGGTACCCAGCACTATTGCGCCGTGAAAACCGACGGCTCAATCACTTGCTGGGGAGAGGACACCTGGGGCGCCACTACGCCGCCGAGCGGTCTGTTTAGCAAGGTCTCTACGGGCAACAACAACGCCTGCGGAGTGAAGCTGGACGGATCGATCGCCTGTTGGGGGGCAAACTCGATCATTGGCTTCGTTCAGTACGTCATCAATGGGCGCCACGGCACCGACGTCGCATCGGCATCTCAAGGTTCCTGTGTGCTCCTCGACGATAAGTCCGTCCAATGTTCGGCGGTATCGAATCCGAGTGGCCAATTCGTCAGTATCAGCTCCGGTGCCGCGTCGTTCGGCGGCTGTGGCGTAAGGCCAAATGGCACCGTGGCTTGTTGGGGAGGCGACAGCTTTGGCAGCAACGTCCCAACAGGGATCTTCGCCAGCGTTACCGCCGACTTCGATCATGCCTGCGCCCTTACCGCCAACGGAACGGCGGTGTGCTGGGGTGCGTACAAACCAGGGGGCGAGCCGGTCCCCATGGGCGGTCCGTTCACGAGCTTGTCGGCTGGCGCATATCACGTCTGCGGCCTGCAGCAGGACCACACCATCTCTTGTTGGGGAGACGATAGTTACGGGCAGACGAACGTTCCTGCTGCCACGACGTTCGTCGCGCTCTCCTCGGGTTTCTACGGAACCTGCGGCGTGCGGACCGATGGAACGGTGGTGTGCTGGGGCTCAACCAATGGCGCACTTCCGTCTCGGCAGTTCACGAGCATTAGCCACGGTGGCTTCCAAACGTGTGGGGTTCGGCCGGATGCTCGAGTCGAGTGCTGGGGTCGCATTCTGCGGCCTGCGCAAGATTAGGAGTGAGGGGAGGATGCTTTCGGCTCCCTGACTTACACAGCGAGGGCTTTGGCGCCTCGGGTTGCGTTGGACCCTTCTTACCGTTCCCGCACCCACTAGCTGAATTCGGACCTGTAAGCCGTTCCCGCCTGCCAACCACGAGTCGCCGAGCTACGCTCACGCTTCGGCGAGGCAAACCGGATGAGTGACGGCGCATGAAGGGTGCATCGGTGCATGAACGAACGCCGCAGTTGAGCTTGTTCCAAGCTCGCACGCTGGGCGGGTTCAACTCCTTCGAGCGCGTGGAGCTCGATGAGCACTCATGGGTCGAGCACTTTCCGCAGTGGCTCGACCGGCCCGAGCATCTGTTCACGGCATTGGCCGAGCACGCGGCGTGGGAGCAACGAAGCCGTTGGATGTACACGGGAGTCGTGGTCGAGCCTCGGCTTACGGCGGAGTATGCGTCGATCGGGGAGGTGCCGATCCCTGAGCTTCAGAAGGTAACGGCAGAGATCTCACGTCACTACGGGATCGTTTACGACAGCCTGTGGTTGAACTGGTATCGCGATCACCACGACAGCACGAGCTGGCACGCGGATCGGCCCGCTCATCTCTTGCTGTCGGCGACGGTGCCCGTGCTGAGTCTGGGTGCGCCGCGCCGGTTCCTGATTCGCCACCGCGAGGGCGGCAAGAGCAGGACGTTCAACGTGGAGAGTGGCGATCTGGTGGTGATGGGTGGTCGCAGTCAGCGCGACTGGGTGCACATGGTGCCCAAAGAAGCGCACCCGACCGGAGCGCGGATCAGTGTGAACTTCGGAAGCAGCGAGCAATATGGCGGGCCGAAGGCCGCCGCGAGCCGGCCTGCCAAATAGCTTCCGTCAGAACTCGATCGCCAAGCCCAACACCCAGGTGTTCGCTCCGACGTTCATGCGGCTCTTGGAGCCGAACGCATCCAGCTCACTGTCGAACCACTCGCCGAAGATGTAACTGTTATTGATGCCTAGGCTGTTGTCGGCGTCGCGCGCGGTCTGTTCGTCGAGGAAGTCGAGCAGGAACATGCCGCCCAGGGCGAATTGGGGGCCGTACGAGATGCCTCTGCCGAGGACGCCGTTTTCGCGTGAGGTGGTGCCACCATCGCTAGCCCACCAGAGCGCGTAGCCGACGCCGACTTTGGCGTAGGGCACGATGGGGATCTGGAACTCGCGCGCGAGCACGTCGGCGCGCAGCACGCCGACCAAGTAGAAGGGCATCACCGAGAGGGCGGTGTCTTCGGCGGAGGGCAGGCCGCTCGAGCTGATGCGCGCTTTGCCGGTGGCGCGGGTGTAGCCCCAACCGAGACCTGGCCCGAGTGTGCCGAGGTGCGGGATGCGCAGCACTTGCCAATCGCCCTCGAGCCCGAACATGTAGCGGCTGCTGGTACCGAAGGCGTCTTTGAAGGGTGAGCCGGGGACGGTCTTATCGACCTGCGGGATGTAGCGCCCGAAGCGCGCTTCGAACGCGCCGTTCTGTGGCGATTCGTAGCGCGCGTCCCGATTGCGCCCGTAGGAACCAAACTCATCGACACCTGCCGTCGAGCTTTGCGCGGCAGCGCTGCGAGCTAGCCCAAGTGAGCTGAAAGCCAGGAACAGAACCGAGACGAAACGTTTCACGCGGCGCGCCTCCGACGAATAACGAAATAAGAGGCTAAGCCCAGGACGGCAATCAAAGTGAGTGGTTCGCGGTGCCTCGAGAAGCTGCAGAAGCCTCCGCCTCCTTGGCCACCGGCGTCTCTATAGCCCTTGAAGAAGCCAGTGATCGGCTGTGGTACCTCACACGCCAGAGCGGAAAGGGGACCGGTGTTGTCGTAGGTATCGAAGGCGGCGATGGCGACGTTATAGGCGACGCCGTTGACCAGGTTCGTCGCGTTCGCGGTCTCTGCCGACTTCGACGAGCTGCTGCCGCAGCGATAACCGCTGTCCGCGCCGGGTGGCAGCTTACCCGGTAGCAACACTTGCGAGGTGGGAGCGCCGCAGGTGTATGTGTTTCCCACGCTCGCGTCCGCCTCGACTAAGCCAGCGTCCACGGCAGAGTCTCTGCCGGGCGGCGGATCGCAGTACAAGTAGAAGCCGTTCCCCGTTTGATCTGAAGGCGCGCTGCTGTAAGTGAAGTTGGCCACCAGCAGATTCCCACCGATTCCGACGCTGAAATTATCAGGCGGGGGTGGGCCGACCAACTTGAAGCTGCCGACCCAGGTGTCCGAAGCGTCAGCGGCGAGCGTGCTCGGGTTCACGAGCATCATGTACACCGTCAGGGTGGTCGCCCCGGCGACTGTGGTGGACTGCGTACACGCTTCCGGCCCGGGGTCGATCAACGAGTTGATAGGCTGAATGCACGAGGTAGTGCTGGTGGCTCCGCCGCTACCTGCGCTGGTGGCCCCGCCGCCGCTGGTGCCGCCGCTGCCATCGCCGCTGGACCCAGCAGTCGAGGAGGCGCCACCCGTGTCGGAGCCCGAGCTCGAGCTCGTGCCTGCTCCGCAGGTGTAGCCGGCGAGCAGGGCCCGGACCGAGATGTTCACGGTTGGGGTGTTCGGGTTGGTTCCCCCCGGGGCAATGTCGGCGACCTTCCAGCACTGCGTCTGCGTACTGTTCTGGCGGAGCGCGGCGTCCGTGCAGGTGGAAGTGCCAACCCAGGCCTGTAGCGCGTCCGTACCCCGACCGGTCAGCGAGACCGGAAACGAAATGATGTCGTTGCTCTCGCAGTCGGCACGATTCAGCAACGTCACGTTGCGGTTATTCGTGCGGGTGATCGAGTGCATCACGCCGGGTTTGTTGATCTTGAGCGTCGTTTGAGCGTGCGCGCTGCCCGTCCCCAAGGAAAGCACCAGCAAGGCGACCAGAAATGCGAGCGCTCGACGGAGGTGATTCATGTCGCGGGGTCCTTTGAGCACATGGCGTGCCACGCTGCAATTCCCGGGAAGAAGTCGGGTTTAAATGGTGCATCGCGGGGGGCGGGGCGCGCCAAGGTGTCGGAACGACTCCAGGCCGTGTCAAACTGACAAAGCGATGCTGGCGAGCGGCTCTGTGATTGGCGGTCGGTTCCGGGTGCTTCGGCTGCTTGCTCCGGCCCCTTGCTCGGTCGCCCTCGCCGAGGCCCTGAACGGTCCGGGGCACTACTGGTTGGTCGAGATTGCGCTCAGCGTGGGCGAGGCGGCCTTGAGTGATGCGCTCGAGCGACAGGGGCGCTTCGCGCTGGGCATTCCGGGCTTGGCTCGGCCCGTGGCGTCGGGTGTCGCGGCGGGAACGGCTTTCTTGGCTTTTGCTGCGCCCTCGGTCGGGAGTGTGGCCGAGGCGCGTGGCGAGGCGTGGTCCGTCGAGCGCGTCGCATCGCTCGCGGCGCGGCTCGCGGCGGCGCTCGGGCCGCTCCACGATCAGGGCATTGCTCACGGTAGTGTGTTGCCGGAGCTCGTGAGCGAGGCGCCCTTGGGGGACGTGCTGTTCGGGTTTGGTGTCGCCGCGGTGGCGACCGCGTTCGGAGCCGCGGGTGAGGCGAGCCAGCTCGTGCCGCCGGCCTATCGCGCGCCAGAGCTGCGCGCTTCGCTCGTCCCGCCGAGCGCGGCGAGTGATGTGTTCGCGCTCGCAGTTTTGTTGCGCTGGTTGCTTTCGTCGCCCACGGCCGCAGAGGCCGAATCGCAGCTGTCACCCGAGCTGAACGCGTTGCTCGATCGCGCGGAAGCGTCGGATCCGCGCGCACGACCGGAGGTGCGTGAGCTCGCGGCGCAGTTCGCCGAGCTGGCCCGCCAGGCGTCACTTCCGGTCGTGACCGCGCCGGCAGTGACGGCGCCGGCGCTCGAGTCGCCTGTCGCGCCGGACGCGGCGGTCGTGAGCGCGCCGCTCGGGCCGCCGTTGCCGCTGATGCCGCCGGCCACGCTGCCCGTGCCGCTGCCTGAGGCTTTCCGCGAGCCGGTGTTTGCGCCGCCGAGCGCGGCGAGCACGCGGCGTAGTGGGCTCATCGCGCTGTTCGTGGTCGGGGCGGGCTTCGTGTTGATGATCGGCGCGGTGGTCGGTGCGATTGCGTATGCGACGCATCGCGCGGCGGTGCTCGCCAAGTCGTTGTCGGTGCCCAGTGCGCCGGCGGTGAAGCCGGCTCCGCGGTTGCCGGCGGCTGCACCGCGCGCTGCGCCGGCTGCGCCCAATGACGTGGATGAGCCGCCCCTTTCCGCACCCGCGCCCGACGTTGGGCTTTTGCCGCCCGAGAAGCGTAGTCCGCGCCCGCACGCGCCGATGATCGCGCCGGGCGTTGGCCTCAGCAGCTTCCCCGAGGAGGCGCGGGTTGCGCTGCCGATCGCGGGCAGCGAGCCGATCTGGGGCACGCGCAACGCGGCGCTCACTTGGGTGTTTTTCGGGGACTTGGATTGTCCGCACACTCGCCGCGCCTGGCGCACCCTGGAAACCGTGAAGACGAGCTTCGGGGATGATTTGCGGATCGTGTTTCGGCACCGGCCGTTGCGCGAGCACCCGAACGCCGAGCGCGCGGCGCGGGTGCTCGCCGGCCTGCAGCGGCGCAAGGGCTCACAAGCGTTTTTCGACGTCTTGCATCGCGTGCTGCAGGGCGAAGACACGCTGAGCGACGAGCGCTTGACGGCCGAGCTGACGGCAGCGGGCTTCGCGGATCTGAAGCTCGATGATTTGGCCCGCGCGGGCGAGCCCGCGGTGAGCGCCGATCAACGACTGTCCGGGCAATTTGCCGTGAAATCCACGCCATTTTCGTTCTTGAACGGCCAGGCAATCGACGGCGAGCGCTCGCTGCCCGAAGTGCAGAAGTTGCTCGCGGACGAGCAGCGCTCGGCGACTTGGCTCACCGCGGCAGGCGTGCCCGCGTCGTCTCTGTATGCCACGCGCACGGCGAGCAATCTGATCGGCGTCGGTGATTCAGTCGAGGCGCGCTGGTGCGTGCCAATCGCGACCTCACCCATCCGCGGCCCGGCCGATGCGCTGGTCACTCTGGTCGAGTTCGCGGACTTCGAGTGCCCGTATTGTCGCAGCGCGGAGCCGACGTTGAAGGCGCTCCTCGCTCACTATCCGAAGACGTTGCGCGTGGTCTGGAAAGATTATCCGCTGCCTCAGCACAAGAGCGCGCTGCTGCTCGCGAATTTCGCCGCCGACGCCTATCGGCGCGGGGCGAGCGCTGGCTTTTGGGCCGTGCACGAGGGCTTGATGGCGCTGACCGACGCGCCCGATGACGGCGCGCTCGGCGAGCTGGCGGGCAAAGCCGGCTTGGACGGCGCTTTGCTCCTGATTTCGGCCCACAACGGCGTGCACGACGCCGAAATCCGCGCCGAGATGGCGCTCGGTCAAAAGCTGGGCGTCAACGGCACGCCCACGTTCTTCGCCAATGGCCGGCGCATCGAGGGTGCGTTGCCGCTGCCGCGCTTCGACGCGCTGATTCAGGAAGAGCTGAAGACCGCGCAGCGCATCGTGGCCCGCGGCACCGCGCCGAAAGACCTGGCTCGCTTGGCTTGTGAGTGACGCGCGCTGACTACTACTTGGTCGCTCCCGCCTCGCGATCGAGGGGCCGCAGCGGCTGCTGAATTTTGGGCGTGCGGTGAGCCCCGCCGTCCCGCGTCACGTCCGGCTGTCAAGGCAGCAGGTGCCCGGGCTCGCCCGCTCTCTCGTTGACTCGTGTCGGCCCGCCCCGATCGTGATCTTCTCCTGCTCAAGAACTGACCAAGTAGTGTCAGAGCCGAACTTCGACGTGGTTGCGGCGGCGCAGGCCGTCGAGCCAGGTGCGACGGGCCTGGCCCATCTTGTCCATGTACACGCGGTCGCCGAGCTCACGGCGCGCTTCGTCGAACGAGGGCAGCTGCGAGGCATCGCGCGAATCGACGCGCACGATCACGTAGTCGTCACCCAAGCGCATCGGTACGCTCGCTTCGCCCACTTCGAGCTGCAGCGCGGCGCGGGCGATGGCTTGCGGAAGCTCGCTCAGCTTGGTTTGCGGCATCTTGCCGCCGAGATCGCGGGTCTCACGATCTTGCGAAAATTGCCGGGCCAGTTGCGCGAAATCTTGGCTGCGCGCCGCTTCCGCGACGCGTTCAGCGAGCGCACGGCCCGAGCCATCCGCACCGGCGGGGATGCGGATCCACGACAGGCGCAGGCCGAGCTTCTGGCGCTCTTCCAAGACGATCTTGCGGTAGGCGAGCTTCAGATCTTCGTCGGTGACGCGGATGCGGCCTTGCAGCCGCACGTTGACCAACTTGGCTTGCAACAGCTGACGCCGCAGCTCATCCCGGTATTGCTGCTCGGTCACGCCGGTGCGCGCGGCCTCGGCGAGCAGCTTCTGGACCGGGATTTGATTTTGAGCGGCGACGCGCGCGATGGCATCGTCGATCTCTTTGCTGGTGACGGTGATCTTGGCTTGGATCGCGGCGCGCTCTTCCAGCTCTTCGTCCACGATCTTGTCCAGCACGCCTTTGTAGACTTGCGAGATGGCTGCGCTGCGTTGGGCACCGGGCTGCACGCCCTGCGTGACTTGAATCAAGAACGGCTGCGCGCGCGACTTGAGGTCGCTCAGCAAGATGGCTCGGTCGCCAATCACGGCCACGACGCGCTCGACGACCGTGGCGCGGGCTGGAGCGCTGAGCAGCGCGGTCGACAACGCGACGCCCAGCACGGCGGCGCAACGCGAAGCAAGGCGAGATCCACGAGACGGGCGAACGAGGAGGGGCGAGCGGTGCGACGGCACAGCGCGCTTCTACCACTGCCGCGGAAAATGGGTCCATGACCCGACACCTGGCCCGAAATGCCCAGCAATTTGCGGCAAATCGCCTTGACCGAGCCCGCTGAAACCCGGGATAGTGAGCCAATGGGGCATTTGGTTCGGCTTTTCTTGGGCGCTGCGTGGCTGTCATGGACCGGGGTCGCGACTGCGGAGGGTGCCCCTGTGACCTCGCAATGGTCGGCGCCGGCGCCGCCCCCCGCCACCCCTGCGCCGCCCGCGAGCGCGCCCCAAAATTCTCCCTCTCCCTCTCCCTCTCAATCTCCCCCCGTGCCCGTGCCCGTGCCCGTGCCCGATCCCCCCTCTGCTTCTCCTCCTACTCCTCCTCCGGCGCCCGTCGCATATCCGTATCCCCTCTATCCCGCGCCGCCTCCCTACGCTTACGGCTACTACTACCCGCCGCCTCCGCCGATCATCCCGAAGCCGCGCTATCCAGAGAACGCGGCCGTGAGCAGCACGCCGTTCCTGGATGTGCTCGTGGCTGGCGTGTCTTGGGAGGACCGCTTCTCGCAGTTTCTGGATGTGGGCGCACAGGCCGGCGTGTACCTCGGCGAGCGCGTGCGGCTCGCGGTGCGCGGCGCGATTCCGACCGACAAGCTCAACGACGAGTACTACACGGATCGGAGCACCTATCGTTCGAAGGACGCGGCGTTCCTTTACGGGGCGAGCGCGGGCATCGTGGCCGTGAGCACGCGCAACTTCGTGCTCGCGCCGGGCGCCGCCTTCATGCGCAGTGACGTCTCCGACTACGGGACGATGCTCGCGCTCTCGATGCCCTTCGAGTGGGTGATGCCGACGGGCTTGCGCGTCGGCTTCGAGCTGAACCTCGGCCGTGCGGTGGGCGGACACACGGCCTTGCCGAACTGCGTGGGCACCGTTTGCTCGGGTTCGGCGCCCGTGGATCGGCCCGCGGGTACTGGCTTTTGGATGCAATTTCAGATCGGGTATGGCTTCAACCATCCCGCGCCGTTGCCGCCCGAGCCGCCGCCGCCCGCAGCGCCTCCGCCCGTTGCCCCGCGCTAACTCAGCGCGGCATCTGCGCCGCGTCAGCGGTGGTCACGAAGTAGTGGCGCGGCCAATGACGGTAGTAGCTGACGCGCAGCACCGGGGTGCCGTCGTCCGGATCGACTTCGTCACTGAGCTTACCGACCACGCGCAGCAGGGAGCCCTTACCCACGCTGTATTGGCCGATGTCGTCTTCGCTCGCGAGCTTGAGCGTGGCGTGGATCGTCGCGTGCTCGTGCTCACTGACGGTCACCCGGCAGGTTTCTTCGTCGAAGTCTTGGCACAGGTTGCGCGGGCTCAGCGTGCGCATGCTGAGCGAGACGTAGGCGCCGCCATCTTTGGCGGCCGCGCGTGTCTTGACCACACCGAACAAACTGACCGTGCCTTTCTTCCAGTCCTCTTTGTCGCGCTCGGCCATCACCGGATCGTATTCGCGTGCGCCGTCGGTCGCGCTCTGTTCGGCGCTCAGCGGTTGGTACTCCCGGCTGAAGCCGTAGGGTCCGGCCGAGTGACAACCGAACGCAGCCAACGAGAGCAACGAAGCCAACGAAAACCGAGGGAAGGCGAGCAGGATGCGGCGGCTCATGGTGCGTCAGTCGACTATCACGCCGTCGTTCCAGAATCACCGCTCCTCTGTCGGGCCTGAGGCGGGCCTGGAAGATTTGCCCACGGCGAGAACAGCAGTAATAAAGCGCCATGCCTCATCCCGAGCTCACGCTGCGCAGCCGGTTCAAGTCGGCCCTGGGTCGCGCCTTTGGCGCGGAATACCAAGACACCGATCCGCTGCTGCGTCGCTCGGACCGCGCGCACTACCAGGTGAACGTGGCGATGAGCTTGGGCAAAGCCCTGCGCCGCCCGCCGCGTGACGTGGCGCAGGCGTTGCTCGCCGAGCTCGATTTGAAGGATCTGTGCACCGAAGGTGGGGTCGAGGTCGCGGGGCCCGGCTTCATCAACCTGACTCTGCGCGATGACGTGCTGTCCGCGGCCTTGACCGAGATGCTGGCCTCAGCCGAGCTCGGCGTGGCCAAGGCCGACATGCCCGACGTGTGCGTCATCGACTACGGCTCGCCCAACATCGCCAAAGAGATGCACGTCGGACACCTGCGCTCGTCGATCATCGGCGACACGCTGGGCCGCGTGCTCACGTTTCGCGGCCACCGCGTGGTGCGCCAGAACCACATCGGGGATTGGGGCACGCCCTTCGGCATGCTGATCGAGCAATTGGTGGACGTGCAGCACGCAGGTAACGCCGCGGCGCTCGAGCCGAG
Source organism: Myxococcales bacterium (assembly GCA_040348785.1). Classification (GTDB taxonomy): domain Bacteria; phylum Myxococcota_A; class Polyangia; order Polyangiales; family Polyangiaceae; genus PMG-095. The sequence continues at coordinate 68,228 of JBEQTH010000117.1, read as the reverse complement.
CGCGATCACCGAGTTTTACAAAGCCGCTCGCGTCAAGTTCGATAGCGATCCGTCGTTTGCCGATCGCGCGCGCGCCCGCGTGGTGTCGTTGCAAGCGGGCGACGCAGCGACGCTCGCCTTGTGGCAGCAATTCGTGGACAGCTCGAAGCTGTACATGTCGGCCGTGTTCGAGCGCTTGGGCGTGGAGCTCGTCGACGCGGACGTGCGCGGGGAGAGCTTTTTCAACCCGAAATTGCCGGAAATTGCCGCTGATCTGGAAGCGCGCGGAATCGCCGTGATCAACGACGGCGCGCTGTGCGTGTTCCCCCCCGGGTTCCTCGGGCGTGAGGGTGAGCCGCTGCCGCTGATCGTGCGCAAGAAGGACGGCGGCTTCGGCTACGGCGCGACGGATCTCGCGGCGCTGCGTTTCCGGCACGAGGTGCTGGGTGGCACGCGCCTGTTGTACGTGGTCGGCACGCCGCAACAGCAGCACTTGGCGATGGTGTTCGCGGTGGCAAAGCTCGCGGGCTGGCTCGAGCTACCGGTGCGCGCCGAGCACGTCGCCTTCGGCTCCGTGCTGGGGGACGATCGCAAGATGCTCAAATCGCGCAGCGGCGAGAACATCAAGCTGATGGAGCTCTTGGACGAGGCAGTGGAGCGCGCGCTGGAAGCCGTGCGCGAGAACCCGGACTTGCCAGAGGCCGAGCGGCTTCGAGTGGCGCGCCAAGTGGGCATCGGCGCCGTGAAGTACGCCGATCTGAGCAGCGATCGGATCAAGGACTACGTGTTCGATTGGAAGCGCATGGTCGCCTTCGAGGGCAACACCGGGCCGTACTTGCAATATGCGCACGCCCGCGTGCGTTCCATTTTCCGCAAAGCGCAGGCCGAAGGCATTGGCGAAATCGGTACGCTGACGGTCGCGGCGCCCGCCGAGCGCGCCTTGGCGCTCGAATTGCTCTCCTTCGAACGCGCCCTGGTGGAGGTCGAAACAACGCTCGAACCGCACAAATTATGCGGGTATCTGTACGGCCTGGCCTCGAGCTTTTCGACTTTTTTCCAAGAGTGCCCGGTGCTCAAGGCCGAGCCGGCCGAGCGCGGCTCGCGTCTGGCGCTGTGTGAGCTAACGGCGCGTACGTTGGCGACCGGGCTCAACCTGCTCGGGATCGAAGCGCCGCAGCGGATGTGACGGTGCGCTCGCGGGTCAAGCGCCGGAACACGCGCAGCCCAAGCTCGAGTGCCAACAATGCCAGCGCGACGTAGCCGAGCTCCGGCGAGGCATCGACGTTCCCGGCGTTGGCCGCGGCGCGCGCTTGGGCGGCGCTGTTCGGCGGCTTCTGGGGCAGCGTCGTGATCTCGGTCGGATCGAGGGTGACCACCCGTTCTTCGGGTTTGTCGTCGATGCGCACGCTGTAGCGCCCCGCGAGCGCGGGCGTGGCGGACTTTTGCGTGCTGCCCGCCACTGGCGCGCGATCGTGGACGGCGAGCGTGCCGCGCGGACCCTCGATGATGACGTTCGCGTTTTGCGGGAACAGCCACTCACTGCCGGCCACGCTTTGGGTCGCGCCGCGCCGCGTGCGCGCTTCGTCCAAGAAGTAGTCGAGCAAGGCCAAGAACGCGGGGCGCAGCGGGAAGTTGCCGTGCTCGGCCGAGGTCGGTAGCGCGACGGTGAACAGCTCCCCGCGGCCCAACGCGCGCTGGGTGAGGAACGGTTGACTGTCGCTGAATGTAGCTAAAATCCGGGCTCCGAGCAGATCGCTCGTGCTCAGCCCCGCGCGGCCTTTCAGTTTCAAGTCGCGCAAGCTGGACGCTTCCGGGCCCAGCCAGGCGAGCGACGCCTCGTTCACGTCGCCCGTCGCTTGCGCCTCCCAATGCACGGCACCGTGCACGAACGGCTCGAGCGTGGCACCGAGCGGCGTTTGCTCGGCGCGCGGCCCGAGGAACGCGACCGCGACCCCGCCGTGCTCCACGAACGTGACCAAGGCGCCGCGCGCTTCCGGCGTGATGCCTCCCGGATCGTCAATCAGGAGCAGGCCGCTATTCTGCAGCTCCATCGGATCGTCGGGTAAGATCGCGATCGGGCGCAGCACGGCGTTGCTCTCGAGCGCGCTCACCGCTTGCTCTAGCACGGGCGGGCCACCGGTTTGCGCCCCTGACTCGCTGACGTCGGCCGAGACCAGCACGCCGAGGGCCGCTGACTCTGCCGCCAACGGCGCCCGATCGTCTTGCTTCAGGGCATCCCCGCCGTTCAGCTCGACCTCGGGATGCTCGAGCTTCGGATCCAAATCGAGCCCCAGCTCCTGCAGCCCGCCGCGCGAGGCCAGCGCGGCCCCCGGCCCTTTGTCGCCCACCACGTTGACCGCGCGCCCCGCGGCGGCCGCGGCCGAGGTGCACGCCACGTGCACGGCGACGCGCCGCCCGTGTCGCTCGGCGCTCGCAATAGCGCAGTTTTCCAGCGGCCTTGCGAGCTCGGGGACCGGCGTCCAGAGCGGGGGCTCGCCGTCCGGGAGCGGGCCGCCAGCGAGATCACTGAGCAGCACGACGCGCTTGTCGTGGTGCGGCACACTGGCGATGCTCGTGCGCGCGAGCCCGACGGCGCCTTCGAGATCGGTGCTGCGATCGCTCTCACTCAGATCGGACAGGGCACGGCGCGCGGCGTTCAGATCCGTGGTGGCGGCCAGCGCCAAGCGCGCGGGTTTGCCGGCGAGCACGATCGCAATCGCGTCGCCCTCGCGCGCCGAGGCCAAGAGCTCCCGCGCGGCGCGCACGGCGCGCTCGAAGCGCACGCCATCCGCGCCTTGCACGCGCATGCTGTGCGAGTCGTCGATCACCAGCGCGAAGGCGACCGAGGCGCCCGCGCTGCGGCTGAGCGAGAGCCGCGAGCAACGCACGAACGGCGTCGCGCCGATCACGGCCAAGAGTGCGATCAGCAAGCCGCGAATCGCGAGCAACAGCCGATCTTCGAGCGTGGCGCGCTCGCGAGCCACCGAGCGCGCAGCGGGCACGAGCGCTGTTGGCGGAAAAGCGCGCTCGCGTGCGCGCCCGCGACGCAGCAAGTGCGCCGCCACCGGGATTGCCACGAACAAGCCGACGCCCAGCGCGGCCGCGACCAAGAAGCTCAACCGAGGCCTCCCAGGGCGTCCAGCACGCTGCGCACGGCTTTTACGGGATCATCCGCGGTGCTCATCGGCACGAGTGAGCCGCCGCGGTCGAGCAAGCGCTCGGACCAGGTCTGCGTCTGGGCGGCCAGCGCGGCCAAGTATTGCGGGCGCGCCGCGGCAGCGTCGGTCTCGACGCGCGTGTCACCTTCCAGGGCGCGCAAATGCAACGGGCCGCTGAACGGGAAGCTGAGCTCGGTCGGGTCGAGCACGCGGGCCACGGCTAGCGTTTTGCCGCGTGCACCGAGCGAGCTCAGCGCAAGCTCCGCGCCTTCCGGCAAATCCAAGAGATCACTGAGCACCACCACGCTCGCGCCGCGCACGGCGCGCCGCTCGACGCGGGCCACGGCGCGTTCCAGCGCCGGTAAGTCCGAGCGCAAATCGGCGCTGGGCTGCGCGGTCTCCAGCGCGCCCACGACGCGCTCGAACGCTTCACGCCCGCCCGCGGTGGCGAGCTCCACCGTGCGCTCACCGCCGAACCAGTCGAGCGAGACGCGATCGCCCGCGGCCACGGCGATCTTGGTCAAGGCGGCGGCGATCAGCGCAGCGTAGGCATATTTCGCACCCGGAGCGTCGTCACCGCGGTAGCTCATCGAGGCGCTGGCATCGAGCAAGAGGCACAGCGTGCGGTCGGTCTCGGTCTCGAATTGGCGCACCAGCAACGTGCCGTGGCGCAACAAGGCGTGGCGGTCGATGAACCGAAGATCGTCGCCCGGCACGTAGTGACGTTGCCCGCCGAACTCGATGCCCGCACCGCGGCGGCGGCTGCGGTGCCCGCCGGCATACACGCCATCAGCCACGATTTTCGCGCGCAAGCGCAGGGGCGCGAGCTTGCCCCAATCGAGCGCTTGGCGGAGCGCCGTGCTCGGGCGCGGATTGCGAGTCGGCTCCGTCACATGCCACCGCGCGCGCAAGCGGCGAGGATCTTCGGGCTCAGCTCGACCGGGTCGAGCACAGCGCTCTTGTCGCGCTTGCGCCACTCTGTGCACGCCTGGGTCGCGAGCCCGGTGGCGTCGAGCGCGACATACGCCTCGAGCAGCTGGCGATTGACCACGGCTTGCTCGGGTTCCGTGAGGGCGCCCGAAGCCAAAAACCGGCCACCGCGTGCCGCGGCGTCCACGTAGCGCCCGCTCTTCACGTCCGCGATCAAGGCTGGGATTTCTTGTGAAACCTTGCGCTGCGCCTCGCGCACGCTGCCCAGCGCCTCCGAGCAGGTATTGCCCGCCGAATCCTGAGCGGCCTTCTTGCCGCGATCGGTGAGCGGCAGATCCGTCAGCGGCACGAGCACCACGTCGTTCGGCTCGATCTTGTGACCGTTGAAGCCGTTGTAACGATCGAGCACCCAGGCCTTGTTCATGTCGCCGTAGTACTTGAACGCGATGGTGACGAGTGTTTCGTTGCTGCCCGCGACGAGCACGCGCAAGTTGTACGGGACGATGATTTCCGCGCCCTCTTCGGGCGTGAGCCAAGGGTTCGAGCCGTTAGCCATCGACAGCACGTCGGAGCGAGTGTTTGCGCCCAAGAGCTCCGCGGCGAGCGCCTCCCAAGTGTCCCCGTGCTTCACGGTGCGGTGCCCGACCGACGGCACCTCCAGCCGCATGCCCTTCACGATCGGCGAGCCACCCTCGACGCCGAGCAAGTTGGCGTCGACCAGGAATTTTTCGTATTGGATTTTGCCGTAGTACTTCTCGGCGACCGAGGCGAGCGTATCGCCCTGCACGACCACGTGCGTGAAGGCGTTGGCCGTGTGCGGTACCGAGCCCAGGCATAAGGCCAGCCCGAGGGCGAAGACGGCGCGGAGCTTCATGAGTCGGCGGAGCCTAGCCGCAAACCCACGGCATGGCCATTTGTGCCGGGTTTCTGGACGTTTTACAGCGTGCGCAGCGGGTCCGCGTCCACTTGGGAGACCAGGACCTGGAGCTGGCCTTCGGCCGCGGTTTCCAAGCGGCGCGCGAAGCTCGGTAAGAAGCCGCGCTCGGTGTGGGTGTGCTCGGAGAGCAGCACGCTCGCGCCATTTCTAATTTTTGTCAGGACGTCGTGGTGCCGCATCTCTCCGGTCACGAACAGGTCGGCCGAGCGCACCTTGTCGAACAAGCTGCCGCCTGCGCCCGCGCACACGGCGATGCGCGCGATGGGCGCGCCCGCGGCGTGGGTGCCGCTCGTGGCGACGCGCAACGTCGACACGCCGAGATGTGCTTTCAGACGGGCCACGGCGTCCGTGATCGAAATCGGCGTGTCTAGCTCGAGCAAGCGGCCTGCGCCTTGCGCGGAGTGGGCAGCGCTAGGCAGCGAGACGAGCGGATACAAATCCCAGGCGGGCTCTTCGTACGGGTGATGCGCGGCGATCACGCGCGCGAGATCCTTCACGGCGGCGCCCGGGCAGCGCATCTCCAAGCGAACCTCGGGTACGAATTCGAGCTGGCCGCGGCTGCCCACTTGCGGTGAGGCCGCGTCGTTGCCGTAAAACGAGCCTTGCCCGTCGAGCTCGAAGCTGCACTCCGAATAGTTGCCGATGAGCCCGAGCCCGAGCTCTGCCGACAGCGCGCGCCGTACTGCGGCGAGGTTGGCGCGCGGTACGAAGACCACCAGCTTGAATTCCGCGCCCGGCGCCGCGGGCTGCGTGACGAGCGGCGTGCAGGGCCCTGGTCCGAACGCGCTCGCGAGCCAATCGTTGACGCCGTCTTTGGCAGCGTCGAGCGCCGTATGCGGCGAGTACACCGCGAGCCCTGCCTCTAGTGCCCGGAGCAACACTCGGTCCTCCGCCGAAGAAGCGCGCAGCCGCTTCACACCGCGGAACAGCGGCGGGTGATACGCGATCACGAAATCCGCGTCCGCGCTGAGCGCTTCATCGAGCACGCTTTCGCTGAGATCGATGCACAAAAATGCTCGCGCGATCGGCCGCCGCGCGGCGGCGCTCGGCTCCAAGAGCAGCCCCACGTTGTCCCATTCTTCCGCCAAATGCAGGGGCGCCAAGCGCTCGAGTAGCGCGAGCAGTTCGGACAACGTTCGGCTCATCCGGCCGAGCATAACAAGGACGTCGCCGCGCTCGCGCGAAATTCCGGCTACGCTCGAGGAGCGATGAAATCACGGCCGCGCGCCGGTTGGGTCGTCTTCACCTTCCACGGCGTCGCCGGCGACTACTTGCCCGTCGAAGCGAGCGCGCACGAAGCGCTGCTCGGGTACCTCGAGCAACATCAGCCGGCGGTGTGGACCGAGCGCTTCGGAGCCGTGGCGCAGTACGTCGCGGCCCACGCCGCGCCGTGATTCGGGTCAGTCCCCGAAGCGAATGTTCGCCGACGAGCTTTGGCTCAGCCGCTGCCGGGTCATCGACAGCGGGTACTCGCGGAGCAGCCCCTCGCTCGGGATGCTGGCCAAGATCCGCTCGAGCTCCTTCGCCGAGGCCGGGCGCTCGGCAGCGCGCTTTTTGAGGCACAACATCACCGCTGCGTCGAGCGCTTCGGGGATCTGCAGATCCGGGCGCACGATGCGCATCGAGCGCGGGATCTCACGCTGGTGAAGCTCCAATAACTCACGGCGATTGCGGCCGCGGATCGGTAAATCTCCGGTCAGGGCCTCGTACATCAGCACGCCGAAGGCATACAAATCAGTGCGCGGATCGACCGGTGCCCCGATGCATTGCTCGGGCGCCATGTACTCGGGCGTGCCGAGCGTGTAGCCGTCTTGGGTGAGCCCCTCGGACTCGCCGAGCTTGCTCATGCCGAAGTCCAGCACCTTGATGCTGTTGTCTTCGCTGATGAAAATATTTCCGGGCTTCAGATCGCGGTGCACGATGCCCAGGTGATGAGCTGCGCTCAGCGCGTGGCACACGTGAATGAACATCGGAATACCGAAGCCGGGCGCGACCGGACCGTGCATCTTCAGCCGCTGGGCGAGGCTTTGCCCGTGGAGCAGCTCCATCACGACGTAGATCGAGCCGTCCGGCATTTGATCGAGGTCGAGGGTTTTGACCACGTTGGCTTGCTCGATCGAGCCCTGCACGCGCGCCTCGCGGCGCAAGCGCGCGATCTCGGACGCATCCACCGCGGCCGCACCGCGCAGCACCTTGATCGCCACCTTGGCGCCGATGCCCACGTGCTCGGCGGCGTACACCGCGCCGATGCCACCCGAACCGATGCGGTGCAAAATGCGATATTTCCCGCCCAAGGTCTCGCCCGCCAAATCACCGGCCGCGTCGCGGAAATGGCCGCGCGCTTCCAGCCCGCGCTCGAGCGCCGCGATGCGGTTCTTCTCGAACACGCGCGAGGCGCGCTCTTCTTCCACGCGCTCGGTCAGACGCCCGATCGCGGCACCCGCCGCAGTGCCGATCAACGCCGCGATGCCCGAGGCGAGCATGCTGCCCGACGCAAACACGGCTGCGCCGCAGCTGAGCCCGCCGATCCCGGCGCCGAGCGCCACGCGGTGGCGCCGCGGCGTGTCCCAGCGAATCACGTACCGGCACTCGCTGCAATCTTTGGCCAAGCACAGCTCGTGCTCGATCTTTGCGTCACCGAGGCCCCAAATGCGGGGCACGGAGCTGAGCTCGGCCTGGCGCGCCGCGCACAGATGGACGTCGGTTTGCTCCGCTTCCAGCTCCGGACGCGGCCGATACACGATTTCGGCCTTGCCGCGCTCGAGCTGCACCAGCTCGTAGGCGCCGACGCGGGTCGCTTCGGCCGAGTTTGCGGCCAGGTAGCGGTAGGCATCTTCGGGCACCGACGCGACGCGCAGCAACCGCACGTATGCGCCCAGCGTTTCCGGATGAGTCATCCACGTGCCGCGGTGAGCCAGCGCGTCGTCGCCGAGCGCACTGGCCAAGGCGGCGAGCGTGCGGCGCATCGTCGCGAGTGACAGCCACGCGGAGTCGTCGTCGACGAGGCTCGCGGGAACTCCCGCGGTCGCGAGCAGGGCACGCACGGCGTTGTCACCGCGTTCGTCCCGCAGGCGTAGGAGGTACGGTTTGAGCAAGGCTGCACGCAGCTCTTCGCGTCCCGCGCCCGAGGGCGGAAGCGTGCGCTGCGGGCGAACGGCTCGTGACGAACCGTTCAAGCCCGAGCCTCGCTCGACATTTGTGGCGCGCGCCGCATGCTGCTTTGCGATCTTATCACCCAGTCCTTGTTACTGCCGCTCTAGCGGCGGCCGCGTGTCGATACAAACGGCACTCGTGGCCGTAGCAGTAGCCCCGCGCGGACACGGTTTGGCTTTTTTCCTGCGGAGCGCTGTTGCGGTCCTGCGCACGACGGCCGAAGGGCCGCGGCCTGGCGCGACCAGGAGCGAACGCGGGGGACGAGCGCGCCTGACCACACTTGACCGCCGTGGACACATTCCGACCCAAACCGTGGCCGGGCATTTGCCATTTTGCTGAACGGGCGCGGAGCTTTACGAGCGCCGAGACTTGGCACAATGTTAGCAACAACGGCCGCGAGCTCAGGGGCTCAGGTGCCACCGCGAAAGTGAAGATCATGCAGCTCGGAATGGTAGGTCTCGGTCGGATGGGTGCGAACATGGTCCGCCGCTTGATGGACAACGGCCATCAATGCGTCGTCTACGACGTGTTCGCGGACAGTGTGTCAAAGCTTGCCGCTGAGGGGGCCACTGGCTCCAGCAGCCTGGCGGATTTCGTGCAAAAGCTCAGCCAGCCGCGCGCGATCTGGCTGATGGTGCCCGCCGCTCACGTCGATTCCACGATTGGTCAGCTCTTGGAGCTGCTGCAGCCGGGCGACATCATCATCGACGGTGGCAACTCGCACTACCAGGACGACATTCGGCGCGCCAAAGAGATCGCGCCCAAGGAGCTCCACTACGTGGACGTCGGCACGAGCGGCGGCGTCTGGGGCCGCGAGCGCGGCTACTGCATGATGATCGGCGGCGAGAAGCCGGTGGTGGAGCGGCTCGATCCGATCTTCCGCACCTTGGCGCCGAGCATCGATTCTGCGGGCCGCACTGCGGGCCGCCCGGAGAACAAGGGCACCGCCGAGCACGGCTACCTGCACTGTGGTCCGGTCGGCGCGGGCCACTTCGTGAAGATGGTTCACAACGGCATCGAGTACGGCATCATGGCCGCCTACGCGGAGGGCTTGAACATCTTGCACCACGCCAACGCGGGCAAGGCCGTGCGCATGAACGACGCCGAGACCAGCCCGCTCAAGAACCCCGAGCACTACCAGTACGACATGGATCTCGGGGAGATCACCGAGCTCTGGCGGCGCGGCAGCGTGATCAGCTCTTGGCTGCTCGACCTCACCGCCGCCGCTTTCGCAAAGAGCCCGGGCTTGGCCGAGTTCTCCGGTCGCGTGGCAGACTCGGGCGAGGGCCGCTGGACGATTCAGGCCGCGGTCGACGAATCGGTGCCCGCGCACGTGCTCACCGCTGCGGTGTACGATCGCTTCAGCTCGCGTGGCGAGGCCGAGTTCTCGAACAAGATCCTGTCGGCCATGCGCTTTGGTTTCGGCGGCCACATCGAACAGAAGAAGGGCTGAACCGTGAGCGAAATTCAAAGCGACGCGTTCGTTTTGTTCGGCGCGACGGGAGATCTTGCGCTCAAAAAGATCTTCCCCGCGCTTCACTCGATGATCAAGCGCGGCCACAACACTGGCACGATCCTCGGCGTGTCACGCGGTGGCTCCAGCTTGGAGAAGCTGCGTGAGCGCGCGCGTGAGAGCATCACTCAGTATGGCGGCGGCGTGGACGAAGCCGCGTTCAAGACGCTGTGCGGTAACCTGCGCTACGTCGACGGTGACTACCGCACGCCCGAGCTATTCGCCAAAATCCGCGAAGCGCTGGGCAGCGCGAAGAACCCGCTCTTTTATCTATCGATCCCGCCCAGCGTGTTCCCCGAGGTGGTCGAGCTGCTCGGTGCCACGGGTTTCGCGCAAACCTCACGCGTGGTGGTCGAAAAGCCGTTCGGTCGTGACTTGGCCTCGGCCAAGGTGCTGAACGACACGCTGCACCGCGTGTTCTCCGAAAAAGCGATTTTTCGTATCGACCACTTCCTGGGCAAGGAGCCGGTGCAGAACCTGCTCTACTTTCGGTTCGCCAACTCACTGTTCGAGCCGATCTGGAACCGCAACTACGTGGCGAGCGTGCAGGTCACGATGGCCGAGCAGTTCGGCGTTTCGGGCCGTGGGCGCTTCTACGAAGAAACCGGCGCGATCCGGGATGTCGTGCAGAATCATTTGCTCGAGGTGGTCGCGTTCCTGGCCATGGAGCCGCCGCCCGCTGGCGATCGCGAAGCGCTGCGCAGCGAGAAGACCAAGGTGTTCAAGGCCATGCGGCCGCTCTCGCCCGACAACATCGTGCGCGGGCAGTTCCGCGGCTACCGGGAAGAAGAAGGCGTGGCCAAAGACTCGACCGTCGAAACCTTCGCCGCGCTGCGCCTACACATCGATTCTTGGCGCTGGTCCGGCGTGCCGTTCTACGTGCGCACCGGCAAAAATTTACCGGTCACCGCGACCGAGGTGCTGGTCGAATTCCACCGCCCGCCACACCAAGTGTTCTCCGAGCCGCTCGCCGAGCGCGCCAACTACGTGCGCTTCCGGCTCGGTCCGGACTTCGCGATCGCGATCGGCGCGCGCGCCAAGCACCCGGGTGAGGCGATGTCAGGCGACCAAGTCGAGCTCTACCTCTCGAACCAGCTGGGCGCAGAAATGGGCGCCTACGAGCGGCTCATCGGTGACGCCATGAAAGGCGACACCAATCTGTTCGCCCGCGAAGACGGCGTGATCGCCGCCTGGAAAATCGTGGAGCCGATCTTGGGCATGTCCACCGTGTATGAATACGAGAAGGGGACTTGGGGCCCGGGCGATGCCAACCGTTTGCTCGCGCCCGGCAGCCGTTGGCACGACCCGGTCAAGACTCCACCCAAGACCTGAGGCCTGCTCGCCCTGGGCTGCGCCCCGCACCTTCGGCCACTTTCAGGGGTCGAAGGTGGTTCGGGGTCAACCGTGCCTCATTGTCGGCGTAAGCAGTTCATGAGAAGACTGGATCATGAGGGATCGGGTCTGGTGGATCTTCGTCGCGTGTCTGGCTCTGAGCTGCGGTAGCCCGAATCGAAGCTTCGACGGCGGGGCCACTTCAGGCGCCGCAGGTGCTGATGGCTCGAGCGCGGGCACGGCGGGCACCGGCAACGCCTCCGGGCGTGCTGGTGCGAGCAACACCTCGGGCGACGGTGGCAGCCCGGATAGCGGCGGTGACGCAGGCGCCGGCAACGACGGCCCCGACCTGTGCATCGGCGTTACCTGCATGGACCCGCCCGTCGCCCACTGCGAAGGTACCACCCAGCTCAAGACCTATGACGCCGCGGGCAGCTGCGTCGACGGCAAGTGCACGTACGCTTCGCACCAAGTTCCGTGCACCTGCACCGCGGACGCTTGCGAGAGCGATCCCTGCGCCACGATCACTTGCGACATGCCGCCGGACCCGAAGTGCAAGGACGACACCACGCTCAACGAATTCGGCGCAAGCGGCACCTGCGCGCTCGGTAGCTGCGCTTATCCCGTCGCCGGCAAGACCTGCAAGTACGGCTGTTCCAAAGGTGCGTGCCTGGCCGACCCGTGCACGACCGTCACTTGCAACTCGCCCGATCAATGCCACGACGGCCCGGGCATGTGCGACTCGGGTACCGGCAGGTGCAGCTAGCCGAACAAGAAAGACGACGTAGCGTGCTCGAACATCGACGCCAACGCGTGCACGGCTGACACGTGCCAAGCCGGCGTGTGCACCGCAGGCGCGCCGAAAATGTGCCCCGCGCCCGCCACCTGCCACACCCAGGGCTCGTGCAACGCGACGAGCGGCGTATGCTCCACGCCCAACGCCGCCGAGCACGCGAACTGCGGCACGAACTTGGAGTGCTTGAGCGGCGTTTGCCAATGCACGGTCGCGTCTTGCCCGAACGGCTGCTGCTCGGGCGGTGCGTGCAAAGCATGCACCCCAACCACGCTCGTGACGCGCACGGCGAGCGTGCTCGCCATCTCCGTCGTCTCACCCCAGCTGTTCTTCCTCGAGGATTCGGGCACCTCCACGGTGTACTCGATGCCGACCGCGGGCGGCACGCCCGCAATACTGTCTTACCCGCCGCCCAACGACAGCCTGTACACGATCGTCGCCGACGGCGCCTACGTCTACGCCGCCAAATTCGGTAACAGCACGCCGGGTCAGATCGGCCGCATGCCCAGCGCGGGCGGCGCGTTCACGACGATCACCGGAAGCCAGACCTGGGAAGCGCCGCGGCTGCTCACCAACACGAATAGCGTCTACAGCGGCTCCACGCTCTCCAGCAGCTACCTGCGCGGTATCCCCAAGGTCGGCGGCACCGTGGTCTCGCTCGTGTCCTCGATCGCGATCGACTACCAGCACTTCGCCGTGGATGATTCGTTCCTGTACTTCATCGGCGCCAACGGCACTGTCATCAGCCGCGTCTCGGTCGCGGGCGGCGATCCGGTTACGGTCACTGGCGCGGACACCAACGAAGTCGTCAAAGACGTCGCCCTCTCCGGCACCCAGCTCGCATTCGTGTCGAGCACCCGCGTCGCCAAGGTCGCTGCCGCAGGCGGCACCGCCACGCCCCTCGCCACCACGACGGGTGTCTACGCGATGCTGGCCGACAGCACTACCGTGTATTACTTCCGCGCCGTCACCGGCACCACCAGCTGCGCGAGCGGCACTGACATCATCGCCGCCCCCCTCAACGGCGGCGCCCTCCGCCGCCTCGCCACCGACCCCTCGACCGCCTGCCTGCGCTCCCCAGCCCAAGACGCCAACGCCGTGTACTGGCTCGCCGGCAACGCAATCAAAAAAGCCCTCAAGTAACGCACCGAAACCCGCCCTCGCGCCTCGCGCCTCGCGCCTCGCGCCCCACTTCCTGAGTTGAGTTGAGTTGGGTTGGGTTAGCGGGCGCTGTGCGGCGCTCGACGGCCCAAAGCCAATAGAGCCGCCGGCCCGCAGCGCCCGAAACGGCTGACGCCCGAACGGCTGACGCCCGAACGGCTGACGCCCGAACCGCTGACGCCCGAACCGCTGACGAGCGCACTCACGGCAAGGGAGGTGTTCGCTTCAAATTCTATGTCGGATTTCCGACTTACCGCTCAGTTTCTGTGCGCGTCTGCGACTCGCAATCCTCGGCGAATCACATCGCTCGCAAGCGATTGGTACGAAATCGGTTGTCGGATTTCCGACTTAGATTTCACCGGCAAGGGGCTTCACTTCTCTTCGAGCCCTCCGCGCATTGCCGGCCACGGGTGGGCGCCACGCGGCGGGGGTGCGGTGCGCGCGTGGTGGGGGGCGCGTGGTGGGGGGCGCGTATTTAGCGACAGTGGGAGGCGCGCCACCCCGTCGAGCTGGCGCGCGGCTCCCCGTGCGCTATGTTATTAATGGAACGATATTCCGAATAATGGAACGATCAGGAACCGTCGATAAAGCTTTGCGCGTACTGGAGGTGCTGCACGGCGCACGCGCGCCGCTCGCGCTCGCCGAGCTCGCTCGCGCGTTGTCGATCCCCAAGTCGACCACACATCGCTTGCTCGCGTCGTTGCTCGCCGCCACGTTGGTCGAGCAGCACGCTGATGGGCGCTATGCGCTCGGAGTGGGGTTGGTGCGGCTCGGTCTCGGCGCGCTCGCGCTCGATCCGGTGGTGCGCGCGTCTGAGCTCGAGCTGGAGCGCGCGGCGCACGAGCTCGGTGAGACGTTCTTTTTGGTCAAGGCCCGCGGGGGGCGCTTGGTGGTGCTGAGCAAGGTCGAGGGTACGGGCATGCTGCGCGTGGCGCCCGACATCGGCTCCGAAGTGCCGGTCGAGGTCACGGCCAGCGGGCGTTTGTACATGGCGTTTGCGCCGCAGTTGCTCGCGGGTAACCCGGGGGCCAAGCGTGTGTCTGCGGCTGCGGTGAAGCGCGCGCACGCTCGCGGCTATGACGTGAACGAGGCCGAGTGGCTGCCCGGGCTCACCGTGGTGGCTGCGCCCATCTTGCTCAACGGTGATCTGTTGGGCTGCGTCACGTGCGCGGGGCCCGCCGTGCGCCTCAAGGCAGCGGGCCTGAAAACCGCGATCACGACCACCTGCGGTGTCGCCGAGCGCGTCTCACGCAGTTTGCTGGGAAGGCAGGAAAGAGAATGATTAAGACGGTGTCGATCGACGGCCAGATCGTGGCCGATGAACACGCGAAAGTGTCGGTGCTGGACCATGGCTTGCTCTACGGCGACGGGCTCTTCGAGGGCATTCGCGTGCGCGCGGGGCGAGTGTTCCGGATCGAGCAGCACCTAGCGCGTCTGCAATTGGGAGCGCGCTTTCTCGGGCTCGAGCTGCCGTTCGACGCAGCGCGCATGGCGAGCATCGTGACGGATGCGGTGCGTGCGTTCGGTCGCAAAGAGGCGTACGTGCGTTTGCTCGTGACGCGCGGCGAGGGGCCGCTCGGGGTCGATCCTACGACCTGCAAGAAGCCGACCGTGATTTGCATCGCGGCGGAGATCGCGTTGTACAGCGCGGAGCAACGCGCGCAGGGGCTGACCCTCATCACGTCGAGCTATCGCCGCCCGAACCCGGACGCCCAAGACGTGGCCGTCAAAACGTTGAACTATTTGGGCTCGGCGCTGGCCAAGCAAGAAGCGCGTCGGCAAGGTGCGGACGAGGCCTTGCTGCTGAACCCGAGCGGGCGCGTCGCCGAAGCGTCGGTCGCCAATATCTTTGCGCTGCGGGGGCGAGCGCTCGCTACGCCGCCAGCGATCGACGGCTGCCTCGAGGGCATCAACCGCGCGGCGGTGCTGGAAATCGCGAGCAGCTTGGGCTTCTCGGTCGCCGAGCGTTCGCTCGGGCGTCGCGACTTACTCGCGGCCGACGAAGTCTTCCTGACCGGCTCGGGCGCGGGCGTGGTCGGCGTGCGCAGCTTGGATGGGCGGGCGATTGGCCGTGGCCGCACGGGCGAGGTTACGCTCGAGCTCGAGCGCCGTCACCGCGAATTGGCCGAGACCGAGGGCCCCGTGACCGTGGCTTGAACGCGCAGCGCGGCCGCCGCCAAGATGCACAGCATGGGACTGACCACGAGGTGGTAGCGGTCCTCGCCGAAGAACACGACATGCGTCAGCGCGGTGGCCGCAAGCAGCGCGAGCAAGTAGTAACCAGTTGGCCCTTGTTCGGGCGCGCCGGGGATCATCGGGAACGCTGCGATCAGCGGCGCGAGCACGGCCAGGACGTAGAACGGGTGAGTGTCGCCAAGTGAGGCATAGGCGCCGATGCCGACGAGCAGCGCGCCCAGCGCCAATTGCGTGAAGAACGCGGGTCGGCGCGCGGCGTCCCAGCGCGGCCAGGCGATCACCGACAGTGCCGCGAGCACCAAGAGCGCGCGATGAAACGCCGTCAGCAGCTCGCGCGCCGCGACGCGCCGCGGCTCGGGCCAAGAGTCGGGATCGGCTTCGTGCAGGTACTCGATGGCGAACGATTCGTGATCGAACGTCTGGGAGAGCTTGAGCGGCGCGAGGCCCAACCAATGCCCGGGATCGGCGGCGATTTTCGCGCGCCCGACCTCGCCCCAGCAGCGATCTTGTTGCACTTGGCCGGTCACGATCGGACAGCCGTCGCTGCCGTGCAGGGTTTGGAAGCGCCCAGTCTCGGTGATGGCGCCGATGGCGAGGTTCCAGCCGCCGTTGGTGGAGACCAAGGCGCAGCCGTCCAAGCGCGCGCAATTGCGCGCCGTCCACGGCAACACGACGAGCAGCGACACCACGCTGATCGCCAACGCGCGTAACCCCGCCTGCACGAGCGGCCGCGGCTGGGTAAGGATCAAGAGCGGCGCGGCGGCCAAGCTCGAAGGGCGCACCAAGGTCGCGAGGCCGAGCAGCACGCCCGCGTACAGCACCGCGTGCCAGCGGCCCCGGAAGTGCAATGCCGCGAGCGTGGCGCCGAGCATCAACAGTGCCGCCAAGGGCTCCGTCATCACCGCGGCCGAGTACGCAATCAAGCCCGGGTGCAGCGCCGTGAGCCCCGCTGCCACGCGCGCGCGGTCGCGGCTCAAATAGTAACGAGCCACGCGGTGAACGACGGCCGCGAGTAGGGCGCCGGTGAGCGCATTGACCACTGGTGCGACCACCAGCTCGGCCCCGAAGATCCGATAAAAGAGGCCCAACAGCGCGCTGTAGCCGACCGGATAGTGAACCCAGGGCTTCCACAGCGTGAGCCCACGCACGATCACGTCTTCGCTGTAACCGAGACCACGCGCGATGCGCTCGGCGCCGAAGTGATAGTAGTGCCCGTCCCAGACGGGCTCTTTGGCCCACGCGATGGCGACGAACAAACGCGGCAGGAGCGCCGTGACGAACACCGCGATGGTGAACGCCGAGTCGCGGGGAAAGCCGAGCCCCCGCTCGCGCGCCGGGCTCAAGGCTCCGAATCCCCTTCACTGAGCGCGCGCCATTCGCGCAAGCGGCGCAAGTAGGTCTTACTGACTTGGGTCGCGTCCAGCTTCAAGAACTTGGCCAACTGTTGCACGAAGCCGCGCGTGTAGACGAGGGCCGGCAGCTCCGCGAAGCGCTCGGCCTCCACGGCTTGCAAATGGCTGGACGAGATCTTCGTCAGCTTGGCGATCTCGCTCAGCTCGATGCCCTGTGATTCGCGCACCTTGCGCAAGAGCGTGCCGGTGAACTCGGTCTCGCCGTTGATCTCGCGGGCGAGCTCTTTTTGCAGCATGGCGCGTTCGGCCTCGAGCGCGCTATCCAAGGCGGCGTTGCGGGCCGGAGCTTCCGCGCGCTCCGCCGGGAACACGGAGGCGTCGTAGGCTTTGCGGCGCAGCGGATCGAGCAGCGTATCGTGCGCTTCTTCGACGCGCGCTTGCTCGGTACCGAGCTGATCGCCTTTGAGCAGCGAGGTCAGCGGCAAGCTACCGGGTTGATACAGCTCGCGCTGGCGCTTGTAGGCGCGGCGCAAATCTTCGTCGCTCGCGCTTTGGTGCGTCCAGAGCACGTCGTACAGGTTCGGCTCGCCGGGCACGAGCGACAGCGTGCGCACTTCCTGCTGTTGCTCGCGGGTCGTGGTCAGGGCCAGCACGCGGCGGGCGATGCGCTCCACGTTGCGCGCGCTCTTGCTCGTCGGGCTGTCGATCAAGAGCGGCCGTCGATGCACGACGCTGAGCCACACCGCGTCGTCCTGCTCGATGTGCCCCACGTAGTCGAAATTGACGCCCAAGTAGCGCTCGGCCATGTCGCTCATCGCGGGGCCGAGCTCGGTATCGCCGCGCAAACGGCCGTTGTTGACGACCAAGCGCGGGCGGAGCTTGCTGAGCTCGGCGGCCGCGAGCGCGCCCAAGTTCGAATCGTAACGAGCGACCGCGCGCACCACGTCTTGCGGGGGCGGCAGCGGGCCGAGCTCGGCCTCGGCGCGCTCCAAGAGCCGCATCTTGAAGCGATCCTTGGTGAGTAAGCGGCGCATCACGCGTTGGAAAAGCGCGCGCGCAAAGCGGTAGGTGGCCTCGATGCTCGGCGGTTCGGGCGACGCGACGGTGATGCCGATGTCAGCGCTCAAGAATAGATCGAGAGTGGCGGGTCCCGTTCCCGCGCCGAGATCCAAAATCACGTAGTCGATGTCGAGCTTCTGCAGCTGACGCGCCCAGCGCGGCTTGCGCCCCGGCCGCACCGGCACCGTCGAGCCAATGCGGTAACCCTGAGGCACGAGCTGCAAGCCAGGGACCTGCGTGGGCAGCGGGCGGAGCTCGTCTTCCTCGTCTTCGTCGCCGCTGCCCTCGCTGATGTTCGGCAGATCGATGCCGAGCACGGTGTGCAGCGCGGCTCCAGCGGGGTCGGCGTCGATCAGCAAGACCGAGCGGCCGAGCTGCGCCACGTACACGCCCAAGTTCGCGGCCAGCACGCTCTTGCCCACGCCCCCGCGCCCACCCCCGACCGCGATCGTGCGGCGCACGCCGGGCGGCGGAGCGATGCCTTGGGAGGAATCGGGAGGCGGGTAGGAAGGCGACGTCACGTCCGACATGCCGGGTGCTGCGATTTACATGACTCGTGCGGGCTTCGCCATCGATTGGGGCACGCAGGGTCACGAGAGCGTCGCGAATTGTCGTACAACTTCGCGAAAGCTGGAGGATTGTCGGGCAAAGCGCGGAAATCGGCGGGGAAACTGGAAAGGCGTGTGATCCACCTTCCAAGACCGGCCGGGACGAGACTACGCTCGGCCCCGCAATGTTCAGCCTGCGCGCTGGGGCAGCCCTCGGTTTTGCCCTGCTCAATTCTCAACTGACCACCTGTCGTTCGCCCGGTGAAGGAGGCTCCGAACCGGCGCCCGCGCACACCGAGGCCAAGGACATCACGCTGACTGGCGTCGATACGACGGCCCTGACCGGTCGCGAAAAGGCGGACTGGTCGCGCTACGTGTCCGACTTGCTCGCGCCCTGTCCGGATCAGCCGGTCAGCCTCGCGCAGTGCGTATCCGAGAACCGCAGCTGCAAGCAGTGCGTGCCGGCCGCGAATTTCTTGGTCAAGCAAGTGCGGCGCGGCCGCGCACGGCAGCAGATCGAGACCGCGTACCGTAACCGCTTCTCGCCCGACATGATCAAGAACATCGAGCTCGAGGATTCGCCGGCCAAGGGCCCCGCGGGCGCGCCGGTGCTGGTCGTGGAGTTCGCGGACTTCGAATGCCCCGCCTGCGGCGCGGCCCGCCCCGTGCTCGACGAGCTGTACAAGACCTACGAAGGGCAGATGCGCTTCGTATTCAAGAACTTCCCGCTCAGCATCCATCAGTACGCGGAAAAAGCCGCGCGCGCCGGCGTTGCCGCGCACAAGCAGAACAAGTTCTGGGAGATGCACGCCGTCTTGTTCGACAACCAGCAGCACCTCGAGCAACCGAACGTGGAGCAGCTCGCCAAATCGATCGGCCTCGACATGCCGCATTTCCTGGCCGATCGCGACAGCGAGGCGACCGCCGACATCGTGGCACGCGATCGCAAGCAGGGCGAGCGCTTGGAGCTGTCCAGTACGCCCTCCATATTCATCAACGGTCGCAAGTTCGAGCCGACCGGTGAATTCAAGGAAGACTTGGATGATTGGGTCTCGCTCGAGATCAAGCTCGCAGGCGGTACGCCCACGCCGCACGTCGCCTCTGCCGCCGGCGCACCGAGCGCGAGCGCGGCGCCCGCGCCGTCCGGCAAAGCGGCGGTCAAGGAAGCGAAGCCCAAGGGCACTCTTTGAGGTTCGTCAGCGCCGATCACGGCTGTTTTCCGAGTGGACGTCATTACCCGGGCATTGCCCACCTGCTGCGCATCGTCGCAGCCGGCCTGCTCGATGACTTCGCTGCCGATCACTCGGTGCGCGATTTACGCTTGGTCGCCATCGACACCGAGACCACGGGGCGTGATCCGCTGACCAGCCGCGTGGTCGAGGTGGCGTGCGTGTTCTGGCAAAACGGCGTAGTGGTCGAGCGCAAGAGTTGGCTCATCAACCCGGGCATGCCGATCCCCAAAGAAGCCTTCGACGTGCACGGCATCGGCGACGAAGAAGTCAAAGATGCGCCGACCTTCGCGGCCATCGTGCCCGAGCTGTACGCGTGCCTCGATGGCCACGTGCCGATGGCGTACAACGCCGAATACGATCGCAAGATCCTGATGGCGGAGCTGGGTCGCGTCGTCGGCTTGCCCGCGACCGCGCCGCCCGCATTCCGCAAGGGCGTGGAGTGGGTCGATCCGCTGGTTTGGGCGCGTGAGCTGCAAAAGCTCGAGAAGAGCCGCGCCTTGGGCGACGTCGTGCAACGCCTCGGCATCGTGCTCGAGAACGCGCATCGCGCCGCCGCCGACGCCGAAGCCACGCTCCACGTCTTCGCCGCATTCATGGCCGACACCCGTGTGCCCAAAGCTTACGGGGCGCTGATCCAAGAGCAGCGGCGTTTGGCGCGCGCGTTCGAGGACGAACGCGGCTATCGCTTCCGTTAGGCTGCTCCGCGCGCCGCGCGGCAATTGACGGCCGGCGTGCTCGCCGCTCCGCGGCTGCGCGCGCCGGGACCCTCAACGCCTGGCGTGCGCCAGGCGGAGGGTCCCACGTCATCCCCGCGACACACGTCGGGGTCCGTGAGCCGAGTCGTACGACGCTGCCCACGACCTTCGTCGTCGCGATGACCCCCTTCGTCGTCGCGATGACCCCATCTCACCGCCAACCCAAGTCCGAAATCCGACTTGGATGGTGAAATCAATCAGCTTCCCGGAGAGCTAAGTCATCGAAAGTACGTCCGGACTGCCTCTCGAAAACGTAGTTTCCATGTCGGATTTCCGACTTTGACTTGAGCGCGAGAGCCCATTCGGTCAGCGCGGTCAGCGCGGTCAGCGCGGTCAGCGCGGTCAGCGCGGTCAGCGCGGTCAGCGCGGTCAGCGCGGTCAGCGCGGTCAGCGCGGTCAGCGCGGTCAGCGCGGTCAGCGCGGTCAGCGCGCCCTTCTAAGCCGCGTGTGGCGGCAATGACTTCGAATCTAATTCGAGTTGACGCGCAACGCGTTCCAACGCCTTGAAGCACGCGGCGTCGAGCGCCGTGCCCACGGTCTCACGCATGATGTCCAAGGTCTTCTCGAGCGGCACGGCCGCGCGATACGGGCGCTCGGCGGTGATGGCGTCGAAGATGTCGGCGGTGGTGATGATGCGGGTCTCGAGGGTGATCTCCGTTTCCGAGATGCCGCGGGGGTAGCCTTTGCCGTCTAGGCGCTCGTGATGGGCGGCAGCCACGACGGCAAGCTCGGCGAATTGCGGAATGCGCGACAGGATTTCTTCTGTAAACACGGCGTGCTTCTTCACCGCGACCCACTCCGCCGCGTCGAGCTTGCCGGGCTTGTCCAAGATGGCGTTGCTCACACCGAGCTTGCCCACGTCGTGCAGCAGCGCGCCGCGATAGAGCCAGCGCCGGCGCTCGGCGCTCAGGCCGAGCTCGGCGGCGATCAAATCGGTGTACAGCGCGACGCGGCCGCTGTGGCCCGCGGTGTACGGGCTCTTGGAGTCCACGATCTCGCCGAAGGCCGCCGCTACGGCGTCCAAGTAGTCTTCATCGACTTGGATCTGCTTCAGGGCCGGCTCGGCCGCGAAAACAGAGTCGCTCAGGTTGGGCGCGCCGAGCATCGACCAAAGATCGTCTTCGGCGCCCAATGTGGCGAGCGCATCGACCAAGCGCGGCTCGAACCAGGTGCCGCGCCGCGCTTGCGCTTCTTCGAGCGCAGCCTCGCGGCCGCCCGAGGTGTGGAACACGTCGACCACCTGCGCGAGCAGCGCAATGCGCGAATAGATCGGGATCGCCTCACCCACCAAGTGCTCGGGGCGCCCCTTGCCGTTCCAGTGTTCGTCCAAGCTGTGGATGCCCTGCGCGACCCGTTCGTGAAAACGCAAGCGGCGCGCGATGGACGCGCCGCGCTGACAGCGCGTGCTGACCAATTCTTGCGCGGCTTCCTCGCGCGTGCGCATCGAGCTGAGCAGCACCTTGAACTTGTCGATCAACCCCGCACCGAGCCCCATGTGCCCAAGCACGAAGCGCACGACTTGGGGGAAGCTGCCGTCGACCCATTTGAAGTCACGCTTGAACGCGATGTCGTCGGTCATGTACAGCTCGCAGATGCGAGCCGCATTGCTGCTGCAACCCACGTCCTTGAGCAGCAGCGTGTAGTACAGCTCCCATAGCGAGGCGTCGGGCAGCCCGATGGCTCGTCCGATCCGCATGCCGATCAGGCAGCAACGCACGCAATGCCCGGGCGGCTGTCCTTCGGTGATGTCGAGCGCGTAGCTCAACGCGCCAATCAGCTTGGCGAGGGGTAACTCCTGATTCTTCATGGGCGACCGTGAGCTCGGCTAAGAGGCAGAGCGGCCCAACGGCTCGAAACTTCAGGGCTGAGCCGGGCTCCCGGCCAAGAACGCGATGTTTGCGCAGCGGTTCGAGAGTCGGAAGCTGCTTTTGCAACGCTGCGGCCCGCCTACGGTGCTACTCGAGTAACCATGACGCAGCCCGTACCCATCAAGATTGGTGACCAGTTGTTCCAGCGGGAGGACGGCTCGGCATTTGGCGCCGTCGTGGGTGTCCACGCCCACGAGCTCTTGGTCGAGATCGAGGGCGTGGGCCAAGCAGTGATTCCGGCGATTGCCGTCAAGGCGGTCCACGACGGCAAGCTGATCGTCGATCTAGCCCAGCTGCCGCCGGTGCTACGCACGTCGATCAAGCACGCCCACGACCGCGAGACGGAATAGCCCGAAGGGCGCGCTCAGGGGGTGAGCACGGCCCGGAAGCGGACCTTGTTCTCCATCACCTTGTTGAAGGCTTCGTCTGCTTGCTCGAGCTTGAAGCGCTCGATCTGTGGACGAACGCCACTCAAGGCCGAGAAGGTGAGCGTCTCTTCCGAGTCCATGGCGGTACCGCTGGGCCAACCGGCGAACGTGCGCATCCCAAGCAACATGGGTAGCGCGCTCACGGACACCGGATCGGACGGCGCGGCGATCAAGAGCACTTTGCCGCGCACCTTCAGCCCGCCAATCGTGCTCCCGATCGCTTCTGCGTTGGGCGCGGTCGCCAATACCAGATCCGCGCCGCCCAGCTTTTGAAGCCCTTCGGCGGCGGAGGTCACTGCGGTGTCCACGTACTCGTGCGCGCCGAGCTTGCGAGCGAGCGCTTCCTTGTCCGCACCGCGGGAGACGGCAATCGTGCGAAAGCCCATCTTCGCCGCGTACTGCAGACCGAGGTGACCCAGGCCTCCGATGCCTTGCACGGCAACGGTGTCCCCAGCGCGCGCGCCGCTGTTGCGAAGCGCATTGTAGGTCGTGATACCGGCGCACAAGAGCGGCGCGGCCTCGACCGGATCGAGCCCGTCCGGCATGCGCGCGACGGCTTCTTGCGGGACTACGAGGTATTCGGCGTAGCCGCCGTCGTAGCTGACGCCGCACACTTGAGCCTTCTCGCAATTGATGAAAAAACCTTTGCGACAGGGAGTGCATTGAAAGCAATGCCCGCCGTGCCAGCCGACACCGACGTTGTCACCGGCCTTCCACATCGACACGTTTTCGCCCACGGCGTCGACCTTGCCCGCCACTTCGTGGCCGGGGATCCGCGGCAGCTTCATGCCCGGGAAGAGGGCGTACTTCACGATCGCATCGCTGTGACAGATGCCGCAGGCTTCGACCTTGATCCGGACTTGGTTGGGGCCAGGGGTCGGCACCTCACGTTCGACGGCCTCGAACGCCCCGTTGGCTTTCGAAATTTGAACGGCTCGCATTTTCGCCATGACTTTTGCCTCCGCTAGGTAGATCGATCCACAAGGAGTGCCGGACCATAAGGTCGGGAACGCCAAGCGCCAGCCCCAGCGCGTGACCCGTGCGAGATCGCAGCGACTTAAGGTGTCTTACTGCGGGATCTGGAAGCTCTTGGGCAACGTGATCGAGCTGCCGCTGAAGGGCGGCACGTGCGCGCCGCGAAACACGGTGGCCACGCACTGACCGACCGGCGTGCCGGCGAACGGTGCCGAGACGGTGACGGCCTTGACCGGGCCGTCGGGCGAGAACGTGACGCTCGCCGAGCCGGGCCCCGTCGGGCCATCCGGACGCTTGCAGCTCGCGGCGGCGGAGGCCGCACTGCCGAGCGCCGCCAAGGCCGCACCGCGGTTCAGCGGAGAGCGCTCGCCCGGGGGGATATCCGCGGGCGGCGGCGCGACCACGGCCGGCGGGGGCGGCGTTGGATCCGGTGTGGCCGCCGGGACTGGGTCCTTCGCGGTCTTGTACGGGTTCGCGGGCAGGGCCAGCTCGTTACTGTCCTTGGCGTCCTTGTTGTCTTTGTTCGCGGCGGCGGCCCGGGCTGCGACCGCTGCGGCTTGCACGGCGCGATGGCCAGTGAGCGCGCTGTTCATCGCATCCGCACTCGGCGCTTTGCCCGTCGTGCCATCGGAGACCGGCAAGGTATCGATGTTCACGCCGACAGGACCTTCCGAGTCGTCCCGCGGCGCGCCGGTGCTCGACGATTGATGGGACGTGGCGGCGAGGTTCGTCGTGATGAGCGCGTTGGGTCCGGCGCGATGAGTCACCCAAAAGATGGCGCTCGCTGCGGCAGCAAGGCCGCCAATCGCAGCAAAGAGCGGCAAGAAGCCGCCCTTGCGCGCTTGCTCGCGATCCAGCGTTTGTGGGCGCGGCGTGCCGGTGCGCGAGCTGGAAAACTGAGAAGTGCTCGTGGGCGGCTCGGAGGGCAAGCCGATGCGCGCCGAGGACACACCCGACGTCGAGCGCTCGGGCGCGGCCGACTGATCTGGAACGAGCCCGTTCACGACCGTGCCGTCGGCAGCCACGAGCGCTTCGCGTAGCGCCTGGCGCTGTTGCTCGATGCGCGAGCCGAGCACCCGCTTGACGAGCTGCCCGACGCCTGCGGGCGAGACCATGATCCGCTCGTCCTTCAGGTAATGCTCGAGCGCGTCGCGGAACTCAGCGGCCGTTTGAAAGCGCTCGTTCAGGTTGCGCGCCAGCGCGCGCTTCACGATCGCGGCCAGGCCGTCCGGATAATTCGCGTACACTTCTTTGGGCGCTGGGATGCGTCCGTTCTTCACGAGGTCGAGCGTGTGGGCCGGGTTGTCGCCGCGGAACAGGCGCTCACCGGTGGTGAGCTCGTAGAGCACGATGCCGAGCGCGAACACGTCGCTCCGCCGATCGACCTTGCCGGCGCTGGCTTGCTCCGGGGACATGTACCCGAATTTGCCTTTGATCTTGTCCTCAGCGTCGATCACGCTGTGCGCGGTGGCGTTGGCCACGCCGAAATCCACGAGCTTGGCTTGGCCGTCCAAGCCGACCAGGATGTTGTGCGGCGACACGTCGCAATGAACGATGTTGCGCAGCTCACCGTCCCAGCCGCGCAGCTCGTGCGCCGCGTGCAAACCAGCAGCGGTGTCGGCGATGATCTTCACTGCCATCTCCGCGGGGATGGCGCGACGGCGCTTGGCCTCTTTGATCACCGTGCGTAGCGAATCACCCTCGACCCACTCCATGGCCATGTACAGGATGCCGCGGTCCTCCGAAACCTCGTGCACCTTGACCACATTGGGGTGATCGATGGCGCGCACGATCTGTCCCTCTTCCAGGAACATGGCACGAAAGTCAGAGTGCCGAGCTAGCTCGGGCAGCATCGCCTTCACGGCGACGAGGCGTTGCTTGCCACTCACCGGCGCCTTCTCGCGCGCGACCCAAACGCTCGCCATGCCGCCGCGCCCCAGTCGCGTGAGTAGCTCGTAATGGCCTAAGGTAGACCCTGACTTTAATTCGGCGTTCATGTAGGGGGCCGGCTCCAACCGGCCGCACTGTCGTTCAAGATAGCTGTACAGACGGAGCGCAGGCCCTGTCGATCTTCGCTAGTTTCTATTTATGCCACGCTTAACGCAGCCATGCGAGTGACTGCGCTCCCCAGCGACAGTCATTTTTCGGATGCCAGTGCAGCCGGTTCTCGACAGGAGTCAGTCGTCGACGAATTGGTCCCGTGAGGCGTCGATGTAGTTCAGGGTGTATCTTTATCCGACTGCTCGGACTGCGTTGACGGCCCGCCGTCAGCGCGCACCGCTGCGCCGGCCGCACGCGATTTTTCGAGCGCTGCGGCAGTGCCCGCGTCGGCTTTCGGCTGACTGACATGGAGCGTCACGTCGAGCAGCAGCGTCTCACCCGGGGTGAGCTCGATGGTGCGCCGCTCGACCGGTGCGTTGGGGTGCTCGAGACGCACGTAATGACTTCCCGCGCTGAGCGGGATCGGGCGAGCGAAGGGAGTGATTTCGACCTCTTGACCGTCCACGATCACGTGCGCCCAAGGGTGGGCCACCACGCGCAGGAACGCGCGCCCTTCGGGCAACAGCTCGAGCCGGCGACCGGCCTGCGCTGCCACGGCCGTGCCCACGGCCTTGCCGCTCAAGAGCTGGATTGCAACGCCGCCAGCCACGATTAGCAGCAGCGCGAAACACAAACCCGCCACGGCCACCCCAACCCGGCCTTCCACCGGACGCAGCTGACGCGCACTGGCGCCGCGCTGCGGGCTGCCCTCGAACAGGCGCGCACGGATCAGCGTGTCGCGCAAGAGCGGAGCGCTTGGCTCGGCGCTGAGCTCGCGCGCGCAGGCCTCCAAAGCGGCCACCGCCTCGACGCTGGAATCGAAGCGATCACTGGCCATCTTCTCGAGGCAGCGCTGAGTCACCCGTTCCAGAGACGGACTGATGCCGGGTGCTTTCTTGCTCAACGGCGGCACGGGGTCGCGGCGAATGCGGAGCGACGTACTGCGATCGTCGGGACCGTCGAAGGGCCGCTCGCCGCTCAACATCTCGTACAGGAGCACGCCGAGAGAGAAGAGATCACTGCGCCCGTCGGCGCGCTCACCCAAGATCTGTTCGGGCGACATGTACGATGGCCCGCCGTAGCCGGTTCCGCCCTCGAGCAGCTCGGGCGCGGTGGGCAAACGCTCGTCGAACGCGACGCTGAAGTTGGCGAGCTTGAGCGAACCGTCTTTCGCGATGAGCACGTTCTTTGGTTGCACGTCGCGGTGCACCACGCCGTGCTCGTGGGCATGGCGCAGGGCGCGGCACACCTCGAGCCCAACGGCGCACGCGAAGGCTTCTGGGAGGCGCTTCACCTTTTTGAGCACGTCCTCCAAGGACAAGCCGTCGACGTACTCGAGCACCAGCCACATGCGCTCGCCGCGGCGCACGAAATCATACACCTCGAGGATGTTCGGGTGATTCAGCTCGGCGAGCAGGCGTGCTTCACGCTCCAGCGACGCGGCGAACGGTGACGAGGGCAGGATGCTCGAGCCCAGGGCTTTGATGAAGGCGGGGCGGCCGAGCGGCTCTTGGACCACGTGGTACAGGTCGGTGATCGGGCCCGTGCTCAGTTTTTTGACGACCTCACAGCCGTCGAAGCGTTCCGTTACCGCCATTCGCGGCGGACGCTAACATTGCGAAACCGCGTAAGGTAGGGGAAGACCCGCCAAGAACTCACGCATTGAGACTTCCCGGGCTTCACACTACAACCGCGGCCTGCCAAGCCCATGAACGGGTCCTTTCCGAGTCCGACCGCCCCTGAGCCCAGCGTCACGCTGCGCGATCGTCTCGGTGCTTGGTGGGCCAGCCTGAAGGCGTACTTCGTCGAGCAGGATCCTACGTTTTGGATCGCGTTCGCTCCCGCGTTCGTGCTGAGCGTGCTCATCTTCGTGCGCAGCCCGCTGTCGAACTACATCTTCGACGAGCAAGAGGCGCTGCTCGCGAACCCGTACGTGAACGGGCAAGCGGGCGGCTTCCTGCACGCGTTCACGCGCGACTTTTGGGGGCTGCCGCCCGATCGCAGCATCGGTTCTTATCGCCCGCTGCCTGACTTGGTGTGGCGGGCGTTGTGGTTCGTCAGCCACCGGCCCTTCTTGCATCACTGGGTGAACGTGCTCGTACACGCCATCAACGCCTCGCTCGTCGCCGGCTTCGTGCTCGCACTGAGCCGCCGGCGTGATACCGCGTGGCTCGCGGGCGCGTCTTTTTTGGCGTGCGCGGTGCTTACCGAAGCGATTACGGGTGTGGTCGGCATCGCCGATGTCTTCGGCGGGCTGTCCGTGCTGGGAGCGCTGTGCCTGCTGCGCATCGACTTCGGTGAGGGCGCGCCGCGCATCGCGCTCTCGCTCGTGACCATGCCGTGCGCCGTGTTCGCCGCGATCCTGCTCGGGCTGTTCAGCAAAGAGAGCGTGCTCGTTGCGTTGCCGCTCGTGCCTTGGGTCGCGCTGTTGAGCGCGCCGGTTCTGCATCCTAAATACCCACTGCGCGCGCTGCGGGCTCTGCTCGCCTTCGTTGGCGCGGCCGCGGCCCTGGTGATCTACACCTACTTCCGACGTCGCTTCTTCCCGATCACGACCGCGGTCGATTCTGGCTCGGCCCTGTCCGCCAACCAGAGCGCGCTGGCCCGCGGTCTGTCGGCTTTTTTGCACTGGTTTCAGCAACCGCAATTGCCGCACGACCCCGTCAATAACCCGCTCGTCGACGCCGATCTGCCGCACCGCGTGGCCGGCGCGCTGCGCGTGTACGCGCGCGGCATCGGCCAATTGCTGCTGCCGTGGACGCTGAGCGGCGACTACTCGTTCCCGCAAGAGCCCATCCCCGACCGCGTGTATTTCCCGGAGAGCATCATCGGCGCGGTCCTGCTCGTGTTCCCGCCGCTGATCGGCATCGCATTGTGGATCGTGAGTCTCCTCCGCCGCTCTGCCCCCCCCGTGCCTGTGCCCGAATTCCCCTTCTCGCCCGGCGAGCAGGGGTCGATGGCAACGCCGAGTGCGCCCAGCGCGTCGCAAAGCGCCCTGATCCTGCTCGCCATCGGCTTGGTGTGGCTGCCCGTCGCCTACTTCCCGCATTCCAACATCCCCGTGCTGCTCCCGACCATTCGCGCGGAACGCTTCTGGTACCTGCCCGCGTTCGGCTCGGCATGCATCCTCGCAGTCCTATTCACGCGCTTGCTGAGCACCGGAAAACGCTGGGCCGTGCTCGTGGTGGCCGCGTTCCTCGGCTTTCAAGCCCTGGCCGCGCGCTGGCACGCCCTCGATTACACGGACGACTTGATCTTCTGGCGCGCGACGCACTACGCCGTCCCGCGCAGCGCCAAAGCCCAGCTCAACTACTCGGTGATGCTCGGCGCCCGCGGCCAGCTCGAAGAACGCCTCAAAATCAACGCCGAAGCCATGCGCCTAGCGCCGAAATGGCCGATGGCTCACGTGTACTACGGCGACACCCTGTGCCGCCTCAAACGCGCCGAACAAGCCTGGCCGTACTATCTACGAGGCTTCGAGCTCGCGCCCAACGATCTCAATTTGATCGCCCTCGGCCTGCAATGCGCCTGGGAAGAAAAAATCATCGACGCCCACAAAGACGAGCTGCTCGCCCTCTCCGAAGCGCACCCCGGCAGCTGGCTCGCGTACCTGGGCAGTGACCTCGTGTACAACGGCGTCGCCAACGGCGGCGTGCAGAAAAAATATCGCCCGCGCGCCTATGATGAAGGCCCGAAGAGCGACAGCGCTCAGTAGCAACGGTTCGCGGATCTCGGCTCTCGAGGTCGTTGCACGCGCGCCGTCGCAACCGGCAGAGTGAGAAATCAGCCTTGCTCGGCTCTTTGCGAGCGGCTCGACCCACTGATACGGTGCTCATCAGGGACATGCTCGAAGACGAAATTCGCGAGCTCGAGGAACAGCTGGTACTGCCGTCGGTTCGAGGCTCGGCGCAGACTTTGGATCAGCTGATCTCGGCTCAGTTCGTCGAATTCGGAAGCTCCGGTCAAGTCTACGACAAGGCCCAGGCCATCGCGCTCTTGCTAGCGGCGCCGAGCGTCACCATCCACGTCACTGACTTTCGCGTGCTCGCGATCAGTCCAGACGTGGCGCTTGCCACTTATCGGACCGAGCGCTCCGTGCGGAGCTCGCTTTGGCGACGTGAAGGGCAGGCGTGGCGGATCGTGTTTCACCAGGGCACGGTGACGAGCTCCGGCGCGGCGCCTTCGAGCTAGCGAACCGCTTCCCGTTCGAAACAAACGCCAGACGCCAGCCCGCAGGTAAGGTCGTGGCGACACTCACGTTTTTTGATACCTTCGCCGACGCTCCGATGACCAGCATGGGCGAAGCACGCATCGAATTGCAGCCAGTTGGCTTGGCGGACGCGGCGATCATTTTCGACGCCTGGGGACGCCGCCCTGAGAATTTCACGCACCTGACCGCGCGGGTGTTCGCCGAGCTCGCTGAGGCGCGAGCCTACATTGCGGGCCTTTTGCAGAGTCCGGATAGCTTGGCTTTTCATATTCTGGAGCGAAGCGGCAGCGTCGTTGGAATCGTCAAAGCCGCTGTCGTGGGGCATCGCGCGCAGGTTGGCTATGTCGTCGACCAAGCCTTTTGGGGGCGAGGCTTCGCGACCGAAGCGGTCCGCCAGCTCGTGGCTTCGTTGGAAGCCATGCCATCCATCTCACGCATTTGGGCGACCTGTGCCCTCGATAACTTGGCGTCCGCGCGCGTCCTGGAGAAGAACGGCTTCACCCGCGAAGCGACTTTGAAGCGCTGGGCCGCTTACCCAGCGCTCGGTGGGCTTGCTTTCGACAACTACTCCTACGTTCGCTCGAAGCCATGAAGCCCGCGTTCGTGCGTATTCAAGTGCGCTACTGCGGCAAGCTCGGTTTGCCAGTCGGCATCTTCGGAGCGTGTCATCACCTGCGCCGAGCAGGGCGGCTGTCACCCGAGGACGACCAGCTGTTCGAGGAGGTCAAGGCGTGGTTCATTCGTGAGCTGCCCGAACCGCCATTTTACGGCGATGGCAACTCGATCAAGGCCATCACTTGGTTCAAGCAGTCCGCGGTTCGGCTGATCGCAGCGGCCGAGCCGCTGCAGTCGCTGTTGAGTCGGTATCAAGTTTCGTTCGACGTGGTCGAGACGGACGACCCGGGTGACGTCGTGTACGAGGACGAATTTCAGGTCGGAGTGATCAACGCGAGATTTCCCAGCGGATGAGCGCGGCGGTCACGGGATGGTGCCGACGTTGCCGTAGGAATTGCCGGAGAAGGTATTGCCCGTCACGTAGTCGGTTTGGTCGGTGCTGGCTTTCAACACTGCCCAGCTCTTCGACGAAGTGATGCTCGAGTGAGTAAGGCTCAGCGGGCCACGTGCCAGGATGCTCGCGGACGGGCTGTATGCCGAATAAGTGGTCGAGCCCGCGCCGACGATCGATACGTTGTCCAGGGTCACCGAGCTGCCCTGCTCGACGTGAATGCCAACCCAATAGCCGGTGCCGCTCAGGAGCTGGATTGTCGAGTTGGGCGTTCCCGCTGCTTTGAGGGTGCCGCCCGCTTGGACCGTGAGCGTTGCGTCCTCTCGCATGCGCAAGACGGTGCCCGGTTTGAGCGTGAGGGTGCCGCCGGGATCCACGGAGTAGTTACCGACGACGTACGGACCAGCCGCGACCACCCAAGATTCTGCAGCCTGCGCGCCGCCGCAGTTGACGAACGTGGTCGAGCTGGTCACGACGGTGTCGGCTGGCAGGCTGCGCAGTGCTTCGCAACTCAAAACCAGCGCCGCGCCGCCGTACTCGCTCGTGCCGGTGATGGCTCGTGAGCTGGCGCTGAACGGGCCCTCGAAGCGCAATCCGTGGCCGACGTTCTGGGTCAGCTGCACGTGGTCGGCGACGAGCTCGGTGTTGGAACGCACTGTCAATGCGCCGTAGGCTTCGAGCGAGCCGTAGTTGATGGGCTTTGGCGAAACGCCCACGAGCTTCCTCAGCTCGACATAGTGGAGCTCGTGCCCGTTCCCGCCGTTGAAAAAGATGCGACCACCGCGAGCCATATCGGTGGGGCTCGGGTTGGATGAACAGTCGCTACCGAGCAGATCTTCGAGACACGGTAAGCCTTCGAACCGAATTGGGGCCGCGGAGGTGCCCAGGGCACGAACCGTCGCGTTGCCCACGTCGAGCACGTGTCCGCCCGCGATGCGATACACCACGCCCGGCTCGATCGTGATTGTCGGAGGAGCCGCGACGGTTGCAGGCGTCGTGTCCGCAAGCTGGCGATACGGAACGCCGTGGTTGGCGAGCGTGACGTCGGTATCGAAGGACGAAAATGCGACTTCGATCGCATCCACCGTGTTGCCGGTGAGCGCGCTCTCGGGCGGCACTTCGAGCCCCTTGGCAGATGTGGCGCGCAGGGCGGCCTTGCCTGAGCCAGAAACGAGCAACGTCGAGCTGTCGCTCGCGTAAGCGATCGCGCTCACGCCGTACCCGGCCGAGCCCCGCACTTGCACGCCTTGCACGTGGAGCGGCACTTCCAGTGACAGCCCGGCAAGCGTCGAGCCGGCATCGGCGACGAGCACGTTGCGCAGCACGCTCTCGGTGCTCGAACCGCTCTTGATCGCGAGCCCCCCCCAGTAGCCCGGCGTCCCCGTTTCGCCGCAGAACGCGATGGGGCGTGCCACGGTACCCTGCGCGAGCAACGTCGCGTGACTCCCGAGGTAGCCGACTTCGACGCTGGCGGAGTGACCGACGAGGATCTTGGTGCCGGGTAGGATCGTGACGGTGGCCTCGTTGCGCACGCTGACGCCGTTCGGGAGATGGACGACGCCGCTCCAGGTCGTATCTCCCGTGATCGGACCGCTGACGACGGTGGCGCCCGTGACGTCACGGCTGCCGCAGTCGAGCAGGGTCGTGATCAACCCGGGCGGCTCGCCGCCACCGGCTTCGCCGCCGGCTCCTGCGAGCTCACCGGAGTCGCCCGCGACTTCCAAGCTGCCGCCGACGCCCGTTCCGGCTCCCGCAACCTCCACCGTGCTGCCGCCCACCGATTCGGCGCTCTCGCCGGCGGTGCCGGCGCTCTGCTCTTCGACACCGGCGCCCCCAGCGCGCTCCTGAGCGACGCACTGGCCTCCTTTCAAAGCCGTTCCCGCCCCGCACACCGCGCCGCCAGTGCTCGAGCAAGACAGCGCAGCGACCAATCCCGCGACCCCAGCCAACCAGCACCACCACTTCATCTCGCCCGGGGTAGTGCGATCTTCCCCTGGGATCAATGGGCCCGTGGAATAGTCGAGGTTCGAGCCAGGCTCGCTGCACTCATAGCTCCCATGATACCGATAACCCCTGAGGTTGAAGACCGCTTGCCGCCCGGAGCGCGTGCCCCGTTGCAGCAAGCGCTGAGCCGGCCGCTGAGTTACACGGCACGCTGCGTCCTTTCGCCGCACCCGGAGCGCAGCCTCGTGGTCATTCTGGGTGAAGCGCACCTCAAGCTGGGTTTGGCTTCTCGCCTAGGCAAGGCGCTCGTGAATTGCTTCGAGCTGCGCGGTGTCGAGACATTTCAAAAACGCGACGTGGCCGCAGGGCGGCTGCTCGCCTTTCTGATTCACGAGCCGCGCGTTCTACTGCGCAAGCTCTCCCTCCATGCGGTGAAGGACAGCACCATCGTCGACGCCAAAGCGATCCCCACCGGCGTCACCGTGGAGCTCGAGGCAGCGGGCATCGTGCCGCCCTCGCTGCACGCGGCTTCGGTCTACCTCACAGCCTTGTTCGGGGTGCTGTATCCGACGGTGCTGTTGCAACTCGCCGGCTTCGGATTGCCGCTGTGGCTGCTGCGGCTCAGCACGTTTTTTGCGCTGCATTGCTACGCGCTGCTCCCGGCTTACGTCTTTCGCCGTCGCGCCTGGGCCTGGTGGATCCATCCGGGGATCGCGCTGCTCACGGTACGCGACGCGCTCATGGCGGCCGGCACGGTGCGGATGTTGCGTGAGCACCGCGCGGCGAGCGCGGCGATTGTCGTCATGGGCCGCGCGCATGTCGCGGGTTATGAGCGCGAGTTGCTCGAGAATCATGGCTTCAGCCGCGTGGGAGAGCCGGCTATCGTGACGAGGGCGGAGGGGGGGTAACGTTTTAGGATGACCATCGTGCGTTCCTTGGCGCTGTCGGTCTTCGGGGCACTGACGCTTTTCGTGGCGTGCGGAGGCGACGACAGCGCGCCGCCGGCGCCCGCGCAGGCCGGCGCACCTGCCGAAGCGGGCGCCGCCGGGAGTGAGGCGGGTGCGGCGGGCAGCGAAGCGGGCGCTGGAACGCTCGGACTGTTCGAGGCATTCGAGCGCGCGCAAAGCTTCGTGCGCCAAAGTCCGGATCACTTGCCGGCGATGGCCGAAGCAGCGGTGAAGACCAAAGACCCGCACAAGACAAAGCGCTCGCTGATTCGTTGCTTGCCGTGCTCGATCCACAAGCCGCTGCCGCGCCGTTCGACTTCACGCTGAGCGATTTTCCGCGCGTGCGCGTCAAGCCCCCGGGGCATGCAACGCAGCTCACTACGCGCCGCTGGTTCTCGCGTTCTGGCGGCTGCCCGTCACAGCACACCGCGCAGTTGCGCGAGCGCGCTACTGCGCATCAAATCCAGTGATTGGCCGATGGGCAAGCGCTCGTCGCGAATACGCGCCAGGCAATAGTCGATGCCCCGCTCGGCGTCGGGCACCAACTCTTGCGGCAACGGTGGCTTCCAGACCGCGATCAGCACGTTCAGCGCCGCGCGCGCCAGCGCGCCGTTCACTACCGTGGCCGAGGCGACGCACAAGCGCTTGGTGAAGTCTCGCACGCGCGGCTCGTTTACCCAGTCACTGATCAGCTTCCGTTCTCGCGGACCCGGCGCGGGTGCGGTGCGCGGCGAGATGGACACGACCGCATAACGCTCTCCCCGGCCGAAGTAGCGCTCGAAGCCGGTCGCCATGGAGCGAACTTCTTCGGCATCGAACACGGGGGCCGAGAAGGTCACGATCAGTGGAAAGGCATCGTCGAAGAAGCGCAATGCCCAATCATCATATCTAGCGCGGAGCGGTCGACAAGATGGCAATCTCGCTGATCCGAGCGTGGGTGGGTGAAATTCCGCAGAGCCATTTCGCAACGGGGAGCGCAAATGTCGATGTTGAGCAGCCGCGCCGCTCAATTCGAGCGAAAAAGCCAGAATAGCCCGACCACGCTGAGCCCAATCACGACCAGCGCGACCAGCGCGATCACGCCATCGACGGCGCGAAAGCCCTGGGTGCGTTTGATGGGCTCGGCGGCGCGCGTCGGGATCTGGGCGATCGGTGCGTTGTCGCCGCTCATCGGCTGCAGCGGATCCGGCACGGGCGAAGCCGCGCTGGATCCGCCCGTGACGTTCGGCGGATCGATCGAATCATCGGCCTGCATTTGCTCGTCGCTGCCGGCTTCGATCTCCGCCAGCGCGGCGAGCACGGGATCTTCGAAGCCGAACTCACTCGAGCCCAGCGCCAGCACGGCGTGCGCAGGCCAGGGCGTGTCGCGGTTCGCCTCCAAGCGCACGCCCGACAAAGACGCGCCGTTCTTCGAGCCCAGATCGCGCACGAACACCTGCGTGCCGCGGCGAATGATCTCGACGTGCCGGCGCGAAGCGTCCGTATCCGACAACGACAGATCCGCGCTTTGCAAGCGACCGATGACGTACGCGCGATCGAACTCCGGCAGCGCGAGCTCCTTGCCGAGGTCCGGTCCCGCAGTGACGAACAAGCGCGGCGCCGAGCGCTCTCCCTCGGCCGACAGTGAGCTGGCAACCAGCGCGAGAGCGATCTCTTTCGTCACCAGTCCAGGGTTCTGTGTTGGCAGCACCTGCGCGGTCGTGAGCTCGAGCCAGATCCGGCCCACGCGGATCAAATCGCCCGAGCGCACCACGCGCGGCGCCTGCGGCGACAAGCGCACGGGCCCCACGAACGTGCCGTTGCTGCTGCCCTCGTCGATCACGACGTAGTCCGTACCGCGCTGGCGAATCGAGGCATGCCGATGGCTCACGCTCGGATCCGGCAAGCGGATCTCGCAGCCGTCACCCCGCCCAATCACGATCCGCGGCGCGTCGAAGGTGATGGTCGCTTGCGACTTCAAATCACCTGAGCGCACCACCACGGTTAGGGCCATGTGGTTCTCATGATCATCAGCGCTTGGTTGAGTGTCGACATCGGGATGCGCTGGGCCGGGGCCCTCACTCGACTTTTCCTTTGGGGTTGGGGCCCCAAAGGTCGGGGGTGGGGCCCCGCTGAATTACGCGCTTCGTGATCCCCGAAGGGGGGCACTTCAGCGGGTGCGGGGGAGAATCCCCCGATGACAGACGCCGGAGCGCACCACGACGGTCAGGGCCATGAGGAGCGGCATGATGACGACCGTGCGACGGCCTGTCCACATTCCTGCCGGAAATTTCCGGGATTTTTGGGGCGCCCGCGGGAACTGCAACGCAGCTCGCTGTCCGAAATTTGGCCCATTGTCCGCGCATCACTTACTCGGGATGGGACGCGGGACCCTCGTCACCCCTGACAGAGACCCCGCCGGAGGCAGCCATGACCGAAATTCAAGAACGTCGCGCCGAAGGCGCGGGTCGCGTGCGGGTCGAAACTCTGGTCGAAGTTTGCGGTAACGAACCGGGAATTCCGGCGTTCGAGGCCGAAGCGGTCGACGTGAGCGCGCGTGGGATGCACCTGCGCACGGCCTACCTGCCCGACAACGGCGCGCCGCTGGTGTGCCGCTTCGAGGATGGCGGCAAAGAGATCGTCGTCGAAGGCAAGGTCGCCTGGCGCCGCGAAGGCAGCCGCGGCGGTGAGTTCGGCGTGGAGTTCACCGCGCTCGACAGCGGCAGCGTCGGCGCCCTGCGCGAGCTGTGCGACGCTTCGAGCCCGGCCGAGAGCCCGCCCGAAGCTCACGACGAGACGAAATCCCATGTGGGCTCGCGGGTGCGCCTGCACATCGACGGCCTCGGTTCGCCGATGAAGGCTCGCGTGCGCGAGAGCGGCACCCAGAACGTGCAAGTCGGCTCGAATTTGGAATTCCTCAAAGTCGGCCGCAAGCTCGAGGTCGAAGATCTCGAAGCCGGCGGGCGCCGCCAAGCGCAAATCGACGGCGTGAGCGTCGCGATCGATCCCCAGACACGCGTGCCGCAGTTGGTCGTGCAGTTGCGCTTCGACGGCGCAGAGGACACTACGCCGGAGCCGAGCGTGCTCCACTTCGGCGATCCGAGCCCCAAGGGGTTCAAGATCCCGGCCAGCGCCGTGACCACGGACGGTCCGGTCTCGGCGCACGACAACGACGAAGAAGACGACGACGCGGACGCCGAAGCGTTCCGCGGCAAGCTCGGCGAAGCCGCAGCCAACGCCGGCGAAGCCGTGCAAACCGCGGGTGCTGCCGTGGCGCGCTTTTCGGCTCGCGCAGCGCAAGGCATGGGCGGCCTGTTCAAAGGCGCCGCGGGGAAGGTGCTCGAAATGTCGAAGCGGAGCGAAGCGCCGCCACCTCGGCGCACCACGGCTCCCGCGCCGAACGGCAGCAAATCCGTCGAAGGCCACCGCTTGCGTCCCCAGTCTTCGGCCGCGGTGGTCGAAGAAGCTGCGCCGACCGGTAGGCTCTCGCAGTTGCCTCGCAAGAAGCTGCTACTCGGCGCCGGTGGCGCCGTGCTACTCGCCTCCGTGGTGGTCGCTGCGGCTGCGATGCACCACAGCACGCCCGCGGCGCCTCCCGGCGCCCAAGCGTCGCTCACGCCGGCCGTGGCGACGATCGCTCCGCCGTCGACCGGCGCGCCGCTGAGCGCGTCGCCCGCGGCAACCGATCTGACGCCGCAGGGCGCGGCGAGCGCGAACGTGCCGCTGTTCGGCCCGACACCCATGGCGACCATGGAGCCCGCGCCGCTCGCGCCCCCTCCGGGCTCACCGGAGAGCGTTGAGGCTCAAGAGAAAGCCGACGCCAAGAACAACCCCTCGGGCGCGCCGATGGCCGCCGCGCCCCCGGACGAGGGCTTCTCGGATGGCGACTCCGACAGCGATTCGGACAAGAGCGACGCCAAGAGCAGTAAGGCCGACAAATCGGAAAAGTCCGAGAAATCAGCCAAGACCGACACCACGCCGTGGGGCAAAGGTAAGTTGCACTCGCCCACGATCTACCGCCTTCGTTTGGACGGTCCGGGCGGCAAGCTGCAGGGCGCCACGCTCTCCACCGGCTTCACCGTGCTCATCCCCGGTCACAAGGTGATGGAGCAAGGCGCGGGGATCGCCAAGCGCGACACGCGCATCTCGAGCGTGCA
Organism: Myxococcales bacterium; assembly: GCA_040348785.1. GTDB lineage: Bacteria > Myxococcota_A > Polyangia > Polyangiales > Polyangiaceae > PMG-095. The sequence continues at coordinate 30,576 of JBEQTH010000117.1, read as the reverse complement.
CACCAGCAACCGCACCGAAGGCGCCGAGGTCGCGTTCCGCTTCCGTGAGAGCATCCCCGCCTACCGCGTGCGCCTGCGCCGCGACTACGTCGAGATCCTGATCGGCCAAGGCGAAGTCAAAGAGGCGCGCGACGCGAAGGACGCCAAGGACTCGAAGAGCGGCAAGAGCGAGACCAAGGTCGCGGCTCACGCCAAAGGGCACAAGGGCTGAGAGTCGAGGGCGGCTCTGCGCTACTGCATGCAGCCGCACACGATACGCGCGCTGCTCAGGTGCGCGGCATCGCTGAAATCTGGCGCGGATAGCCAATAGGCTTTCAGCGCGTAGTAATGACAGCCGACGCCGTTGCCGTCGCTGCGCTTTGCCTCGGTGGGCTTGGTGGTTTCACCGAGCGCGTCGAAGAGCGCCGCGCATTTCGCGAGACTCCCGCCTTGGGCGGCCGTTCCGATCACGCTCGCCGCGTCCGGCGAGACGCCGCCGTGGTTGGCACACGTCTCTGTGCAGCTGTCGCCCACGCCGCCGAGGTGCCAGCACACGCCGCTCGAAGAGACGCCGTTGCACTTCGTGCCGGGCTGCCCGCCACTGCCTGCCGGACTCGAGCCGGCCTGTGCCGTCGAGCCCGCTTGCGCCGTGGAGCCGCCTTGTGCGATCGAGCCGGCCTTACCTGCAGAGGCGCCGGAGCTGCCGTTGCCTGCGCGGCCTGCGGCGCCGCCTTGCTCGGCGGAACCAGCGACGAGATCCGTGTAGTCGCCATCGATCCCGATCACGGTGGAACAGCCCGGCGTGGTCAGAGACAACCACAGCAACGAGCTGCCTGCGAGGGCCTGCGAGCCGCGCATCAGAATTGCCCCGTCACACGAACGCTCTTCAGATCATTGCCGACGTCGAAATGAAATCGGGAGCCGGCAGCGCTGGCCGGAGCCGGCGGCGCGGAGCGCGGCGTCAAAGCAAACAGGACGACAGCCGCGGCAGCGCCCGCCAAGCCGAGCGTGAATCCGACGGTGCTCACGCGCGCCTCGGCGCGCGCCGTGCTCAGGGCCGAGCGGCCCGCGGCATTGCACTCGAGGTTCGGGCAATTGCCGTCGATGTCGCCTTTGTGCCCATAAGCCAGCGCGCCCGCGACCAATCCGGTTGCGACGCCGGCAATGGCCACTCCGCCGGAGACATACAGCCAAGTTCGGCGCGAAGAAGTGTCGGGTCGAGCGCTGTCCGGCGTTGCAGGGGCGCTTTGCGCGGGCTGGACCTGGATGTGCGCGCGACTATCGGCTTCGACGGTGATGTCGCGTTGCCAGACGGTGTGCCCATCGATCTCGGCGACCACGGCGTAAGACCCAGGATCGACGCGCCGCCCCACGCCGTACGACGCCTCGGGTACGACCACGTCTTGAAACTTCACGACCAAGTTGGGCTCGTGATGGGGAGCGACATCGATCGTGACCTCGGGCGCGGACACGTTCAGGACCGCAATCTGCCCGGTCGCGATGCGCCGCCGTTCCTCGAACGTCTCGCGTCGCTCCGCGGGCATGGAAGTGAGCGCACTGACGAAGCTTTGATAATCAGCGAGCGCCGAGGCCAGCTTGTGCCAACCCGCTTCGCACTCGGCCAGCGTGAATAGCGCGCCCGGTGACGGGTCGATACGGTAGCTGTCGGCCAGCCGCGGACAAGCGACCTCGTACTTGCCTGCGCGCATGTTCTCGAGGCCCTCCTGAAACGAGCGATCGGCCTCCTGTTGCTTGTCGTCGGGCTGCGGCTCGGCCTGCGCTCGAGCGCTCAGCGCGAGCAGGGCGCAAAAAATCGACCAAGGGGCGAGCCTCGCCGGGATCATGAGGGGCATCCTGCAGCGTGATACGGCTCGCTTTGGGACACGCTTAACCTGATCTCCGAACGGACGGTGCGGGCATTCAGTCGCGACGATAGATGCGGTCGGGCGCCCCGATCTTCCCGGGTGAAATGGGGCTCGTGCGGCGGGGCTTGGGGGCTGCACCGACGGCCGGCGCGCTGGTCGAGGGCGCACTAGCCGCAGGCGCGCTGCTCACCTCGGGGACGGCAACGACTGCCGCTTTCGGGACCGCGATCACCGGCTCCGGCGCAATGGGCCGTGGCGCACTCGGGTTCAACATCGCGACGGTGCTCGTCACTGGCGCATTGGTCTGCGACATGGGCGCGCTCGAGCTCGACTTGCTGCGTGCAAAGAGCAGCCCGGCGAGCAACAAGCTGCCAATCAGGACCGCGGCGACCGCGATCGCCGAACGGCGGCGATTGGGTTGCACGATCTCGAGCGCGATGATCGAGTGCTCGAGCGACAGTGACGGCGCGGAGCCGGACTCCCCCGCGGATCGGACTTCGACGACACGCGCGCTCGAGAGCATGCTGCTGCTCGACGGCAAGCCGTGACCGGAGGGCGTGCCTTCGCCCTGCATTTCGCGTTCGATTTCGGCGACGCGCCGGTCGCGCTCCGCGATTTCGTCACCGACGATCGCCGTCGCCCACTCGGCAACCGCGCTGCGATTCACCGGCACCACCGCGGCCTCGAGGGCGAGCGCCATGTCACGGGCCGTCCCGAAGCGGGCGGCGGGATCGCGGCTCAAGCCGCACATCACGATCTCGTCGAGCTTGCGTGAGATGTGCGTGCGTACGCTGCTCGGCGGAAAGATCTTGGAGTGCAGCACTTGATTGACGATTTGGCCGTCGTTTTCGCCATCGAACAAGCGGCGCCCCGTGAGCAGCTCCCAAAGCACGACCGAGGCCGCGTAGATATCGGAAGCGCGGCTCACCGATTGTGCGGTGATGCCCTCGGGCGACAAGTAGCGAAGCTTGCCCTTCACCTGGTTCGGCCGCGTGCTGTGCGCCCCGCCAACCGCTTTGGCGATCCCGAAGTCGAGCAGGCGCGCGACACCATCGGTCCCGATCAGGATATTTTGCGGCGAAACGTCACGATGCACGATGCCGAGCGGTTCGCCATTTTCGTTCTTGGCCTCGTGCGCGGCGTGCAGGCCGTTGAGCGCGCCGACCATGATGTCTACCGCTACGCGATGCGGCGCCACTCGGCCGGCCTTGCGCTCACGCACTTGAATGCGAGATAGCGACGCGCCAGAGACGTACTCCATCACCAGCAGCAGCTCGTTGTCCAAGTTCACGACGTCCAGCGTTTGCACCACGTTGGTATGCCGGATGCGCGCGGCGAGCCGAGCTTCATCCAAGAACATGGCGATGAACTCAGGGTCGAGCGCGAGATTTTGGTGCAGCCGTTTGATGGCCACGGTGCGCGCGAAGCCGAACGAGCCGCTCAAACGACCGATGTGCACCGACGCCATGCCGCCCGACGCGATCGGGTCGAAGAGCGCATAGCGACCCACCACGATCGGGTACGCCGGGCTCGACAGCGGCACGGGGCTCGTCATCGGACTAGAGGAACGGCCGCAATCGGTGCGACCTTTCGAAAATAAGGTGATCCGCTGAATTCGAGGCTGCCATCAGCCTGAGGGGTGACGAAGTTCGCCAGCGGCGCCGGTGCCGAGCGCGCCAATCCCTATTGTCGTGCGATGTGGGCATCACGGGACGATCTTGCAATAGCTCGGAAAGTCGCTGGGTAGAGCTGTGTACGGTTCGGGGCGAACCTGAAATGGGTGCGCTTTCAAGAACTCCCAGGCCTGCGGCCCCACCTTGAAACGCTTGGCAATGTCGACGTGTGCACCGCCGTCGTCGCAGTCGATCGCAAAGCCGCCGTGCTTGCGCACCGATTGCTCGTAGGTCTGGCTGGCCGCGGCAAAGTCCAGGATGAACACGTCACTGCCCGCTGCGCCGTGCGCCACGAGCGCCGCCGGCTGGTTCGCCGGATTCTGAAGCGCGGGACCGTTGCCGTACGAGATGCCGCCCGAGTAACTGACGATGCTTGCTAAGTAATTCGAGCGCGAGGCGGACATGTTCGCGACTTGCAAACCGCCCGCACTGTAGCCGGCGCTGTGAATGCGGTGCGGGTCGATGTGCAACTGCTGGACGGCGCATCCCACGACCTCATCCGCAAGCGCGAAGTCACCAGTGTACCAAACGCCATTGCCCGTATTGGTGCCTTGCTTGGTCGTGGTCTCGGGAGCCACGACGATGCCGCCTTCGGCGACGATGGCGCTGATGGTGGCGCTGCCGAACGCGCTCTGCGCTTCTTGCCCCGAGCTGCCCGTTCCGTGCCAATAGATGATCACGGCGCCGTGCTGATCGGCGCTCGGCGTGCCGACCCAGACGCTCGCCTGTACGCCCAGGATCGTCATTTTGCCTTGTTTGAAGGGCGTGCAAGCTTGTTGCGGAGTGGGCAGCACCGGCTCGCTCGAGCCGCTACTGGCACCGGCTGCGCCCGCCGCTCCCGTCGTACCCCCGCTCGACGATTTGCCGCCTGCGCCGCTGGTACGACCCCCGAAGCCGCCGAAGCGCCCACCAGCTCCGGACGCTGTACCGCCCGAGCTCGGCGCGCCAGCGACGCCCATGCTGGCCCCGCCCGCGGCGACGTCACTGCCGGCTGAATTGGACCCGGCGTTGCCCCAAGGTGGCTCATTGGAACGCCCACCGCCGCCGGTGGCGGAGCTGCCGGCGCCGCTCGGCGGAAGCGGGGCGTAGCCAGCAAATGACGAACCGCGCCCAGCGTCGGAAACCGACGGATCGCCGGAGCTGTCCGTGTCGCTCCCGGAGCAGCCCCAAGCGGCAACACACGACACGACGACGACACAGATGCGCGAGGGCAGGCACTTCGAGAGGCGTGATCCGTTCATGTGGGCTCCAAGGCTCGAGGGGCAGTCACTGAATTGCAAAGCGTGCGCCAATCCCAATGATCGCACGCGGCGTCGCACTCAGCGATCGAGATAGACCCGAGTCGACGTAGATAAGGGTCGCTGCACGGCGCTGCCTTCAGCGATCTTTGGGCGCACGGCTAGCGCCGATTACACGACTTGCGCACCGTGCCGAGTACTGCGTGTGCAGCACACGCTCTCGGGACTACACAGTTCGCGCATGGCGCGCCTGTGTGCCCTTGTCGCCCCTCAGGCGAGCGACGCCTCTCGCTTGCCGCGACCCTTCTTGGTGCTCTGCGGCAAAGAGGTGTGCGGGCTCGTGACCAAGTGCTGAGCGTCGTTTTCACCGCGCGCCAGCCGCTGAATGCCGGCGTAGGCGATCATCGAAGCGTTGTCTGTGCAGGCCTTGAACACGGGCACGACCACGCGAATGCCGTGCTCGGCGGCTTGTGCGGTGGAGCGCTCGCGCAGCTCGCGATTGGCGGCGACACCGCCGGCCAGGACCAGGGTGCGCGCGCCTTGATTGCGCGCGGCCTCCAGCGCTTTGAAGATCAGTGTGTCGACCACGCGCCGTTGAAAGGCGGCGCACACGTCACGCAGGGCTTGCGGGTCTTGCGGCACGCCGTGCTCGGTCACCCAGCGCATCATGTTGCTCTTCAAGCCCGAGAAGCTGAACTCGAGCGAGCCGCGGCGCCGCATCGGCCAAGGGATCGCCACGGCGTCGGGGTTGCCCTCTTTGGCGAGCTTGTCGATCAGCGGGCCGCCGGGGTAGCCAAGGCCGAGCAATTTCCCGACCTTGTCGAAGCATTCGCCGGCGGCGTCGTCGCGCGTCGCCCCGAGCTCGTGCACTTGCGCGAGCTGCGGGCCGTCCACGCGATACAAGGCGGTGTGCCCGCCCGAGGCGAGCAGGGCGACGAACGGGTACTCGGCGGGCGCTTGCTCGGGCGCGTTCGGGAACTTGAGGAACACCGCGAGCAGGTGACCCACCAAGTGATCGACGCCCACGACGGGCTTGTCGAGCGCGAAGGCCAGGCCTTTGGCCGCTTGCACGCCGACCAAGAGCGCGCCCGTGAGCCCCGGCCGGCAAGTGACCGCGATGCCGTCGATCGCGCTCGGCTCGAGCTGCGCCTTCTTGAATACTTCACGGATCACGGGCCGCACGTTGCGCAAATGATCGCGCGAGGCGAGCTCCGGCACGACGCCGCCGTAGGGCGCGTGCAGCTTGATCTGGCTGTGCACGGCGTCACTGACGACCGTGCCGTCTTCACGGACGAGCGCGGCCGCCGTTTCGTCGCAAGAGGTTTCGATACCGAGAACGAGCATGGCTATTTGTATACCTGACAGTCGCTTTGCGGTTGGGCCGCCAAGTGGAACACCGCAAAACCGGGTTCGTCAAAGGGGGTGGAACCCGGTTGTGGCACACGCGCCGGCTTGAACAAGCGCAGCTCCACCTGATTGTTCTTCATCAGCGATACGACGGCCAACATGGTCCCCTGGCAGGACGAGTCGACCCAAGCGAAGAAGTCGTGCACGTGGCCTTCACCGAAGGTCAGAGACGAGAGCACGTCGTGGTCCACCTCTGGAATGGCGCGCAGCGGGGAGTTGTCGAACAAGCGCTGTGGCACGCCGGGCGCCGCGCACATCCCCGTCAGCGCGTCGTTACTACTGAGCTCGCCGGGACGGCTCGTCAGGCGATCGACGTGCAGCACCAGGCCGAGCTCCAAGTCAGGCGGCTGATTTTGCTTCACGAAGCCGGCTTGGAAATCGTGGCCGATGATCGCCCCACAATAGGCCTCACCGGGCTTGGACTCGAAGCTCTCCAAATCGCGACAGCCGAGGCTCAGGAGCGACAACGCGCACCACATGCCGAGCGCCGGAGCGGACTTGAGGAGGGACGAGCGAGCGATCATTTCAGTCGATCCAGGAGAACCTGGGCTCGAGCTTTTACCCTGGGTTCCGGGTCGTTGTCATGGCTCGCTTGCAGGACGCGGACCGCTGCCGCGCCATCGACGGCGACTAGCGCCTCGAGCGCCGCTTCACGGACCATGGCGAAGGCGTCTTGGCTCGCGCTTTGGCTGAGCGCGGCAACGACCGCGGGGTCGCGGCTACCGCTGCTCACTCGGCCCAGCGCGGCCACCGCGGTCGCGCGCAATGCCCAATCGGACTCGGTTTTCAAGAGCGCGATCACTGCTTCTTTGGACTCGGGTGACGCTGCGTTCAGCGCGGCGAGCGCGGCGCGCCGCACGGAGCCGAGGTCGTCTTTGAGCGCCGCGTTGACCGCGCTCTTCGCAGCGTTTTCCGGGCGCTGACCCAAGAAGCGCAGCGCGAACAAGCGCACGTCGGGCGACGGATGCCGAGAAAGCGCGATGAACGTCGGGAGTAAGGTGGTGCCGAGCTCGCGCGCCAGGCCCTCGATGCGCGTGCGCTCGGCGGGCGAGAATTCGGCATCGGCAGTGAGCGGGGCGAACGGCAGCTTGCCCGGATCGACGACCACCAAGTCCGCGACCGCGCGCGCACGCTCCGGCGAGACCGCGGCGGCGCGCGCGAACGCCTGAGCGAGCGCGGGTGACAGCTTTTCGAGCGCGAGCACGCGCTCGGCGCCGGTGTAGCCGCTCGGGCGCAGGCCGTCGATCAAGCGCCGCACGTCGAGCGTGCCCTCGGGCGCTGGCAGCGGATCCTTGGGCTTGCGATAGGCGTTGGTCGCCCAAACCAGCGCGGCATCGCCGCCGGCGCGGGACACGAGCGGGTCGCTGCTGCTCAGCGCGTCAGCGATGGCGCGCGGTGCTCGGGGCGAATTGAGCCGCGACAAGCTCAGCACGGCCATGGCCGACAAGCTCGGGTCGTTGGCCTCGCTCAGCTCGGCCAGCAAACCGTCCTCGGATTTTTGGCCGAATTCAGCGCTGGCGAAGGCCGCGGCGGCGCGCGGCAACGGGCCGGCCTCGGCTTGGCCCAAGATGCGATGCGCTTCGGCCGCGCCGCTGCGCGCACCGAGCAGCGAGAGGCCAACCACGCCCAGCGCGCTCACCTCTGGAGCGTCGCTGCTCGAGAGCTGCGTGAGCAGCCGCTCGGCACGCGGGGCGCGCATGCGAGCCACGCTCCACACCGCCGCGAGCAGCATGGGGTCCGACTCGCCAGCGGTGACGCGGCCCGACGAGACGAGCAAGCTCTCGAAGCGAGGCACGAGCGCTGGATCGCGCAGCATGCCGACGGCGAGCATGGCCCGCGAGCGCAAGTCGCTGTCGCCGCTGCCGACGGCGTACGAGAACAGCGTCGGCCCGGCGCTCTTGTTCTGCACGTGAGACAAGAGCGTGATGGCCACCTCTTGCTCGGCCTCGCGCGCATCACCCAGGGCGTCGAGCAGCGGCTTGACCGCGCGCTCGCCCAGCCGATCGAGCGCGGCCCGCGCGGCCTCGGCGTCTTTCGGGCGGTCGCTCTTTTCGCGCTCGAGCAGCGGGTACGCGAGCGCGCCGTAGACCTCGAGCAAGAGTTGCCGATAAATCGGGCGTTCGGGGCTATTGAGCGCTAGCGGCAGCAAATCACGCTCCAGCGATTCGAGCGTGCCGCGGCCGAGGTTCACTTGCATGCTCAAGCGCGCGGCTTGGCTCACGAGCTCCTCGTCGGGTGAGGCGCGGATCACGCGCCGCAGCAACATGTCGGCGTCGTCGGCCTCACCCTGACCGAGCAGCAGCTCGGCGAGCTCCAGGTACACCGCGAACAGCCGCTCGTTCTTGCTGATCGCCTGACGGAACTCGCTGATCGAACGCGCGACGTCCTGCCGCTTGCGATACATCTCGCCGAGCTTTTTGTGGCCTTCGGCGTCGTCGGGGCTGAGCTCGACCGCGCGTGCCGCGTAGCGCACGGCTTCGTCGTCTTGGTACAGCTCGGCCGCGTAGCTTGCCATGCGCTGGAAGTATTCGCGCGCGCGCTTGGGATCGGTGCTGGCGAGCTTCTCCAGCACGTTGATCGCGTCACGCAGCTCGTGCTCCAGCACGAGCACGCGCTCGAGGTAGGTGAGGCTCTCGACGTCGCCCGGCGCGCCTTCGATCACACGCCGCAACACTCGCTCGGCGTCGGCGTAGCGGCGCAGCCGCAAATGGGCCTCGGCGAGCAGCCGCCCAGCGTCCAAATCGGGCGGATTTTGGGCGAGGCGCCGCTCCAACGCCGGCACACGCTGCCCGAGCTGCCCGTCCAAGCTGTACAGGGTGATGATGTGCTGGCGTGCCTCGCGCGCGAGATTCGCGTCCGTGCCGGCCTCGCGGATCAGATCTTCCCAGATCTTGCGCGCTTCCTCGAACTGCGCGGACTTGCCTTCGCGGGTACCGTTGGACGAGCTGCTGCGCTCGAGCGCGAGCGCGTACGCCTTCCGGTAACGCGCTTGCTTTGGCGCAAGCTTGGCCGCTTCGGCGAGCGCGGCCAGCGCCTCTTTGGGCATGTCGTGCTCGAGATATAGATCACCGAGGATCTGTAAGCCGCGCGCCCGATCGGGCACGACCGCCTTGATGCGTTGCCAGGTGGCGAGGGCCTTCTTTTTGTCGCCCTCTTGCCAATAGCGCGCGCCCAGCTCGACTAGGTGCTCCGGATCGGCCGACGCGCTGCCGGCGAGCCGTTGGAGGAGCGCAAGCGCGCGGTCCTTCTCGTCCACGCGTTCGTAGAAATCGACCAGGGCGGCGAGTGTCTCTTCGTCCGTGCCCGAGCGCGCTTCCAGCTCCTGCAGGCGCGTGAGCGCCTTCTTGCGGTCTCCGCGGGAAATCAGGGCCTCGGCGAGCTGAAACACGAAATCCGGGTTGCGCGGCGCGGCGCGAATCAACGCATCGTATTCGGCGATGGCTTGCTCGAGATCACCCCGCACCTCGAGCAAGTGCACGACTTTGAGCCGCGTCGCCAAGTCCTTACTGTCCGCGCTCAGCGCACGGCGGTAGGCGGCGAGCGCTTTTTCGACTTGGCCCGTCTCTTCGTACAGCGCGCCGAGGGTGCGTAGATCTTCGGCTTGCGTGCTTTGCCGCTTCTCGAGCTCCGTGATCAGCTCGGGCAGTCGATCTTTTTGGCGATACGTGTCGACGATGGCCGCGGCGATCTCGCGCCGCACGCCGGACTCGCCCGCGAGCTCGAGCGCACGGCGGAATTGAACCAGCGCTTCGTCGCCCTTGCCGAGCTTCTCCAGGGCCTTGCCGTAATCGCGCAGGGCGGGAGCGAGCACGCGGTTGTCGCCTGCGGCAGCGCGCACGACGGTTTTGTATTCGTCGGCCGCGCGCTCGTACGCGCCGCGCGCGAGCAACTCACGGCCCAGCTCTGCGCGCACGAAAAACGAGCCGCCCGCGCGCTTCACGAGCTGCTCGTGGAAACGCTTGGCCGCGTCGTAATCTTTCAGATCGAGGCACAGCCCGAGCAGGGTGCGCAGCACCTGCTCGCGGTCCGCGTCGTCCTTCAGCGCCGGCAAGGCTTGCTCGAAGCGGGCGCGAGCCGCAGCCTTGTCATTGCGCTCGTTCAGCATGCGAGCGAGGGCCACGACCGCGATTGGATTTTTGGGGTCCTCACCGATCGCGCGCTCGTACGCCGTCTGTGCCCGCTCTGGGCGCCCTTCCAGCTTTTCGAGGCCCGCGACGGCGACCAACGCCGCATAGCGCGTGGCCCCGCCCGCTTCGGCGCGTTTCGCCAAATCAGCAAGCAGACTGTCGAGCTGCCCGTCGCGTTCCCGGTACAGCTCGAGCAGCCGTTGCAGCGGAAAATCAGCGCCCGGTTGCGCGAGCACGATGCCGGTGTAGCGCTGGATCAACGCCTCGCTGCTGGGCCCTTTGGCGTCCGGCTTCTTGGGGTCGACGGCAGGCGCTGCGGGCGCCGTCGGGGGGGCGGAGCTAACCGGGCGGGCCGCCGCCGGGCCGGGGCTGCTGGCCGCAGGCTTCGGACGGGCTGCGCCAGCGGGAGCGCTGGGGTGCGCCGCCGGCTTCGGCTTCTTGCTCCTGCCTTGCGGGTTGAACTGAGCATGAGCGTGTCCCGCTAAAAACAGCAAGGCGACCGGCCAGAACCGGGGCAAGGCACGAAGGCTCACGCTCAATAGGGTACGCGCCGCTCGCAGAGGGCGCCAGCCGCCCGGGTCTCATGGTATGCCCCTGCGCGCAATGACCGGGTCCGGGCCGGATTTAGACGAAGAACCCAAGGGTGAGGCGGAAGAAGGGGAAGAGGAGCTCAGCTCCCAGCCCGACGCCGGCGAATCCGAAGCTGATGACGAGGACGAATCCGACGAGGATGACGACCGCGACAGCGATGAACCACCTGCGCCTCGGCTCAAGCTGCCGCCGCCGGATGAGGATCGCTGGGGGATCGGGAGCCGCACGCTAGCGATCAGCGCGCTGCTCGGCTGCGCGATCGTCGTCTGGACTCAGTTCGCGTTCCGGTCGCGCTGGATTGCCGACTTCCTCGAGAACAACAAGCTGGAGTCGCCGGATCAGCGCTTCGATCTGGTGACCGGGTTCGTGAGTGGCATCGCGCTCGGCGGTGCGGTTGGCGCGGCGGTGTTGGCGTGGCTGTGGAACAAGCGCCGCTCGTACAAGATCGCCGAAGAGTGGGCGTGGTTCCTGTCGCCCCTGATCGCACTACCCATCCTGCCCATCGCGTTCCGCGCGCGGCCTTGGCAGAACCGGCATCAAGCGTTGTTGCTCGTCGCGCTCGTCGGCTCGCTCGTTGTCGAGACCTTGCTCGTACGTTCGCTGTCGTCCGTGCCCGCCTCGGTGCAGGCTTGGTGGGAGGGCGTGAAACAGCAGTTGCCGGAGCGCGTGCGAAAGCTCGGCCCGCGCACGGTCGTGATCACCGCGGCCCTCGGCTACGCGCTGTTCATGAGCTTTTACTTCGTGCGCTGGCACTACAAGCTGCGCACGCACAACTTCGATCTCTCCATCAACAACAACCTGATCTACGGCGGCTTGCACGGCAAATTCCTGGAGAGCACGGTCGTCTTCCCGACCGACCCAGGGAAGTACTTGGCGAACCACGCCAAGTTCGGCACGTACCTGTTTTTGCCGATCTATGTGCTCTGGCCCAAGCCGGAGACGTTGCTGGTCCTACAGTCGTTCTTGCTCGGCTTGAGCGCGCTGCCGCTGTACGGCTTTGCTCGACGCCACGTGTCGGACGCGATGGCCGTGGCCGTTGCCCTCGCGTTTCTCTGTTACTACCCGATGCACAGCGCGAACTTCTCGGAGTTCCAGAACGTGCCGATCGCGACCTTCTTCTTGTTCAGCTTGGTCTGGGCAGCGGAGACGCGGCGTTGGGTGATCTGCGGTTTGGCCACGGGCGCCGCGCTGCTTTTGCGCGAAGACATCCCGATCGGCGTGGCCGTGATTGGCGGCTTCTTGCTCTTGTCGGGCTACCGCTCGTTCCCCGGCTTCGTGATCGCCACGGTTGCCCTGAGCTACTTCGTGTACCTGCGCTTTCACGTCATGGATGACGCGGGCGAGTGGTGGTACCCGAACATGTACAAGGACCTCTGGGCCGACGGCGAAAAGGGCTACAAGAGCGTGATCAAGACCTTGATCACGAACCCGCTGTTCGTGCTGTCCAAGCTGGTGGTCGAGAAGAAGCTCGTTTACCTGTTGCACCTGCTCGTGCCCGTCGCGTTCTTACCCGCGCGGCGCTGGTACCTGTGGGCGGCGTTCGTGCCCGGCATTTTCTTGACGCTCTTGGTCACGAACTATGACCCGCCCACGCTGTTCTCGTTCCACTACGTGATGCATTGGGCGCCGTTCTTGTTCTTGGCCGTGCCGCTCGCCCTGGAGTCGATCGGCAAGAGCTTGGACTCGGGGCTGATCCGCATGCGCGCCGCAGCCGCGACCATGGTCTGCGCCTCGCTCGTGCTCACCTACAATTACGGTGCGTTCGGGGCCCGCGCGAACTCGCTCAAGGGCGGCTACAACTTCATCGATTTCGAGTACACGCCCGCCGAGGCCGAGCGCTACCGCCGCCTGCAAACCCTGGTCGAGATGATCCCCAAGGACGCCTCGGTCGCCGCGACGGAGACCGTCGGGCCGCACGTGTCGTCGCGCGTGAAGATGTTCACCATGCGCCACGGTCCGCAGAACGCCGACTACGTGCTGGCTTCGAACAAAGAGCTCAAGCTGTCGAAGACGCGGCCCACGCTGAAGGCGGCCATCGAGAGCGGCCAATACGGCGTGCTGCGCCGCGCCGGCGAGTTCTTGCTGCTCAAGAAGGGCGCGGACACCTCACAGAACAAGCAGCTCGTCAGCGACTGGCAGCTTTGAGCGAAGCGGGTGAAAGTGCGTCGCCTGGCGCGCAGAAGCCTGGCCTGAAGAAGCGCTTGGGGCCCTTGTTCATGACCATCGCGCTGTTGTTCGTGGCCTATTCGGCTTGGGATTTGGCGCACCGCTGGCAGAAGAGCAAAGTCTCGCTCGACTTGCCTTGGGCGATTGCCAGCATCCTGCCGCTCGGGCTCGGCTGCTTGATTCAAGGCCGCGGTTGGATCGCGTTGATCGAGCGTATGACGGCGCAGCGCGTCCCGCGTGGTCCCGCGCTTTCGCTGTACATGGACTCGCAGCTCGCGCGCTACACGCCGGGCATGGTGGGGCTGCCCTTCGTGCGCATGGCCGGTGCTGGTCGGCTCGGCGTCTCGGCCGTCGCGGTCGGCTCGTCCGTGGGGCTGGAGATGCTGTCGTGGACGGCCGTCGGCGGTGCGATCGGTTTCGCGTCGCTGCTCTTCCTGCCAGAGCGCAGCGGGCTCACCGCGTTGCTCGGCGCCTGGGCGATTCCGATCGTGCTCGGCTTTGCGACGGTGGTCATCGTGCTCTCGTGCGTGGACCGCGCGCGCTTGCCGGCGTTCGTGGTGCGGGTGCTCAAGGTCGACGGCTCGGGGCCCTTGGTGCCATTTTCCCTGCTAATGGCGCATCTTTTATACTGGAGCACTTGGGCCGCACACGGCGTCTTGTTGAGCCATGCGTTCGGTGCAGCGCCAGGCATCGCCCTCGCGACGTCCGGGTTGTACGCGCTGGCGACGGTCGGTGGGTTCGTCGCGCTCGCCGCGCCGGCGGGCGTCGGCATTCGGGAAGCGATTTTGTCCGTGAGCTTGGCCCCCGCGTTGGGCAGCGCACCCGCGCTCGCGATCGCCGTCGCGTCGCGTGCGGCGTCGCTGTGCGCGGATGTGATGGCGTGGGCCGCGCTCAAGCGTTGGGCGCGAGCGCCAAAGACCGAATCATGAGCCTTAGTTCGCGATGCCTGCGTTGCTGCCCGTGCACACGAACTCGGAGCTGCCCGAGCCCATGGTCTGCGCGCAGCTGGCGCTCGTGGGCGGCAAACAGGCGATACCGCACGTCAACCCGCCGTCGCAACCGTTCTTCTGAATTGCCTTGTACTTCTCGGCGGCGAGCGCCGTGTATTCGCTGTTCGCGTTGACCAGTGTGGGGCAGCCGCAGCCCCCGACATTGGGCGCTTCGGAGGCGGTGGTGCACTCATCCATCGAGCCTTCGTCACACACGCGCGCCTTCTTGACCAACGCTGCATATTCCGTCTTTAGCGCAGCGCAGTCAGCACCCGCAGAGCCGCCGGCGGCACTGCCGCCGCTCGCTGCGCCCGCGTGCGCGGCACCGCCGCTGCTGCTGCCCGCCGTGGCACGCCCGCCCGAGCTCGACTCACCCGCGCTGTTCGCGCCGCCCGCGCTTTCACCGGCGCTGGCGCCGGTGCTCGTATCGCCACCTGCTTCGCTTGCTCCGGCTTGAGGCGCCCCGCCGTCACTCCCCGCTGCCCCGCCGCTGCCGCCCGCTTCGAAGCTGCTCCCGCAGCCAACGCACGTGAGCAAAACGAACAAGGACGGATAGGGTTTGAACATGGCTCCTCCAAAGTCGGGCTAAGCAAAAAGGCAGTGCTGTTGATCGAGTACCCTGAAACATCGCGTTGCAGTCAGCAAGCGCGCCGTAAGGTGCGAGCAAGTGCGCGTGCTGCGCAGCGGCGGTGTGCGAGCACGTCACCTTGGAGCGGGAAAGATGCCCCAGACGCCGATTTGTTCGCGATGACGCGCGGCGCCGGCGATCAGCTGGTCTGAGCACTGTCCTTCGCGAGGCAATTCTAAAAAAACTTTTGACCTGGGCACAAAGTGGCGCAGCGTCCGAGCGCCGACGTGCACGAGAGCGTCGGCGCTCGTGCCGGGTGAGGGTCCACGATTGAAAATCGTAGTATGAATTCATACTTCAATTTCTGCGGCGAAGGGCACCTCCGGCGCGTTGCTGAACCAGCGAGCGCTCCCGATCCCCAAGTAGGATTTGGGGGCTAGCGGGCAAGGCGTGGCGAGCGGCGGCGCAAAGCTCGAGAGGCGGGATGTTCCAAATCAGGTGTGCATCACGGGCACGCGCGCTTCGGCGTGGACTCCGGTGCCTGGGCCGAGCACGGCCACTTCGTGCACGGCTTCGCGCTTCAGCACGTAGGGCAGCTCGGTGCGCGCCAAGTGCACGATCAGCTCGGCGATTAATCCGGTGGCCAGGATTTGCACGCCGACCACGATCAGCAGCACGGCCAGGATCAATAGCGGGCGATGGCCGATGGATTGGCCTTGGAACCAAATCACGGTCAGGTAGCTGAAGATCACGACGCCCACCGCGAGCGTGAGTGAGCCCACCGCGCCGAAAAAGTGCGCGGGGCGCCGGCCGTAACGCAGCAAGAACACGACCGTGAGCAAGTCCATCAGGCCGCGGAAAAAGCGCCCGCCGCCGAACTTGGAATAACCGAAGCGGCGCGCGTGGTGCTCGACTGGGATTTCGCCGATTCGAAAGCGCTTCCAATGCGCGAGCACGGGCACGAAGCGATGCAGCTCGCCATACAGCCGCACGTTCTTGAGCACGACGTCGCGATAGGCTTTGAAGCCGCAATTGACGTCGTGCAATTTGACGCCGGTGGCGGTGCGCACGAGCCAATTGAACACGCGCGAGGGCAGCACTTTGGTGATCGGGTCGTTGCGCTTACGTTTGTAACCGCTGACGAGATCGTACCCTTCGTCGAGCTTCGCTAAGAAGCGCGGGATCTCTTTGGGATCGTCCTGCAAGTCGGCGTCGAGCGTGAACACGATGCTGCCGCGCGCGCGCGTGAAGCCCGCGGCCAAGGCGGCGCTCTTGCCGAAATTGCCCTGGAGCTCGAGCAGGCTCACCTCCGGGTGAGCTTTCACCAAGCGCTCGGCGACTGCGACGGAGCCGTCGGTGCTGCCATCGTCGATGTAGATGAGCTCGAACGTCTCGCTCGGCGCGAGCGTCGGTGCGACGGCCTCGGCAATGCGCTGGTACAGCTCTTCGAGCGTGGCTTCTTCGTTCATGAACGGAATCACGAACGAGAGCTTCGGGGTTGCGGTCGCGGTCATGTGCAGTCGGACGCGGAAGGTGCCTCAGCCTCTCCGACCGAGCAAGGATTTCAGGGCTGCGCGCCCGCGGCGGCGATCTTGAGCACCGAATAGGCGCCGTTTTGGTAGATCACGGGCAGCTCCGTGAAGCGACCCTCCCCGCCGCGCCGAAGCACCACGTAGTCCGGATGGTATTTGGACACGAGCAGCGCGAGCCGCTGCCTGTCGATCGAATTGTAGCCGCCCAGATCGCCGGTGCCGCCCACGTGCCGGCCGGTCACGTCGCACAAGCGCTCGTACCAACCGAGCAGCTCGGTCGGGATCAGGGGCACCGCTTTCCAATCGACCACGATCGCGCGCTGACCCATGAAGCGCGTGCCCTCGAGGTCCGGCGGCGTGAGATACAGCGCATCTTTGGGCGACTTCTCGCGCAGCCAGCGATACAGGTCCTGCGTCGCGCCGCGCTCCTCTTTGAGCAGCGTGGAACGAGCGCGCGCTTGTTCGAGCTTGTTGGGTGCGACGCGATACACCTCGAAGGCGCCGAGCAGCAGCGGCACGGCCGCGAACAGCGCTTTGCTTCGTGTGAAGCGTGCGGCGTGCGCCGGCAAGAACCGAGCGCCGAGGTCGAGCGCGAGATCGAGCCCGCGAGTGACCAGCACGGCCGCCAAGAATACGAGGAGCAGGTTCGGAATCGGCGCGTTCTCTTTGCCGCGAAAGAACACCCCGAACACCCCGAGCGCCGCGAACATCAGCCCCAGCGCCACGCCCGGATAGAGGCGCGTGATCGACGGCTTGGTCAACGCCTTCGCGAGCGCGCATGAAAGCAAAATCTGGGACAGCAAATCTGCGTTCGGCGCGAAGCGCCAGACGAAGATCTGATTGACCTTGGGAAAGTCGTACAGCGTGGTCAGGATCGTGCCGGCCCAAATCGTGACCATCAGCCCACACAAAACCGCGCCCAGGCGCCGACCATTGGCGGTCTTGTGCAGGAACCAACCGCTGCCGATGCCCAGCATTTGCCAAGCCGCAAAGGGCATGAAATTCCGCTCGTAACGCGCGGGATTGTAATGATGCGGCGAGCGGATCCGAAATAGGATCTCCTGCGCTTCCGGCGAAGCCTTGGTGTGCGACGCCGCAAGCAGCAAGGGTGAGAGCACGATCGTGACCAAGAGCAGCGGCGCGAACTGGCCGATCAAGCGTTGCTTCAGGCCTTTGAAGCCGAGCGCCAAGTGCGCCAGGCCGAAAATCGGATACGCGAGCACCAAGTAGTTGGCGTGAAACGCGCCCCCCACGGCCAGGCAAATCCCCGACTCGAGCCAGCGCTCTTCCACGAAAAACAGCGTGCCCGCGATCGAACCCAGCGCGCCCATGGTCGATGGCTGTAAAATTTGATCGAACAGGTAACTTGCGCCCACGCTCGAGGTGCGCGTGATGAACAAGATGCTGAGCAGCAACAAATATGCCGAAACAGCCAGCGTCACGCCCGCCACTCGTTTCACGAGCCGGTAGATGACGAGCGCGCCGGCGAGCACGAACAGGAACTGCGTGATCGCCACCGCCCAACCCTTGGGGTTGAGCTTGATCAGCAGCGCGCCAAAGTAAATGAAGACGCGGTGGTACTGCGTGGTGTGGAACGTGAACCAATCATCGTGCAATACGCTGCGATCGGTCAGCGCGAGCGACTTCAAAAAGTACACGACTTGATTGTCGTCGCCGTAATTGAGCCCGTACGTCGCGGCGAACACGAGCGCTGCGATCGCAACCACGCCATATTCGAAAGCGCGTGGCGGCGGAGAATCGGAACGGCTCAGCGAGCTCATGGGCGGCCGGCTTATAACACGTGCCGCGCGGGGTGCCGGACCCGTAAAATGCCGCTATTTCCGAGGTTCGGGTGCCCCACGCGAAGCGCGGCGTTTTATGGCCGGCGTGCTCGCTTCATCGCGCCGCTAGGCGAGCTCCGCCCGAGCGTCGCCTTCGGCCGCTGCGGAGCGCCGCCGGCGCGGGAGCTTCACGACGGAGCGCGATTGCGTTTACGGACCTCACTCTTGGTGATACTGAGCGCGCTTTTGTCTTCTCTCGGGAGCTCAGTTCAAATCATGACTTTACTCAAAGGCTTGTCATTGGTCGTCGTGTCGGTGCGGTGTGCGTGAGCGCAGCGTGCGGTTCCAGCTCGCACGCTTCCAATCCTCACTCGCTACGTCGCGGCCGTTCTTGATCTTCCGGCTCGCAGCCGGCGCGCTGCCCGCGTCGCACTGATCACTGGGACCACGTACCCGCGCCCACGTTTAGCTTCCAGCTCGCCAAGTAAGTCGGCATCGAGATCTTCGTGCCGTTGAACACGAGCGGCGGGAACACGAACGTGGTCAGGTTGTTGTGTTTGCCCGGCGCGGCGGTGCTCGTGGTGCCGTCCCAGTGATCGCCCCAATAGACGTAGGTGGTGCCGCCGCAGCCCGCGACCGGCACCACCCAAGTGGTTTGGCTGAGCCAGGTGCGCTGATCGGAAATGTTGTTCGCGGGATCGGTGACGGGTGCGATGTAGCCTTGGTACGTCCAAGGGCCAGTGACCGCGGGCGCCGTCGAATAGAAGTTGTTGTTGGCGCGCCAGCCCGTTTTGTACGAGCCAATCCAATAATAGGTGCTGCCCGCTTTGAACATCGTGGGTGCTTCGAGGCCACCTGAATCGCCGTTGGCGGCTGAATAAGTCTTGTCCGAGAGCCAGCTGTGGCAATCCGCGGCCAGCGTGTACACGTGCGCGCTCTCGGTGAGCACGTACGCATTGTTCCCGTCCGTGATCGCGCTCATGTCGCTGTGCGCTGCGGTGGCGCCGCTCGCATTCTTGAGCGCGCCTTGGAAGGCATACTTCCCGTTCACGGTCGCCGACGTCGCGTACACGACCTCTTTGTCGGTCTGATAGTCTTCGGACGCGGCGTGCGCGTACAGCACGAACTCACCCGTGCTCGGGCACTTGATGATGTGAGGGCGCTCCCCCTTGCGCTTCGGGCCGAGCTCGCCACTCGCTTGCTGGGGCAAGATGATGCCCTCGTTCTTCCACGTGGCGAGATCCTTCGACGAGTACATGGAAAAGCCGTTGAAGTCGTTATCGGTGGTGGTCGGCGAGAAGTACTCACCATGTAGGTAAAAGGTGTCACCCACTTTGATGATGCCGCCGCCGTGGGCGTCCACGCGCTGACCGTCCGTGTCGAGAAAGTTGATGCCGGTGGCCAGCGCGCCGGACAGGGTGCCAATGGGGCCCGCGCAACTGCTGCCCGCGCCACCACTCGCGCCGCCGCTGCTCACACCGCCGCCGTTCGGCGCACCCGCGAAACTCGGGCTACCGCCTGGGCCACCAGTGCTGGCACCCGCGCTGCTGGCGCCGGCGAGTGCGTTTGCTCCCGCACTACTCGGAGCGCCGCCCGCTGCGGTGGCTGCCCCGGAGCTTCCGGCTTGCGCGCTGCCACCTTGGGTTGGTGATCCAACCTCACCAGGCCCCGATCCCGAATCGCTGCCCCCGCAAGCCGCGAGCAGGAACACACCGGAGCACATCAAACCGTAGCGGGAGGTGAGGCTCATCGGATCTTCAAGGGCGAACGTTCGTCTTAGCTTGGCCAAGAAAGACCATCCAAGCCAGCACGTGCAGGTTCGTTTAGGAAAGCAATCAACCATGCTTCCCCTGATAGACGGATGTCTGCCGCGCGCCGCACCCGTCTCACTGCACAGTTGGACCCCAAGTGTCATTTCGCAGGCGGGTCGTTGATCGCTGCAGCAGTGCTGATCGCTTGCGGCTCGAGCGATGGTCCATCGTCACCCTCGGCAGTTGGAGGCGCGGCTCAGGTGGGCGGCGCTGGCACCATGCAGCCATTCGCCGGTAGTCCGAGCACCGCGGGCGGTCACGGGAATGCGGCCGGCGCTAGCGGCAGTGAAACTGCGGGCACGAGCGCGAGCGTGGGAGGCGAAGGCGGCGCGCTCGGCAGTGCAGGCTCGCCGACTGGTGGCGGAAGCGCGGGCAGCGCCGGCTCGAACGGCGGCGGCAGCAACGTGGCGGGCGGCACCAGCACCGGAAGCGGCGCAACCATCATCAACGATCGGTTTTGGAAAGACTCGTCCGGAACCCCCATTTACTCGTAGGGTGGGGGCGTGCTGCAAGTCGGTGACACGTACTACTGGTACGGCGTGAAATACGGTGGCGCACCGACTTACGCGGCCACTCCGAACAACAAGAATAGCGATACCTCGTTTCAAGGCATCACCACGTATTCGTCCAAAGACTTGGTGAATTGGAAGCTCGAGGCTACCGATCATCCGACGAACACGTCCGGCTGGTTCGGACGCTTGGGCGTCGCTTACAACAAGACGAGCAAGAAGTACGTGCTCGCCGCGCAAGGGGGCGGCGGGTTGTACTTTGCGACCAGCGACAAGCCCAACGGCGGCTTCGTGTTCGATAACGTGCAGACGAATTTGCCTGGCATCGTCAACGGCGCGACCGGCGATCAGACGATTTTTCAAGACGACGACGGCCAAGCGTACCTCGTGAGCTCGAGCAGCAACGGCCGGGCGAACCGCTACGTTTCGCCGCTGCGCGCGGCGGACTTCCTCGCCGCCGAGAACGCGGTGTTCGTTTACAAGGGCGGCGGCCGCGAGGGCAACTGCATGTTCAAGTACTCGGGCATGTATTACTTCTGCTCTTCCGATCTGCACGGCTGGAACTCATCGCAGACGTATTGCGTGTCGGCTTCGAACATCAAAGGTCCGTACGGCGCCGAGTTCGTGCTCGATGGCACCGAGCGGGACTACAGCCACGTCACGCAGACCGGCTTTTTCTTCGCGGTCAAAGGCAGCCAGCAAACCACGGTCATCTTCGCCGGCGATCGCTGGGCGGATTTTGCCGGCAATGGCCTGGGTTTCAACCAATGGCTGCCCCTCAGCTTCACGGGCACCACGCCTCACTTTCACTCGCTCAGCGCTTGGACGCTGGATGTGAGCAAAGGCACTTGGGCCGCCGCTGCGCCGAACAACTATTTGCTCAACCCGAGCTTCGAAGCCGATCGCATCGCCGTGACCACGGCCACGGGCTGGTCTGGAGCGAGCGCCAACTCGAACGACGCGCGTACCGGCAATTGGGCCTGGCAGCTCACTGGCAACGCGAGTCTGTCACAAACCGTCACGCAGTTGCCCAGCGGCAGCTACGCGCTCTCCGTGTTTACGAAGAGCAGCGCGAGCGGCGCCACGCTGTCCGCCAAAGTGAGCGGCGGCGGGACCAAGAGCGTAGTCATTCCATCAACCACGAGTTGGACAGCCGTCACCGTGAGCGGCATTGCCGTCAGCAATGGCCAAGTGGATGTTGCGATCACGAGCAGCGGGCAAACCGTCAAGCTCGACGACTTCTCGCTAATCAGCGAGTGAGTTGCGCGCTGTGTGCCGCACGGCGCGCACAGTCGCTCT
This sequence comes from Myxococcales bacterium, assembly GCA_040348785.1. Lineage (GTDB taxonomy): Bacteria > Myxococcota_A > Polyangia > Polyangiales > Polyangiaceae > PMG-095. Next base: position 9,041 of record JBEQTH010000117.1, on the reverse strand, counting down.
CGAGCGCACCCTCGCTCCTGTCGAAAACCGTCATGGTGTGGTGCTGACTGGTGCGACGCCGACTCACCGGAACAAACAACGCGGCTCACCGTGCAACGCTCATTCATGCATCCTGTGAGCATGAAGTACCTCGGGCTGTGCGGGTGTTCGCTCGTCGTGTTGGTCAGTGGTTGCAGTAGTGCACCGTCGGAGTCCGCTCCGATCGAGCGTGTTGCACAAAGCGCGCAAGCGCTGACGGATCTGGACACGGTGCTGGGTTTCGAGTCTGCGTCGGCATGGCATGGCGTCGGCGCGTTGGCGTCGAGCAGCGAGCACAGCGAGGGCACCTCGTCACTCGCGGTGCAGCCGCTCGGCTACACGCTGTACGCGAGCGATCGCTTCGCGTTCCCCGGCGAAGTGCGGTCCATCGCGCTCGACATCGAGCTGCCCGCGCCCGCCCCGCCGTTTTGGGCGGGCGCAGTGCAACTGTATTTGGACTGTCCGACGCGCGGCGTGTGGAATGCGTACGTGGGCCAAGTGGAGCTCACGGGCTTGCCGCGCGGCACGTTCACTCCGCTCACGTTCACGCTCGCGAGCGCGCTGCGTGCGCAGCTTGCGTCGGGTTGCGAGCAGATGGAAGTGCGCTTGGCGCTCAATGTGCCGGTCAGCTTTCCCGCGCAGAGCTACTTGCTCGACAATTTGCGGCTGCGCGGCCCGCTGCAACTGCACTATTCGTTCGACGCGCTGACGGCGGATGGCCGCGTGCGCGATCTCTCCGGCTATGACCGACACGGCGTGCTGCAGGGTGCGGCCGCGCTCGGGGCGGGCCGCAAAGGCTCGGGGCTCAGCTTGGACGGGGCCAGTGGCTACCTCGTGATCCCGGATTCGCTCACCGAGGGCATTCAAGAGCTCACGGTCGCGAGCTGGGTCAAGCTCGACGCGCAGACCGGCTGGAGCCGGCTGTTCGACTTCGGCGGTAGCGCCGGCTTCGCTTACTTCACGCCCTTCACCTTCGACGGCACCCTGCGCTACTCGGCCTACGCCGGGTTCGGCATCGAAGGCACGCTCACCGCGCCGGCGATCCCCGCGGGCCCGTGGAAGCACGTGGCCGTGACGACACGCGGCCGTGACTACCGCGTTTATGTCGACGGCGTGGAAGCCGCCAATGCGCTCACCGTGCCGACCACACCCGCGAACATCGGCGTCAACAACGGCGGCAACTGGATCGGCCGCTCGCGCTTTCCCGATCCGCTCTTGGACGGCACGATCGACGACTTTCGCGTCTACGACCGCGTGCTCAGCCAAGCGGAAATTCAGGCGTTGGCCGCGCCCGGTAGCGACTACGCCAATTGGCGCTTCGACGAAACCACGGGCGCGGTCGCCAAGGACTCCTCGGACTTGCACTTGGACGGGCAGATCAGCGGCACTGCGAGCCACCTGCCCGGCGCGGTGAACGGCGCGCTCGCGCTCGACGGCGTGGGCGGCAACGTGCAATTGCCGACGGGGCTCGTGCAAACGTGCCAGGACTTCACGCTCACTTCTTGGCTGAAGTTGCGCCAAAACCCGCCTTGGAACCGCGTGTTCGACTTCGGCAAGCCCGACTTCTCGAGCTTCATGTATCTGACTCCGGCGGGCTTTGGCGCCGCCGGACAAGAGTTGCACTTCGGCCTGATCACGCCGATCGGCATTCACGACGTGGGCTACCCCTACGTGGCGCCGCTCGGTGAATGGACGCACCTCGGCGTCGTGCTGCACGATCAAACCGCGACTTTGTTCATCAATGGTCGCGCCGTCACCCGTCAGAGTGGCGTTACCTCGAATCCGTCCGACATGGGCGCGACGCTCGGCAACTACTTCGGCAAATCCACCTTTGCGGACCCGAGCTTCGCCGGCTCGTTCGATGACATTCGCATGAGCTGCCGTGCCTTCGCGGACTCCGAGGTCGCGCTGCTCGCGCACTTGCCGGCGCCCGCGACGTTACCGAACCAGCTCGCGCTGAGCGGCGACATCACGGACGTGCACGACCCATCGATGATCGCGACCAGCGCCGGCTACGAGGTATTTTCGACGGGGCCCGGCCTGCTGCGGCGCACCTCACCGGACTTGTTGCATTGGACCTTTGCCGGCAGCGTATTCGCGCAGAACCCGGCGTGGGTCGTGGAAAAGTTCGGCAATTTGGACTCGCTGTGGGCGCCCGACATCAGCTTTTTCAACGGCAGCTATCACCTGTATTACGCCGCATCGTCCTTCGGCTCGAACCACTCGTGCATCGGCCACGCCACGAAGGCCGACTTGAACAGCAGCGACCCGTGGCAAGATTTGGGGCCCGTGATTTGCTCGAATGACGCGGGCAGCGTCGACGATTGGAACGCCATCGACCCGAACGTATTCGTGGATGCGAGCGGCACGCCCTGGCTCAGCTTCGGCAGCTTCTGGGGCGGGCTCAAGCTCATCCAATTGGACGCCGCCGGCGCTCGCGTTGGCAGCTCACTCGTCGCCTTGGCGACGGGCCCGGCAACGGCGATCGAGGCGCCGTACCTGGTGTATCGCGCGCCTTACTACTACCTGTTCGCGTCGCACGACTTCTGCTGCCGCGGCGTGAACAGCACGTACCACGTGGTGGTGGGGCGCTCGACGTCGATCACCGGCCCGTATTTGGACCGCACCGGTTTGCCCATGCTCCAAGCGGGCGGCACCCCCGTGGTCAATGGGGACTCACGCTTCGTCGGCCCCGGCCACAACGCAGTCGTGCAGAGCGGCGGCCAGTGGCTCAACGTGTATCACTCGTACGATGCCCTCAACAATGGCATCCCGACGTTGCGGATTTCTCAACTCGTTTGGCAAGAGGGTTGGCCCGTGTCGGCCGAGCCGTAACCGCGCGCCCTTCGGCGAGCGTCGTCGCTTTATTCGATCGCTGCGCGAGAGCGCAGCCATTGAGTGGGCATGAAGACGAAGCTCGGGTCGCGTGCCCGCTTTCTGTTCGTAGCCGCATCTTCGTTCAGCGTCTTGCTCTCGGCTTGTTCGCCTGGTGCGGTCTCACCAGGCTCAACGAGCCGAGCTCCCGCGGCGAGCGCGGCACCAGTCGAAGCAGGCGCTGCGCCCGGCAAAGGCGCAGCCGGCGTTCGAGCGGACTGCGCGGCGTGGTCGGTTCGCCGCGACGGCCGCGTTCGTTACGAGAACAACCAATGGGGTGGGAGCAAGGCCCAAGGGCCCCACGAGCAATGCCTCCTCACTCGCGAGCAGAACGGGCAGATCCAAGTGGGCTGGACCTGGAATTGGCCCGGCTTCGACCCCAGCGTGTTTGCTTATCCGGAAGTCGTCGTCGGTTGGAAGCCGTGGTCGGGTGGCGCCTCGACCGACGTTCACTTCCCGATCCGGGTGGCCGACGTCGAGCAGCTCGCGTTGAGCTACCAAGTCGAGACGACGGTCACGGGCAGCTACGATCTGGCGCCGGAGATTTGGCTGACTGACGCGAATGCGAGCGCGCACGCCAATCCGAAGAGCATCACCACGGAGGTCATGTTTTGGATGGACTATACCGAAGGGGCACGCCCGGCCGGCAAAGTCGTCGATACGGTCACGCTGAACGGCATCGACTACGAGCTTTGGCAGGAGGACAACATCGGGCTGAGTGCCAACGGCAAGGGCTGGCGCTTACTCTCGTTCAAGAGCCCGAGTCCCCAGCATCAGGCGACCATCGACATCGCCGCACTGCTCGGGCATTTGGTCAAAGCCAAGCTCGCGAGCTCGAATGATTTTCTTGCCAGCGTCGAGCTCGGCAACGAGGTCATGGGCGGCACTGGCACGACCTGGGTGAAGCAATTCGACGTACGGCTCGGCGAGTGAGGTCGTAGGGGTCTTACGTCGGCCCTCATTGTCCGTGCGCTTTGCTCTTGGCGTCGTGTGCTTTGAGCACGGCGCCGAGCGTCTTCTCCGTGGGTGCCAAGCTTTGCGTGGCGAAGCCGAACACCGACGCAAACAGCGCTAGCACGAGCACCGGCTTGTACGTCCGGCGCAGTACGCCGGCTGCCCAATGGCCGCGCTGGTGACGCTTGTTGCGCTTGTACAAAGCGCCCGCGACGGCCACGTCCAGCAATACCTCGGCGAACAACATGGGCGACGAATAGACGACGAAGCCGAGCGCGATCAGCCCGCCAAGCACGGCGATGATTGCGATCAAAATCGGCAGCCCCTCGTCGGCATTGCCGAGGCCGCTCACCGCGTCTGCCGCGCTGCTCGAGCTGCTGCTCGAGCTCGCCGCGCTGCTCACCTCCGCGAGCCCAAAGTCGCCACTGGCGCCAGCGCCTCCGAAGGCGCCGCCCGCGCCGGAAAAGCCCTCCGCGGAGACCCCGAGATCGGCCAGCGCGCTCAGGTCCGGGATATCGATGTTCAGGCTGCTCGCGCCCTGTTCGCGCTTTGCGCGGTCGTGCTCTTTGCCGTGGTCTTCCGCGCGCGGCTCGCGACCGAAGCGCCAGTTGCGCGTCTGATAAGCGATCCAAACTCGGACCAACGACAAGAAGAACCCGTAGCCTCCGAGCACGGCCAAGGCATAGCGGATGCCCATGCTGCGCAGGTCGAGCGCCACTAGGGACGCCGAGCTGAAGAACGTGCCGAGCGCGGCCAACGACAGAATCAGCACCATCTGCAGCCGGGGGAAGCTGCTGGCGAGCAGGCGCTGCTCGACCATGACTGCGTTCACCCCCCGCTCCCTCCGTATGCGCGGCTGCGCCTTGCGCGTTTTTTTCGCCATCGACCCTTCACTATGAATGGACGCTCCCCGCGAGATCCACCCGGCCTCGCGGCTCAGGGCCCACGAAAGCCTAAGTCGATCGCAATCGCCGCCGATGCATCCCGCCCGGCTTCGTTGCTCCTCGGTTACATACGAGCAGTATGCGCCTTCGTCGCGCCTTGCCGGCCGGGCGCGTCGACTGCGATCATCGACCGACCTAGCCATTCCGGGCCCTCAGCAACAATCCAGTGATCGCTCAGGGGGGGCTCCCGCATTAGCCAGCACATGCGCACGCTTTCGGACGTCTCTCCCCGAGGCAGCTCTCTGCCTCCTGACCGCGCTCGCGCCCTGATCGCCGAGGCCTGCCCGTCCGGGGCCTATCGAGGGAAAAAGGTCTTACTAGTCGTCCCGGACGCCACGCGCACGTGCCCCCTCGGCCTTCTGTTCGCGAGCCTGTTCGAGCAGCTCGGCGGCGTGACCGCGCACTTCGACGTCATGATCGCCCTGGGCACGCACCAGCCGATGAGCGAAGCGGCAATCTGTGAGCGGTTGGAGATCTCGCTCGAAGAGCGGCAAGGGAAGTACGCCGGGGTTCGCTTCTTCAATCACGAATGGGACAACGACGCAGCGCTGCGCAAAATCGGCGATCTCACGCTGGACGACACGCGCGCGCTCACCGACGGCCTGTTCGAAATCGAAGTGCCCGTGAAGGTCAACGCGCGCATCTTCGACTACGACCAAGTGATCATCTGCGGCCCGGTGTTCCCCCATGAGGTCGTGGGTTTCAGCGGCGGCAACAAGTACTTGTTCCCCGGCATCAGCGGGCCCGAGGTCTTGAACTTCTTTCATTGGCTCGGCGCCGTCGTGACCAACCCGATGATCATCGGCAACAAGTGGACCCCCGTGCGCAAGGTGGTCGATCGCATCGGGCAAATGGTGACGGTGTCCAAGCTCTGCCTGTGCATGGTCGTCGATCACGGGCAGCTCGCGGGCCTGTTCATCGGTAGCCCCGAAGGCGCCTGGGACGAAGCTTCGGATCTGTCGAAGCAGCTGCACATCGAATACAAGGATCACCCGTTTCGAACCGTGCTCAGCTGCGCGCCCAAGATGTATGACGAGCTGTGGGTGGGCGGCAAATGCATGTACAAGCTCGAGCCCGTGGTGGCGGATGGCGGCGAGCTCATCATCTATGCGCCGCACATTCACGAGGTCAGCCTCACCCACGGCAAGCTGATCCGGCAGATCGGCTACCACTGTCGGGACTATTTCCTGAAGCAGTGGGACCGCTTCAAGCACGTGGCTTGGGGCACGCTCGCCCACAGCACCCACGTCCGCGGCATCGGCACGTTCGAAAATGGCGTCGAGCACTGCCGCGTGCGAGTGACGCTCGCCACCGGCATTCCGGAAGCCGTGTGCAAAGAGATCAACCTCGGCTACCGCGACCCGCGCTCGATCGATCCCGAGAGCTTCATGAACCGCGAGGACGAAGGCGTGTTGTGCGTGCCCAAAGCCGGCGAAATGCTGTTTCACCTCAAGCAGCGCCCGGCTTGGGCGCGTGAGATGTGAGCGCGGTTCAGGCGAGAGTTTTTGGGTAAGCGGGCGCGGCGCGCGTAGCACGGCGCAAAGCCTTCGGCCCGCTAGAATCAGCGCGGATCGGGAAAGCGCGCGACGGAGCGCAGGGGAGGTGAGGCCGGCGCTGACACCACCGGCGTCACGAGCACCGGAGTGGCACGAGCACTGCTCGGCGCCAGGTGAGCGCTCACCGCGACGTGCGCACCAATGTTCGATGCATGAGCTGGGCGACGACCCCGTGAGCTGCTCGAGTGACTCGGGCGAAAGGCGGTGCTTTCGAATTCGCTACCCTCGAAGCTCGGCGGCTCTGTCAACGCAACCGTCAGCCAGGCGCTGTCCACGCTCGAGTCGAGCAAGCACATGCTCGGCGCGGGCGAGACCATGCCCCACGTCACGGGTTCATAAGGAGCCGCGGGAGCCTCTCGAGCTGCACTCACGACCGGCGGAGCGGCCGGCAGCGCCGCCGCGTAGCGAGCCACGAGCTCACGCCGCGCGATGGGCGCGGGGACGATGGGCTCGGAGCCCCGCAGCGCGAGCGCCGTCAGCGACAACGCGCTCATCGCAGCGAAAATATAGGCGACCGGTTTTCGAAAGCGCCCGAAGTGCGCGAGCTGTTCGGCGCTGGGCGGCGGCTCAGCGCTCTCTAACTCGAGGTCGGAGTTCGACTGCCTCACTCGTTCGGCGTCGTAGCGCCTGAAGAAGTCCTCGTCGTCGTCGAAACCGGCCGGTGAATCCATGCGTTGCGCGAGCCCATGCGGGCCTTGAGTCAATTAGTGTCCGATGCCTACCGCGGGCAGGCAAGTGCTGCCCGGGTAACCGGCTCGCGGGCTGCCGTCACCACTCCGTAGGGTGAGTCAGATTTGCTTTCCGCGATGTTTCGTGTCCCCTCGGATCGTGGTGGGCGCGGATCAGGGGGCGGGGTTTTTGCGTTCGTGGGGCTGCTGGGCGCGGCCGTCGCAACGAGCACGGGTTGCGGTGGGTCAACAACAGACGAACGTCTGGCACAGGCAGGGAGCTCGGGCGCGGGGCAGGCCGGTGTCTCGCGGGAGGCTGAAAGCGCAGGGCAAGCGGGATTGCGGTGACGTGCGGAGACCCATAAAGTCGAAACAGAGGGAGCGGGCTGGCCATGATGGACTTCCTGTGGAGAGTCATTGACCTGGGAGAGCACGGGAGACGCAAGCGTTGGACGGCCAGCGCGCTGGCAACTGCGCTGCTTCATGCGGGCATCATTAGCGGCGTGTTGGGGCGACGCCATTTCGTGGCTTCCGTTGCGCCGATCGAAGTGGACGAGGTGTCGATCGAGCAAGAACCGCTTGCCGCGCTTCCCTCAGACCCGCCACCGGTCGTTGCGCGCGCGAAGGCCGCGCCGAGCTCCGCGCCAAGCTCCGCGCCGCGACCCATTGCTCCAAGCTCGAACGACAAGCGGGCGGCGCCCGAAACGACGCAAGCTGGCGCGATCTTGGCCCGACAAGACGACGACCCGTCCGACGATTCCCTCGTGACCGGCGATGCCGATCGCTACGCTGGCGGACCCACGAGTAGCCTCGGGAAATTTTTCGTGGCCGCTCACGGATCGGGAATTTTTGGCGGAACCGGGTTGGGGCGCGCGCTCGCGCCGAAACGCGCGGAGCCCGATCGTTCCCGACCAGCATGGCTCGTTACGAACGTCGTGTGGGATTGCGGATTCCCGTCCGAAGCCGACCCCGATAAGATTACGTATGCCGTGGTGCTGGTGGCCGTCACCGTGCGCGCCGACGGCAGCGCCGAATCCGTCGACGTCCTCGACGATCCCGGTAACGGCTTCGGTCGGGTCGCGCGCGCGTGCGCGCTCGGTCATCGATTCCTCGCCGCACTCGATCGCGAGGGACGCGCCATAAGAGCGACGACGCGTCCTTTCGCCATTGGTTTCCACCGCTGAGTTCCGCGCGGCCTTCTAGACGAACTAGCCCGGGACCGATGTGCGTCAGTCATGTCGTAGACCTCGGCGCGTCCCAGCGATCCGCACCTGTCGCGGTGAGGGTGCCGAAGTAGCGGATCCTCCTCTGGCTGCGAGGACTGGCGCGATCGGCGCCGGGCCCGTATCTTGACGGATGCTCGGGAATCGATTGCTGGGGTGCGCGCTCCTGTTCGTGGTCTCGGTGGCAAACGCGGAGGCGCCCGCGCCGACTGCGCTCGCGCACGCACCCACCTACTGGGTCATGATGGTCACGGGCGAGAAGGGCGGCGCGCCTTGGATCAACACCACCATCCCGGAAACCCTGGGCGGCAGCGTGAAGGACACGGGGCCATGGAGCTGTGCTTACCAGGCCACGAGCCGTGGCTCTGACGCGGACTCGGGGTTCGAGCAGATGGAGCTCACTTGCGCCGTGGGCGACGCCGAAGTGTTCATGAACGCGCGTTGTAACTTCCGAGCCAAAGCGAAGGCGGGCAAGGTGCCCGGTAAGAGTTGGGCGCGCGGCACGTTGCAAACCTTGAACCTGCGCCGGAAGGGCGACGCCACGAGCACGATCACGGTGAGCCTGCGCTGCGACGTAGACGCCGCGTTCAGCGCGGATTAGCGGACCAGTTCTGGCTTGGAATCGGGGGTGACAAGCCGCGACAGGAGGATCGCGAGTTTGGCTCAGGTGTGCCAATCCCGCTCAATGCCCCCAAAAATCCGCTGCGCTCCTTCGCTGGCGATCGTGGCATTCTTATTGCTCAAGGTGTGAGCCATGACAGGCGTTCAATTGCTTCGGAGTCTCGCTTGGTCGGCGCCGGCCGC
>JBEQTH010000107.1:0-89382 GCA_040348785.1 Myxococcales bacterium | reverse complement strand
ACGCTGCGAAAATCCCTCGCCGGTAGCCACTTTCCTTCTCGTCGCCTGAGCACCGAGGGCAGCAGCAGCGCCGTGAGGAAGAGCAAATGATCGTAGCCGCTCAGGATGTGCTCGATACCGAGCCGGACGATGGCCCAGAAGCGAGGAGCAACGTGAGATAGCGTGAGCTCTCGTCGCGTTTTGCTGAACACGAGGGCCTGGGTGACGTCGCCGTCCGAGTAGCGCAGCACGCTCCGATGTTGCGCGTCGATATCGAACAACAGATCGTAGCGAAGCACGATCGAGCCAGCATCCGCTGGACAGCTCAAGTCGAGCCCGAGGGCCACGTATTTGCCGTCGGAGTGCGCGATGACGCCTTGCTCCGTCAGAGACACCCGGCAACCGCCGCTTGCGGTGGTGGCGTGTAAACGCGCGGCGGCATACGCCCTGACGATCGGCAATCGCGACTTCAGCTCACCCCAGTTGACGGTGCCGTCGTGATCTTGATCCAGACCGACGGCTGGCTCCAAATCACGGAGCGCGATATCCCAACGACCGGTAGCCCCGCTGGTCGTGCGCTGGAGCACGAGGTAGCTATCACTCGGCTTGTGAGCACTCGCGCCCCGCGCAAGAAACAAAAGCAGGGCAAACAGCAAGGCGGGGAGCGCGCGTCTCATCGTGACAGGCTCGCAATCAACTGACGGACATGCGGGTCTTCGAGTCCGGAGCTCTTCGCAAAGGCGATCACCTCGTGCGCTCGCGCGGGCTGCTTAGCCGCCAGTGCGGACTCTAGGGCGATGCGAACATCGGCGACCTCACGCTGCACCGCAAAATTCTCGAGGGCCAGGCTCAATGCCACGCCGGGCGTGTCGCGCAGCTCGAGCTCGAAGCGCGCCTCTTCGCGGCGATGCACCGAGCTGCCCCGGAGCCGGGCCTCTTCGAAGCGTTGGCTCAAGTCTTTGAAATGAGCGTCGAAGCCCGGCGCATGGCTGCGACGCTCAGCGATCGTCAGGCGCAGTAGCTGCGCGTCTTGGCGAATTTGATCCGCGAGCAATGCCACGACTTCCGCGTTGCGATCCAGGTCGAGCAAAACATCGGCCAGCGCGCCGCGCGCATAGCTGTCGCTCGGGCATGCTTCGAGCACCGAGCGAAAGTGCGCCTCGGCTTGCGCGCTTTGCCCCAAGCGGCTCGACAGTTCGCCGAGCAACGATTCGGCCCAGCACTTGTCTTCGATTTCGAGGCGTGGACTTTCGATCGCGCGCGACAGCTCCGCATAGCCCGATGCAGCCGCGCCCGTGGCACCCGCGACCGACGCGCGGCAGACCACGACGTAAAGGGGAGCCGCCAACGGCTCCAGGGCTCGGCAGTCGTCGCGCGCCGAGTCGTAGCGACCGAGCACGGTGCGAATGCTGGCTCGATCGAGCAACGCCTGGCCGTCGTTCGGGCTGAGCGTGAGCGCGCGATCGAGATCGCTCAACGCGGGTATGAACTCGTGGTTGCTCTGCCGAATTCGCGCGCGGAGCACGAGGACTGGCTCGGGTGGCGCAGGCTCGTCCCAAAAGCTGCCCAGCGCGGCCTCGGCTCGCCCCAGGTAGCGTGGATCAGCGCTCTGTTGGTAGAGCGTGAGCTCGGCGCGAGCGCGCGCCACTGCCGTGGTGACGTCCAGGTTTGCCGTGGCGGCGGCCTCGGCCGGGGTTCGGAGCCAGGCATTGGCGACCGGGCCGGGCAGCGTCTCCAACACTTCCTCGTCGGCCCGCGGGATGTACGGGACGGCGCTCGCCGGCGCGGGATGGGCGAGCGTCACCGCAGCCGCCACCCCCAGGAGCAGCAACGGCGCCGCAATGAGCCACAACCGCCGCCGCTTCGAGCCGAACTCCATGCCGCAGTACGACTCGGGGCGCGCTGCGGATCAAGGGTGGTCCGATTTGCTCACTTTCTACGGCTCGTTGGTTCGTCGTCGGGTTTGGCCGTTTCGGGCTCCGATTCCGCGAGCGCGATCTTCCGAGCGCGCTCGGCAGCGGCGTGTACGAGCGGCGCGAGCGCGTCAGCGGGGGAGGTTCGACCTGGCCAGCTCGAGGGCGCGCCCAATTGACGAAGCAGCGCACTGGGCGTGGCCGGAGCCTCGAAGGAGAAACTCATTTTGGGGAGCGCGGCACGCGGCTGATCGTAGGCAGCGGCGGACGGGAGCTCGGCCTTGGGCGCCCGAGGTTTGCGCTTGCGCGAGCTTTCGGGCTGAGCGGTGGAGGGCTCGGCCGTGCCTGGCTTGGCCTTGGATTTGCGCTTCTTGGTTTCGACCCCGGCTTCCGGCGGTTCGCCAGTGCGCGCTTGGTGAAGGGCGTCGAGCACCTGTTGTTTGTTGCGGCCGCGCAGCTCGAAGAGCAGGAACGGGTCGCGGTCGAGGGCTTCGCCGAGCACGTAGTGCGTCGCTGCTACGTGTTTGCACGGATCGCCCCAATCCGGACACGTGCAGCTCGTCACCAAGTCCGAGCGATTCATGGGGAACAAGCTGCTGCCGGCGCCGCGAAACACCTCTTCCAACGTTTGCGGCATTTCACCGGCCAGGAGCTCGGCCGTGAATTGGGCTTTGGCGGCCATGCCGGCAATCACGCGTTGCCACGTCTCGCTCGACAATGCCTCGAGCTGAATGCTGACTTGATACGGTTCGCTGCGCGAGCCCGTCACTTGAGCGTGGACCTTGCCTTTTCGCACCTCCAAATCGTGAGTGCGGCCGGCGCGCGCGTAAGTGCGGCCGCGCGCCAAGCGGCCCGAGTCGGCACCGAGCGCCGCTTCGAGCGCGCCGAGCCAACGTTGACCCCACCACGAGGTGCCGGCCTTCTTTACCTTGATGCCGTGCTCCGGAGCGGGCTGCTTGCGGGCGGGATAGCGATCGCCGTCTTCCCAAAAACGATAGCGGCTCATGACGCGGCCTCGAGATCGGCGACCTCGGCCGTGCTCGAGAGCGAGAACAGATCACGCAGACCGCGGTCATCGAGCTCGGTGATCCATTGCTCACCTTGGCCGACCACGCTGGCCGCGAGCTGACGCTTTTGCACCAGCAAACGGTCGATCTTTTCCTCGACCGTGCCCGCGCACAGGAGCTTGTGCACCTGCACGTTGCGCTTTTGGCCAATGCGATAGGCGCGGTCCGTGGCTTGATCTTCCACGGCAGGGTTCCACCAGCGGTCGTAATGAAAGACGTGGCTGGCGGCGGTCAAGTTCAAGCCCGTGCCGCCAGCCTTGAGTGAGAGCACGAAGATGCGCGGCCCGAGCGGCTGTTCTTGAAAGCGCTGCACCATCTCGTCGCGGGCTTTCTTGCTCGTGCCACCATGCAGGAATTGCACGCCGCCCTCGCCGACCAGCGTTTCGCGGAGATGAGCCGTCAAGCGTTCGCCCATCTCCCGAAATTGCGTGAAGACCAGCACTCGGTCGCCCGCGGCCAGTGCTTCCTCCAGCATTTCAGCCAAGCGCGCGAGCTTTCCCGAGCGATGGGCGAGTGGCCCGCTTTCGCCCAAGTACTGGGCGGGGTGGTTGCAGATTTGTTTGGTGTAGGTGAGCAGCGCGAGCACCCGGCCGCGGCGCTCCACGCCCTCGCTCTCAGCGATGCGCCGCAGCTCCTCGTCGACCACCGCTTTGTAGAGCGTGGCCTGTTCGCGGGTCAGCGTACACACCATGTTGGCTTCGTTTTTGGCCGGCAGATCGCTGATGATGGTGGGGTCGCTCTTCAAACGGCGCAAGATGAATGGACCGACGACGCGCCGCAAACGCTCGGCCACGTGCTGGTTGTTGTAACGCTCGATGGGTACGGCGAAGGTGCGCCGGAAGATCTCCAGCGGACCGAGCAAGCCGGGGTTCGCGAACTCGAGGATCGACCACAGCTCTGCCAAGCGATTTTCGACCGGTGTGCCGGTGAGCGCGAAGCGTTGGCTCGCGCGCAGGGCGCGCGCCGCCCGCGCGGTCGCAGACGCCGAGTTCTTGATGTTCTGCGCTTCGTCGAGCGCGACTACGCCCCACTCGATCTGCCCGAGCAGTGCCGCATCCCGCCGCAGCACGCCGTAGCTCGTGAGCACGAGCCCGCGCGTCGAGCTCAGCGCTGCGCTGTCGCGATCGCGAGCGCCCCCATAAAACGCAACCACGCTGAGCGAGGGCGCGAAGCGCTCGGCCTCGCGCTGCCAATTGCCGAGGACGGAGGTTGGCGCGACGAGCAGGCACGGTCGCGTATCACCCGGGTAGTCTTGAGCGCGACGGAGCAAGAATGCGAGCAGCTGGATGGTCTTGCCGAGGCCCATGTCGTCGGCCAGGCAAGCCCCCAGGCCCAGAGCGGCGAGCGTGCTCAACCAGGCCAGGCCGCGCTCTTGATAGGGGCGCAACGTGGCGCGCAATGCGCTCGGCACCGGAAGCGGGGTGCTCGCGGCGTCACGCAAGCGATCGAGGAGGTGCGCCAATTGGCCAGACGCGGCCACGCTGACCGCGAGCCCATCGGCCTCGCTTTCCCCCGCGAGCGCGGCCTGGACCGCTTCGCGGACCGTGAGCTTCGTCGAGCCGCCGGCGATGCGTCGTTGAATTTCGGCAAGCTCGCGGGGATCGATCGCGGTCCACGCGCCGCGGTAGCGCACGAGGGGCGCCTTGTGCTTGGCGAGCTCGCCGAGCTCGCGCGCGCTCAGCACTTGATCGCCGAGCGCCGCCTGCCAGTCGACCGTGAGCAGCTCATCCATGCCCAGGGCGGCTGCGCCTTTGACCATGCCAGCGACCTTGGTCGTTTTTCCACCGACGCGCATCCGCAAGCGCAAGCGGCGCTGACCGGCTCGCGTCAGCTCGCTGGGCACGATGACACCGAACCCGGCTTCGCCCAGCACCGGCGCGCCTTCGCCTAGAAATGTCCAGGCGCCCGCTGCGTCGAGGGTCAATGACTCGGGCTTGGCGATCTCCAAAGCCGCGGCGAGCGGCGGAAAGAGCCGAGCTGCGCGGCCCAAAGCTTCGAGCAGCGATTCGTGGGGATCGCGAAATTCACGACCCAGGCGCGACAAGCTGCGACCCGACTCAGCCCAAACATCGGACGCCGGCACGAGTAAGCTCGGGTCATCCGCGGATTGCAGCAAGAAACGCAGCGTGAAGGGCGCCCGATCGCTTTCAGGCAGCTCGAGCCGAAAACAAGCTCGTAGCCGGTCGCGCCCGCCGAGCGCAGGGGTGCTCCAGCGTTCGAGATCGCTGGCCAAGGTGCGCTCGCCGAAGCCGCGCGTTTCGAAGCTGCGTTCAGCGCCGCTCAGCGCTGCCTGCCAACGGCTGTCCCAACTCGCGACCCGGGGCAACGTGGGCGCGCCCTGGGTCGAGCGAACCAGAGCGTCGACCGTTGCGTCGAGGAACGCGTGCAGCAGTGCGTCGGGCGCCCAAGCCGTGGCTTCCGCGTGCCGAGCGACGGGCACCGCGTGCGATGCGGGAGACATGCTGCGCGCGAGCAACGTCACACGCCCGGCGTCCTCGCTGGCTGACAGTGCCGCTGCCCAGCGCGCCTCCACGTTGCCGTCGCGTCGCGCAATCGTGGGCGCGACGCGCTCACGCGCCACCAGATCGATGACGAGCTTGCTGGCCAGCGCCCAGACGCTGAACGAGCTGGGCAGCGCTTCGAGTGACGCGGCTGGCACGGCGGCCAATTGCGCTACGGACTCCAGCAACGGAAAGCGCTCCCCGCGCACTTCTCGAAAGCCCTCCGGCGTGAGCAACAGTGCGCGCTCGGCTGCTCCGCCAGACAGTACGCGGATGTCGCCGCTCTCCCAGTCACTACCCCAGGCGAAGAGCACCTCGGGCTCGGGCAGGTACACGAGCGGCACCTCGCGGACTTAGTCCAGCGGGAAACGGCGCGCCACCATGCGCAGCCGCCCCGCCGACTTCTGCGTCCCGACCTTCAGTTCGCGACGGTACCGCCTGCAATCAAGCTCTTGTCCGGGCGCTGCAGGTAAATACGCAGCTTGCTGCCGGTCGGGATGGCATCCGAAGGAGCGACGTACAGCGTGAGTTGGTGCGGGCCATCACCGATTGCGCCGAGCGCGCCATCTTCGTCGTTGAGGGGTTTGGCGCCCTCGAACACGCCGAGGCCCGCGGTTCCGCTGCCCGGCTTGGTGCCGAGCTCGGCGGGGCTCTCGGTGGCCCCAACGAGCGTGTCTGCCTGAAAGGCTCCCGTCGGCTTACCCGAATCGTCGACGGCAACGAGGAAGAGAGCGGCGATGGGTCCATCCGCGTGAGCGACGAAACCGAGATCGTTTTTACCGTCCGGCGAGAGCGCACCATCACTCGGGCCGACGCGGTCGACCTGCCCCGAATCGGGGGATTTCTCGAGCGTGACACCGCCGCCCTGAGGGGCGGGGAACCCAGCCTCTACTGGAGGGGTTGGACTTCCCGCGCAACCGAGCATTCCGAGCACCACCAAAGCGCACGCTGTTCGCATGTTTCCTCCTGGTGCAGAGCCTAGTACGGCGCCCGCCAGCGACGTCTACACGTTTTTGCGGTGGCTCGAAACAGGAGTGATTGCGCCGCGTGCGCGCCCGCTACGAATTCAGGAGCGTGAGCAACGCCTTGGCCGCGGCGGTGGACGAGGCGGGGTTCTGGCCCGTGATCAAGCGACCATCGGTGATGGTGAGCACTTTCCAATTGCCGACCTTCTCGAATTTCGCACCGAGCCGCTTGAGCTCGTCTTCGACCAGGAACGGCACCACTTTCGTCAGTTGCACTTCTTCTTCCTCTTCATTGGTGAATCCGGTCACGCGCTTGCCCTGCACGAGTGGCTCGCCGCGATACTTCACGTGTTGCCGAGGATGTCGTGAGATGTGAGAACCATTAGGATCTTGCTCATGCCTCGACGTGCAGGCCGACGTCGCACCTAGCAAGGGGGCGCAGCGCGGACCGTGGCCGACCGATACCAAAGAGATCGAGCGCGATCGGAGCTGTTCGAAGGCCTCACGTCCGTCACCGCGCCCTGAGGCGCGCCGCGCGCTAGCGAGCGCCGAGCATCACCGCGGCCTGCTCGCCGAGAGAGCTCCGCGGGGTGTACACGTCCGCTTCGCGCAGCTCGAACGAGCTATGCGGCGTATGCCCGTCCAAGACCAGCTCCAGATCGGTCGCCAGCTCGGCAGCGGAAGCGTAGCGGTTCGCGGGGTTCTTACGCATGGCTTTGAGCACGATGGCCTCGATCGTCGGATCGAGGTCGTCGCACAGCCAAGACAAGGGCGGCGTGGGCGAGAACAGCTGGTGACGGAGCAAGGTGGCGCTGAGCTTGAGGTCGAAGGGCAATTGACCGGTGAGCATGCGGAACAGCACGACGCCGAGGGCGTACACGTCGGTGCGCGCGTCGACCGGATCGCCCAGCACTTGCTCGGGTGCCATGAACTGCGCGGTGCCGCGAACAGCATGCACTTCGCTCGTCGCGGAGCGACCTTCGACTTCGGCCAAGCCAAAATCCAGGATTTTCACGCAGGAAGGCTTGCCTTCGCTGCGCGTCAAAAACAAATTGTCGGGCTTGATATCGCAGTGAACGATGCCCGCTTCGTGGAGCGCGCCGAGCCCTGCCGCGGTTTGCGCGGCGAGTACCAAGGCGACGGGGCAGGGTAGCTGCCCTTTGCGAGCCAGCAGATCCGCCGCCAGCTCTCCGCGCAGCATCTCCATCACCATGTACGGCGTTCCCGGATCTGGGTCGCGCACGGCCAGCGTCTTGACCACGTTCTCGTGCTTGACGGAGAGCGCGGCGCGCGAGCCGACCAAGAAGTGACCGCGCAGCACCTGACAGCGCGCCGCTTCGTCGGTCAGGATCTTGATGACGACCTCCTCCTCACACAGCTCGTCCCAGCCCAGGTACACCTTGGACGTGCCGCCCTTGTCCAAGTAGCGATCGATCGCGTAGCGGCCCGCGAGCAGCGGCGCTCGTGGCCGCACCTTCGCCCGAGGGGCGGATTTGGGCGCAGCCTCGGGCGCGACCGGCGTCACGCGGAAGCTCCGTGCACGCTCCGACATGGCTTCTGGCGGTAACGGGTGCGAAGACAGCGCGGGCATGGGGTCCACGACTGGTAGACACCAAAGGCCGCCCCAGACCCAAATTTGTTGCGCTTTTTGCGGGTCAGCGGCGGTGCGCGGCCCAGGCGAAGCTCAAAAAGCCCATGATTAGGCCGAGCCCCCCGAGCGGCGTGACGGCTCCCAGGATGCGGGGCGCGCCCAGCGCGAGTGCAAACAGGCTGGCCGAGAACAGCACACTGCCTCCGAGCAAGAGCCAGCCGGCCCAACTTGCGGCAGCGCTCGGCTCACGGTTGCCCGACCAGACTCCAAATACGACCAATCCGAGCGAGCCCACGAGCCAGTAGCGCGTCGCGGTCTCCCAAAGCCCGAGCTGGGGCTCACCGATCTGGCCGCGCAGGGCATGCGCACCGAATGCGCCCATCCCGATACCCAGCGCAGCGCACACGGCCCCCAAGCTGACGAAGTTTGCTTTCATGGTTTCTCGGGCCAGCTGATCCAGGCGTCCTCGCCCTCGACGGTGACCTGGAAGGCCTGCAGGGCCTGACCCAGGCAAGGGCCGTGGTCACACACGCCATCGGTGACTCGGAATAGTGCGCCGTGGTTCTTGCAGTAGATGCGGTCGACGTCTTCCGCATAGAACCGCTCGTCCCCTAAGTCCAGATCCACTGCCCAATGCGGGCAGCGATTCAGGTACGCGAACAGCCCGGCTTCATGACGAAGCACGAAACCAGGCTCCGCATCGCCGCCGTTCTCGGGCTCGATTTCGAACGTGCGCGATTCGCCAGGGGCGAGCCTGCCCGCCCCGACGATCTGCAGGCGACGTTTGTTCAAGCGTCGCTGGAGCGGGACGGACCAGGCGTGGCCGGAGCGTTGTCGTGTTCGCCAGACGCGGCGATCAGCTCGTTCATGAGCTCACGGCATTCGGGCTTGCCCTTGAGGTGGGTCATCAGCACGTTCGAGGCATCGAAAAAGCTCTTTTCGAACTTGAGGCCCTCACGCGCGCGGGCTGCGACCTTCTCGCGCCCGGTCGCCAGATCCTCTTCCAAGGCTTCGGCGTAACGAGCCAATTGACCGCGTAGCTCCTCGATTTGACGACGCAGATCCGCGGCGCTCGCTTCACGGCCGGTGCGCCGCGTTTCGCGAGTCTTGAGCCACTGGCGCTGAGCTTCGACCATGGCGTGCGCGGCGCCCGCTTGCTCGTAGATGGCGCGCGTGCCCGCGCCCGCGCGGTCAGCGCGATCGGCGATCGCCACGCGCTCCTCGGCGATTTGTTCTGCGCGACCGAGCTCGCGGCGCGCGGCTTCTTCTTCCTCGCCGTAGGCGGCGGCTTCACGCAACACGCGGGATTCTTCGTGCGCGAGCTCTTCCACCTTGCGGCCGATTTCGGCGCGCAGCGCGCGACCTCGGCGTTCCAGCGCTTCGAGCTTGCGGGTGTGGCTCGCGACCTCGCCTTCCAGGCCGCTGGCCTTGGCAGCCAGGTCCCAAAGCACGGCCAGCGCTTGAGCAACCTCGGGCGCTGCGTTGGCGGAAGGGTAGGCGCGAGCGACCATGCGCGCGAACAAGCCGGCGCGGCCTGCCCACTCGATCACCCCAGGGGTGCGCGGCGGCGGCGGGGCGAGCGGCGCGGCGGGTTGCTGGGTATCGCCGCCACCGCCCTCTTTGTCCCAGGAAGCGCTGGGCAGTGAACGCTGCAACGCCTTCAGCTCTTCGAGCAAGTGATGCCCGTCGCGGTAGCGCTTGCGCGGATCTTTCTCCAACAGGCGAAGCACGATGCGCTCGGCGGCAGGATGACAATCTTTGCGGATGCTGGTGGGGCGCGGCGCGGGCGCGGTGCGTTGCATCTCGAGCAGGCTGTCGCGATCGCCGGCTCGGAACGGGAGCTGCCCGGTGAGCATCTCGAAGAACAGCACGCCCAGCGCGTACAGATCGGAGTGCGGACCGGCTTGCTCCCCGCGCGCTTGCTCGGGCGACATGTACTCGGGGGTACCGAAGACCGCACCCTTGGGCGCCAGCCGCGGATCGTGCGCGAGCGCGGCCAACCCGAAGTCGAGGATCTTCACGAAGTCTTTGCGACCGCCGCGGTGGGTGAGCAGGATGTTGTCGCTCTTCAAGTCGCGGTGCACGACGCCCAAGTCGTGCGCGCGCGAGAGAGCGGCGCCCATCTGCTCCAGAATGTCGACACCGCGGTTCAGCGGCATCGGGCCGTGCGCGAGCTCCGTCGAGAGCGGCGTGCCGACCAAGTACTCCATCACCAAGTACAGCTCGCCGTCGTCGGTCTCACCGATGTCGTGGATGTCGATGATGTGAGCGTGGTCGACACGATTGGCGGCGCGCGCCTCACGCAACATCCACGCGCGGAGGTGCGTCTCGCCGCGCAAGTCGGGGCGAATCAGCTTCACCGCGACGACGCGATCGATGAGCACGTGCCGCGCGCGGTACACGATGCCCATGCCTCCTTCGCCAATACGGGCTTCCAGGCGGTAGCGGCCCGCGATGACTTTGCCGAGCGCCGGGTCGTCGGTTTTTTTCGTGCGAGGCGCCGCCACGGCGGGCTTCTGCGGAGCAGGCTGTGCCATGTTTGTCGTCAAATCCCACTGGGATGGACGGCTGAGATTAGCCGCGACCTAAGAGACTAGACCACTATTCTGGTGTCGTCTCCGTCGGAGTGGATGCGGCGCTCAGAACGACAAGGTACAGGTCTTGGGTGGCGGGCCCAGGGCTCAGAATAAAAAGCTGAGCACAGGAACACGTACCTCGGTCGCTTGGCTCACGCCGTACATGGCCACCTCTTTGCGCGTGTAGACACCGCGCAATTCGACAGCGGGGACGCCGAGCGTCAGCGCATCCGCCGAGAGCCCGATGAGTGCAGGTGGGCTGAGGTGGTAGTCGAGCGGCAAGGTGCGACGAGCGAGCCTTTGCTGTGCACGATGGTGTTGCGGAGCGGTGCTTCCGGAAGGCGTCGGCGCAGCCGGTGCGGGCGCTGGAGCAGTGACCGGCGGCGGCGCAGTCACTTCGGTTCCCGAAGGTGAGGTGGTCGTGGACGCGGGGGAGATGGAAGGCGAAGTGCTCGGCGCCGGCGGCTCGGCGACGGGTTCGTCAGAAGGAGCGCGATCTTGCGTGTAGCTCGCTGGCGGCTCGTAAGCGGTCGCGCTCAGAACTGCAACGGTCGTCGGGATGACGAGCGCCATGCCGCCCGCCAAGATCAACATCGTGGTCTCTGCGCCGGCGTTCTGCTCGATGAAGTAACCGCCGATGCCGCCCGCTGCGCCACCCGCTACGCCGCCGACCACGTAGGCCCAGGTTGGTTGAACCTTGAACGCCGCTTCGGTCGCCAGCACTGCCTCGGCACCGATCAGCGTTCCGCCGACCACGCCTTTGCCCGTCGTGGAAACTTCTTCGGCATGCGCCGAAACGGAAGCCAGGGTCAGTGCCGCGAGTGTCAGCGTGCCAAGGAATGAAGTCTGGATGCGCATGGATCCTCCGCTAAAGTCCGCTACTACTACTGGGTTGCCCGACCCGGCGCGTACGTTCGGATGTGCACCATAACACACGCCTTTCGCCTGACCTTCAAGTTGCCTATCGGCAAGCCAGGCCCAGGGTCCGGGCGAACCGCCCGGTGAGCGCTCCTCTACCGCCCGAGGAGCGCAGCAGGTAGTGTGGACGCAGTGAGGTCCGTTGCCCGTCGCAGCGCGCTCGCCGGCCTCTCGGCCTTCGCCGGTGCTTTGGCGCTCTTTTTCCTCATCGGCGGGTTCCGGCTCTGGCCGAGGATCTCGGGCCAACACCTGCCCCTGTCCTTGATCTGGCCGTTTGCGCGCCCGCTTCTAGCGGCGGGGCTCGAGCTCGCTTTTCTCGTAAGCTTGCCGATCGCGCTCGGGATCGTGGCAAGTATGCGCGCTGCTCGCACGCCGACTGGCGCGTCGTGGCAGGCCACCGCGTGGGCCACCGCTTTGCTCGTGCTTGGCCTCGGCACGTTGAGCTTCGGAATTTCGTCGTGGCTCGACGGCCGCGGCAGCTCCCCGGGACAATTGGCGACGGAGTTGGTCGCCTCGGCGCGTGAGAGCTGCACGGAGAGCGCGCCCCCCGCCGAGGTTACGGTGCCGATGTTGGGCTTCGCTTGGGTGTGCAAAGCCGGCTCTGCCCCGCGCTTGCAGGGACACGCGCCGGTCGGAAAGCTCGCTACTTTCGAGGCCGCGGCGATCACGCTGACGGAGGACCTCAAGCAGATCGCGCTCGACGGGTTCACGCTCGCCTTTCCGCTCGCGGGCTTGCAAGTGCAGGTGCACGCCAAACACGCCACGTTGAGCGGACTGCCGCCGTGGGGGCGTTCGCGACGCATGCCGCTCGGCGTGCGCGTGCTCTTGTTCGCGTTGAGCGCGGGCCTCGCAGCGTACGGCGTGGGACGGCTTGCTGCGCTCCGCCCATGGCTGCCGGCTTGGGCCGGCGCGCTGCTCGGCGCTGCCGCGTCCTGTTGCCTGTGGTGGGCCATGGCCTGGCTCGAGCGGCAAGAGCCGCACGCGAGCGCCTATTTCGTGCTCCCGGCCTCCGCCTTGGTCGGCGCGGGCGTGGTCGCGCTGTCTCTGTTTTTGGTCCAGCGCGTCCGGCTGTATCGTGGACGGCGGGCCGGTTCCCCGGCTGAACCCTGAGAAAGCTCAGTAAACACGGCTACTTTGCGTGCAGATTGCTGGATGTGGCACGCGGTGGTACGAGGCGCGGGCCTGTGGCCGATGCCAGGGGCACACCGTGTACACCGCTGAGAGCCGTCGTTTAAAAGGCCGAAGGTGCTGAAGGATGCAATCGAGCGTGCCGGGTATTAGCGGCGACCGCGCCACTTCCGAAACCGCGAGCACCCGCTCCTGGTCCGCCTTGGTCGAGCTGGGTAAGCCGCGCCTCGCGGGGCTCGTGATGGTGACCATGCTGTGTGGCGCTCTCGTCGCTCCCGAGCCGCGCCCGCTCGGTCGGCTGTTGATCGCGATGTTTGCGACGGCGCTGGTCGTCGCTGCCGCGAACGCGCTCAACATGTACATCGAGCGCGAGACCGACGCGTTGATGAGGCGCACGGCGTCGCGCCCGTTACCCACGGGGCGCTTGTCGCCGGAAGCGGCGCTCTGGTTTGCTCGCGTGTGCGGCGTGGTGGGGCTGACCGTGCTCGTGCTGTGGGTCAACTTGGCGAGCGCTGCGCTCGCCTTGCTGGCTTTGCTCAGCTACGTCCTTGCGTACACGCCGCTCAAGCGCAGCACGGGCTTCGCGCTACACGTCGGCGCGATCCCGGGCGCGATCCCGCCGCTCATCGGGTATGCGAGCATGACGGGCTCCCTGGCGCTTCGCGCGCTGCCGCTGTTTCTGATCTTGCTCGTCTGGCAGCTACCGCATTTTTTGGCGATCGCCACCTTTCGGCGTGAAGAGTACGCGCGCGCCGGGCTCGTCGTGCAGCCCAATACGAGTGGGCTGGCCGCAACCCGGCGTTCGATCATGTACTACTCGGCGCTGCTCATCGTCGTGAGCATGTCCCCGCTCGCGCTCGGCATGGCGGGCCTTTGGTACGCGATCGTCGCAGGCCTGCTCGGCTTTGCCTTCTTTTATTTCGGCGCTTTCGGACGCGGCGACAAAACCGTGGATCGCTGGGCCAAGCTGCTGTTCCTGGCCTCGCTGCCGTACCTGGTTTTGGTTTACGCCGCGCTCGTGATCAGCGCGATGTGAGGGGCGCCTCGAGCGCTCAGCGAGCTCGAGAGCGGCGCAGCGACGAAGACGAAGAGGCGCGGTAGGCGCGCGCCTTGCTCGGCGACGTTTGGCTCTGCGGCGGCTCGACGCTTTCGGACATCAGTTGCCCGAGCAGGCTCAGCACCTCACCCGTGCCGCTCGCTTTCACGACCACTGGGCCGATGGCTCGCGCTCGAGCGAGCAGCGCCGGATCACGCGAGCCGGTAAAGAACAGCACGCTCGACACCCGCGCGGACTCCAGCAAGGAGCGAGCGAGGTCGACGCCGTTGCCGTCCGGTAAGTCCAGATCGAGCACCGCGAAGTCGAAGCTTTGCGCCAGCGAGCGCGCCGCCGTGCACGAGCGCGCGATGGCGACGGAGAAGCCACGCCGAGCCAAGAGCCGCGACAGGGCGCGTGCCACCGTTACATCGTCTTCGACTACCAGCAGCCGCTGCGCCAAACTTTCCATTCCCGAGCCCCATCCGATGCGCGAGTTGGGGGGGACAGTATCAAAACATCGATAGCCTGAACATATGCTCGGTATAGTTTGCTGCAAACACTCGGAATTTCAATGCCTTGAGCGAGAAGCTCTCAGGTACTACTGAATGATCTGTTCATGTGGGCCGGCCGACCACTCGAGCGCCTTTTTCGGACTCGGCGCCGTGGTCGCTGGCTGCGGTCAGCCGGGTGCTGGCGTCCGTTGCCGGCCCCTCGTCGATCACGGGCGGGATCTGCTTGGGTGAGAGCAGGGCAGCCACGACCAACCACAACGCGGGCAACGGCATGTCCGGCGCGCCCAGCGAGAGCAAACCGAGCGCGAGCACGACGCTCGTCTTGCCACGCGCGCTCGGCTTGAACACACAGATGCCAGCCGCGACTAGCAGCGCGGCCGTGATCGCGAAGCGCAGTGCGACGGGCAGTGCCGCGGCGGGCACACGCGAGAGCAAGGTGAGTGCGCGTTCGGCGAGCACGCGCGCGACGCCCGCGCCCGGGGCACTGCCATGCGCTGCGAACCAACCGAGGAACAGCGCAGGGACGAGCACCCACGCCGCACTGATCGCGATCCGTCGCCGGTTGCCCTGACCCAGGTACGCGAGCGTCACGCCGAGCGTGAGTAGATCGAACAGCGCAGCCAAAGTGGCGACGGCCGTCGCCATGTGCAGGCTCGCGCTATCCATCCGTTCGGCGGCACGGCTCACCAACTCCCGTGCCAGCAGATGAGCGAGCCCAGAGGCGCTCGCGCAGGCGAGGCCGAGGCCCGAGGCGCGGGTTTCGCTCACCCGAAGGCTGGCCACGGCGCCCGCGACCGCCGTGGCGATGGCAGCAAACGCCACCATGCGACACAGCTCCGGCTCCAGCGGGCGCACCCATGCGGCGAGCACCAGCGCAATCACGATCGCGCCGCCGGGCAGCGCTAGTAACCGAAACGTCAGATCCAGCTTGTGCTGACGCAGGGCGCCGATCGCCAGCACGATCGCGGCGGTGACGCCGCCGGCCGCGACCAAGTGGCTGAGGAACGCCGAGACTTGAGCACTGATGACGATGAAGCGCTCGATGCCCACGGCGAGGCCGGGGATGGCCGGAGCAACGCCGCGACAGATCACCGTCGCGAGCAAGGCAGCTTGCGTCAGCGTGGGCAAAGAGATGCCCGAGGCTTCTTCTGGGTCGGAGCTCGCCAACTTACGCTCGATCAATTCCGTGCGAACGCGCCGTCATGTTGCGGTGCGTTCATGCCGTGGCGCTCGCGCGGCGAGGTCTCGGTCGGGTCGCTGGGCGCGGGAGGAGGCGTGACCTCGGTGGGAGCCGTGCCCGGCTGCGCCTTGAGGATGAAGGGCCGGGCGTTGAACGTAGAGCACGCTTCCTGATTACGATGAAACTCCCAGTGCAAGTACACGCGTCCGTCCGGAGACACGATCTCCCGCGGCGGAGCACCGAAGGGCGCCGCGCGCTTCACGGAATCCAACGCGGCGATGTCGAACGCGGTAATCCCACTGAATTTGGTCACTCCCATCCGCACCACGTTCCCCGACTCCTGATCGAGGATGATTTCGATCTCCGTGCTCAGCTGCTCGTTGTTCATCGGGTGCGATGCGGGCAAGCTGTCCAGTGAGCCCAGGAACGAATCGGCGAAAATCGGATGAATTCGATTGTGGATGCCGTTCAAATAGCCGGCGAACGCGGAGCGAGCGGTGTTCAGCGCGGTCTGGTTGCCTGCGCGCACGCTGGGGACGTAGTTTTCTATCGCGCTCCGCCAGCGGCTGGGGTCCATGGGGTGCCAAGAGCCGAGGTGCGCGCTGCGCCGCCGCTCGCCGTCCACTAGACGCTCGCGAGCCAGCTGATCCGTGCCGATGGCCGCGACCGCGGTGCTCGGCGCGAGGTTCAAGTTGATGCCATTGGCCGTCGTGCCCGCTGAGCCATAGCCGAACAGGGCTTCACCCGCGCTTCGGCGCTTCGGCAAGGGGCGCGCCTTCCGGGCCTTGGCCTCGGCTTGATCCACGAGCGCTTGGCGCGGCCCGGCCACCGTGTAGCGGCCATTGGGCGAATTCAACACGTCGGGGTTCTCATCGCTTTGCTTGGACTCGGCCTGAGCCTTTTGACCCTCGACCGCGGGCGCGGTGGTCTGCGAGTGATCCGAGCCCGTGCGCGCGCCGCTCTCGTCGCGCGCCGGGACGGCGCCGCGCTGATGAATGGGCGTGGCCGCGGGCCGCTGCATCATGGCCAGCTTTTGTGGCTCGGAAGCAGGCACTTCGGAGGGCGCGTGGTCCTTTTCTCCGGGCCGATCCTCGGACTGCATGACACGCGAGTTGTCAGCGTCACCGGGCGTCTTGTCGGTGTTCGAGTGCTCGCCGCCTGGCGTGGGCTTGGCGTCGTTCTGATCCGCGCTCGTGATCTTGGCTTGGGTTTCTTGGAGCACGTGGTTCGCCTGATCGGCGATGAAGGCCGCGTTCGGATTGTCCGGCTGCTTGTCGTCTTCGACGACCTGCTTGACCGCGACCTTCTTCGGCATGGTGAGCTCGGGCTGCGGCGGAGTGGGCTGCGCGGGCACGGGCTCGGCTTTTTTCTCCTCCGGCTTTTTCTCTTCTGCGGGCTTCTTGGGCTCGACCTTCGGTGGCTCGACCTTGTCGGGCTTGACCTGCTCCTTCACGGGCAGCTTTTTCTTTGCTTCCGGATCGTCCTTCTCGGCGTTCTGCTCTTCCGGCGGCTTGGCCTCGTCGGGCTTGTCCGGATCGTCCTGCTCGAGATCCTTTTCCGGATCTTTCTGCTCGTCGTCGAGCAACGACACTTCGAGGGGCGCGCCGACGTTGCGCACGTGACTCTGGACGCTGCGCGCGAAGCGCTGGATGTCCAAACGATCTTCCAAGATCTTCGCCCCCTGGTCCGCACCGCCGCTCCATAGCAAGTGCACCACGACCGCGGTCGTGATCCAGAGAAAGAGCGGAATGTTGGCTTCGCGGCGCATTGCAGGGCAGGCCTGATCGCGGCGATCGGCCAGAAAAAAGCTAACATCGGGGGGGCCAGCCAGCAATCTTCACGGCAATTGCCGGGGCTTATCTGCCTGGGGTCATCGCGTGGAGCACCGGCCCCCGCCACGCATCCTCGTCACAGTTCGCTCACCCTCGGCTCGAAGCTCCCTCACACCTTGCTGATCGACTCGAAGTGGTCGGCGATCTCCTGCGCGCTCCACACGCCCGCGTCGCTCTCCTTGTACTTGCCCGCGCTCTCCACGACCTTGAAGACGCTCATCCGCGCACCAGCCACGGCCAGCACCGTGCCTGTCACGTCACCCGACAAACTGGACGCGGCGAGGAACAGATGAGCCGGTGCTACGTGGTCGGGGGACAGCGTGTCCTCGATTTTTTCGAACATCGGCAGATCTTCGGTCATGCGTGTCTTGGCGATCGGAGCCACTGCGTTAACACGCACGCCGTAGCGTTGCAGCTCGATCGACGCGGTGCGCGTCAAACCGTAGATGCCGGCCTTGGCCGCCGCATAGTTCGACTGCCCGAAGTTGCCGAGCATGCCAGACACGCTCGTGGTGTTGATGATCGAGCCACTGCCTTGCTCTTTCATCTTGAGCGCGGCCGCCTGCGTGCACAGAAAGCTGCCGGTCAAGTGAACGTCCAGCACGGCCTGCCACTCGGCGAGGCTCATTTTCAGCAACGTCTTGTCGCGCAGGATGCCAGCATTGTTCAGCATCACGTCGATGCGTCCGAACGCCGAAATTGCCCGCGCAACGATCGCGTCCGCGCCGTCTTTATGGGCGACGCTGTCGTAGCTGGCGACCGCTTGCCCGCCCGCCGTGACGATCTCCGCGACCACGGCATCCGCCGCCGACGCAGCCGCGCCGTTGCCATCGCGCGCGCCGCCCAAATCATTGACCACGACTTGCGCGCCTTCGCGCGCGAACAACAGCGCGCTCGCGCGGCCGATGCCATTGCCTGCGCCCGTTACGACCGTGACCTTGCCGTCGAGAAGTCCCATGCGGCGCAGCTTAGTTCCAAGTGGGGCGCGCGCTGCTTAGAAATGGAAGACGAGGCCCTGAGCCGTGGCCGCCGCTCGCGGCTGCTTCGAGCTGGTCAGCGCATCGACGCCCGCGGCGAGCGCGACGCCCGCGGCCGTGCCGATCACGTCCCAAGTGAAGTCTCGCCAAGATGGGTCGCCGTGGCCGCTCAAATCCCACAGCTCCTTGCCCGCGCCGACCGTCAGCGAAAAGGCACCACCGGCGAGCGCGCGCTCGGTCCGCGAACCGAGCCAAGCGCTGGACGCGGCGTAGCCGCCTGCGCCGAGAATCACCGAGACGCCGCAGTGCAGTGCCTTGTCTGGCCCGAACCAAGGATCGGCG
This sequence comes from Myxococcales bacterium, assembly GCA_040348785.1. Lineage (GTDB taxonomy): Bacteria > Myxococcota_A > Polyangia > Polyangiales > Polyangiaceae > PMG-095. The sequence continues at coordinate 70,865 of JBEQTH010000107.1, read as the reverse complement.
TCACTGGCGCGGGCCGAGCTAGAAAATAGGCTCGAAACGAGCGCAAGGGCCGCGCCGAAGGCGAGCTTCATCCGAGGCGACGACGGCGACCGAGCCAGGTGAGGCCCACGCCGAGGAGCACGGCGAATGCCGCGTTCCCGCCGCTCTGGGGTCGGCCGGAGAGTGCACAGCTGGTCGAGATTTTCTTGGTTACGGCGGCGCTTGGCGTGCAAACCTCCGCGCCCACGGAGCAGGTGTAGTCCTTGGGGCAGGTGGGGTTCGCGGCGCTGCAAGTCGGAACGCAGCTGCCCGGCGGTTGCCCGGTCGTCGAGTAGCACTTGTAAGTGCCCGGGCAATCACTCTTGACGCTGCAGGTGTCGCCGAGCGGATCGACCGTGGGCGTGATGGGTTGTCCGGGTGGGGGAAGATCGACGGTTGCGCCCGCCGCGCTGTTGCCGGCGCCGCCATTCGAAGCTGCGGTCCCGCCGCTCGCGTTTCCGGCACTTGCGTTGCCCTTGCCCCCCGCGGCGGCACTCCCCGCGCTGCTCCCTGCGTTGCCGGAGCTGCTGGCGCCGCCCAAGCCCGGGTGAATGGCGACATCGCCCGTGGCCCACGCGGCCGGCGTGTAGCCAGCAGCGGCTGCCGCGTCGAGCGCGGTGCTGCGTACGAAGGTCGCCCAACTGGCGACGTTCGAGTACAGCGCGTAGGTGCAGGCGTCGTCGCCACGCGAGGTCACGCCGAACACGCGGCCCTCCGAGTCGAGCGCCGGACCACCTGAATCACCCGAGCAAACCGGGCTATTGCCCACGAACTCATCGGCTTCGCTGCCGGCAGCGCTCGGACAGCTATTGCCCACGCAGTACACGGAGGAAGTATCGAAGCGCTGGCGGGTACCGGCAGTCTTTCCCGCCGTGTCGTTCGGATCCTGCAGGCCATAGCCGACGGCCGAGAACGTGATGTTGGCCAAGGTCGGATCTTCGAGGACCGGTTCGATGGGCGTGGCCGTGCCACTCGGCACTCCGCCGCCGCTCAAGATCAAGAGCGCGACGTCATAACCACAGACCTTGTCGCCGCCCGGCGCCTCACGGATCTCTTTCACCGGGAACAGCTGCCCGCCGCTGGACTGCGGTTCGGAGTCGGTGGACACGAAGATTTGCCGCGGGTCGTACTTGGCCGTGAAGGTGCTCGTGTCGCAATGCACCTCTTCGCTCGAGCCATCGTCGATTTGGGCGATGCAGTGGCGCGCGGTCAGCACCAGGTTCGGCGCGAGCAGCGAGCCGCTGCAGAACACCGCGACCTGGCTGTGCGCCTTGAAGGCAAGCGCGACGACGCCCTTGGTCGTGGTGTCCAGGTGACCGCCGATGATCGGCTCGCTCAACGAGCGCTCGTTCTCGCGGCTATCCTCACTCGACCCACTGCTGCCGCCTGCGCTCGCGCAAGCGACCAAACCAACCAATACCGCAGGCCAAGCGCGCGTGAGAGAGTGGGTGAGAGCTTTCAAAATGAGCCGAAATTGTACCGTCCTCGCCTCGTGCTCGCAAGCCGCGCACCCGCGCGAGCCCCCAACTTGATGAAAGTGAGCGACGGTTCGCGCGCCGCTGTCCCGGGAATGTTACGCTCGCCTCGGCTCGCCGCCCTTTAATACACATTATTTCTGTTCAGTTTTTGTCGCCATCTGTGACGGGTTATTCGCGACCCGTTATTTCTAGCCCGCTATTTTTGCCTCGAGCTCACTGAATGCCTTCTCCCTCCGACTCTACTCGCGCCTCTCGCCGCATCCTGGTCACGAGCGCACTGCCCTACGCCAACGGTCCCATCCACCTCGGACATTTGGTCGAGTACATTCAGACCGACATCTGGGTGCGCTTTCAGCGGATGCGCGGGTCGCGTGTGATTTACATGTGTGCCGACGACACGCACGGCACGGCGATCATGATCCGCGCGCGCCAAGAAGGGCGCAGCGAGGAGGCGCTGATCGCCGACATGAGCGCCGCTCATCAGCGCGACTTCGCAGGCTTCCAGATCACGTTCGATCACTACGGCAGCACCAACTCCGAGCGCAACCGCGAGTACTGCGCGGAGATCTGGAGCGCTCTGCGCAAGAACGACTACGTCGCCGAACGGGAAGTGACCCAGCTCTTCGACCCCAAGGCGGGCGTGTTCCTGGCCGACCGCTTCGTGAAGGGGCGCTGCCCCGTGTGCGATACGGCCGACCAATACGGTGACTCGTGCGACAACTGCGGCAGCACCTACAGCCCGACGGAGCTCAAAGATCCGGTGAGCACGCTGAGCGGCGCGCGCCCGGAGCTGAAAAGCGCGCTGCACCTGTTCGTGAAGATCGAAAAGCTACGCCAGTTCTTGACCGACTGGACGCAAGAGCCCGGGCGCTTGCAGCCCGAGATCGCCAATTACCTCAAGGGCCATTTCCTGTCTGCCGAGCTGCGTGACTGGGACGTCTCGCGGCCCGCTCCGTATTTTGGCTTCGAGATCCCGGATGCGCCGGGCAACTACTGGTACGTGTGGTTCGACGCGCCCATCGGTTACATGGCCGCCACGCGCGAGTGGTGCGACGCCCACGGTGAGCAGTTCGACTCCTGGTGGCGCTCCGCCGACACTCAGATCTACCACTTCATCGGTAAAGACATCGTCTACTTCCACACCTTGTTCTGGCCTGCGATGCTACACGCGGCAGGCTTCCCGCTGCCACAGCGCGTGCAGGTGCACGGCTTTTTGACCGTCAACGGCGAGAAGATGTCCAAATCCAAGGGCACCTTCGTGCAAGCTTCGACGTACTTGGAGCACCTCGATCCGGCGCACCTGCGTTACTTCTACGCAAGCAAGCTCGGGCCCAAGGTCGACGATCTGGATCTGAACTTGGAAGAGTTCACGGCCAAGGTGAACTCCGATTTGGTCGGCAAGGTCGTGAACCTTGCCAGCCGCACGGCACGCTTCGTGAAGGACAGCGGCTTGTCCGCCACTTATCCGGAAGACGGTGGGCTGTTTCGCGAAGCCGCGCTGCGCGGTGAAGAAATCGCAGAAGCCTACGAGGCGTGCGACTTTGCACGTGCCATGCGCAGCGTGATGGCGCTCGCCGATCGCGCGAACGAGTACATCGATCGCGAGGAGCCCTGGAAGCTCAAGAAGCAGCCCGAAAAGGCCGAAGCGCTGCGCGACGTGTGTACGGTCGCGCTGAACCTGTACCGGCAATTGGTCGTCTACTTGGCGCCCGTCTTGCCGAAGCTCGCGGAGCAAAGCGCAAGGCTGCTCAATGCGTCGTTCGACAGCTTCGAGGCGGCGTCCACGCCGCTCGTCGGCAGCGCAATCGGTGAGTTCGAGCACCTCATGCAGCGCGTCGATCCCAAGAAGCTGGAGGCCGTCGTCGCAGCGACGCGCGACGCTGCTACGGACGCGAGTGCCGCCAAGGCAGCCGCCGCGGGCAGCGCTGCGCCAGCGCCCGCGGCGACGGCTAGCGCCGCCCCCAGTGAGCTACCCGTCGACGATGGGGCGGCGCTGGCCGCAGAACCGCTCGCCGCGGAGTGCTCGTTCGATGACTTCGGCAAGGTCGACCTGCGCGTCGCGCGCGTGTTGACCGCCGAGGCCATTCCGGAAGCCAACAAGCTGCTCCGGCTCACGGTGAGCTTGGGCGGCGGGGCCACGCGTACGATCATCGCGGGCATCAAAGCGGCCTACGCTCCACAGACGTTGGTCGGTCGCTTGGTGGTCATCGTCGCCAACCTGGCGCCGCGCAAGATGAAGTTCGGCACCAGCGAGGGTATGGTCATCGCGGCTGGTCCGGGCGGATCGGAAATTTACGTGCTCGCACCGGACAGCGGCGCCAAGCCGGGCCAGCGCGTGCACTGAGCGACTTGGTACCGGCGCTCAAAGCCCCGCGACCCGCGCGTGATCGTTGAGGTTTCCGCCAGTCACAGATGGAAATCATCCTGCCCCTCGGAACGATTTGACGGACCCCTCACGGAAGTGCAGGCTTTTTGCGCCGGGGTGACCAAATGTCGCCCGAAGCGACTTCGAACCCGACCATGCGCCATGTCCTTCGTTTGCTGGGCTCCGCCTGCGCGCTGACCCTCGCCGCAGCCTGTTCGACGGGTTCACCTTCGAGCGCGAGTGGCGTGGCGGGCAGCGGTGGCGGCGCTGCTGCCGGTGCATCCGGCGGGGACGGCGACGGAGTCGGCTTGCCCGACACGCTGGTGTGCAAGCCCGAGGTTCACCCGCCATCTCCGCTCTCGCTACTCACGCGCGTGCAGTACGACGCGACCATCGCTGACCTGCTCGGTGATGATTCGGAGCCGTCGAAGAGCTTTCCCCCGGAGAGCCAGGTCGCGGGCTTCAACAACAACACCGAAGTGCACATCGCCAATCCGCTCTTGGTCGAGCAGTTCATGGACGCGGCGGAGGGCATCGCCGAGCGCGCGGTCGCCAAGGGCGTGACTACGCTCGCGCCGTGCGCCGGAACCAGCACCGCCGAGCATGCCCAGTGCGGGGTCGATTTCGTGGCGGCGTTCGGCAAGCGCGCCTTCCGTCGTCCGCTCGGCGCCGATGAGACTCAAGCCTTCACGACGCTGTTCGATGGCCTGAATGCCACGCAAGGCTACTCGGTCGCCGTGGAGCTGGTGATGCAAGCCATGCTCCAATCGCCGCAGTTCTTGTACCGGGTGGATTCGGCGCGCGCCGCCACTCCGGAGACCGGTGCCGTGGCCTTGGACGGCTATCAATTGGCCTCGCGCCTGTCCTACTTCCTCACCGGGTCGATGCCGGATCCCGCGTTGTTCGACGCCGCCGACGCGGGCAAGCTGCAGAGCCCCACTGAGATCGAAACTCAGGCGCGGCGTCTGCTGGAAACTCCGCGCGCGCGCAGCATGGTGCGTGACTTCAATCAGCAATGGCTCCAGCTCGACAGCCTCGCAGGCTTGGCGCGCAACGCGCCCGATGCGTCGACCGACGTCAAAGGCATCGGCGACGATTACCGCGAGTCGCTGCAAGAGTTCGTAGAGCACGCGTTTTGGGATCAGGGCGACTTGAAGTCGCTGTTCCTGTCTCCGGTGACCTACGTGAACGCGCGCTTGGCCGGCGTGTTGGGCGTGCCCGCCCCTGACAGCGGCTTCGCGCCGGTGAACGCGGCTGACGGTCAGATCGGGCTCCTCACTCAGCCCGCGCTGATGGCCATGTTGGCGCACTCCGATCAGTCGGGTCCGGTGCAGCGCGGCGTCTGGGTGCGTGAGCGCATCTTGTGTTTGGACGTGCCGCCGCCCCCGCCGAACCTGAACCCGGTCGCGCCGGACCCGGATCCGAATTTGACGACGCGCGCGCGCTTCGCGGTTCACACCAGCTCGCCCGCGTGCGCGCCCTGTCATCGCATGATCGACGGCACTGGCTTCGGGTTCGAGAATTACGATCAGCTCGGACGCTACCGTACCGTCGAAAACGGGCTCGATGTCGATGCCTCGGGTGAAATGGTGGCCACCGGCGAAGCGGCCGTGGACGGGCCGTTCACGGGTGTCGCGGAGCTTTCGCAGCGCTTGGCGGCGAGCGATCGCGTGCAGCGCTGCTTGGCCACCAATTGGTATCGCTACGCCATGGGCCGCGTGGAGACCGAAGCCGACGGCTGCAGCCTCCAAGACGTACAAAAGAAATTCGCTTCGACCGGCGGCCAGTTCAAAGAGCTGCTCGTCGCGTTGACCCTGACGGATGCTTTCCGTTATCGACCCGCCGCTCCGGAGGAGATGTGACGATGCGCGTGCGCAAAAATCCGGAGCTGACTCGGCGCCACTTCCTGCGGGCCGCGGGCGGCGCAGCAGTGGCTTTGCCCTTGTTGTCCTCGCTCCGCGCTGGTGCCGCCAGTGAGACGTTTCCGAAGCGGCTAGTCCTCATGTACACGCCCAACGGCGTGATTCCGGACGCTTGGTGGCCGAAGAACGTGACCAGCGAGACGGCCTGGGATCTGAACACGATTCACCAGCCGCTTGCCGCGTTCAAAGATCGCCTGCTGTTCCTGAACGGTGTCGATCTGACGATCACCAACACCGTCGGCCCGGGCGGCCTGCACCAACGAGGCATTGGCGCCTTGTTCACCGGTCAGCAACTGCAGAGCGGCGACCTGTTCGTGGACGGTTGCGGGCAGCGCGCAGGCTGGGCCAACGGTATCAGCGTCGATCAAGAAGTGGCCAAGACGCTCGCCGTGGGCACGCCCATCACCAGCCTCGAGCTCGGGGTGCGCGCGACGGAGAACGACGTCCAAGGGCGCATCGCGTATGCGGGCCCGGGCGCTCCGCTGCCGCCCATGAACGACCCGAGCGATGTCTTTCAGCGCTTGTTCAGCGGCTTTGGCCAGAACAGCGACCAGCTCGCCGAGCTACGCTCGCGCCGCCGTTCGGTGCTCGATACCGTCCAGGCGCAGTTCAAGTCCATCTCGGCCAAGGTCAGCGCCGAGGATCAGCAGAAGCTGCAAGCGCACCTGACGTTGGTGCGCGATCTCGAAGGGCGCATGGCCTCGACCGGTAACGGCAGCGCTTCGTGCGTGGCGCCCGCCGTGCCCGCCGTGCTCGACCCGGCCAGCGAAGACGACATGCCGACGATCGCCGGCCTGCATCTGGACATGTTGGCCACGGCGTTCGCCTGCGATCTCACCCGCGTGGCGAGCTTCCAGATCTCGACTTCGCTCAATCACATTCGTTACCCGTGGCTGAACAGCATGGGTGAGGGGCATGCGCTGTCGCACGAGGGGCCGAGTGATGCGGACGCTTTCACGCAGCTCGTGGCCCGTCAGACGTGGCACAGTCAAATGCTGGCCAACTTCCTGAATCGGCTGAGCCAAATCCCGGAAGGCCCGGGGACGGTCCTGGACAACACGCTCGTGCTCTGGGGCAACGAAGTGGCCGAGGGCAACACTCACTCGCACCTGAACATGCCCTTCCTGATGGCAGGCGGCGGTTGGTATTTCCGCACCGGCCGCAACGTGCAGTTCACATCGGCCTCGCACAACGACCTCTTGGTCTCAGTCCTGAACGCGATGGGTGTGCCGGCCACGACCTTCGGCCAAGCCGACATGTGCAAGGGCCCACTGCCGAATCTGGTTTGAAGGGCGCTCCGACGGCACGCATCGCAGCTCGCGATAGCGTTCCGGTGCTCACACTCGCGTGTGGCGACAGTGTGACGCGAAGTCCGGCGCCGGCTGACGATTGCTCGGCTTCCGAGTGGGATCCACGTCTCCTTGCCTGGGCGAATACAGCCCGCCGGTCGGCGTGCGATGGGGCGCTCGCGAGGGGGCGTATCAATCTGCAGCGCCGGAGAGGCACTGCGGGAGAGCCACTGCTCGCCGAAAATAGCGTTCGGGCCCGTCGGGCCCGAACACTATTTTCAAGACCGAAGTGGGGCCTCCGCGAAATGATTCGCTCGCTGTTTCACTCGCTGCAGCCTGCACTCCGAGGCGGCATCTGAGCAGCCGCGGCGGCTGCGAGGTGCAGCTTCGAGCCCTGTGAGCGCCCCCAAACCTAGAGCGCGACCACGGGCACGTTTGACTGGGTTCCGCCTTGATCCGGGCCTTTCTTTGCATTCCGCTTCGGTTTGCGCTTAAACGCCGGCATGGGCGTCCTCAACCGCGGCCTCTACGGACCTTTCTTGGCCCAGCTCGTCGTGGTCCGGAAGTGCAACCTGACCTGCGGTTACTGTAACGAGTTCGACGAGGTATCGGAGCCGGTCCCGCTGGAGGTGTTGAAGGCCCGCATCGACAAGCTCAAGGAGCTCGGCACGTTCAGTCTGGAGTTCACGGGTGGCGAGCCGATGCTGCACCCGGACATCAACGAGCTCATCCGCTACGCCCGAAGTAAGTCATTCCACAAGGTGATGATGATCTCGAACGCGTACCTGATGAACGAGAAGAAGGTCAAAGCCTTGAACGAGGCTGGGCTGATGGAGCTCCAAGTCAGTGTCGACGGCGTGCTGCCCAACGACGTGACCGTCAAGGTGCTCAAGCCCATGCTGCCCAAGCTGCGCATGCTGGCTCGCACCGCGAAGTTCAACGTCGTGCTGAGCGCGGTGCTGGGCGCGACTAGCCCCAAGGAAGCGCTGCAAGTCGTCGAGGCCGCCAAAGGCTTCGGCTTCCGGCCGCGCGTCTTGGTGCTGCATGATGGCACGGGTCAAATTCAGCTCGACGAAGAGGGAAAGGCGGCCTTCGCCCAGGTCAAAGAGATGCTCGGCGGCAAACGCTTCAGCGAAGCGCACGACTACCGCGAGCGAATTTTGCAAACCGGGAGCGCGCCGTTCAAGTGTCGTGCGGGCAGCCGCTACCTGTACGTGGACGAGTTCGGCGATATCCACTGGTGCTCACAGACGCGCGGCGTGTTCAAAAAGCCGCTGCTCGAGTACTCGAAGAGTGACCTCAAGACGCAGTTTTACACCAAGAAAACCTGCGCCGACGCCTGCACCATCGGCTGCGTGCGCACTCAGAGCGCGTACGACGAGTGGCGCGCTCAACCGCTTTCTTTCGACGGTGCGCGGCGCTTGCCGCTCGTTCAGGGCTAGCCGTTTGGGCGAGGTCTCTGGTCGTTGCGTCATCGACGCACGTTACGTTCGTACACGTCCGAGTGGCATCGGCCGCTACGTTGCGGCATTGATCGAGCGGTTACCCGCGCTCGCGCCCGACACACGCTTTCGTTTGTGGACGCACCCCGAGTTGCCCACGCCGATGGTCGCGCCGAACGTGACGTGCCACAGCGTGACAGCGGTCGCTGACGGACTGCGCACGCTGTTCAATCCGGCGTCGCTCGACGCGCTGTCAGCAGAAGACGTGATCCATTTTCCGTTCAGCTTGCTCGGGCGCGGCCTGCCCTGCCCAACGGTCGTAACCATCCACGATCTGATGTGGCTCGAGGAGCCCGAGAAGGTGGACGCGCGCCCGCTCTTGCGCAACGTGCGCGCGAGCTTTTACCAAGCGGGCATGCGCCATGCGCTCACGCAGGCCACGCGCTTGATCGCCGTTTCTCATGCGACTGCCGATCGCATCATCGCGGTTTCGCCGGGCAGTGCCGAGCGCGTGCGAGTGATTCACAACGCGGCTGGTCCGGCCTTCGTGCCGCCCGCCGATCTGGAAGCCGCAGCGCGGCGGGCCGCGCAGCTGATCGGCAGTGACGAGCCGTATTATTTGGTAATTGGTAAGAACGAGCCATACAAAGCCCACCAACTCGTGCTCGAGGCATTCGCGCGCGAAGCCCGCGAAAACGAGCTGCTCGTGCTCCTGCAACGCACGCGCCGCGGTGCGGGCCTCGAGCGGCTCGCGGAGCGCCTGGGAATCGTGTCCAAGATCCGCTGGCTGCCGACGCTGAACGAACAAGAGCTGGTCACGGTGTTGCAAGCAGCGCAGGCCCTCATGCAACCGTCGTTGGTCGAAGGCTTCGGGATCCCAGCGTTGGAAGCGATGGCTGCGGGCTGTCCGGTGATCGCGAGTGACACCCCGGCGCTGGTCGAGGTGCTGGGCGGGGCTGGGCTGCACGCGAAGGTGGGCGATGCGGCGGGCTTGGCGACGGCCATGGCGAAGGTTCGGGATCGCTCGTTCCGCCTCGAGCTGCGCGAACGGGGGTTGGAGCGCGCGCGCGCCTTCAGTTGGGACGCCGCGGCCCGCGATACGGTGGAAGTGTATCGCGACGCAGCCAATGCTGGGCCGGGAGCTCAGCCGAGGCGCGCCCGTGCTTGACGTCTTGGTCGACATGACTGCGCTCAATACGCCGTCACGTGAGCGCGGTATCGGCCGCTACGTCAGCAATTTGTGTCAGGCGCTAGCCGAGCGCGGGGCTTGGCCCGACTCCGCGAGCGGTCCAGGGCTCGAGATCGCGGGGCTGATTCGGCACCGCGGCAAGACGCGCGGCGCGATCGACGAAACCCTGACATTTCGAGGCGATCCGTCGATTCGCGTGAGCGGCCTGCAGTACCAACGCCACAAGCTCGAACGGCGCATGTTCTTGGGTGGGCTCGCGCGCCGCATCGGGCCGCGGCTCTTGCACTTGCCCGATCCGCCGGGCACGCCCATCGACATGCGGCAGCCGCGGATCGTCACCTGTCATGATTTGATCCCGCTCGTGCTGGCCAAGCAATATTTGGCGCCAGTTCCTGGCGCGCGCACCCTTCAGTGGCTGCGCGACGTGGCACGATACCGTACGGCTCGGCGCGTGATTGCGATCAGTCACGCCACGCGCAAGGATTTGATCGAGCACGTGGGCGTCGCGCCGGAGCGTATCGACGTCGTTCATTCGGGCGTCGATCACGCGCGTTTTGGCGCTGGCATCGCTCCAGGCGAGCAAGAACGAGTAACCGCGCGCCTCGGGTCGGACGCTCCTTTTCTGCTTTGTTTGGGCGCGAGCGACGTGCGCAAGAACTTGCCGCTCTTGGTGCGGGCCTTTGCGCGTAGCGGCCTAGCCAAGGATTTGAAGTTGGTGTTCGCCGGGCCGATCTCGGCCAAGCAACGCGCCCGTCTGCAAGCGGCCGCGCGCGCCACGGGCGTCGAGCCGAGCGTGCTCATTTTGGGCTACATCGACGACGCGCTCTTGGTCGCGCTCTATCATCACTGCTTGGCATATATTTTCCCTTCTTCCTACGAGGGCTTCGGGCTACCGATCTTGGAGGCCATGGCTTGCGGTGCGCCCGTGCTCACGAGCACGCTCTCCGCGCTGGGGGAGGTGGCTGGAGACGCGGCGTTGACGTTGCCAGCGATCGAGCTCGAGCTGTTGGCCGCTGGTATAGCGCGCATCGTCTCTGACGCAGGGTTGCGCTCGTCGCTGCGCGCGCGGGGGCTCGAGCACGTGAAAGCATTCACTTGGGAACGCTGCGCGCAGTTGACGGCGAAGTGCTACGAACGCGCGCTCGCGGAGGGCTCGGCATGAGCATTTGGCCGATCGCCGTGGGCGCCGTGGCGGGCGGGTTGTCCGCGTTCGCCGTGAATTACCGATCGCGGATCAATGGACCCTTCGAGCCCACGCGCTTCGTGTGGAGCCGCGGCTTGGCGCTGTTGTGCGATCACAACGGCGGCGTGCCGTTCGTCAAAGGTCAGCTCGGCGGGAGTGCGCCGCTGCGCTTCGATCCGCGGCTCTTCGAGCAGGTGCGCGACGGAGATCTGGTCTGGATGCGCCTAATCGCGCTGCCCCAATTCATCGACGAAGCGTTGCCTCGCATCAAGGCGCGGTTCGCGCTCGTGACGGGCGACGAAGATTGGGCGGTCCCGTCCGGCTTCGAGCGCTCGGCGGCGCTTCTCGCCGACGAGCGGATCGCCTGCTGGTTCAGCCAAAACTACGACGGCACGCTGCAGCACGAGAAGCTGTCCGGGCTGCCGATCGGGCTCGATTTCCACACCATCAGCAATCGCCGCAAATGGGGGCATTGGCCGGCCACGCCCGCCATGCAAGAGGCCGAGCTCCAGCGTCTGCGCGAGAGCGCACCACCGAGCTCGGAGCGGCTGTTGCGCGTGCACGCCGATTTTCATTTCAACAAGCACAAGGCCCAAGTCTGGGGGGACGACCGCGCGCTCGTGCAGCGCGTGCTGGAGGGCAACCCCGACGTGCAGTTCCAAACCACGAAGTTGCGTCGCATCGATCTGTGGCGCGAGAAGACGCGGTACGCGTTCGTGGTCAGCCCGCACGGCAACGGCTTGGATTGCCACCGCACCTGGGAGTCACTGGTGCTTGGCAACATCGTGATCGTCAAGCGCTCGTCTTTGGACCCACTCTACGAAGGGTTGCCCGTCGTGATCGTCGATGATTGGCGCGAGATCTCGGCCGAGAACCTACGCGCGTGGCATGCTCGATACAGCGAGAGCTTTTCGCAGCCCGCCGTGCAAGAGCGGCTAACCAACCGTTACTGGATCGAGCGTGTGCGTCGCCGCGTCGCCGAGCGGCTCGCGCGCTGAGCTCGCCGCTCGCTCATGATGCCGAGCGCACAAAATGAAAACGGGAGCTACTGCGATGCAGAAGCTCCCGTCCCGCCCGGCTTACGCCGAGCCAGCGATCAGCTGAGTTTGACGTTCTCGGCGCGGGGACCCTTGGGACCCTGGCCTTTCGTGAACGACACAGCTTGACCCTGCTGCAGGTCTTCGAAACGGACGCCTTCAACGGCTGACATGTGGAAGAACAGATCTTCCCCGCCTGCGGTCTCGATGAAACCGAAACCCTTGTCAGTCAACTTCTTAATTTTTCCATCAGCCATGAGATTCACCTAAACGTAGCGCCCGTTTACGGAAGCGGAGATCGCTCCGAAACGCATCGCAGAAAATGTCCATACTACGGAATCGGCGCTTTACTAGCCGGCAAGTGAAGATATTCACTTCTTTTGCGAATTGCCGGGCTTCCGCGGCCGCTTCGTGCTCCCCGCGTACAGCGCGAGGGCTCCTTCCAGCTCCTCCCGCACCCGATCGACCAGCTCCTCGGGCTCCACGACCCGTGCACGCGCGCCCCACTCTAGTACCCAAGACACGACCTGATTCAGGTTTCCGACCGTCATCGTCAGGCGAACACCGCTACCGGCGATGCCCTGAAGCTTCTGTGAGGCGTGCACCTTGCGCATGCGCACGTATTCGGCGGCCTTGGCGTCGAAGTCGATCACGACCTTGTGCGGCTTCTGATCCTTCCAGATCCCGAACTCGCCCTGGAAGTATTGATCGATCTGAAAATCCGCAGGCAAATCGAAGCGCTCGGTCGTCGCGCATTCGGTATCGCGCATGCGATCCAAGAGGAACGTGCGCACCTCGGCCTTTTCGACGTGCTGCCCGACGCAGTACACCGAGTCCCGATGCAACACCATGGCATACGGGTGGATCGTGATCCGCTCTTCGTCGGCCTTGAGCGCGCTCTTGTACGACAAGCGCAATGGCCGAAGATCCGACACGGCCTGAAACAGGTCGTCTAACTCTTCGGTCTTTTCTGCGTAGTTCTTGGGCGCGTGCGGCAGATACAAAAAGCGGTCTTCCAGACGGGCGTCGGCCAGCCCCGCGTTGGGGCCGCGGCCCGGGCGCTGCGCGAACGCGATCAGCTTGCCGACCGCCAGATCGATCTCTTCGAAGAGCGCGGAGCCGCGCATGGGCTCGAACAGCCGGCGCGCGGCCAAGAGCGCGTACGCCTGCGTGCGGCGCAGCTCCACCTTGCGTGGCATCTCGCCCGAGCGCACCTTCCAGAGCAGCGGCCCGCCGCCGCGCGAAGGCACGCTCTCCAGATCGTACTCGCGCTCGATCTCTTTCAGGTAGCGGCGCATCGAGCGCACCGTGACCGAAAGCGCCTCGGCCAAGTCGTACAGGGAGATGCCGCGCGGGTGCTTCTCGAGTATCTCGCGCAGCCGGTCGAGCCGGCGGTGCTGAGTGAATTTGCCCTTGGGCCTGCCGCGCGCGCGTTCCACGATTCCCGCGCAAAGTAGTACGCTCGCCGGGACGATGAAAGGCTCATTCAATCCGGTCGAAATGATCCGGAGCAAGCGCGACGGCGAGGCTCATTCCGCAGCGGACATCCACGCCTTCATCCAGCAGTTCGGCACGGGCGCCGTGCCCGACTATCAGATGAGCGCGTGGCTGATGGCTGCGTTTCAGCGCGGGCTCGACGATCGCGAAACGGTGGCGTTGACCCACGCCATGCTCCATTCCGGCAAGGTGCTCACGCTACCGTCGGTGAAGGCGGTCAAAGTCGACAAACACTCGACGGGTGGGGTGGGCGACAAGATCAGCATTTGTTTGGCGCCGCTCGTGGCTTCGTGCGGCGTCGCGGTGCCCATGATTTCTGGGCGCGGCCTCGGACACACGGGTGGCACCCTCGACAAGCTCGAGGCCATCCCAGGGTACCAGGTGGAGCTCGACGCCAAGCGCTTCGAGCGAGTTGTGCGTGAGGTGGGCGTGTCGATGATCGGACAAAGCGCGGAGCTCGCACCTGCCGATCGGCGCATCTACGCGCTGCGCGACGTGACCGCGACGGTCGAATGCGTGCCGCTGATCGTGGCCAGCATCTTGTCCAAGAAGCTGGCCGAGGGCATCGATGGCCTGGTCTTGGACGTGAAGGTGGGCCGCGGCGCGTTCATGAAAGACGCACGCTCGGCGCGCGTGCTGGCGCGCGCGTTGGTGCGCGTCGGCAGAAGTGCTGGCAAGCGCGTCGTCGCGCTGCTCACCGACATGTCATCGCCGATTGGCCGCACCATCGGCAATGGGCTCGAAACGCGCGAGGCCATCGAGATTTTGCGCGACGCGGGCCCGGCGGACACGCGTGAGCTGACCTTGACGCTGGGCGCCGAAATGCTCGTGCTGGGCCGAGCGGAGCGCAGCTTACGTGCCGCGCGCACGCGCTTGGAGCGCGCTTTGGCCGATGGCTCGGCATTCGAGTGCTTCCTGCGCATGGTCAAAGCGCATGGCGGTGACACGCGCGTGGTCGAGCACCCGGAGCGCCTCGTGCGCTCCCAAGCGAAGGGCGAGGTCCTGGCGCGGCACAGCGGATATTTGGCGGAGTGTGACGCCTACGCGCTTGGCCTGTCCGGTGTGGCGCTGGGCGCTGGGCGCACGCGCGCCGAGCAAACGGTGGATGCGCACGCGGGCATCGAGCTGTTCGTGCAGCGCGGCGAGCGCGTCACGCGCGGCCAGCCGCTCGCGGTGATTCACGCGCGCTCGCGCGCGCTCGCAGAGAGCGAAGTGCCGCGCGTGGCCGCGGCGTTTCGCATCTCCAAAGGCAAACCCAAGCCGCGCCCAGCCGTGATCGAACGTGTCTCGAGCTAGAGCGCGCTCTGCTTGCGGTACTGCCGGTAATTGGCCAGCACCTTCACTACGTAGTCTTGCGTCTCTTGATACGGGGGAATGCCGCCGTAACGCATGACCGCGCCCTCGCCCGCGTTGTACGCGGCGATCGTGAGCTGAATGTCCCCGTTGAACAGGTTCGCGAGCACGCGCAAATAACGCACCCCGCCGAAAATGTTCTGCCGCGGGTCGAACGAATCCGTAACCATCATGCGCTCGGCCGTCTCCGGCACGAGCTGCATCAAACCGCGAGCATTGGCCGGCGAGACCGCGCGGGGATCGAAATCACTCTCGACGCGAATCACGGCGCGCACGAGCTCCTCGGGAATTTGATACAGCGTCGCCGCCTGACGGATGTACTCGTCATAACGGCTGAAGCGCTCCGGCGAGTCGTCACTCGGCATGAACACCGCGGGCTTCTTCTCGGCCGCATACAGCTTGGACCCCTGCGCGGGTCGGCTCGTGAAGCTGATCACGCCGTCCGCCCCGACCTGCTTGTAGATGTCCGCGTGCCCCGTTCCTGCCAGCGTCGAAACCGCGAGCCCGCCCACACCGGCGAGCAAAAGGCGAGTCCTGCGCGTGGCAGGCGGGATCGGCGACAAATCAGCAGGCTTCTTCATGCGTAGTCCGAATGGTAGCGAAGTCCGTCGCCAGCGGTCCAACAAACGCACAAACGCGCCCCAGTTCTAAGGCATTCCTCGAAAATGAGCGATTGGGGGGGCGCTCAAAGGGCTCGCCACGCACCTCAGCGCGCGGCTCTGGTTCTCGAAGCCACGCAGCACGCTTTACGCCGATTCACGAGCGCCAGGCCCGCTGCGGCCCGGTGGACGGGTATCTCGCCTAGTGCACGGGTATCTCGCCTAGTGCATGGGCACCTCGCTTTGGCGAATGAGCCCATGACGCTTCCAGCCGATGCGCAAAAGCCAGGTCCGCGCTGTCGGACCCGCGCGCGAATCAGTCGCCCCGGGCTGGACGGTCGCGAAGCCGTCGAAGCCAGCCGCTGAAGACAACGGATCGCATCCAGGGCGATGGGACGGGCTGTGCTTGGCGTGATTCTGCAGCACATAGACAAGCGCGTTGCGCACCTGCCGCGGGGACGTGAGCTCGACACCAAACCAGCGATCCGCCCACAGCGCCCCGCGCCGAAACAGCAGCCGATTGATGCGACGAGCGAGGCGGACGGCGAGGCCACGCATCCCCGAGGAGAGCGCGTCGGCGCTCTGCGCTTCGACGATGAGGTGCAAATGATTGGGCTGAATTGACCAGTGCACGATGCGGAACTCCGCGCGAGTTGCCGCTTGAAACGCCGCGAGCACGGTCTTCGCGACGAACTGATGGCGAAGCGAACGAAACGCGAAGCTTACCGCACGAGGGAGAGCAACTTTGGTGGTGCCCCGCGTCGAGCGACGCCACTTCACGACGGCCGTGCTCGCTTCGCTGCGCGCGGCCGGGCCCCCAAGCGCTGGCTCCGCCATCGCGGAGGCCCTAACACGCTCGCGCCGGCGCGAGCGCAGTCCCAGCTCGTCTCCGCGCGCGTAGCACACGCGGGTCGGCTCTCGGTTCGCGATTGAATTGGGCTGAGCTCTGGCGCGGTTGCGAATCGCGCGTTCGCACGCTGGGCGGGCTTGCGTGCTTGCCGGCACGCGGGCGGCCTGAATCAGGCTGAGCTCGTGGTGCTGTTCGTCCGATTGACGATTGGCGCGCATTCCACGCCGGAGAGGGCCACCGCGTGTCGGCTCAGGCGCCCTCCGGCGCAAGCGCAGTCGCGGCTCGTCGCATCGCGCGCCACACGCATAGTCGCTTACTGCGCATGCGCAGTCGCGGCTCGTCGCAGCGAGTGCATCGCGCTCAGTTACTCACTGCGCAAACCTAGTCGCCACTGGTCGCATGGCATCGGATCGCGTGCAGCGAGCGCGTCACGGCTCGAGCTGCATTTTGAAATTGGGTTAGATTCGCGCGGGCGTTGGATGCGCGTGTCTTGGAGAGGTGCGCGCCGCGCGAGCCTCCCGTCACTGTTCGTCGCGGTTGGGGCTTTGTGCCGGGCAGCAACGCTTTGAGCCCGCTACCCCAAAATAGCGAGCTCTCACCGGTGCGCGTCGTTCGCTCAGTCGTCGCCCGTCAGATACGTGTAGCTGCGCAGGGATTCTTCGTAGTGCTGCATCAGCGTGCGCATTTGCTCGTTCGTGAGGCGGCCGGCGCTGGTGGCGCGTTCGGCTTGGCGGCGCACGGCTTCGATCATGTTTTCGGGCACGTACTCTACGTAGCGGAGCACGTCGGTCACGCTGTCGCCCTTGATCACGTGGCGGATGTGGTAGCCCTCTTCGCCGAGCGCGACGTGGACGGCGTGGGTGTCGCCGAACAGGTTGTGCAGGTCACCCAGGATTTCCTGGTAGGCGCCGTTCAGGAACATGCCCAGGTAGTACGGCTCTTTTTCGTCGAAGCGGTGCAGATCGAGCGAGCCTTTTACGTCTTCCACGTCGATGAAGTGGTCGATGATGCCGTCGCTGTCGCACGTGAGATCGGCGAGCTTGGCGGGCACCGTCGGCTCTTGCTCGAGGCGGTGGATGGGCATGATCGGGAATAGGTGATCGATGGCCCAGATGTCCGGCGCTGATTGGAACAGCGAGAAGTTGCAGTAGTAGATGGCCGACATGTTCTGCTCGAGGTGTTGCAATTCCTCGGGCACGAAGCGCAGGCGGCGCAGCGTGTGGTGGATCTTCTCGCAGCAGTTCCAATACAGGCGCTCCACCTGAGCGCGCTCACGCAGGCTGAGGTAGCCGTACTTGAACAGGCTCTGGCCTTCTTCTTTGGCCTGGCTCGCGTCGTGGTAGCTCTCCTGCACGTTCTTGGGCTGGATGCCGCAGTACGTGTCGAACAGCTCCTTGAGCAAGCGGTGCGCTTCCGGCTTGGGTTCGACGGGCTCGCCGAAGCGGACCTCGTTCGCGCCCACGACCTCGAACACGAGGATCGAGTGGTGCGCGGCGACCGCGCGCCCGCTCTCGCTGACGATCGTGGGCACGGGTACGTCCGCCTTGGCGCACGCGGCTTGCACGTGAGCCACGACGTCGGCCGCGTATTCCTCGAGCTGGTAGTTCTTGGAAGCGTGAAAATCCGTCTTCGAGCCGTCGTAGTCGACGGCGAGCCCGCCACCCACGTCGATGTAGCCCATCTTGGCGCCGAGCTTGGCCAGCTCGACGTAGATGTTCGACGCCTCCTGCATGGCGTTCTTGATCGGGATGATCGACGAGATTTGACTGCCGATGTGGAAATGCAGCAGCTGCAAGCAATCCAGCATCTTCAGCTCGGTCAGGCGATCGACGACTTCGATCATCTCCGAGGTGGTGAGGCCGAATTTGGCTCGGTCGCCCGCGGAGTCCTTCCAGCGGCCGACGCCCTTGGTCGTGAGCTTGGCGCGTACGCCGAGGATGGGCCGGATGCCGACCTTCTCCGAAGCCTTGAGCACGATGTCGAGCTCTTCCAAGCGCTCGAGCACGACGATCACGGTTTTGTCGAACTTTTGCGCGAGCAGCGCGGTCTCGATGTAGCTCGAGTCCTTGTAGCCGTTGCAGATGATGAGGCCGCCGACGTCTTGCATCGCGGCGAGCGTGATCAAGAGCTCGGGCTTGGAGCCTGCCTCGAGACCGAAGTTCCACTGCCGGCCGCTCGAGACGACTTCTTCGACCAAGTGGCGTTGCTGGTTCACCTTCACCGGGAACACGCCGCGATACACGCCCGCGTACTCGTACTCCGCGATCGCTTTTTGGAACGCTTCGTTGATCAGGCGGATGCGGTGACCCACGATGTCGGGGAAGCGAATCAAGAGCGGCAGCTCGAGGCCGCGCGCTTTGAGATCTTGCGTCAGCTCGAACAGGTTGATGGTCTTGCCCTGATCGGGGCTCGGCGTGACCTCGACGTGGCCGCGCGCGTTGACGTGAAAGTAGGGCGCGCCCCAACCTTGGATCTGGTAGCGCTGCGTGCTGCGCTCCGTCGTCCACTCGCCCTGACCGTTATCGACTTCAGCGCTCACGCGCCGGCTGAGTTCCGCTTCGGGAGGCGTGGGCGAGAAGGTGACGTGTTGTGCCATTGGTTTTTTGGTGCGCGGAATATAACCGGGAACGCCCGCTCGCGGCACCTAAACTTAGGTGCTCTCCGTGACGGGGCGTCTGCCCGTCCGCCCGTGACGGTCGTGCAACGGTCCGCGTCCGCCTGGGAGCGGGTCCCAATCCCCCTCCCGTCGCCTGCCTTCAGATCCGCTTCGCTTGCCCGCGTTGCAGCTCCTCAACGTACCTTCTAGGTACGCCTCGTCGCTGCGCCTCGGCCTGCTCGCGGCTCTGACGCGACCGAGGCAGGCTCGGTACGGGGTTTTGGGACCCGCTCTCAGTTCCAGAACACCTTGGGCAGGGCGTTACGGTGCCAGAGCGCCAAAAAGTCCATGGAAAAGGCCACGGTGATGTGGACGAGGAAGCCGGAGTAGATGCTCTTCGTGCGCATCGCGAGCGAGCCCAAGACGACACCCGCGACGATTGCGCCGTGCGCCTCGAGGTACGGCTTACCGTAATGGATCATGCAGTAGGGCGCGGCCATGACGAAGATCGCGCCCGCGCCGAACGATTTGCGCAAGGCCCCGACGATCCAACCCCTGAAAAACAGTTCGAGCGTGAAGAACTGCAGCCAGTAGATGGCCTCCCACATCCCGAAATCGAACCAGCTGCGCGAGGCGAGCTTGTAAAACGGGTAGTAGTTGCCGAAATCCGGCTGCTTCGAGACCAGCAACATGGCGGGGATCACCACCGCCAAGCACAAGCCGTAGATCCAAATGTGCTTGGTGAAGCCTTTGCCGCGCAGCCCCATGTCGAGCAGGCTGTCCTTCGGGAAGAGCAGCTTCCAAAGCGGGAAGGGGATCAGCACGTAGCCGGTCACGCGGGACAGGACCCACCAGCAGTAGCCGTAGAATTCGTCGTATTTCGCCAGGTTCAGCCGCGGGTGCCCGTGGGCCTCGAGCTCGGCGAACCAGGGTCGGAACCAGGTCTCGTAAAACCCACGCCCGCCGTAATACTCCTGGAGCGTGAGCACCATGGCCACGATCACGAGACACGCCGCGGGGCGGCGGTAGTCGAGGCCGCCCTCGTTCCGCGCGAGCTCCGCTTCGGCGTCTAGCTCGCGCCAGGTGTCGCGGAAGAACAGCCAAATCAGCGGCGCGATGGCGGCGATGATCGGGATCGGCAAGAGCGCCTTGATCGGGGCATAGCCGAGGAACGAATCGAACCACGACAGCGGCGAAAAGTGGGTGGTCGGCAGATGTACCGGACCCATGAAGTGCCGCGCGGGAGCCGAAAACATGCGCTTCAGCCGCCCTGCGCGAGGCTCGCGCCACGCGCCAAGCGCGACAGACTGGCCTGTTTGCCGAGCACGGCCATGACCTCGAACAAGGGAGGGCTCGCACTGCGACCGGTGAGCGCAACGCGCGCCGGCTGGGCGACGTCTTTCATCGTCAAGCCGCTCTGCTCGACCCAGTGCTTGAGCGCGGCCTCGAGCGGCTCGGCTTCCCAAGCCGGCGCGGCCTCGAACACCGCGCCGAGCGCGGCGAGGTGCGGCGCGGCCGCCGGAGTGAGGAACTTCTGCCGCGCTTTCTCGTCGATTTCGGGCTGCTCCCGGAAGTAGAAATCGAGATCGAAGGCGGCATCGACCAAGGTGCGCGCGCGCTCCCGCACGCCGGGGATGGCGCGCCTGAGTAGCGCCTCGTCGGGGTTCTGGATGCCGCGCTGCGCGAGGAACGGCTTCACCCACTCCACGTACTCGTCGAGCGAGGTCAGCGCGGGTTGCTTCAATTGCTCGAAGGCCACGTCGGCGAATTTCTTTTCGTCGAACTTTCCGTCGCCCTTGTTCACCTGGTCCCAGGAAAAGAGCTGAATTAGCTGTTCGCGGCTGAAGATCTCCTTGTCGCCCGACGACCAGCCGAAGCGCACTAGGTAATTCAACACGCCCATTGGCGTGTAGCCCTTGTCACGGTACTCCTTCACGCTCACCGAGCCGTTTCGCTTGCTGAGCTTCTCGCCCTTGCTCGAGAGCATCATGGGCAAGTGAGCGAACTCGGGCGGCTGCCAGCCGAACGCTTGGTAAAGCAAGATTTGCTGCGGCGTGTTGCCGATGTGGTCGCGCCCGCGCGCCACGAGCGTGATCTCCATCAAGTGGTCGTCGATGGTCGCGGCCAAGTTGTACAACGGGTAACCGTCGGTGCGCATGAGCACGAAGTCCTGCTGCGCGGAGTTGGGCGTACTGATGAAGCCGAACACCTTGTCGGTGAAGTCGGTCGAGCCCGTGCTCGGTGACTTGAAGCGCACCACGAACGGCAAATCCGGCTGGTCCGTGCGATTGCGGCACGTGCCCGGGTACACGAAATTGGCCTTGGGGTTCCGGGCCTTCAGCGCCTCACGCTGGGCGTCGAGCTCTTCCTTCGTGCAATAGCAACGGTAGGCTTTGCCTTCTTTGATCAGCTGCTCGGTGTGCGCGCGGTAGATGGCCTTGCGCTCGCTCTGAAAATACGGCGCAAAAGGCCCTTCCACCTCGGGCCCCTCGTCCCATTGCAGGCCGAGCCACTTCAGGTCGTCCAGCACGGCCCGCACGCTATCCAGGCTGGAGCGCTCTTGGTCGGTGTCTTCGACGCGCAGCACGAACGTGCCGCCCTGGCTCTTGCACCACAGCCAGGTGAACAGGGTCGAGCGCACGTTCCCAATGTGCAGGTAGCCGCTCGGCGAGGGCGCAAAGCGCATACGCAAGGTCATGGCGCGGCGGTTAGCATGTGCCGTACAGCGTGTCATCGGCAGCGCCGCGGCTCCCTCTGGCGCAGCACCGAAACGGCGTGTAGGGCCGGCCCGGGAGCCGGTCTGACGCTTCCGGTTGCAAGGGCCCGCGCCAATTGCTAGAAACCGCGCCCTTCGTATGGCCCGCCTCGGGCCGGAGCCGGAATCATGAAAAAGACGCCTGTCAGCCAAGTTAAAGAACGCTTCGAGTCGAAGGACAAGCTCGTTGCCGCCGTGCAAAAGCTCGCCACCTCCGACCTTTGGCTGGACAAGGTCAGCTCCGCGAAGGGCCTGGGCCGCGTTTCGAACGCCAAGCTCGTCCGTTTGCACGACGTGCTCACCGACGCCAAGAAGCGTTTCGGTAGCCGCGACAAGTTGATCGCGTCGATCGTCGAGATCAACAAGCGCACCAAGGACAAAGGCTTCGCGTCGAAGCTTGCCGCCTACCCGCTGCCGCAGCTGCTCGACCTGCACGCCTCCTCGGAGCGCGCCAGCAAGCGTGCCGAAGCCGCCGCCAAGGCGAAGCCGGCAAAGGCAGCCAAGGCCGAGAAGGCTGCCAAGCCGGCTGCGAAGGCTGCCGCGAAGCCGAAGGCTGCTGCTGCCAAAGCCAAGGGCTGAGAGCTCGTTCGTCCGGGGGCGCTCAGCACGGCTGAGCGCTCGCCCGGTGTGTGCGGGGTCGTCGCCGTTGACCCCGCTCCGCCACGAGCCGCTGTTTCAGAGCCCTTTTTCGGCCACGAACGTGTTGGTGAACGACGCGCTCTTTTCGTAGCTGCGCTCGAGATCCGAGAGCAGCTTCTTCTCGAGCAGCCCGCCGACGCCGAAGATCTTTGCCGTCGCCGTGGCGCGGGCGAAGCGCTTGCATTGCGTGTCCCCCAGCGCTTCCGTCCACATCTCGACGCTGACGCTGATTTTGTCGGCCATGCGGTTCGGGACGACCTGCACCTGGTAGCGGTGGGTCTTCTTGTTGAACACGCCGCGCTCCTCGTAGCCCGCGTTGTCGCCCACGACCGCTTTGAGCGCGCCGGGCAGATCGCCCACCGGCGGCGAAGCGACGATAGTCCGCAGCACCTCATCGCCGCGCTCTTCGGTCTTGGCCACGCGCCAAACCGGGAACTTCAGCAGCTCTTGGAACAAGCGGCGGTTGTATTCGTCGTCGAAAAATACCTTCGTCCAGAAGGTCTCTTCGCTGCATTTGAAGACGTGCTCGACGCGGATTTCAGCCATGGCGCGGCAGAGTAGCACCCAGCACACGCCTCAAAACACGACAAAATGCCGGAACGCGCCGGAGACCGCGCATGCGGAAGCTTCGGCACGGCAGAGAGCCGGTGTTAGAGTTCCGAGTCATGACGGTAGGCCCAGCGAGTGAGGCGATTGCGCGTGGAGCTGCGCGCGCCCAACCTCGCCGTAGCCTGAGCTGGGTTCAGCAGGCGCGCGCCATCCTGCAAAAGGATTTGCTGATCGAGCTGTCCACCGGTGAGGTGGTGATCACGAGCGGCTTCTTCGCGCTGCTGGTCGTGATCATGGCCTCGCTCGCGTTCTTCGGGGATGCAGCGAGCGGACGGATCGTCGCCTCGGGCGTGATTTGGTTGTCGCTCGCGTTCTCAGCGGTGCTCGCGTTGGGCAAGACTTGGCAGCGTGAGCGCGACGAGTCGGCGCTCGACGGGTTGCTCGTGGCTCCGCTCTCGCGCAGCGCGATCTTCGCGGGCAAGGCCCTCGGCGTGCTCGCGTTTCTGGTGGTCGTGGAGTGTGTGGTGATGCCGGTGGCAGCGCTGCTCTTCTCGCTCGATCTGCTCGTCGTAGGCCCAGGCCTGTTGTGCATTGCCCTCGTCGCCACGCCGGGCATCGCGGCCTCGGGGACGCTGTTTGGCTCGATGACCGTGCGCACCCATGCCCGCGACTTGTTGCTGGCAGTCGTGCTGTTTCCACTTCTTTCGCCGACCCTGTTGTCCGCCGTGGCCGCCACCCGGGAGCTCCTGAACGGCGCCCCCGTCGCCGAGCTCGGCGACTATTTCAAGCTGATGGGCGTGTTCGACGTGGTGTTCGTGTCGGGCGGGCTGATGCTGTTCGGGACCTTGGTCGAGCGCTGAATTGACCCGCGAAACGGGGGCCATGACTTAGCTCTGCAAGTAGCGGGTATCTGGGTTTTCGTGGCGCCAGAGCACGCTGTCCATGAAGTAGTGGTGGATGTTCACGAACGCGAAGAAGCCCGCGAAAAAAGGGGTAGCCCCGAGATCGCCGAGCCGGACGTGAGCGTGCCGGTGTTGTGACAAGCGCGCCGCGTCCAAAAAGTCAGGCGCGAGGTGGAACAGGAGCCAGCCGAGCGCCACCGACGACAGCGCCAAGAACAACGTGCGCTGACGCGCCGAGGGCCCGAAGTACGGCGGCGCTTCTTTGGCCTTGGCCTGGTTGTGCGCAAGCAGCCACACGAAATACAGGTACTGCACCGAGTGCAAGGCGGGGATCACGTACACCAAGAGCGGGTCCGCGCTCGAATACACCGACCAGACCCAGATCGACGCCAGCAGGCCCGTGAGCGGCCCGAGCGGCGGCAGACGCGCTTCGCGCCGCCATTTCCGAATCAGGGTCACGGCGAGCGCCACGCTGCTGAGCGCGAACAGCACGAGCGTCAGCCGCTCGAAGTTCGTCGGGTGCGTGAGCTGCAGGTAGAGCACGCCCTTCTCTTCCGCTTCTGTGGCAGGCGTGGCCGGACTGGCCCAGGCGTACGCCCAGCCGGCGAAACAATGGCTCAAAATCACGCGCCGTTCGAACGCGCTGTAGCGCACGCCGCGGCGCGCTGACAGGACGCTCAGCACGCCGAAGCCTTGCTTCACGTAGTGCCAGCCGACCAGCAGGAACATCGCCTGAATCAGAAAGCCCATGGCGCGTGCGGACGAGCTGGTGAGCGCGATACACAGCCACAGCGCGAGCACGAGCGGGACGAGAAACCCCGCAATCCAGTAGCGAATGCGTTGCCTCGCACTGAACGTGTCTCCGAACGCGCGCCCTCTCAGGTCTTTGTAGAAGAGCAAGTAGCTGACGGCAAAGTGCGGGTCGTTGATGACGTGCGCGGCGTGGAACATCAAAAATCCCACCGCGAGCTCCGCCGAATCCAGACCGATAACTCGGCGTAGCAGCCAAAGCAGCGGGAACAAGAGCAGGGTTGCGCCGCCCACGAGCAGGAACTCGATCGCGGGTCGGACGCGTGCGCCGCGTTCCAGCTCGACCGGGGCGTCAACGCCCGCTGCGACGGTGCTGGTCATGTCGGGATCAGCCGCGCCACGCGCGCTCCGTCTTCTTCGCTGGCAAGCTTCGTCGCCGCGCATGAGCCCGCGGCGAACACTTGGCTCGCTGCGAGCCCATCCGCGGCAAGGTTTGGCGCATAGCCCCGCACGGCGTCGAAACGCAATATCGCTCCGAGCTGAGCCAAGAGCTCGACCGCGGGCGCGCCCGGTCCATCGAACGCCAACGCCGAAACCACGATCTCCCGAGATTTTCCCGCTTCTTCGTAGACCAGGCGCGACACGGCGTGCTGCCCTTTGGCGCGCTGCACGTTCGACGGCTCGAAGCGAAACACGCCCTGCTGATTGCGACCCTCTGCGAATGCACGTGCGAAGCGCCCCTCACCAACTAGCGCGACCCGCTTGCCGATCGATATCCCCGAACGCAGCAACTTCAGCGCGGCGCGCGCCGACACCACGCCGGGCAAATCGTTGTTTCCGAACAGTGGCGTCGGATCGTGCGCTCCGCTGGCGACGAGCACGGTGCGGCAGCGCACGGCGCTGGCGCGCTCCGGCCCTTCCAGCACTGCGCTGATTCGCGCGCTGCCGTCTTCTGGCTCGCGTGACAACAATACCGCGCTTGTCGCGTGCCGGAGCTGGGCGCCCGCGTCACGCGCGCGCTGGATGAGCCGCGCGGCGCGCGCTGGCTCCAGCGCGGCGAGCGAGCCGCCGAGTGCCAGCGCGTCATCGACCAACAGGGCTCGTGTGCCGAGCACGGCCGCAGCGGCCAAGCCGGCCGCGCCGCCGCCAACGATCAGCACGTCGACCGTGAGCTGTTCCGCCGCCACTCGGTCGCTCACTGCGTCCGGCAGTTGGCCGAGGCCGCTCACCCGGCGCGCGAAGTGGGTGAGCAAGCGCGAGGTCCCCGTGCCTGCCAGCAGGCGATGATGATCGAACCCCTGAGGGAACAGCAGATCCGTCGCTTCGTACAGATCGACCTCGCGCGAGCCGAGCACGTTCTGGGTCTCGATGCGGTCACCCTCGGCGGCCTTCACCAAGCACGTCATCACGTTGGGCACGCCGTTCACGCGCGCGGTGCAACCATCGCACGCCCCGCGCAGGCAGTAGGGACCGCGTGCGCGGTGCAGCTTGGGGCTGCGCGCGAGCAACCAACGACCCGCGGCGACCAGCCCGCCGGCGAGCATTTCCCCGCGTTCTACGAGCACAGGCTCGGCGTCGTGCGTGATCGATACCGGATCGCTCAGCGCTCGGATTCTCGACGCGTCGGACACGGAAACACTATAGACTGGGCGAACCGGATGCGGAAATCGGTCGCAATTTACGGCGGCAGCTTCGACCCGCCGCACGTCTCGCACGTCCTTGCCGCCGTGTACGCGCTCAAGGTCGGAGGCTTCGATCAGGTGCTGGTCGTGCCGGTGTTCGAGCACGCTTTTCACAAGCAGCTCACGCCGTTTCAGCATCGCTTGCGGCTGTGTGAGCTCGCGTTCCAGGGCATCGAAGGGGTGCTCGTCTCGCCGATCGAGCGTGAGCTCGCCACGCCAAGCCTGACCCTGCGCACCCTGGAGGCCCTGGCCGCGGCCCACCCGGACTGGGCGTTGCGCCTGCTCGTGGGCTCGGACGTCCTGAGCGACACCGCCAAGTGGCACGCCTTCGACCGCATCAGCGCGCTCGCTCCGCCTTACGTGCTGGCTCGGCCGGGCTATCCGCACCCCGACGTCAATGCCTTGCCGTTGCCCGACGTCTCTTCCACGCGCGTCCGCGAGGCCTTGCTGAGGAGCGCTGAGCCGGGCAAGCGCGCGCTGCTCGCGCATTGCGTGCCGCGAGCGGTGCTGGAGTACATCGAGCAGCAGCAATTGTATCGCGGCGGCGGCTGACTCAGGCGTCCTCGAGAGCTTCGGGCGCTCGCAACCCAGCATCGCAGCTCCCTGCGCGCGTCTCCGCCGCGCGGTTCGCTTCGCGGGCAAGCCTTAGTACTACTTGGTCACTTCCGTCCCGAGATAGAGAGGCCGCGGCGGCCGTTGAATATTGGCCGTGCAGCGAGCCCGGACGTCCCGCGTTACCTCCGACTGTCGAGGCAGCAGGCGCCCGGTCCCGCCGGCTCTCTCGTTTACTCGTGTCCGCTCGCGCCGATCGTGATCTGCTCCTGCTCAAGAACTGACTAAGTAGTGTTAGTGCAAGACAGAGCCGCTCAAATCGACGAGCAGCCCGCTCTCGCCCACCGCGACGCAGCGAGTCGGTGATAAGGCGATCCCGTTCAGTGAGGCATACCGTGCGCCATCCGGCACAGTGACCTTGTTCCAGACCAGCCCGTCAACTGACGTGAGTGCTAGGCCTTGCTGCCCAACGGCAACGAAACCAGACCCGGCCCACGCTACTGCGTTGAGGTGAGTCTGGGCTGACCCGTTCGCGGGCGCGCTCGTCCAGTGGACCCCGTCGCTAGAAACCGCTGCCTCGCCCAAGTCCGAGACAGCGACGAATTGCTGGCCAGACGAAGCGACCGACACCAGGGCACCTTGCGCGCCCGTTTCAGTCACGGTCCAGGTGAGCCCGTCGGGCGACGTTGCCACCGCGCCCGCGTCGCCCGTCGCGAGCACTAGATTGTCGCTAGCCAGGACGTCCAACCAAGGGGTCAAACGGTCGCCTACCTGGCTGGCGCTCCAGGTCAGGCCATCGGGCGAGGTGTGCGCGAAACCATCCGCACACACGACAACGAACCGAGTCCCGGTCCATGCAACGCCTCGACAAGGAATGCTGCCGATCGAAGTTCCAGTCCACGTGATCAGATCGGGCGAGCTCAACAAAAAATCCTGCGCAGCAAACACGAAGCGATCGGCGGCGCGCGCGACGTCGAATACAAAGCTCGCTTTTTGCACTCGAACGGGGTGCGACCAGAGCCCGGCGTCAGCCGAGGTAGTGACGACCTGACCAAGCGCAACGAAGCTGTCCCCGGTCCAAACGACATTGTTGAAGTCGCTACCCTGCGACTCCGCAACCCAGTGGGCACCATCACGAGAGCTCACGACGGCGCCCGCGGAACCCACGGCAATGAAGCGATCGCCGGCCCAGGTGATAGCGCTCAACCAGCCGCCCAGTGGTGAGCCGTGCGACGTCCAAGTCACCCCATCCGGCGTCGTGTAAATCGTGGTGCCGAGATCGACCGCGGCGAATACGCCCAGGGCTTTGGACCAGGCGATATCGGAGAGAGGTACGAACCGGGTGTCGACGTTCCAAGTCGTCCCGTCGATGGACGTAAGAGCGGAGTCGCCACCGACCGCCACGAACCGGGAGCCGGAATAGGCGAGCGCCTTGAAATTCGCGCCCGCTGTACGGCCCCTGCGGATCGTCCAGGTCACTGCGTCCGGCGAGCTGACGACACTTCCGCTCTCACCTAGCGCGTAAAACTGTGAGCCAGTCCAAACGATCGAAACCAACAGGTCACTCACGCCTGATGGGTGTTCGGTCCAGTCGAGCGCGTCTGGTGAGCTGCAGGTCATGCCTTCACTGCCCAACGCCACGTACTTTACACCTGACCAAATGACGACGTGCGAGCAATGGTCGGCGCCGGTCGTTCGTTGCGACGAAAACAACCGGCCATCCTTCGATGTTAAAAGAGTACGGTTCGACTCGAGCGCGAGGAAACGGTTTCCGTCCCAGATCACCCGTTGCGCGCCCCCTGGCGTTAGGCTGGGGTTAGGCTGCCACTGACCGCCGCTGCCTGTCGACAGCAGGGCTTCCGTTTCGTCCCCATTGGCGAGAACCACGGAGCCTGACCAAACCACCGTCTTGAGGTCGACGCTGGTTCCAACGACCAACGGGCCCTCCAAGCCTCTATCTTCGCCTGCAGAGTCCGCGCCTGCAGATTCGCCGACTCCAGCTCGCCCACCTGTCGATTCGCCGGGCCCCACTCCCGCTTGCCCGCTTGCCGACAGGCCGGGTCCGAGCCCTCCTTGTCCGCCACTCGAGCCTTGGCTCGTGCAGCCGCAAGCCAGCGCGCAACTGACAACGACGATCCCCCACACCTCCCGCCAAATCATCCCACAAAATTTAGCACTATGCCCTCCTGATGGGAACCGCGCGTGGCGGGCGAGCTGCGCTAACGCCGCGCCACGCCCATATCGCGCAAACATTCCTGGGCCGCCAAGTAGCCTGCGCAGCCGATCACGGAGCCTGCGGGGTGCGTGCCTGCGCTCGCCGAATACAGCCCGCCAATCGGGGTGCGGTGCGGCAATCGATCGGCGAAGCCGAAGCTGTTGTCGATGTGATGGATGTGCCCGTAGCTGATGCCGAAGTGCTCTTCGATCTTTTGCGGGTACAAGATCTGCCAATCAGCGACCAATGAGCTCGTGCCGGGCGCGAAGCGGTCGGCGATCTCGAGTAGATGGCGAGCGTAGCGTTCGGCCTGTTGCTCCCAAGTCGAGCCCGCTATCTCGTACGGGACCCATTGCACGAAGAAGGCCGAGCTGATGCGCCCCTGCGCGTCACTCAGCGAGCGATCCACGGTCGAGTGCATGTACCATTCGATGCTCGGAAAATCACACAGCTCACCCCGCTGCACGGCTTGCCAGCCGCGCTCGAGCTCTTCGAGCACCGAGCCCTCTTCGGGTAAGAGGTGAATCGTGGGCCCGAACTGGGGTCCGTGCTCTGGCAAGCAGCGGAAGCTTGGGGCGCGTTCCAGAGCCAAATTGAGCTTGAAGGTAGAGCCTGGCCGTTTCATCGCGGCGAGCCGCTCGTTGTACGGCGCGGGAAGGTTGCTCTCGCCCACGAGCTGCTGCATCCGAAATGGGTCGGCATTGACCAGCACGGCACGCGCACGAAGCTCGCTGCCGTCCGCGAGCACGACGCCGCGCGCCGCACCGCTCTCGAGCACGATGGATTGCACGGGGGCTCCGACGACGATGCGGCCGCCCGCGCGACCAAGCGCGCTGGCGAGCGAGCTCACCACGCTTCCCATGCCGCCCTCGACGATCATCCACGTGCCATCACTGCCTGGCAGGCGGCACATGTTGTGGATCAAGAAATTCATGCCTGTACCCGGCGTATCGTAGCCGCCGTACAGGCCCGAGAAGCCGTCGGTGACGGCGTACATCGCCTTCACTAGATCGCTCTCGAAGCCGAAGCGCTCCAAGTACTCGCCGACCGAGCCGCGGCACAGCCGCACGAAGGCTTGGCGCAGCGCAGGGCGTACGTAGCGCTCGGCGGTCTCCTCGATGCTGTACGGTTGCGCGAGCCACGTGGGCGCGATGTCCTCGCGTAGGGCGCCGAGCTCCGCTTGCAAGCGTTGGTGCGCCTCGAAGTCAGCGCGCGAGAAAAACTGCACGAACTGACGCTCGAGCTCGGATTGGTCCGAGCCAAACAGCAGGTAACCTTCGCGCTGGCGCGGCAAAAAGTAGTGCGGATCGCGGCGCAGGACGGGGATCTCGAGATCGAGCTCCTTCATCAGCTCGGGCGGCATCAACCCGAGCAGGTACGCGCCGGTCGACTGCGGCAGCTCCGGCGCGCGCGCGAACGGAAACTCGGTGCGCGTGGCCCCGCCGATAACCGAGGCACGTTCCAGCACGAGCACTGCAAGGCCGGCCCGCGCGGCGCACAGCGCGGCCACGAGCCCGTTGTGGCCCGCGCCCACCACGAGCACGTCGAATTCCTGGCTACGGACCGAGTCGAGGCTGACGACAGGCGAGCGCTGCGGGACGTTCATCACGGGTGAGGCTCCGGCCGCGAAGTATCTGGTGCGCCCTGTTTCCGCGCAAGGTCAGGACCGCGACCAGCAAAAGCTTCGACGACCCGACACGATTCGTTCAAGAATGCTGATGAGACAAGAGCCAGGTGTATACGTCGTTGCCTGCCGATAGATCGAAGGTGCGCGTCCAGGCATCGTGCTCGACCCCAGGATACACGGTGAGCTTGGCGTCGACCGCGGGCGGGTTGGTGCATGCTTGTAGCTTGGTCAGCGTTTCGATCGAGCCTGCGGGTGCGACGGTCGGGTCCATATCTCCGTGCAAGGCCCAAACCGGCATCCGGCCCAGCGCGCAGCCAGCTTTGGCGAATGCGCCGCGGCCATCGCCAGAAACCAACACTGCCGCCGCGACTACTTCGTCGATGTGATCGCCGAGGTAGCCCCAGCTGCCGATCGCGCCGCAGCTCAGACCCGTCAGATACACACGCTTCAGATCGATGTCGTAGTGCATGACCGCATACTGGAGGAACGAATCGATCTCGGTCGACGAGGGGCAGTCCCCGCCGGGATGCTGCGGCGAGAGCACGACGAACTTGCGATCCTCCGGCCACTTGTCGTCCTTGATCAGGCGCGGTGGGCCGTTGGCGGTCACCTTTTGCAATGACTCCTGCGTGCCGTCACCGTTTTCGCCGATGCCGTGCCAAAACACCATCAACGGGTACCTCGCGCCATTGCCGTAGTGCGGGGGCACATACTCCCAATAGCCGCTCGTCGTGCCCGTCAGCGTGCCTTTTGGCTTCGTGACCTGACGAGATGAGCTCGGGCCGCCGGGTGCGCCGCCGTTTGCATCGGGGGCCCCCGCGCTGCCGCTTCCCGGGTTGCCGCCCGCGTTGCTTGCCCCGCTAGCGCTCGGGTTACCGCCGGTTCCCGCGCTCGCCGAGCTACCCCCGCTCCCTGCGTTGGCCGAGCTAGCGCCGCTTCCCGCGCTCGAGGTTCCCGCGCTCGAGGTTCCCGCGCTCGAGGTTCCTGCGCTCGAGGTTCCTGCGCTCGAGGTTCCTGCGCTCGAGCTTCCTGCATCACTTTCCCCGCCGCAGCCTGACAAGGCCGTCAGACCGAGCGCACCGATCAGACACGACACGAACCACGAAATCAGACTCGATGTCGTCATGCTTCTCCCTCTGGCGCACGGAGACGCGCGCAGCCAGAAAGCGTAGCACACCGTTCGAGTCATCGCTGAGGGGTAGTGGGCCCGAATGCGCCGCGCGCGCTGTCACGCACATCTCTCACTCTCACGCACATCTCGCGCACATCTCGCGATTTACGTCAGCGCGACGGATTGCAGCGCTTCGAGCTCGGAGGCGAGGTACGCGAGCGTGCCGCGCAGCAAACGCCCGTGCTCTTCGGCTTGATCGTAAAACTCTTGCTGCTGAATGCGCAGTACGATCGAATCACTCAGCGCGCGCGCAGCGTAGCCGGGCAGCGCATTGCAGAACGGCGCTGGGCCACCCACCAAGTCACCTGCGTCGTGCACGAAGTGCAGACCCGAGCCGTGTCTGAGCTCGATGAGACCCGAGGCAACGACGTAGAAGTCCTCTCCGTCGTTGCCGACCTCGAACAGCGACTCGGACGCGTTCAGCATCAACGTCTCGGAGACTGCAGCCAGGCTTGCCACGGCTTGCATGCCGGCGCGTCGCAAAAAGTCAGCCTGCCGGAGCGCGACGATCTTGTCGTACGGTTCGAGCGCGGCCGGGCGAATGCCGCGCGGCGGAACGCTCGGCTGTGGCAGGCGCTGCGCGAGCTGCTGCCACAAGCTGTGCAATTGAGTGGCAAAGTTGCGGGTCGCCGCGCGCGCGATCTCTGCGTTGTCTTCGAGCAAATCGAACCAATCCGCGCTGCGAATCACGAGCGCCTTGCTCGGCTCGAGCGCGCGGCAGGCGCGTAACCGCGGGCGCTCGAGCACGGCGTCGACTACGCCCACCACGGCGAAGCCCGCGAACTCGATGGACTGCAGGCCCTCGCTCTCGAGCGCTACGCGACCCTCGGTCAAGAACAAGAAGCGATCGGGGGGATCTCCCTGAGCGAACGCGAGCTCTCCCGTAGCCAGCTCGAGGTCCTCGAGCAGCTCGATGAAACGGACGTGCACCGCGGCCGGCATGGCCGGGAAGAGCGAACGCAACAAGAGCTCGCGTTTGACTCGGCTGGCCTCGGAGTTGGTCGTCACGCGGGGCGCTCCAAGAGCTGGAGCAGGCCCGCGTCGGCGCTCTCGGGTGCGCGTGGTCGATCCAACGCTTGCACGGCGTGCACCGCCAAGTCACTCAGGATCACGTCAGGATCACTGGACAACTGCTCCAGCGTGTCGTGCGCGCTGCCAAAGCTACCGACGACCTCCGCGGCGCGGCGTGCGCGCTCCACGGCGGGCAGATCGTCGACAACCAGGCGCAATAACGCGGCGACGTCATCGGCCGAGCGACCCACGCCGCGAATGAGCGCGTCCAAAAACTCGATTGCCTGACCGCGCTGCCGACGATCGGTCGAGGACAGCGCCAAGAAGATGGCTCGGATGTCGTCTGCGCGATGCACGATTTGCAATAGCCGCGCGATGCGATCGAAGGATTGCTGGATCTTGTCGTCCAACAGCTCGATCACCAGTTTGACGGCCAGCCGCGGGTCGCTCGGCGTGTCTCGCTCGAGCGCCGTGCGCGCAGAAAACAAGCGCAAGTACTCGAGCGCGTTGCGCTTCAGCTCGTCCGCGATCGGCTCGACCGGGATCACGAGCGACGTCTCGCGCGCCAATTGCCCGAGCCCGCGCAGCGCTTTGTAGCGAATCAGCCCCTCTTGGTCGCTGACCATGATTTGCGACAAGATCGTGACCGCTTTCGCGTCCCCGTAAGCAGAGAGACTACGCGGGACGTGGATCCGGACGCGCCGCTCGACGGTCCGGTCGACGAGCGTCTGTTTCAAGGCCTCGAACGCGGGCGCGCCGAGGCGCACCAAGCCGCGCCGCGCGGACAGCCGTTCCTCCGCCCACTTCAGGCGCCCGATCAAGTACGGAATGCACGACTCGTCCCCGACCAACGAAAGCGACTGGGTGACCGCGCCGACCAGCGCAGGCAAGCGCGAGAGCCCGAGCAGGATGCGCGTCGCGTCCGGTGGCGGGTGAGCGGCGAGGGTTTCGATGAACGCGAGCTTCAGCGTGTGTTGCTCGTCATCGTCACGAAATAGCTCCCAGGTCAGCGGATCCCCAGGCAGCGGCTTGCCGCCCAATTGAGCCAAATACAAGGCTGCAAACGCGCGCAGCGAGGGATCGGGATGCTCCAGTACCCGCTCCAGCACGGCGCTGACGCCAGACAGCGCAAAGGCCCGAACCGCAGCTTGCTGCACGCGCGGACTCGAATGCTCGAGCAACCGCTCGGCCAGCGGGAACCAGTCTTTGCGGTTGCTGCCACCGAACAGATCGAGCGCGCGGGTCAGCACTGCTTCGTCGCTGTGATACAAAATGAGGGCCGGGATCAGGCGCTCGCGCTGGCGCTCCGCGAGCACGTTCATCGCGGCGATTACCTCGTTCGCTTCCGGTTTGGCGAGCGCCTCGACCAGCATCTCCAGCGAGGTCAGGTCCAGCTCGCCGAGCTTGAAGTCACGTTCGACGCTGCCGCGGCTGATCGCGTTCCGGAACAAGGCGATGTACGGCGCTCGCAAACCGAGCCCCACCAAGAGCCACGCGCACGACAGCCCTGCCGCAACCGCTGCCAGCATGATCGGCGACGGATTGCGGGTCATGGTGAACGCCAACAAGGCTACGCCGGCCAGGGCCTGTGTCGCTCGCGTGACCATCAAATCCACGATGCCGCGGCCGCGCGCCTGATTCTCCACGGGCGACCAAAGCAGCTCGGAAGCGACCCGCCCGAGCGAATTACGGAGCGCCGAGTCGGTCGCCTTGAGCACGACGACCACGCCGAAGGACGCTCCCGACAAAGCCGAAAAGCCACCTCCGATGGTCAACAGCGCGGGCGCGGTCAGGGCCAAGCCCAGAACGCCGACACGCTGCACGACGCTGCTCGTCACGGTCAGCTGGAGCAGCAAAGATCCGATGTTCAGCGCCAGCTGATAACGCGCGAAGAACGGCGCGAGCTGATCGGGATGCAAGGTACCCGCAACCTTCGCGCGGTACAGGTAGTCGATCACCAGCGAGACAGCGGTGGACAGCGCGGCAATTGCGGCCAGACGCCACAAGAACGGATCGCGGCGCAGCTTGGTGAGCTCGGGCCGAAGCTTCGTCTTTTCCTTTTCGGAATTGGGTGAGGGCTCGTCCAGACCGACTTTGCTGACCAGCAAAGCCGCGGCGAAGTAGGCGATCGTTGCGACGGAGAGCAGCGTGCGAACGTGCACCACTTCGAGCAGCGCGGTGGCAGCGCCCGCGCCGGCGATGGCGCCCAGCACACCACCGGAGGCGAGCGGCCCGAACAGACGCCGACTCTGCGCAGCGGAGAACAGCGTGCCGGCGAGCAACCAGAATTGCCCGATCAACAGGGTCGCAGAAAGGGTGCCAAACACGTACAGCGCGAACACGACGGCCGGGGACGGCGCGCGAGTTCGGAACCACGCGCTGACGAACGCGGTCAGCAAAAGTGACACGACCAGCGCGTTGCGCGGCCCGGCGCGCCGCGTTAACCGCACGTTCAGTGGCGTGATGACGAGAATGCCCAGCGCAACGCCCACGTAGACGAGCGCGAGCATCTGCGGTGGCAGCTTGGCCAAAAACAGCGCATCCCGCGCGGTCTCGAGCAGCGTATGGCCCGCGATGGTCAGCCCCAGCACGAAGAAAACGCGCAGAAACAAACCGACCTCATCGGCGCGGACATCGAGCAGTCTGCTCCGGCCGAAAATGTTCACCTACCTATCCTGACAAATCTGCGAAGGATCTGCGACTCGGCTCTTGCCGCGCGGCAGGCCGGAGCGTAAACCAAAGGCATGTTGGCCTGCCACCAGCGGAACCTGGGCGCGCGCGCAAGTAATCAGGCGTTGCGCGGTGGGGTGCTGCTGGCCGGCTTGGCGTTGGGCGCTTATCTGGCGCTTGGTTCGTGGGGCTCGTTTGGCGGTGCGCGTCACCTAGCTTGGCTCCTGGCGGTTCCGTTGGTCGGCGCGAGTTATATGGTGATCTCCGGCATCTTTGGCATCTGCATATTCCACGGCATGATGGGAGATCGCCAGGCTGACCACGGTCGTGAAGTGATGTTGGATCCCACGAGCCGTGCCCGGATGCGCAAGCGCGCCCTGCTCGCCGTTTCTGCCAGCATCGTCATCGGCTGCAGCTTTGCTGCTGCTTTCGCCGCGCACGTCTGAGCCCCCTCAGCCAGTTTTCTGGGGCGCGCGCCATGGCTCCTTGTCCAGAGTCGTGGTCAGGGTAAGGTTCTGGCATGGGCGGAATGGACCTCCGAACGCGCACGTCGCTCTTTTGCGGTGTGCTGGCGTTGGCCATCGCCGTCTCGGTGTTGCTCAAGGGCAAGCCGCGGCTGCCGCAACTGTTCTTCACCGGCCTCGCTGGCGACATCGGCCTTTGGTACCTCGCGCAGTGGCTGTACCACGTGGGGCGCAGCGATCTGTGGGCGCGTTGGACCGCGGTGTTGGCCGTGCTGTTGCCGCAGTTTGCCGTGCACTTGTTCGAGTCGATCGTGCCAGAGCCAGGCCGCCTCTCGCCCTTGAAGCGCGTCGCCACGATCTTGATGGTGCCCATGCTGGTGCTGGTCTTGACCGAGCACAAGCACGGCCTCGTGCGCGGCGCAGTGTTCTTGTACGTGTTCGGTTTGATCATGGCGGCGCTGTGGACGCTCGCGATCCGGGGTGAGCGCAGTGGCTCGCGCGCCGTGCAGCGCCGCGTCCGCTTCCTGGTGTTCATCGGTGCGCTCGCGGCTGCCTTCAGCTTGGCCGACTTCTTGTGGTTCATCGGCGCGCCGCTGCCGCCGGTGAGCGCGGTGCTCAGCATCGTGTTCCTATTCGTGCTTTCGGAGTCGCTCACGCGTGAGCGACTCGTCGATCTGTACGACATCTTGTGGCAATTGTTGGTGTCCACGGCGCTGGCCTTCGCCTTGGCCGGTATCTTCTACGTGTTCGTAGTGCTGTTCGGCGGCTTCGAGACCATGTATCTCGGCGCGATCCTCGCGGCGATCGTGATTTTGGTGCTGTTCGAGCCGCTGCGTAGCAAGGCGGAGGCGTACACGCACAAGGCGTTCTTTCGGGAGCGCGTGGATCTGGAGCGCGCCGTCGGCCGCGCGCGTGCCGAGCTGGTGCACGTGCTCCAAGTCTCGGAGCTGCAGAGCGTGGTGATCGCCGCGTTGGAGGACTCGCGCCGCGCTACGGGCGCCGCGCTCTACTTACCCGATCCGTTGGGTTCGGATTTTGCGCTGGTTTCGTCGTTTGGTCCGGTGGCGCCGCCGCGCATCGACGTCGCGACGGCTCGGCCGTTGATCGAGCGGCTCACCGCGAGCTCTTCGATCGTGCTCGAAGAGGTGAGTTACAAGTTCGTGGAGACTCGGCGCTCCGGCTGGACTCCGGAAGCCGAGGCCGACGAGCGGCTACTGACCGCCGCCGAGGTGCTCGGCCCGTTCAAGCAAGCTGTTTGTCTCGGCGTCCACGGTGAGCGTCAAGATCTGCTCGGGATCTTGCTCGTGGTCGATGATCGCGTGCGCGACGCGTTTTCGCCAGACGAGGTGGCGCTGCTCGAATCTTTGGCCGTGCAAGCGGGGGTCGTGATCGAAAACTCGCGTCAGTACCGGCGCATGCAAGAGCGCGATCGCTTGGCTGCGCTCGGCCAAATGGCGGCCGGCCTAGCTCACGAAGTGAAGAACCCGCTCGGCGCGATCAAAGGCGCGGCTCAGCTGCTCGGCGACCCGAGTCACGACGTGAAGCTCGGCCAGGCCGATTTGGAATTCGTGAGCATCATCTTGGAAGAGGTCGAGCGGCTCGATCGCGTGGTGGGCTCGGTGCTCGACTACGCTCGCCCATCCAAGGGCGATGCCGGCGCGGTCGATGTGAACGCCGTGGTCAAGCGCACCCTCACCGTGCTCGCCTCCGACCGAACCGAGGAGTGCGAGCTGCGTACCGAGCTCACCGACAGCCTGCCGCCGGTCCGTGCCGACGCCGAGCAGCTCCGGCAGGTGCTGATCAATTTGATCCGCAACGCCGTGCAGGCGATGGGCGGGCAGGGTACCGTACAGGTCATTACCCGTCGCCGAAGCGAGCGCCCGGCCTCCGCGCTCGGCCGCGACCCGGCGAGCCCCCCGACCGACTGGATCGAGATTGCCGTCCGTGACGAAGGGCCGGGCATTGCGCCACAGGTTCAGAAAAACCTTTTCGTCCCCTTTTTCACCACCAAGGATCGGGGGACCGGCCTCGGGTTGGCGATCAGCCAGCGGGTCGTGGAAGAGATGGGCGGCCGGATCGAGGTGGTATCGCGTCCCGGCGCCGGATCCACGTTTTCCCTGGTGTTGCCGGTGGCGCTCGAGCCCCATGTTTCCCCACGGCCGCCGACGGGTCATCTTCGTGAAGACGCGCCAGCGTCACCAAGGCTTAGCGTCGGGCCGGTATTGTCCGTACCCTCGGGGACCGGGCGAGCTTGACCCGTTCTTCCTAGGCGCCTTATGATTTTTCTCTCCGACTTCCAGTGCTTGCCCGCTCTGGCCCCGGAGCCACCTCGCTCTCGACCATGACTAAGCGCTTCGCTCAGAAACCGAGTGGCTCGGAACCCGGCTCCACCGAGGTTCGCTACGGTTTGCGGTTCATCTCGGGTAAATACCAAGGTGGCGAGTACCCGCTCGGGGAGGGCCAAGAGATCGTGATCGGGCGCTCGAGTGAGCTCGACATGGTGCTGGTGGAAGAGATGGTGTCGCGCAAGCACGCGCGCATCGCGCTCGCCGACGGCGTGATCACGATCGAAGACTTGGGCTCCACGAACGGCACCTTCGTCAACGGTGAAAAGGTCGATCACGGCACGCTCAAAGAGGGCGACCGAGTGCTGATCGGCACTAATATTTTGAAGGTGATGGGCG
Organism: Myxococcales bacterium; assembly: GCA_040348785.1. Lineage (GTDB taxonomy): Bacteria > Myxococcota_A > Polyangia > Polyangiales > Polyangiaceae > PMG-095. Next base: position 32,376 of record JBEQTH010000107.1, on the reverse strand, counting down.
TGGCGCAAGATGGCGAGCAGAAGCTCGACCTCAAGGCCGTCGCTGCGGGTCGCGTCACCGCGCGTCAACGCATGAGTCGCGTGGGCGACGAACCGTCGCGCATGTCGGGCAGCTTGGAGGAGATCCCGCTCCCGGACCTGCTGCAGCTGTTCGGTACCTCGAAGAAGAACGGCGTGCTCGTGCTGCGCACCGAGAGCCGCGAAGGTCGCATCTATCTGGCCGAAGGCCGGGTCCGCTTCGCGACGCTAGACGGGATGGACGGCGTGCCGCCGCTGAAAGCCGTGTACCGGATGCTCGACTGGCACGAGGGTATGTTCGCGCTCGACCCTCCGGACTCGCGCGAGTTCGAGAACCCGGTCGACGCGAGCGCTCAGGAAGTGTTGATGGAAGGCATTCGTCAGCAAGACGAATTCAACGCCCTGCGTGGGCGCTTGCCGTCGCTCGATACGCGCTTGTCGCTCAAGCTGCCGCTCGAGCCCAAGCTGAGCGAGCTGAACCAGACCGAGCTCGACCTACTGCAGGTCGTCCTGAATTCCGCGTCGATCGAGATCGTGCTCGACTCCGTGAAGGGTACCGATCTCGAGACCGGGCAAGCGATCTTGACCCTGATGCAACGCGGCTATTTGGACTCGGCCGAGTGATTCGAGTGCGGTCCGCTGGGCTGCGCGCTCGCCGACAGCGCTGTCAGCTGATTCTTCAAGTCGGCGTCGGACTCGAGCAGCGCGGCTTCGCGCAGTAGCTGCGAAAGCAGCGGCCACTCGGGATGCTGCTCGTGCAGGCGCTTCACGGTGCTGAACGCCGTGCGGCGTACGGGGAGCTCGTCGTATTCCAAGTACGCACCGAGGTTTCGCACGGCATCGCGTTCCAAGCGCACGCTCGTGGCCATCAATTGCGAGATCGGCCCCTCGCCGAGCTCGAAGACACCTCGATGGCCGCGCTCTCGCAGACGATTGGGAGGGCTGCCAAGCGGGCTGCGTCCGGAGGCCACCGCAGCCGGCATCGGGGCGCCTGCATCAGCATCGAGACGCTTCTTCGATAGCTCGCTGAGCGACAGGAAACGCAGCCGCTTCGACAGCCGCGCCAGCGCAAGTGCGCTGTTTTCGAGCGCAGGCAGCGCGCTCGCCGGCGCCGCATCCAGATCTTGCTCGAGCACCGCGAGCGCGCTGTTCGCAGCCTGGCACAGGTCGAGATCTTCTTTCTCGTGCAAGGCGAGGCTGCACTCACCGAGGTTCGGTTTGCTTTGCCAACGGGCTCTCGCGCGCGTCAGCTCGGTTTGCAGGTGCGACCTGCGCGCGCCCTCGGCGTAGGCGTTGACCGATGCCGCAGCCGATGGCGCGGCGTCGGGCGCGGGGTGTGGCTCGCTGCGGCGGCACGCCCCGAGCGCGACCACCACCGATGCGAGGCCGAGCGCCAGCTCTGGGCTCAGTACACGCCGCGCCAATAGGGCCCGTAGAAGCCGAACTGAGTCGCCGTCAGGTGCATGTAGTCGATCACGCTCTTGTAGTTGGTGACGCGCAGCGCAAACGGCGTGCTGATCTGGATTGGCTGACCGGCGCAGTACGTGACGCCAGCGGGACAGGTGCTGTCGTCCGGGTAGCGGTTGATCGTCAGCTCTCCGGTCGGGCTCACCACGGTCTTGTCGACGCTGTAAGCCATGGCGGTCAGCGTGTTCATCCATTCCAGCACGCGTGCGGCGATGCCGCGCTCCACGGTCTTGCCGTCGATCTCCTCCGTGCCGTAGCGGTGCGCGAGGTATAGCTGGCCGCTCTGCGGATCGCGCCAGGAGATGGTTTCCGCGTCGGGGAACGCGGGCGGCGTGTCGACGCCCACCTGCCAGACGCGCATCATGTCGACCCAGTTGAGCTTCCAGCTCTCGGGCAGGTTGAGCATCGAGAAAAACGTAATGAACTTATGGATCTCGAAGCCAACCTCGGGATCGACGGGCAGCGACTCCGCGGGCGTCGCGGAGCCCACGGCGTTGCCACTCGGGAACTCTTGGCAGATGAGCTGGCCCTTGGTCGGCCAACACATTTGCGTGGCGGCCTTGGGCCACCAAGCGCGGAAGCCCATGGGTTGAGTGAGCGCACCCTGCGCATCGACGTTCGGCGTACCGTTGGTGGTGGCGACGCGCCAGCCCTTCACGTCCTCGTCTTCGGTGAGGGCGTTGGCGAGCAAGCGCCGGACCCCTTCCGGGAACAGCGTGGCGAAGCTGGTGTTGCGGTAGCGACCGTCTTGGAAGTCATCACGCGACGCGCTGATGAAGCGATCTTCCGAATCGGTCAGCATGTGGATCGTGAGCGTCTTGTCGTAGTAGGAGCCCACGTTGTAGTCGTAGTCGACCGAGTAGTAGCCCTTGCTGTTGTCGAACGAGTTGTTGAGGAGCCGCCCGCCGTAGGCCACATCGGTACCGATACCGGTCGAGCCATCCGGGATGAGCAGGTTCGGCGCACCGGTCGTGGTCACGCCTGGGTTTTGGTCGGTGGAACGCAGCAAAGTGGTCTTGAGCGGGCTCCACGCCTTGTCGCCGTAGTGATTGCCGGAGCTGGGCCGGGTCAGGATGCGAGCGAAATGGTCGAACACCATGGACGAAGCGAGCGCGCTGGCCTTGAATTCGCCGTCGTTCGCGCTGAATTGATCGAACAAGCCCGTGGCTTGGAACAGCTCGTTGTACAGCGCGAAACCTTTGGTGATTTCTTTGAGCTTCGCGTTGTAGCGGTTGTAACCGCGCATGAACGCTTTCTTCTTGCTGAACGTGGTGCGGTTGCGACGGTAGTCGTCGAATAGGTAGCGGTCCTCGTACTCACTGATCATGTAGTGAGCGACCTCGTAAGCGTCCGCGCCGTTGTCGTCGCGCAGCACGGGCAGGTTGCCGATGTCTGCATAGTTGTCGGTGCCGAACATGTACGGGCGCCGTACGCGGCCGAGCGCGTCGAAGTTGCGTTGGATGTTGCTGCCGATCGCCGGCTCTTGCACGAAGCCGCCCGTGTCGGGCTGAAGCTCGCGATAGGGCACGTAGTCGGTCGGGATCCCGCTGCACACCGTGCCGAGCACGATGCCGCTGTCGAATTCGGGGCTGTACACGCCGTCTTTGGCTTCGTCGTAGCCAGCGGGGGGACTCGTATCCACCTCTTGGCAGTCACGGATCAGGTTCAGGTGGGCATTGAGCTGCGAGTAGTGAAAATCGATTTTCCCGTCCTGGTAGATCGGGCCGATCAGGCCGCCGAAACCGTCCAACAGGGAGTGCACGGTGGTGCCGTTCGCGGTGCAGGCAGGGCCGGACGGAGCAACACCGAGCGGGCTCGGCTTCCCTGGCTCGCAGTGCACCGCCGAAGGCTCGTCCCACACGTCTGCGACGTCGGCGTAGGCGAGCCGCACCGCGGCGCGGTCGTAGGCGCCGATGCCCAGCGTGTCTTGTGCGAGGTCGCCCGCGTAGTCCATCACGCTGGTCTGTTGCCAGCGCCAGATCAACCCGTCGCGCTCGGTGTCCGTGACGGGGTCGAGCCAACGCGGGCCGGTGCAGCTCGAGCCATCCGTCGTGGCCGTGGTGCACTGCTTGGTTTGCGTGCCGTTTAGTGTGCGCAGCTGCCAATAGGCCGGGCGAAAGTTGAGCGCGTCGAAGGACGACGTGAATTGGTGACGGAGGCCCATCGAGTGGCCGAGCTCGTGCTCGAGCACGCCGGTGGTCAGGTGGCGACGAATGAAGTCGCGCCACTTTTCGTTGCGCGCTGCGATGCCCGCGGCCGATTTGTCGGTCAGCGGGAACTTGGCGTCCATGATCTTTGCCCAAGCCGCCATGCTGGTCGGCTCGGGCGCCTGTTCCATACATTGCCCGATGGAGGCCAAGCGCACCTGGCGCTGCTGCTCGAAGTCAGCCAAGAACTGGGCGAAATTGCCGCGCAGGGGCGAGGCCATGTTGGTCACCGCGTCGCTCGCCGGCACGCTCGGGTCGAGGCCCGCCAAGCGCATGTACGGACCGGTGAGCAGCTGCGATTCCACGGGGGAGCCGCGGGCCGCGGTCATCCGGCCATCGGGGCCGCTGTTGCCCGAGCCGAGCACGCGCGCGCCGTACTTGTCGCGCGTTGCCGACTCGGCCCAATCAGCCAGCTTCTGCGCGCCTACGGACAAGGGCGGCGGGGTGAATTGGGTCCCGTCGTTGAGCCGTGAATCGAGCGCGGCCATGCGCGATTTGATCGCGGCTGGGTCGAGCAAGGGCGGGCTCTTCGCATCGGCGGCCGGCGTGCGGAGCCGAGCGTCGACCTGAGGGGTCAGGTAATTGCCCGCCGCGATGTCGGCGTTACTCAGCTCGCCCAAGTACCAACGCATCGCGTCGACCGCGTTCTGCGCGGCCATGTCGGTGACGGCGTTCCAAATATTCACGCTAGCCGCGATCACCTCACCCGTGATCGGATCGACGGCGTCGACCATGATGCCCCAGGGCGAAGCCGACTGAGGCTTCTGCACCAAGTTGATCGAGTGATAACGGAGATCACCGATGCGCGCGAGCAAGCCCGCGGGGCCGCACGACCTATCGTCACCGTTGACCACGGGGTTGTGGCACAAGGTAAATATCGTCGGAATCGCCTTCAGCGCGGCGTCGACGGAAGGATCGTAGGCCCCCTTGCAGTCCGGGATCGCGTTCGGGTCGGCCACGCCGCCAGAGACGCGGATGCACTCCGTGTAGCGAGCCGCCTGCGCGGCTTGCCGCAGCGCTTCGTCCCATTGCGCGAGGGCTTTGGCCGTGGCGTCGAACAACGTCGGATCGCTCTCGGGGCCGAAGTAGAAGGGCGTGATTCGGATCTTGCGCGACGCATAGGGCAGCGTGCACGCGTGACTGAATTGGTCGCAGCGCGAGCCAGCGCCCGCGGCTTGGCATTCGTCGTCAGTGCCGTCCGGCGAAGGCTGCCCGTCCCCGGTGACCTCGTCGCGCGAGGGCAAAGCGCCGACGGGCGTGGTCTTGTCCGTGTAGCAGGCGATTACCTGGCCCTGCGCGTCGTGATAGTGGCTCTCTTGCCAAATGTTGTGGCGCGAGGCGAAGCGGTACCACTTGTCGTCGACCACGCCGTAGTTGCGGTCGTAGCCGAGCCGATCAGGGCTGACGGTGCCCGTCGTGAACATGCCGAACATGTCCATGCGTTGGCCGTCCCAGTGCACGGGCTCGTAGTCGTCACTGACCACGCGCCGGAATGACAAGCGCACCTTCACTTCGCTCGGGTTGCAATTGCCCACCGGGCCAGTGCCGTCGAAGTAGTCCGGCGTGAGGTAGCACGCGGGGAGATCGCCGAAGGGCGTGTAAACCTTCTGCGGTGTCACGAACACCTTGTTCGTGATGTCGAAGTAGCCGCTCGTCGCGTCGAATACCGGGGCGTCCGGATCAGTGGGATTCGTAGCGGAGTAGGCGACGGGCTCGTACGTGAACGCGCCGTCGAAAGCGCTCAGGGCAGCGAGCGTATCGAGCTGATAGGCGCTCGTGATCAGGTTCTCCGACCAATCCACGCGCATGTACTCGCGTGCGTACCAAGGGCTATCGTTGGTGTTTTCCTCGATGATGTTCAGCTCTTCGCCAGTGGTCGGGTTGTAGCCGCGCTTGATGTCGAAATGACTTTGGATCTTGAACGCGGCCACGATTTGACCGCTGTTCTGGTCGGGCGAGGAGGGCGTACCATTGCCGGTGGCATCGGCGACGCGCTCGTAGGTGAGCCGCGCAACCAGCAAGTCTTCGGTGATCTCGAAGCTGACCCGCGCCATGGTCTGAGCGCCGCTCGCCGTGAACAACTGATCTTGGGTAGCGCCGTAGTCGACGTCGACGATCGTCGGGCGGTAGTAAAACTCCGGGTTGTCCTTCGGATCGGCCAGGTCCTCGCCGACGAAGAAGGACTTCTTCAAAGCGTTGGCTTGCACGCGATTGATCGGGGGCCTTTCACTCGCGCAACTCGTCGCGCCCAGCAACACGAGTACGGCACACAAAATCACCCGACGGATAAAGCTCGCGGACATGGCACTCCTGAACCCAAGGAAGGGTTCGTTAGGATAGCCTGCCGATCGGCTTTAGCTCGACTCGAAAAGAGAATTCGGCTCGGACAAAAATGCGCGAAGAACTCACATTTTTGACCGATGACCGCCGGCTACCGGAGCTACGACTTGGTTCGAGTACGAAACTCGACAGCGCGCGCGTGCGCTTCGAGGCCTTCAGCTCGCGCGAAGGCGGTAATTTTCGGGCCCTGCTCGATCAGCGCAGACGCTTGGTAGTCGATGATCGAGGTGCGCGACACGAAGTCGTAAACGCCCAGGGGCGCACCGTAGCGCGCAGCACCACCCGTGGGCAGCACGTGCGACGGGCCTGCGAGGTAATCGCCCGCGGCTTCGGGCGTCATGGATCCCACGAAAATGGCGCCCGCGCGCAAGATCCGATCGGCGAGCGCGCGCGCTTCGACGGTGTGCACGGCCACGTGCTCGGCCGCCAACGTGTTCGCCACCGCAGCCAAGGCAGCGCGATCGCGGACGACCAGCGCGTAGCCATTGTTTCGAACTGAAGTCTCCGCGATCACCCGGCGGGGTAGGTCTGAGAGCTGACGGACGAGCTCGGCGTCGACGCGCGCGACGAGCGAAGCGTCGCTCGTGACGAGCAGCGGGTAGGCCGCTTCGTCGTGCTCGGCCTGCGACAACAGATCGGCGGCGACCAGGACGGGATCGGCGCTGGCATCCGCCACGACCAGGATTTCGCTCGGGCCGGCGATGCTGTCGATGTCGACCTCTCCGAACACCAGGCGCTTGGCGGCGGCGACGTAGATGTTGCCCGGCCCAACGATCTTATCGACTCGGGGCACCGACTCCGTGCCGTAGGCGAGGGCGGCGACGGCTTGTGCGCCGCCCGCATCCAGAAGGGCGTGCACGCCAGCCAAGTGACAAGCCGCTCGCACCTCCGCGCTCGTGTCCGGGCTTGCCACGATGATTTCTTGCACGCCGGCGACCTGTGCCGGAACCGCGCACATGAGCACGCTCGACGGATAACGCGCCTTGCCGCCCGGCGCATAGACTCCGACCCGGGCGAGCGGCGTGACTCGGCTGCCGAGCGTCACGCCGTCTTCGGTGTATTCGAAGCCGCCCAGGCTCTCGGCCTGACGTTGGTGATAGCGGCGAATGCGATTGGCGCCTTCCACCAACGCTTCGGCGACGGGGGCGGGCAAGCTGCGCAGTGCGGCCTCACCGCCGTAGTCGCGCTCGAGCCATGCTTTGGGGACGCTCTTCTCGAAGCGCTCGACATAGCGGCGCAGCCCCGCGTCCCCCTCGCTACGCACGGCCGCCAAAATCTCACGCACGACCGGCTCGACGCGATCCAAATCGCTCTCGCCACGGCGGGCGAGCCGCGCCAAGAGCGCTTCGTACTCGGCCGTGCCCTGGGTGACAGAGCTCAGCGCGGCGTTCGTGGTCATGTCCAGTGCCCAGCTTTGAGCGCTGCGGGATCGTACTCGCGGATCTTGGGGCCCAAGGCTTCGCGGAACACCTGCTCGTCGTCCATATCGATGTCTTCTTCGGGGAAGCCCTTGGCGACGTCCATCCCCACGGCCAAGATGCGCAGGAACATGGCGAAGCTGGACGCGCACAGGCGCGGCTTCCAGGTGTCGGTACCGCTCATGGCGGTGTACACCGGGCAATCCCCCTCCGCGTCCGGGCTCGATACGTCGAGGAAGTAGGGGTCACCGAGCAGTGAGCTGTGCCCGATGATGATCCAGCCGGCGCGCCAGCCGTTGGGCGCCGCTCCCGAGCGCAGCGTCCCAGACTCCACCAACGCGAATCCGGCTTGCTCCTCGGCCAAGCGCTGCGCCGGGATCAGCTTGATGCGCTCCGCGGGCGTGCGGGTTTCCACGTCCTCTGGATTCGCGGCAAGCAGGAACTCGCGAAAGCGCCGCGGCAGCTTCAGCTGCGCTTTCAGCTGGTCTACCGCTGCCGCCTCGGCTTTGCCGAACTTGGCTCGCACGTGTCGGTTTGCGAATGCCTCTCGCAGCGCAGAAATCGATTCGGCCAGATCGCTGTCCAAGCTCGCGAACCTTCCGCTGGGCCAGACATGACACGGTCATGCCGACGGAGCGCGGACGGAACTGACGTTGCCGCCCGGAAAAGAGCCAAATGAAGAGGCTTTTTCTACTCGCCCCTGGCACGAAGGCAAGCAGGAATCGCCTTCGCCCCGTGCCGAGCGTGAAAGAAGGCTCAAAAGGTGTAGCGCAAGCCGATCGCCGAAACCCAGGCCAAGGGCGGCTGGCTGCTCTCGTCCCGCTTGAAAGTGCTGGTGTAGTCGCGAACGCCACCATGCAGGGTGAGGGCGAGGTGCGGGCTGACTTGGTACCACTCCACGCCCAGCTCACCGGCCAGGTACAGGTTCAGGCTGTCGGCGCTGCGGTAGCCGTAGCTGTACAAGACGTCCGCGCCGACCTCGGCGCCGCCCAGGCTGCCCTGCAAGTATAGCCCGACGCGGTCACTGACCTTGACCGTCCCGCGCAGCCCTGCGCCGAAGCCCCAAAGCGAATAGGTGCGGGTGGGCGGCGGTTGATGCGCGTAGGAGGTGCTCGAGACCATCAGATCGCCCTCGGCGAACACCATCAAGAAGCGGAATGGTTCGTAACCGAACTGAAGGTGGAACCAGGGCGCGATCGGCGAGATGTGCTTCATCTCCCCGAGTTGTCCGAACGCGCCGATGCCGCTCTCGACCACGAAGCCCTTGTGCCGGGGAGGCGGTGGCGGCGCGAGCTCCTCTTCGTCCGCGCCCGAGTCGGTGAGCGGCGGTTTGTCGCCCTTCGAGTCCAGCCACGACACGACTTCGTCAGTGGTGATGGTGCGCTCTTTGGGCTCGGCTGCGGCGTGCGCGCGCTCACTGACGCCCAGCGCCGCAAGGACGGCGAGCAAGCCGGCGAACGGGCGAGGCGCACGCATTACCGGTCAGGCTACTCCATGAAGTCAGCGCGCGTCGACAGGGTCAAGAGCGGTAGGCCGGCCGCGCGAATGGTGTCCGCGCCGCCCTCGAGGCGATCGACGAGTGCGATAATTCCCACCACCACCGCACCTGCAGCCTGCAGCGTTTCTACGGCTTTCAGGCTCGATCCGCCGGTCGTCACGACGTCTTCCAAGAGCGCAATGCGCGACCCCGGCTTGAGGGACTTGTCGCCCTCGACGAGTTTCGCCGTGCCGTGGTCCTTGCGCGCTTTGCGCACGTAAAAGCCCGTCAGTGGCCGGCCCTTCTGAAAGCTGACCAACGACACCGCGCTGGCGAGCGGGCAACCGCCGAGCTCGACGCCGCCGACCGCATCGCAGGTCGGCAAATCATCCAACGCTTGGAACATGAGCTCGCCGACCAAGGCATGGCCCTCGGCAGTGAGGATGGTCTGCTTGCAGTCGATGAAGAAGTCGCTCTCGCGACCCGATGCAAGAATGACGCGGCGGCGTTCGAAACTCAGCTCGCGCAGCAGGTCGATCAAGCGTGCGCGCTTCGTCGGGTCGATCATGGGCCGGGAACTTAGCCCAGCCTCAATCGTGGCTCTTCTTCTTTTTCGCTTTGGTGCCCTTGCTGATCACCGGCACGACGGGCGGCGGTGGGCGGCGCGGTTCGGGCTTGAGCGGACGCACGGGCGCAAACTCGCTCGGCGCCGGTGCTGCGGGCACGGGCTTGGGAGCATCGGCTTTGCGCAGGTCACTGCGGAGCTCAGGCTTCGGCGGCGGGCCCTTCGACGTGAGCGGAGGCGCGGGAGCGGCAGCCGGCGGGCGCGGCTCCACCTTGGGGGGAGGCATCTGAGCACGCGGCGGCGCGGCAGGTTGCGGCGCGGGGCGCGCGGCAGGTTGCGGCGCGAGGCGCGCGGCAGGTTGCGGCGCGGGACGCGCGACGGCAGGTTGCGGCGCGGGGCGCGCGACGGCAGCGGGCTCGCCGTCCGTTTGCACGTGACCACGAGCCGAGGCGCCGGGAGCAATGCCCACGCGCGGTGCCGAGATATCACCTGCCACGCGCGCACCGGGCTCGAGCAGGACGGCGACGCTACCGCGCAGATCCCCCTGCACTTGGCCGGAGATGGTCAGCTGCGCCGCGCTCACGTTGCCGCGCACGCGCCCAGCCGGACCGATGGTGACGTTGCCATCCAGACTGACGTCGCCTTCGACGCGGCCCAAAATTTCGAGCGAGCCTTCGCCGCGGATGTGCCCGCTGACGACCGTGCCTGCGCCGATTACCGAGGTTTCGGCCATGCGCCTCAAACCTCCATATCGACGTTGCCCTTGAACGAGGCACCGTCTGCGATCGTGAACCGGGCGGCTTTGATGTCACCGACGAGCTTGCCGCCGGCTTGGATGTCCACGCGTTCGGAGGCCGTGACGTCACCGGTGACTTGACCTGCGACGCTCAGGCTCGCGCCAGTGATGTCCGCGCCGACCACGGCGCTGCCACCGACGGTTACGGCGTCGGTGGTCGTGAGCCGGCCGCGCAGGATGCCGTTGATCACGATCTCCTCTTCACCCGAGATGTCGCCTTCGATCGTGAGCCCTGCGCCAATCACCGTGCCTGCCATCCGTGTCGCCTCTTCTCGGTTTCTAAAAGTAGGTCAGCGCCGTCGTTGCGCCGAGCCAAAATCAAGCTCGAACTCGGTGTCCAAACGCACCGACACGCGGGCGCCGGCTTCGATGGACACTTCGGCGCCGCGTAGCTCACCGCGGACTTGGGCCGCGCTGCGCACGGCGATTGCGCCGCTCGCGCGCGCATCCCCGAGCAAACTGCCGGAGATCTCCAGGGCTTCTCCGCTCAGGTTACCCTCGACGCTGCCGCCTTCGGCAATTTCGGCGTCGCCGTTGACGTTGACGTCACCCTTCACGGCGCCCTCGATGCGCAGCGCGCCGCTCCCGCTGATGCGGCCGGTGACGCGCGTGGAGGCGCCAACAACGCTGATTTCTTGGGAGAGCCGGGGCATCGGAGTGGGGCCGGACGCTAATACGCCCGGCCGGGATTGGAAACAACAGTCCCCGCTATTTTATGGGCGCCGCCTAGACAGGCCGCGGCGTACGGGCCGAGAGGATCTCTTGAGCCCGCGGTACGGAGCGAACCAAGGCGCGGGCATATAAACGACGCTTCTCCGCCAGCGGCAGATCACCGGTCCGGCCTTGGGTGGCGGCCGAGAGCAGCACCGCTGCGGCGACGCTGACGTTCAGGCTCTCGACGAAGCCACGCATGGGGATGCGCACCGCGCGCTTGGCGTGGCGCATGAGCGGCTCGCAGATCCCGTCGTGCTCGTTGCCGAGCATCAAGGCCAAGCGTGGGATGTGCGCCAAGTCCGGTGGCGTGAGCTCGCCTTGCGGATGAGTCGCGACCAGCTCGTAACCGCGCGCGAGCAGGTGCTGCGCGGCCGCTTCGGGCGTCTTGTGGTCGTGCACCTCGAGCCAGCGCTCGGTGCCCTTGGTGATGCGGCGTGCGATCATGAACGATTCGACACGCGCGACGACGTGCACGGTGGGCACCCCGAAGGCGTCGCACGTGCGCATCACGGCGGAGCCGTTGTGCGGGTCATGGGGGGCGTCCAGCAATACCGTGACACTACCCAGGCGCTGTTCGACGACGGCCTGGATGCGAGCGCTGCGCTCGTCCGCGGCGAGGGGTTCGAGCGTCTCGATCACCGTTTCGGCCGTCCACGCTGCCCCCCAGGGTTCACCCGGTAAACTCTCGGCGATCTCCGCGCCGACCTCTTCGCTCGCACGTCTCATAAGGTCCGGATATCGCATAGTTTGGGGTCGGAAACCCCAACTCGCGCTCCGCTCACTGGCCGCGGTGGCCGAATTCCGTGAGCCAGGTTGGCTACGGTTCGTTCCAGCACGCGGGCCTTCCCTGACCTGCGAACTAGCATTATCTTTAAGCTCGTCACTCAATCACAGAGCAGGAGAGCGGTAGCAATGGCATCCGATAAGGTTCATGTTTTCAACGACCTCAATTTCGAGCAAGAGGTCTTGAAGTCGACGGTTCCGGTCCTAGTGGATTTTACGGCGACCTGGTGTGGACCCTGCAAAGCCCTCGCCCCGATCGTCGACCAGCTCGCGAATGACCTGGATGGTTCCGTGAAGGTCGGCAAGCTCGATATCGACGATTCCCCGATCACCGCTGGCAAGCTCGGCGTGCGCGGCGTCCCCACGGTGATGGTGTTCAAGAACGGTGAGCGCTCCGCGCAACACGTCGGCCTGACCACCAAGGCCAAGCTCGCTGACTTGGTGAAAGCCTGAGCGAAGCCGTCCCGAGCCCGAGCCACGCTGCAGAGCGTCGCTCGGGCTCGAACGCGTCTCGGTTCTCGCGCGGGCGCCTGTACTGGCTGCCCCGAGGCGTGATCGCCTGCGCCAACGCGATGTTCGCGCTGGCGCTGTCGCGCTTCCTGCCGCCAGAGCTCGCGGTCTCGGCCGGCGTCGGCTTTTACTTTTTGACGATGAACCGGTTCCTCGCGCAGATGCGCGATCAGCCGCGGCCGCGCTTCATCACCAAGCTCCTGGACGAGCCGCTGTTCGCGCACTTCGGGGCGAGCACGCTGTCATTGCTGCTGAGCCCGGTGTGCGTCGTGTTGGCGGCGCTTTGGGCGGTGCTTCATCGTTCGAGCGTGCTCAGCGCGCTCGGCTTTTGGCGGCTCGGCGAGGGCTACTTGTACGCGTTCGGCCTCGCCTTGTCGGCGTGGGCGATCTGGGTCGAACGGCGCTGGGTGCGCGTGCGGCAGATTGAGGTGAGGGTCGCGGCCTTGCCGACCGAGCTCGAGGGCTATCGCATCGTGCAGTTGAGCGATCTGCACGTGGGTAGCTTCGATCCCAAAGCGCGCGCGTTGGAGTGGGTCGCGCTCAGCAACGCTCAAGGCGCGGACTTGGCAGTGGTGACCGGAGATTTGGTCACCAGCGGCACCGGATTCTACGCGGACGTAGCCGATGCCATCGCGGCGTTGCGCGCGAAAGACGGCGTGTTCGTGTCGATGGGCAATCACGACCAATCGAACAACGACGAGCTGACGCGTTTCGTGCGCGAACGCGGGCCCACCGTGCTGCGCAACGCCTTTCATTCCATTCGTCGTGGCAATGCCGAGCTCACGCTCGCGGGCTTGGACGGTCGCGTGATGCCTGGGGACGTGGCGCGCGTTCTTGGGAGCTGTCCGCGTGGCGCGCCGATCGTGTTTTTGTCGCATTATCCGTCGGCGTTCGAGGCGGCAGCGGCAGCGGGCGCTGATTTGGTGCTCGCTGGGCACTCGCACGGCGGGCAGCTCGGTGTACCGTTTTTTAGCCAGCGCTTGAACCTCGCGCGCCTCACCGGCCAGCGCTCACGCGGTTTGGTTTACTCCGGCAAAACGGCGATGTACGTGAATGCCGGCCTGGGTACCACGGGGCCGCCCATGCGCCTCGCGGTACCGCCGGAAATCGCGGTGATTACGCTGCGGTGCGGTTAGGTCGCGGGAGTGACCGAACGACAAGTTGTCTCGAATGAGACGCATTGTACCGATCGCGCGCGGCGTTAGCTGCAAAGCACGGCCGTTTCGAGGGCAAGTAGTCACGGCTTGGTTCGTGCACCAGCACGATCATGAAAACCTGCTTGCTTGCCTCATCGTCACGCTACCTCCTCGCGATCCCGCTCGCGGCACTGCTGGCCGCTGCCTGCAGTGACAGCGATACCTTGGACGTTCCAGGCGGTGCGAGCGGGACAGGGGGCGCCGCGTCCGTGGCGGGGGCTGCTCACGGTAACGCCGGCAGTGCCGGCGCGATCGGCGTTGGCGGTGCGGACGAGAACGGCGGCAGTAGCGACGCGGGTGCGACGAACCAGGCCGGCGGGCTAAACCAGGCCGGCGGGATGAACCAGGCCGGCGCAACGAACGAAGCCGGCGCCAACGGCAGCTACGAAGGACCCAGTGTCGGCGCAGCGAAGACGTTCGCTGCCCTGGCATACAGCGCGATCACCACGGCCAACGTCTCCACCGTGAACGGTGAGATCGGCGTCAGCGCGGGGGCGATGTCCACGATCACGGGCTTCGACGCGCCCGGCGACATCAAATACGGAACCGACTCACTCGCACCCAACAGCCAGCGCACGATTTTGGCGCAAAACGACGTGACGGCCCTGGTGGCCGATATCGACCCGCGCGCCTGCGACTTCGACTACACCGATGTAGTCGGTGGGCTCACGGGCGACATCACGCTCTACCCGGGCGTGACCTGCATGAACGGCTTCAGCGCCGATGTGCTGCTGAACGGACACGTGACCCTGGATGCTCGCGGGGATTCGAACGCCTTCTTCGTGATTCGCGGCAACCTTACCCTCACCGTGGCAAATGCCGCGCAGGTCGTGCTCGCCAACGGCGCCGAAGCTTGCGGCGTGTTTTGGCGCTTCAGTAAGGCAGTGACGATCGGCAAAACCGTGAAGTTCTACGGCACCATCATTGCCGGGACTGCGATCACCATGAATACCGGCTCCACCCTAGTCGGCCGCGCGCTGGCTCAAACCGCCGGTGTGATGCTCGATGCCAACACGATCACGATCCCGAGCGATGGCCTGATTGGCTCGGCTGGGGTGTGCACTCACGTCCAGTAACGGAGCGACAGGGGCAGTCGCTCGTGGTTAACTCCCGGGCGGCTGAGTTCTCCCACGAGGTTCGTGACCGTTGGCGATCGAGATTCGAGTATTTCGCGAGGCGGATCGGGCGGCAGTGATCGCGCTCTGGGACGAAGCGTTTGCTGCCGATCCGGCGCACAACGTTTCGGGCGAGATGATCGAGCGAAAACTGCGCGTGCAGCCGGAGCTGTTCCTGGTTGCGATTGCTGACGACGTCCTCGTGGGCACCGTCATGGCGGGCTACGATGGCGTACGCGGCTGGCTGCACCGGCTCGCGGTGAGCGAGTCGCAGCGCCGTGCGGGGGTGGGCACGGCGCTGGTGCGACAGGCCGAGGCTGCAATGGCCGAGATGGGCTGCCCTAAGGTGAACTTGCAGGTGCGCGGGACGAACGCCGCCGTCATCGGTTTCTACCTGGCGCTCGGGTACGAAACCGATGACAACGTGAGCTTGGGCAAGAAGCTAACTACTTCAGGGCCTTGAACACGCTCGACGCGCAGCACGTGCTCACGATGTAATACACGAACTGCGCGTCTTGGCCGATGATCCTCGAGACGCCGCTGCTCGACATGATTTGCACGCCCGCGCCCCCCGTGATGGGTGCTTTGAACAGGCCCGTCACGTTCTGCTGACCGTAATAGATGAAGTCGTCGTCGAGCTCCATCGTGGTGACTCCGATAGCGGAAACGAGCTTGGTCGGTGCGGCGTCACCGGTCTTGAAGCTGTAGATGCCGTCTTGGCCACCGGTCGTGTGGGTAAAGTAGATGGTGTTGCCCTTGGGGCGAAGCGTGGGGACGATGCTGGCGGTGATCGGCGTCCCAGTGTTGGCGAACACTTCCGGCACCACGGTGTACGCGCCGCCCGTCAGGGGAGTGGTGCGCAAGTTGTAGGCAGTGCCACCGGTGCCAGCGAATTGCGTCACCCAATAGATCGCGTTGGACGTGACGTCCAACGCGACGATGCCGTTGTGGGTGCCCTGGTTGTCGGAAACGATCTTCGTCCCGGGATCGCTCGCAGCCGCGTTCAGATTGCGTGAATAGACATAGCCGCCCGGATCGCCCGACTGATAGTCGCCGGAGGCCCAGTACATGGCGTTACCCTGACGGCGCAGGAACTGAACCGTCCATTCAGGAACGAACGCAGTGTCGGGCAGAGTCGCCCCCGGATCGGTAATCTTCTTCTTGAAGACCGTGGCGGTGAAGTCATTCCCGCCGGTGCCGAACTCCGACCAGTACACGGTGTCATCCACGACCAGCAGGCTGTTGTTGCCCGTCTGCTTGTTCAACCCAGTCCAGATCGATTTCGAGGCTGTGCCGTCGAGCGGAAAGCGCGTGAGGTCATAGTTGTACAAGCCGAGATGCAGGAGGCCCAAGTCGCTGAACGCCCAGGTGCGATTGCCCGAGCCGTCGGTGCCGCCGGGCGCATTCGTTTGCATCGCGATCGCGCTGCACTTGTCGACCATGCACGTGGCACCGACGGCCGAGCAATCTCGCCCGCAGGCGCCGCAGTTCTCGGCATTGGACGCGAGCGTCGCTTCACAGCCGTTGTTCGGCTTGCCGTCGCAATCGCCGTAGCCCGCGGCGCAGTCGAACTGACACTTTTGATCGACGCAGCTCGCCCTGGCGTGCGTCGAGTTGCAGGTAGTGGTGCAGTCACCACAGCTCGTGACGAGCGTGAGGCTTTGCTCGCACAGATCCGTCAAGTCACCGTCACACTCGCCGTAGCCAGTCGGGCAATCCGGGCCCGCGCCGCCCGTGCCCGCGCCACTCTCACCGCCGGCTCCCGCGAGCGATGAGCCATCGTCGCCGGCGCTGCCGATGATACCGCCGCTCTTGCCGCTGCTGCCGTTCGCGCCTGCTTTGCCGGTACTGGCACCGCCTTTGCCGCCGCCATCGTCACCGCCGTCCCCGGTGGAGCCTCCGAAGTCGGGCCCCGACCCCGGAGGTGCCTTCTTCTTGTCGGCACTGGAACCGCACGATTGAGTGAGCAATCCGAACGTGACACCAACGAGCGCAAGCCCGACCCATGATTTCATGCCTTGGGACGCTAATCTGCCGGCGATCCGAGAACAAGCCGTCATCACCCGCTGGATAGCGGCACGATGTGGCAAAAACCCGCACAGCCAGCGCGATCTCGAGCAAGATCGTTCTATACCGAGCGCCGCTGACTCTGCCTCACGGGAGCCCAAGTCGTTGCCGGCTCATCGCGAACAAGTTCGCATTCCGTCACCATCCACTCGGCTACGCGTTGCATACGAGAGCTCCTTCGGAGGAGATTTCAAATGCGATACGGAGCTTTGGTTTTATTTTCGTCAGCGATCGCGGTTTCTTTGGCGATCGGATGCAGCTCGGATGACGTTTCGAGCGCGGGTGCCGCGGGCAAGGGTGGCGCGGCAGCGGGCGCCGCCGGTAAAGCGGGCGCGGCGAACGCGGGCAGCGCCAACGGTGGCAGCGCGGGCGACGACACGGAGCCTGGATCTGCCGGTGCCTCCGGCGAGCCGAGCACTCCAGGTGACGCTGGTGCCGGTGGTGAAGCGGGAGCTGCCTCTTCGCCGTTCAAGACCCTCGACGGCAAGCAACCGCTCGTGATCGGTCACCGCGGGTTGCCCGGGTTGCACCCGGAAGAAACGGCCGCCTCTTACGACGGCGCGGTCGCCGCGGGCGCAGATTCGCTCGAGGAAGACTTGCACCTGACCAAGGATTGCGTGCTCGTGGCTCGCCACAACCCGTGGCTCAGCGACAATACCAACATCACTGCGGTGGCCGCCACGAATGCGACCGTGGCCGCGCGTAAGCGCATCGTCCCGGGCAAGGCGGTCGACGTTGGCTATTCGGTCGCCACCTACGGTGGACCGCCCACGTACCTGACCGATTTGACCGTAGCGGCCGATCCCACGTCCGTTCTGAAGTCCTTGATCGTGGATGGCGAAGATCACACGGGTGACTGGTCGATCACTGACTTCACGGTCGCCGAGCTGAAGCAGTGGATCGCAGGCACGACCTACGACGCTCGCGATCAACGCCCGACCTACGAGAACGGAAAATTCCCGATCTTGACCATGCAGGAGATCATCACCAAGGCGAAGACTGCCAGCGCTTCTACCGGGCGCGTGATCACCGTGTACCCGGAAGCCAAGAACCCGTACTGGAACAACCAACAAGCCATTGCCAATGGTTGCGACACCGCCAACACCAAGCACCCCTTCGAAGACGCCATCATCGCGCTGATCGAAAAGAACGACTTGAACTCCAAGTCGGCGCCGATCTTCGTGCAGAGCTTCGATCCGGCGAGCCTCATCTACATGAAGGATCACGGCCTCAAGACCAAGCTGGTGCAGCTGATCGACGGCAACGACGTGAACTACGAGACCGGCGAGATGATTTACAAGACCGACGACGTGTACAACTTCGTCGACGGTCGTCCGTACAGCTGGACCCTCGCGGGTGATCCTCGCTACTTCGACGTCATGCTCACGCCAGCCGGCTTGGCCGACATTGCGAAGTACGCGGACGGCATCGGTCCTTGGAAGCCGCAGGTCATGAAGTGGAAGGCCGTCCCATTCAAGGCCGGCGCGTCGTTCACCGCTGACGTGAACACCATCGAGCCGACCAGCTTGATCGCCGATGCCCACGCTGCGGGCCTTGTCGTGCACAGCTACACGTTCCGCAACGAGCAAAAATACCTGGCCGCCTATTACAAGGGCGATCCGACGGCAGAGTACCTGCAGTTCTTCCGCGCTGGCATCGACGGCGTGTTTACCGACTTCGCCAACACCGGCGTCGCGGCTCGCGCTCAGTTCTTGACCGAGCTCGGCCTGTAACGTGTCCCAGGGCTCGCTGCTGCCATGGGACTCGCCGTGGCAGCGGCGGCCGCCGCGTTCTGGGCGCGCAGCTCGCTCATGTACAGCGACCTCGTGGCGGTGTCCCCCTGCAGCGGCAGGTATGGCCGAGTGATCCCTGAGTCAGCACGCATCTGCGGGGTCGATGATGCGCCAATCGACGGTGGCGGCTCAGCTCGCGTCGGGTGGGATGTAGAAGACCCCCTCGGTGCTGGCCTCGTAGCCGTGATCGGTCGGGTTGTCGACGCGGACGGTGAGCCGCTTGGCCATCGCTGATTGATATCCGCCGGGATCGGCAAACCGCCGCCCGAGGGACAGAGCGTGATCGGCCGCGGAGACGAGATTTCGAGTCGACGTTGGCGCTTCTCTTACCATGGTCGGGCTCAGGGGGTGGAGGGCGGCGCAGGACCAACTGGAGGAGCCGCAGGCCGCGTTGGTAACGGCGCACACACGCGATCGAAGCGGCAATACTGCGTCGGACCGCACGCGGGCTCGCACTCTGGCTCGCAGGTGCCGGCTCGGCACACGTAACCTGTACTGCAAGTGGGCGTGCAGGTCGCCTCGGGTGGTGGAGCGGTCGGTATTGGCGCCGTCGCTGCCGGCGCTACGGGCGGTGCGGGTGCAGTCGGCGCCGGTGCGGGTCGCGGCGTAGCGAGCGCGTAGCCGATGCCCTGGATTCGATACCGCTTGTGCACGCAGATGTGATCGCTGAACGGCTTGGTGACCGCGGTCACTTTGACGAAGTCCACCCCGAGCCGCGCAGCTGCTTTTTGCAGGTCCGCGAGCGCACCGTCCTCGGTCCCGCGCGAGTCGAAAACCGCGCAGTCCGGGCCATCGCTGCCTTCGATCGGTCCAACCAAGCGCGCGCCGACGGGCGGGTCACTCGTCTCGACGCGCACGCCTCGCACGGTAGCGTGCGGGGCGCCTGGCCCGGGCCCCGCCGAGGGACCGCATGCGACGAGCGCGAACGCGAGTGAGCCGAACCAACGCAGCCAACCGTGAACCGTCATGAACGCGGCAACGCTACCTCGGTCGGTCGACCGCGTCGAGGCTTCAGCCTCCGCGCGGGAGCAACGTGCCAGGCGCGCGGTACACATCACTCGGCACTTCGAGATCCGGGTCGAAGTGGCACTTCATGGTCCGGTATTGGACGCCATTCACGCCGCCGCCCGTGTCTTGAAGCACGCGGAACAGCCACGAATGCTCGAGGTCATCGAGCAGCAGCAACGTGCGCTCGTGGCGCGGCGGCGCGTTGTCGATCGGCACCTCTTCGGCCTCGAACGCAGTGGCACAAGCGTTCTCCGGGGTGCCGTAAAGCACGGCGCCCAAGCTCAAAAACAGCCGTGGGGGATCGGACGAATCCGTCACGACCACCGGATGTCGGGTGCCAGGCAGGGAGCCCGCGTCCACGCGAGGTGTGCTGGAAACATCACTCGCGCTGCAGCGGTTGGGGCGCTCGGCGAGGTTGTTTTGAGTCGGCACGGGAACCGCCGGACCGAGCACGTTGCCCGTGGCGTGAAAGGGAAAGAACGCGGCGCGCGCATTCGTTCCGTCACTGGTCTCGGTTTGCAGGCACAAGCCGGACGAGTTGCCCTGGTAGGCGACGTTGCTGCTCATGGTCAGCCCGAACGCACTCGGGTCGGGGAGCGCGCTGGTTTGCGCGTCGAATTCCCAACCTGCCGCGCTGCGTCGCGCGCGGGCGACGGCAGTGCCGCGACCAAATAGCATGAGCGGGATGTGGGTATTGTCCGCGCGCGCCATTTCGGTGCGGCCGCGCAGGTTGTTGGCGATCGGCCAGGTCACGGGCGCGATGCGCGTCGAGCCGCGGCCGTCGAAATACCAGGTGTCTTGAGCGTCTCCGGCGGTGTGGTGCAAGCGCAGGTACAAGCCGCCCTCACCGATGCTCAGCAAGTCGGGATCGGCGCGCTGCACGCTCTCGCCCAGGGTATAATCCCCGGCAGCGACGGGTCCCCCGTCGGCCAAGCGCGCACGGCCGATTTGGCCCGCCAAGGCGTTGTCCCACGCGACCTCCACGTTACGCAGGTGGCTGTCCTTGATCGGATCTTCGGGCAAGCGGTAGCGGATGGCCGCCGCACCTTCTACTTGATCGAGCACCGCAAAGGCGTACTCACTCGGCCTCGTTACGGGCGCGAGCAGACCGATGGTCTCGAGGTGCGGGCGCGGACCGCCGATGCCGTGCAACATGGACGCTGCCGCGTGCAATGGATCGCCCGAGACGGCAACGAAGGCCACCTTGCCGAAGGCCGCGTCACGCGAGGTGGGCAAATCACGCACTCCGGGCAAGGTCTGCCAAGCCGCTTCGTCGAGCGTGCACGCGATCGGAGTGCGCAGTTTGCGTGTGGTCAGGGGGAGCGGTTCGCGGATCGGTGGG
Organism: Myxococcales bacterium; assembly: GCA_040348785.1. Taxonomy (GTDB): domain Bacteria; phylum Myxococcota_A; class Polyangia; order Polyangiales; family Polyangiaceae; genus PMG-095. The sequence goes on along the minus strand of JBEQTH010000107.1, from coordinate 11,561 downwards.
GGCAGTGCGTCCGCGTCGTCATCGCTCTGACCAGCCCAGCCGATGCGCGATACTTCATTGCCAATCACGCAGCCGAGCGGCGCGCAGCGCAGCTTCACGTCGCAATCGGCGTCGTTCGCGCCGGCACAAAGCGCGATCGGGAAGCGGGACAGCGCCTGCCAAGTGACGCCGCCGTCCAGCGATTCCCAAGTCTTTCGAGAGCTGGGCGCCACGGCGAACGCGCGCGAGCCGACCGCCGCCACCAAGGCCCGATCGTCCGGTGGTTTCGAGCCCGAGAGCAAGCGGCCTTGTTCGTCGGCCACGATCAGCGCGCGGCCGCGGCGATCGGCCAGCACGACCGAGAGCGAGCCGTCCTCGGCAGCGGCGAAGGACTCCAAGCGCACCGCGCTCTGGGTGTGCTCCCAATATTGGTCCTCGTCGTCGGAATCAGCGCGCACGAGATCGAGATCGCGCACTTCGTAGCGCTGCCCGCCGTCATGGGACACGAAAATGGCGAGCGCGCCGGTCTTCGAGCGCCGTCCCACTGCGTAGCTGGTTCGTCCGTCGAGCGAAAAGGTGAGGCCGAGCGCGCTCTCGGTGAGCGTCGGCGTGGCCGCCCCGACCAGCTCGAAGGGTGGCTTCTTGGCTTTGGGACTGGCCGCCCCGAACGCGCCGGGTTTCGCCTTCGCTGCGGTTTCTTCGTGCTGCGCTTCGCGGCGCACGAATACGCCGCTCGTGCTGCAACCGGGACTCGGCGCACCGCACAAGCCGCTGGCGATCAGCGCGCCGTTTGCGCCGAGCGCAAAACGGAAGCTTTGCGGCGTGCCAAAGCTGGTGAACGGCTCGAGCTCGAAATGCCCGCCCCCGTCTTCGCTGCGTAGGAACACGATCGGGACGCTGCCGCCGTCGGTCGAGCCGCGGAAGCAAGCGAGCTCGACATAGTGGTCGAAACCGCTCAGCCGAGCGCCGCGGCAGTCTTTCAGTTGAGGGAGCGGGCTTGCTTCGAGCTTGCCGTCCAGCGGGCCTTGCCACAGCTCGTAGTCGCTGGGATGCGCGGGCGACGCTGCAACCTCCAAGTACCGGTTTCCGAGCACGAGCGCGCGCCCGTCGGCCCACGCCGCGGCGTCTGGACCGCGGGGTGGGGCGTTGCCCGTGAGCTCTTGGGCGGAGCTTGGATCCAACCCTGGCTCGAGGTGCGGCGGCTGATCGACGAAGCGATACGGTCCAAATACCGTATCGATGCGTAAATGGCCCTGCCGATCGCGCGACAGCGCGAACGCCCCGTACGTCTTTCCTCCGAGCTCACTCCACGTCGCGCCTTCATCGCGCGTCAGCCACAGCGCTTCGGGGATCGAGAGCGCGAGCCCAGTGCCGTCGCTCGCCAGCTCGACATCGGCGAAGGCGACGCGGGGCGGTCCGACGCGCGTGAACGACGCCGCGCCGTCCGAGCTGCGCGACAGCGAGCGATCGGCCGGAATGCCGATGATCGAGTGGCGCGCGGCGCTGACCCGAACCAAAGGTTCGAGCGGCGCGCTCGAGCGCAGGAACTTGCCGAGCGGATCGCGGGCTTCGTAGCTGGTGCCGCTCTGACCGACGAACCAATAGCCGTTGTCTCCGTCGAGCACGGCGATCAAGTCTTCGGGCGCCAGGTTCGCGCCCGCGGCGAGCGCGTGAGTGCGTGGATCGAGCAACCACCGCTCCCCGCGCTTGCCCGCCAAGAGCACGCGGCCATCGCTCAGCACTCGCTCGGCCTGTACCTGGGCTTGCCGGCTCGGGTGGTAGCGAAAGCTGGCGGGGCTGGCATAGCCCGGCGAGCGCTCCACGCTCGAAAGCAGCGAATCCTGCGCGCGCTTTGGCGCTGCTGGCTGCGCGCCGCTACACGCGAGGGCCGCAACACTCAGCAGCGTCGTGGCCGCCCGGCGCATCACTTCGGCTCCGCTTTTGCTACGTGGTCGTAGTCGCTGGCGGCCTTTTCGATCAACGCCAGATCACGGGCAGCTTTTTCCGCTTCTGCGCTGAGCGTGGCGGTAAACAGCGTAAGCCCCCAGATGCCGTTGTCTCGACGCCGAAACGGGTAGCGGGTTCCGTGCACGGTTTGCACCGTGGCGCGCTCGCCTTGCTCGTCGATCTTGGCAACGCCCGACATGTCCTTGCGCAGGCGGTTCATCCAGCCATTCTGCTTGGCGTAGATGGCCAGCACGTCCGCACCGTCGGGCGCTGCCGCTTCTTCCGCATACTGCGAGGCGAGGCGCGAGCGCTCGGGCTCGGGGAAGCTTGCCAGCACGCGATCGCGCGTCTTTTTGCGATAGTCCCGGATCGTGTAGCAGGCGTGCTGGGCGCGGGTCTCGGTGTAGGCAAAGAAGTCCTGCGCGCGGCCGCGATTGACCGCGATCACCACCCGCAAATAGGCGCCTTTGGGCGTGCGGTCGCTCGGAAAAGAGACGTGAGCCCAGATGAAAGCCAACAGGAGCACGCCGCCGAGGCAGCCAAGGGCGATCCAGAGCGTGCGACGTGTTCGCATGTTTCTCCGGCTAGCTTAGAACGGATCGGGCTATCCGGCTCGCCCGGAAAGTGTTAGCCGACGAGCATGTGGCAATCGGCGAAGGTCGCCGTCGTCGTCCCCTGTTTTCGTGAAGCGCGGCTCATCGCACGCACGCTTTCCGGTATTCCAGCGTTCGTCGACCTGATCGTGGTAGTGGACGACGCGAGCGACGACGGCACGGCCGACGCAGTGCGGCGCGTGGCGGATGGGCGCGTGGAGCTCGTGGCTCACGCCGAAAATGGCGGGGTCGGCGCCGCCATCGTCAGCGGCTACCGCGCCGCCCTGAAGGCTGATTGCGACGTGATCGCGGTCATGGCCGGGGACGCCCAAATGGCGCCAGAGGACCTAGCCGCCGTGATCGCGCCTGTCGTCGCCGGGCAGGCCAGCTACGTGAAGGGGAACCGCTTTCGACACGCGCGCAAGTCGGACATGCCGCTCGCGCGCCGCTTAGCAGGTCGCGTTTTGGCGCTCGCCACCCGCTGGGCCACGGGCCTCGCGGTGGACGACTGTCAGTGCGGTTACACGGCCATCTCGCGCTCGGCGGCGCTGCGCCTGCCTCTCGGCGATCTGTGGCCGCGCTTCGGCTACCCGAACGATCTGCTGGGCATGCTGGCCGCGCGTGGCCTTTCGGTGCTGGAAGTGCCCGTGCGGCCCGTGTACGCCGACGAACAGAGCGGCGTCCGCGCCTGGCACGCGCTCAGCATTTTGGTGCTGATCGCGCGGCGCTACCTGCGTGAACGCCCGGCGCGCCGCGCGCTCCCCTCACGCACGGATAGCGCGGTCGACGATCTGCTCAGCGAAGCGGAGTGAGTGCTCGAGGTCGAAGGCCTCGTCCAAATCGGCCGCGCTCAGGCGGGCCGAAACGTCCGGGTCGGCGCCGAGCAGCGCGCGGAATTGGCCTTCGCCCTGGAACGCTTTCATCGCGTTTCGTTGCACGAGCACGTACGCCTCTTGGCGGCCCAAGCCCTTGCCGATGAGGGCGAGCAAGATGGCTTCACTGAAGAACAAGGAGCCGCTGCGCTCGAGATTCCGCTTCATGTTCTCGGGATAGACCACCAAGCCTTCCACCAAGCCCGTGCAGCGCTCGAGCATGAAGCCCAGGGTCGTGGTGGCGTCGGGGGCAAGCATGCGCTCCACCGAAGAGTGCGAAATGTCGCGCTCGTGCCAGAGGGCGACGTTCTCCAGCGCGGGCGTCACGGCCGCGCGCACCACGCGGGCGAGCCCGCACAAGTTCTCGCTGAGCACCGGGTTCCGCTTGTGCGGCATCGCGCTCGAGCCCTTTTGCCCGGCAGAGAAGCGCTCTTCGGCCTCGCTCACCTCGCTGCGCTGCCAGTGTCGCACGTTGGTCGCGAAGCGCTCGATACCCGCCGCGAGCAGCGCCAGCGCGGAGAAGAAGCTCGCGTGCCGATCGCGCGCGACCACCTGGGTCGACACTGTCTCCGCGCCCAGGCCAAGGCTCGTGAGCGCGCGCTCTTCGAGCTCGGGCGACAAATGCGCGTAGGTGCCGACCGCGCCCGCGATCTTGCCCACTGCGATCTCTTGGCGCGCGCGGGACAGGCGCATGCGGCCGCGTTTGATCTCGGCGAGGTGCCCAGCGAGCACGATGCCGAAGCTCACCGGCTCCGCGCTGATGCCGTGCGAGCGACCGATCTGAGGCGTGCGTACGTGCTCCTTGGCGCGCGCGGCGAGCGCCGCGATCAGCGAGTCGGTGCGCTCCAAGAGCAGATCGGCGGCGCGCGCGAGCTGAATCGCGAAGCTCGTGTCGAGCACGTCACTGGAGGTCATGCCGCGGTGCAGCCAGCGCGCAGGCTCACCCGCGAGCTGCTCCACGTGCGTCAAGAACGCGATCACGTCGTGGCGCGTGGTGCGCTCGATCTCGTCGATCTTGCTCGGATCGAGCGTGATGTTCTTGGCCCGGATGCTTGCGGCCGTGCCCTTCGGCACGAGGCCCTCGGTCTCCATCGCTTGGCACGCGGCGAGCTCGACGTCGAGCCAGATGCCATAGCGGGTTTTGTCGGACCAGAGCTCTGCGAATGCCTTGGGCGTGTAGCGCGGGATCATCTCGGGCCGGTGCCTAACAGAGGCTCGGCCGTGCGGCTAGCTTCGCGCGCGCGAGGACGCCTCAGCGTGGTTTGCGCTGCTTCACGTCTGCGTAGGACTGCCCGGCGGGCTTGCCCTGGGCGACCGGCAGGGAGGTGCGGCTCCAACCCGGGATCGCGCGGCCAAAAGCGTCTTTCCCCGCGTCGAAACCGGCGATCTGATCGGAGAGCTTGGAAAACCCCGCTTGAGCCAACAAATCCGAGGCTCTCTTGGAGCGGCCGCCCGCTTTGCAGCCAATGATCAGCGGCTCATCCTTGCCGAAGGCGGCCTCCATCACGGCCTGGAACTCTGGGTTCGGCACCAGGCCAACCGGGCCGGCGTTCAGCAACGGCACGTTCAGCGCGCCCTCGGGGTGCCCGGCTTCGAACTCGGGCTCGCTGCGCACGTCCACGTAGATGTGGCCTTGCTTCATGAGCTCAGCGGCTTCTTCGGGGCTAACCGGCTTCACGTTACTGATTTCTGCCACGACAATGCTCCTGCTCGGCTCTATCACCACAACCAGGACCTGACAAATCCCACAACATCAGTCCATGCTACATCCCGAAGTTCCCCAGGTAGACCCTACTTACTCCTGCAGACCCCTCCTCTTGCATCCCCACCAAACGTGCTCGTTCCATCAAGTTTAAGCGCAGCGCCCGGCCGGATCCGGATCGTCCCCCTCGGTGGTTTGGGGGAGATCGGTATGAACTGCTTCGCCCTCGAGCAAGCCGACGGCATCGTGATCGTAGATTGTGGTGCGGCGTTCGCCGACGACGACGTGGGCATCGACGTTTGGCACCCCGACTTCAGCTGGTTGCTCGATCAGCGAGACCGGATTCACGGCCTGTTCCTCACGCACGGCCACGAAGACCACGTGGGCGCGCTGCCGTACCTGTTGTCCGAGCTCGATATTCCGGTTTGGGGCCCGCCGCACGCGCTTGAGATCGCCAAGCGGCGCTTGGCCGAGCATCAGTTCGTGTCTTCGGAGCTGGATCTGCGGGAGGCGCACGCGGGGCAAGAATATCAGGTCGGCCCGTTCGCGATCGAGCCGGTGCGCGTCGCGCACTCCATCGTCGAGGCCAGCGCGCTGCACTTTCGCACCGCGGCCGGCAGCGTGCTGCACACGGGGGATTTCAATTTCGATCCCGATCCGCCCGATGGTGAGCCGACCGACGAAGCGCGGCTCAGCGCGCTCGGCGACCAAGGCATCTCGCTCTTGCTCAGTGACAGCACCAACATCGACGTGCCGGTGCGCGCGGGCTCGGAGCGCGGAGTCGGCCAAGCCCTGGAAGATCTCGTGTCAGCGGCCCCGGCGCGCGTCGTGATCGCGATGTTCGCGAGCAACATCCAACGCCTGATTTTGCTCGGGCAGATCGCGCAGCGCAGCGGGCGCAAGCTGTGCTTGCTCGGGCGCAGCTTGGAGACCCAGGCCCAAGTCGCGCGTCAAATCGGTCGCTTGTCGTGGCCGTCTGACTTGGTGGTGCCGGCCGAGCAAGCGTCGAGCGTGCCGCGCGAGCGCTTGCTCGTGCTCGCGGGCGGCACACAAGCCGAGCGCAATTCGGCTCTCAAGCGGCTCTCCTTGGGGCAACACCCGAAGCTGGTGCTCGGGGAAGGGGACACCGTCGTGTTCTCGAGCCGCATCATCCCGGGTAACGACCGCCCCGTGTTCGCGATGATGAATGATTTGCTGCGCGCCGGCATCACGCTCAAAACCCGCTTCAGTGATCCCGGGGTGCATACTAGCGGTCACGCCGGCCGCTCCGAGCAGACGCGCATGATCGAGCTGTGTCGTCCGCGCTGCTTCTTGCCCGTCCACGGCACCTTGCATCACTTGCTGCGCCATGAAGAGCTAGCGCGCGATCTGGGCGTCGATGAAACCTCCGTGGTCGAGAACGGCACGCCCGTTGTGTGCGACGGGCAAAAGCTGTGGAAGGACGAGCGCGTGCCGCACGGTCGCGTCGCGATCGCGGTGGGTGGTGAGGCGCTGTCCAGCGAGACCCACCAGCGGCGGCTGGAGCTCGGCCGCATGGGCATCGCGTACATTTCGTTGGCCCTCGATCGGAACGATAAGCTCGCGGCGCCGCCCGCAGTGCGCACGCGCGGCGTGCCGCTCGTGGACAACGACCCAGCGGCTCTGCGCGCGATCGCCAAGGAAATCGCCCGGGCTTTCGAGACTTTCCGCGGCGGGCGCGGCACGGGCCTGGCCGAGTTGGTGCGCCGCACCGCGCGTCGCAAGTTGGAGGACCTGTCCGGCACGCGCCCGATCGTCGAGGTCGAAACGCTCGAGCTCGATTGAACCCGCATCAGTGTGCGCGGCGCAGCAAGGGGCCCTGCGGGCTGTCCTCGACGGTGTAGCCATGGTTCCAGAGCTCGATTCGCAGCGCATCGGCTTGGCTGAAGTCGCGCGCGGCTCGCGCCTGTTCTCGGCGCTCGATCAAGCTCGAGATCTCGGGTGAGGCCGTAACGGCTTGGCTCTGAAAGCCGAGCCCGAGCACTTCGCCGAGCTCCATGACCAAGCGCGCCCGGGTGCCCGTCGCTAGGCTCGCGTCGGCCACGACGCACCACAGCGTCGCGATGGCGCGCGGTGCATCGAGATCGTCGTACAGCGCGTCGTAGAATTGTTTGCGCCAGATCGCACTCGTCGCGATCGCCTCCGCGTTCAGAGGCCCATCTTCTGCGCCATGACGAGTCACGAATTGACTGAGCCGATCGAGGCCGGTCTCCGCGGCGCGCAGCGCTTCCAGGCTCAAATCCAGGGTCGAACGGTAGTGCGCGGTCATCAGGTAGTAACGAAACGCGATCGGGCTCACGTCGATCGCCGAAAGGTCGTCGAGGTTCGGCGCGAGCCCCGCGGACTTGGCGATCTTCGCGCCCTCCATCGTGAGCCACGCGCCGTGCATCCAATATTTGACCCAGGGGCGAACTTCGAGCGCATGCTCGGCTTGCGCGATTTCGTTGCTGTGATGCACCGCGACGTGATCGATGCCCCCGGTGTGGATCTCGAATTGATCCCCCAGGTACTTGCTGGCCATCGCGCTGCACTCGATGTGCCAACCCGGGAAGCCGACGCCCCACGGGCTGTCCCACTCCAGCTGGCGCTTGGGCCCGTCGCTGGGCGAGAATTTCCAGAGCGCGAAGTCGGCCGCGTTGCGCTTGTGGCCACCGTGTGCGCCCGCGACACGGCTATGCTCGGCGCTCGCTCGGAGCCCGGACAGCTCGCCGTAGTGCGGGGCGCGGCTCACGTCGAAGTACAGCCCGTCCGTGGTGCGATAGGTGAAGCCGCGCGCTTCGAGCGCGCGGATCATCGCGATCTGTTCGGGCACATGCGCGCTGGCTTTGGCCCACACGGCTGGCGGCAGCACGTTCAGGCGCCGCAAATCGGCTTGAAATAGCGAAGTAAAGTGCTCGGTGATGGTGAGCGCCGAGGTGTGGGCGCGCGCCGCGGCCAGCTCCACTTTGTCCGCGCCCTCGTCGGCATCGGACGTCAAGTGCCCGACGTCGGTGATGTTGACCACGTGCTTCACGGCGTGCCCCGCCGAGAGCAGCGTGCGCCGCAGCAGGTCGGCGAATACATACGGGCGCATGTTGCCCAAGTGCTGCCGCGCGTACACAGTCGGGCCACAACTGTAGACCCCGACGCTGCCCGTGCTCGTGCTCGAAGCGAGCGGTGAGAAGACTTGAACCGAGCGCGAGAGTGAATCGTACAGCTTCAACGTGACCATGACTTGCTCCAGCGATGACGAGAACGCGCGTGGCCTGGCCTTCCGCTCACTAGCCGAAAGGCTAGGCGGCGCAGGGACGCGGCGGAACGCCGCTGGCCTAGACCGCCCGAACCAGCGAGCGACAACAGCCGCCAGCCGCAATCGCGCTCAGCGATGCGGCAGCGGGGTCACTCGAGGCGGGCGTGTTCGGCACGGTCTAAAGCTGTCATGCCCGAGGGGGCTCGTCAACGCACGAGCAGCAGCTCAGATTTCCACGGCTTTGTTGCCGAGCGGCGCGTCACACGTCACGCACTTGGCAGGCACTTGGTCCTTCAAATAGACCTGGCCACAGTTCGGACACAGCCGCGCATCCCGCTCGAAGGACACGGGCTTGCCCGACGCCGCGCAGTGCCGGCCCGCAATCTGCAGGCCGTCGATCGCGACCAGCTCGCCGTCGTTGTCCTTCGGCTCCGGCAGCTCGGCCAAGCTTTGGCGTTTCACATCCATGATCTTGGGCACGCGCTTCGTGCCTTCGCTCAAGATCCACGCCACGGCCGAGCGGTGAGCCGCGACCGGGATACGCAGCGTGAGCTCCTTGCCTTTCGCGACCAGCTCCCCGCGCTCGCTCGAGACGCGCTCGAGATCACACCAGGCAAGCCGCACCAGCTCATTGCCCTTTTCGATCGCCAGGCCAGCATCACCCACGCGCACGGGCAGCGCGCCTGCGTCACCGAACCACAGCGCAGTGCCGAGCCCAATCGCGCCCACGCCGAACAGGTAGGGAGCAACTGCGCGCGGATTGTCACTCAGCCATTGGCTGTACACCCCCGCGCCAAGCACCAGCGCGCCGAGCATGCCGCCCGCGATCGAGGCGCGCGAGGCGTAGGTGGCTTCAGGCTCGAAGCGCCGCTCCTTGCGCACGCGCTTGGCTTGAGCCTGCTTTTTTGCCTTTGCTTTCTTGACGTCCGCCATAATTTCCGCGCGCAGGCTAGCATACCTATTGAAATGGCAACCCCATGAGTCGCGCCTGGTCTTTGGCCCTGCCAGTCGTGACGGTCGTGGTGGTTTGCTACGCGTTGCTCGTCGCCGGAGTGCCGCGCATGATCGTGGGTGCACGTGTCTATGGCGGCCCGACCGAGGGCGCTTCAACGCTGTCTTTGCGCGTCGAGGTCGTGCAGCGCGCGGGCGAAAGTGAAGCGCCGTTTTGGGACGGGCCGATCAGCGTGCAAGCGAGCGCGGGTCACCAAAATGCGGTGACACGTTCCGTCACACGCGCGGTGAACGGCGTGGCAGACGTCTTGCTGCCGCTTTCTGCGCCGGCACACGGCACCGTGCATTTGGCGGTGAACGAGGTGTCGGGCGTCGTGCTGGCGGGTGGTGACGTCGAGCTCGACGGCTCGCGCTGGGCCGCGCGCGCGCGGCGCCGCGGGGGTTGGATTCGCGGACTCGGTGATCACGCGCTCGTGGTGAGCGTCGCTCCCGAGCGTGGCACGTTCGTCGTGGGCGCGCCGGATTTCTTGCAGCTGCGCGTGGAACGCGGGGGCACCCCCGCGCCGGGCGTAGAGCTCAAGGTGAGCGCGGAGGGCGCGCGCGTCACGGGGGCGCAAGGGTTGCTCACCGACGCGCGCGGGCGCGCTCGCATCGGCTTTGAAGCGACCGAGCTGAACCCCACCGTGCGCGTCGAGGCTCGGGACGAGGCCGGAGAAAGCGGAGTGATCGACAGCGGCGTATCGCTCGTTCCTGGCGGTTTGTTCGCGCGCGTGACGGATAGCGAGCTGCGCGTCGAATCCGCCGTGCCTCGCAGCGATGCATTCTTCAGCGTAGTGACGGACGCGGGCCGCGTCGCTGGCGGTCGATTGACGCTCAGCGCGAATGGCCGCGGGGGCGCGTTCGCGACGACCACTCTGCCTGCACTGCCTCACCCGAGCTGGGTCGTCGTCTCGAGCGACGTGGACCAAAACAGTGCCGCGGCCATCGGTTGGCCGCTCGACGTCGGCAGTGAGCCCGCGCAAACCTTCGACGTTCCCGACGCGCTGTTGCTGGACGGGCTACCCGCGGCATTCGCGCACGAGCAAGCGCGCCGCTCGCGTGTCCGCTGGCTGAGCGCTGCGTTCATCGCGCTCGCCTTCGCGCTCAGCGTCGTCATTCTGGTGCTGCGCGTGCGCGCCGCCGATCGCGATATCTCTGAGCACTTGCGTGATGGGCTCGACGCGGAGACCGCAGCGCGCGTGGCGCCGCGACGCATGCTGGCGTTGTTGGTCGCTCTGCTCAGTATTGGGCTGGGTTTCGTGGCGCTGGGGCTTATTGTGGCGGCGCGTTCGCGGTAGCGCGCGATAGGCCGCGAGAGCGGTGGCTCTGCGCGTTTTTGAATTGAGGGGTGCCCCTGGCGGGGGGCGGCGCGGGACGGTGGGCGCGCTGCGCGCGCCCGGTTCCCCAAGCGTCGGCTCCGCCGCCGCGGGGAACCTACGGTTGGGTGCGTCGTTTGACGGGAGCGTAGGGCGCGTGGGGGCGTGTTGTTACTCCCGATGTGGGGAGTAGGAGAGGAGAGCAACTAGGAGGAGGGTGCGTGGGGCGTGATGAGTGGCTCATGAACTCGTTGGGCGCGAGTCGTTTTGGAGCCCTCGCTGAGGGAATGTTTGTGCGACGGGTGAGGTCGTGGCAGCTCGGTGTGCGTACGATTTCGTAGAGTCCGCATGCGAGTGGCTGTGGTGGCTACGACGAAGAGCGGCGTTGCGAACTCTACGAAATTGTCCGCTCGACTGAGGTGGCGAGACTGCTAGGTCGTGATGAATTTCCTTGACCGAGATTTTGGAGAGGGCAGCGGAGTTGAGGCGAGTGTTGGAGAATTCTGATCATGGGAACGCCTGGTTTGGCGCTGAGTAAGCGATCGTCGAGTGGATCGCCTTGAGATTCATTTTGAGGCTGAAAACGGCTGTATGAGGCGCGTGTGGCGTCCAAAATCATCATGCTATGGAGACGAGATGAACGACCGATATCGATTGGTTGGACTCGGTGACGTTCAACTCTTGGCGGCGCTTTCGACGCTGGTGCAGCGCGAGAATGAGTCGCTTTCGGACTTGCTCGCGCATTTGGCGGATCTCGATCAGCGAGAGCTTTGCGTGGCGATGGGCTATTCGTCGCTGTTCGCGTATTGCACGGAGGCGTTGGGGTTCTGCAAGTCTTCGGCGGGTCGGCGCATTGCAGCGGCGCGGGTGTGCCGGGAGTTCCCGGAGGCCTTCGCCCGGGTGGCGAAGGGCGAG